>DAOUMS010000001.1:0-240961 GCA_034409565.1 Dehalococcoidales bacterium
TAACGGTTCATCCGCAGAAGTCTTCGGAAGATTATAGTTTCGATATATCAGCCAATATCCCCCTCGAGATGGAGGGAAACACTGTCAGCGCATATGACATGGTGTTTAGTCCATCGAGAGGGGGACACAGGGGGTGAGGTCAGCAAATTTAATGAATTTCTATTATTTGGCTTTGGCGAAGTGGCCCTGCGGGATGCCCACGCCCATGCCGATGTCCTCGTCCATCTGGCGGATGGTCTCGCCGCCAACGTTCTCCACGATGTAGGCGTCCAGCGTGGCCAGCACCGGGTTCTGCCCGGCTACAATATGCCCGCCGAAGACCGCCCCTTCCTTGTCGGAAAACGTGCCGTGCAGGTGCAGCAGCGTCTGGCCATCGTCTGACTGGAAGATGATGCCGTGCATGCTCACCACTTCAATCGGGCCGGGGAGGGTCTGGGGGTCGGTGTAGCCGGCACCGAGCTTGGTCTCCGGCTTGGGCGCCAGCACCTGGTAGCATAGCTGCCGGACGCTGCCGATGCCAAAGATTACCGCCCCGTACTTGATGCCGTTCTCCTCGCAGACGGCTTTCAGGCCGTTGGTGATGTCAGTGTGTGTCCTGAGCCGTACCGGAATCAGTTTGCCAGCTTTGCCAAGGGCATAATGTGCTCCAGTTTCTCCCATATGCTTTTGACCTCCTTGTATTTTACTGTCAGGCTCTACAAACGCGGTTTGCAGAGTATCTCCTTAACCCTCAAATCAAAGAAGTTCTGGGAGTTCACCGGCGTGAGCACCACCGCGGTATCAGCGCCGTGGCTAGTGCCGCCAATGGCGATGACCTCCTCGTCGGTGCGCACCAGACCGGCGTCCGCCGCCATGACGGCTATCTCGCAGACCACCTTCATGCCCTCGCCGAGGACTCTGAGCGTGCTGGCGGTGAGGTCGCCAATGAGATAGGTGTTGAACTTGTTGCGCACGGCGCGGCTGATGCCGGCAAAAAGATGGGTGCCGGTGAAAATGAGGCCACCCCCGCTCTCCACTATCCGGCGATTCTCTTCGGTGAACGAGTTAACATTCGGCTCGCGGAAGCCCTGGCTGTGGGAAACCACGACGACTTTGAAACCTTTCAATGCGGACACTGCCTGGACAGCGGTATCACCCCGCGTTGACGCCACCACCATCGTTTTGATACCGAGTTCCCTGGCCCGCTGCCCGGCAATGCGCATCACCTCGTCCGTATTCTCTTTTCCGGGCCGCTCGAAGTAGACGGTCTTTGCTTCCATATTATTTATCTTAATCAGGCGACGGTGTTGCGCAGCGTGCCGATGCCTCCAATCTTTATCTCAAAGGTATCGCCCGACTTCATCGGGCCTATGCCGACCGGTGTGCCGGTGGCGATAACGTCACCCGGGTAGAGGGTGATAAATTTCGTGATATAGCTTATCAGGGCGGGGACACCAAAGACAAGGTCACTTGTGTTCACCTTCTGCTTGAGCTCGCCGTTGTGGTACCCGGCTATCTCCGTGTTGCCCGGGTCGAGCTCGGTCTCAATGCAGGGGCCGATGGGCGAGAACGTGTCCGAACCCTTGGCGCGCGACCACTGTGAGTCTTTGGCCTGCCAGTCACGGGCGGTGACGTCGTTGAAGCAAGTGTAGCCCAGGACGTATTTCAGAGCGTCCTTTTCGCTCACCTTCTTTGCCTGGGTTTTTATGACCACGCCAAACTCTGTCTCCCAGTCTAGGCGGTCACAGCCGGGGTTTTGAATCTTGTCCTCAGGGCCAATGACCGAGCTGGAAGGTTTGTAGAACATCATCGGCTCCGTGGGGACGGGATTGTTGGTCTCCTTGCAATGGCTGTAGTAGTTGAGACCAATGGCCACCACCTTGGTCGGCTCGCAAGGTGCCAGGAGCTTCACCTCGCTGAGCTTGCGGAATTGATTGAGCTTTTTGATTTCAGGAAAGGGTGTACCGTCGATAACCTGGATTTGCTCACCATCCAGGATACCGTACTCGGTTTTGCTGCCGGTTTTATACCTTACAATTTTCATAGCGGCTTAAGTTTATCATTGCCATTTTGAGGATGTCAAATTGGCTCTGATAAGCCTGCGTTGCTTTGACAGGCACGTTATGATATATTTGGGTAATGAACGCCGGATTCGAGTTTATCTCTTCAGGTACGGTTACTTCACCAAATGGTTTCACCGCCGGGGCCACGGAGGCGGGTATCAAACAGGAGAAAAAGCTTGACCTGGCGATACTGGCTTCGGAAGCGCCCTGCGTGGCGGCGGGGCTGTTCACCAGCAACCGGATTAAAGCGGCACCGGTGGTGCTGTGCCGGCAGCGCCTTTCCCGGGGGAGGGCGAGCGGAGTCGTCATCAACAGCGGCTGTGCCAACGCCTGTACCGGCGAACAGGGACTGGCCGATGCTGAAGAGACGGCCGGGCTGGCGGCTGCGTTAATCGGCACCACGCCTGACCAGGTTCTGGTGGCGAGCACCGGCGTCATCGGGCAGATGCTGCCCATGGCGCGACTGCGCAGCGCTATAAAGCAGATTAAACTCAATCGCGAAGGGGGACATGGGCTGGCCAGGGCCATCATGACCACGGATACGGTGCCCAAAGAGGCGGCGGTAAGGGTCAAAGAGGGCGGCTATACTATCGGTGGTGCCGCTAAAGGGTCAGGTATGATTCACCCCGACCTGGCCACGTTTCTCTGCTTCCTGACTACGGATGCCAGGGTCGACCCCGGCTTTCTCCAATCGGCGCTCAAAGAGGCGGCGGACGTCTCCTTCAATATGGTCTCCATTGACGGTGATACCAGCACCAACGACACGCTGCTGTTGCTGGCCAGCGGCATGGCCGGCAACGGGGTTATTTTTTCGGGCACGGCGGAGGCGGCAGTATTCCAGCAGGCCCTAGATGGGCTCTGCATTAATCTGGCAAAGGCGATAGCCCGCGATGGCGAAGGGGCGACCAAGCTGTTTGAGATAACGGTGCAGGGTGCGCTGGACAGGGCAGCGGCGCGGCAGCTAGCCCGGACGGTGGTCAGCTCGCCGCTGGTGAAGACCGCCATATACGGGAACGACCCCAACTGGGGGAGAATTTTAGCGGCGGCGGGGAGGAGTGGCGCAGAGGTCGAAGAGTCGAAAATAGACCTATACCTGGATGATATCTGCCTGTTTAAAGCGGGCCACCCGCAGCCGTTTGACCACGCCGAAGCGGTAAAACATATAAACCAGACCGAGGTAACCTTTGTATTAAATCTCAACCTGGGAGATGGCGGCGCCGTTGCCTGGGGCTGCGATTTGACCGAGAACTACGCGGAAATCAACAGCCACTATACAACCTGAGGTACCGGGGATACTGGCATGGAACGCAATCCAATTATTGTCGTGAAGATTGGCGGGGTGGTGCTGGGGAGCAACGACACCACCATTGAGGATATCGTCTACCTGCAGCAGCAGGGCAAACGACTGGTGGTGGTGCACGGCGGCGGCAAGCTGATTACCGAGTGGCTGAAGATGCATGGCGTGTCCACTCAGTTTGTCGGCGGCCAGCGGGTAACCGATAAAAATTCGCTGGCGGTGGCGGTGGCGGTAATGGCCGGGCTGGTCAACAAGGAAATCGTGGCTGCACTCAACCAGCTTGGCGGTCGCGCCATAGGCATTAGTGGTGCCGATGGTGGCCTGGCACAGTGCCGAATAGAAGACGAAAAACTGGGCTATGTCGGCCAGGTGGTCAGGGTAAACACGGGACTGCTGGAGACACTGCTGCAGGCAGGCCATGTGCCGGTGATTTCTCCGCTGGGCCTTTATGCCTTTGACCGGCCTGAAGGCGCGCCACATATACTCAACATCAACGGTGATATATTCGCCGGTGAGGTAGCGGCCGCCATTGGCGCCGAGCAGCTCATCTTCCTGACCGATGTGCCCGGTATTTGTGACCGGTCAGGCAACCTGCTGTCCAGACTGTCCGCCAGAGAAGCGGAAGGGCTGGTCGCGTCAGGCGTCGCTTCTGGAGGCATGATTCCCAAGATACGGGGCTGTGTCCGGGTGGTGGCGACGGCTGCGGTGACATGCATCATTGACGGCCGGCAGCTGCACGCCCTGCGGCAGCAACTTGAAGGGCATGGCGGCGGCACCACGATATATAGTGACTAAGCAGGGGGTGAGGTAGATAAAAACCCTCTTAACAAAGTAAAATGAAATTCAGGTTTTTGGGAGAACGTTCAGGAGAGTGAGAATGAGCAAGTGGCAGGAACTGGAAAGCAAATATTATATGCATGTCGTTAACCGGGTGCCGGTGACGCTGGTCAAAGGCGAAGGGGCGAGGGTATGGGATGATAATGGGCGCGAGTATCTGGACTTTGTTGCCGGCTGGGCGGTCAACAGCCTCGGGCACTGTCATCCCGTGGTGGCCAAGGCGCTGGCGGAACAGGCGCACACCCTCATTCAGGTTTCAAACCAGTTCTATACCATTCCGCAGCTGCAGCTGGCCGAGATACTGGTGCAGCACAGTTGCCTGGATAAGGTCTTTATCAGCAACAGCGGTGCCGAGGCCAATGAAGGGGCGGTCAAGCTGGCGCGACGCTATGGCAAGCTCCATCGCAACGGCGCCTATGAAGTTATCAGCGCCAATGGGTCATTTCACGGTCGCACCCTGGGCATGGTGGCCGCGTCCGGACAGGCCAAACACCAGGAGCCATTTCGACCCCTCCCCGCCGGTTTCGTCAACGTGGAGTACAATAACGTTGCGGCCATAAAGTCGGCCACTACCGATAAGACCTGTGCTGTCATTCTGGAGCCATTGCAGGGCGAGGGCGGGGTCAACGTGCCCGCTGATGATTACCTGAAAAAAGTGAAGGCATGGTGCGAGGAGAAGGGCATTCTTTTAATCCTTGATGAGATTCAGACCGGCGTTGGCCGGCTGGGCACCCTCTTTGCTTATGAGCAGTACGGCGTTGAGCCTGATGTTATGACCCTGGCCAAAGGCATGGGCAGCGGAGTACCCATCGGGATGATAATGGTCAAGGACAGCGCCAACGCGTTTGTTCCCGGCGACCACGGCTCAACTTTCGGGGGAAATCCCCTGACCTGCGCCGCTGCTTATGCGACCTTGAAATATATCATTGAGAACAATGTGGCGGATAATGCCCGGAAGGTGGGGCAGTATTTCACCGGCCGGCTGCAGGAGCTTAAGGGCAAACACAGTTTTATCACCGAGGTTAGAGGTAAAGGCTTGCTTCTGGCGGTGGAGTTTGACGGTGAGATTGCCGCCGATGTGCTGCAGGCCTGTCTGGAGAACGGTCTTCTGGTCAACCGGGTGAAGCCCAATGCCCTGCGGTTCATGCCGCCACTGATTATTGGCCACGGTGAGGTGGATGAGGCGGTACATATCCTGGATAAGGTCCTGGCAGGGGTATAAGGGGGTATTCCCGAAAAAGAAAAAATATGCCATAATGGTAAGAACAATGAAGGTAAACTTCCGCAAGCTTGGCATCATTATCGCTCTGGCTACGGTGGTGCTGCTTGGTGCGCTTTTCCTCGCTTTTTCCTATATTGATATTGGCATTACCGGTCTGGCTGGTGACGAAGCAAAGTCGGTAGCGATGGCTGACTTATCGGAGATTCCGGAGTCGGTTAAGGAAGACGCCGCGGCTCTGGCGACGGAGCTGTATGGCGATTACCAGGATAAGTATGATGAATTCGTCAACCAGTTACTGACCGCCTACGTCGAGGCGAAAGACCAGGACTTCGTCGTTATCTTCAATCCGGGGGGCTGGGGGACCAAAATACTGGATAATTCACCGGGGTGGTCTGAAATCTGCCAAGGCATTGAGATGGAGCTGGATAAGCTGGGATATTCCTCGCTGGTGCTTGACTACCAGCGTACGGCCAGAAGTTTAAGAGGTATAGATAAGGAACTGGTAGAACTGTTCTCCGTTTATCCTTCCAAAGCCGAAACCCTAGCCAGAAGGGTGGAATTCCTCACCAGGAATGTTCCCGAATTGAAAGTCATCGTGGCCGGGGAGAGTATTGGCACTGTTATTTCAGATACGGTAATGGCTATGTTACGGGACAACCCCAGGGTATACAGCATTCAGACCGGGCCCCCGTTCTGGCACAGACAGATGACTCAGGAAAGGACGCTCGTACTGGATACGAATGGCCAGGTTCCTGATGCCTTCAGCCATGGTGATATACCAGCCATGCTCATTACCAGCTTGAAAGCGCTCTTTGGCGTGTCCTTAACGGAGGACGAGGAGGCCGGTCGCGTTTTCTATTTTATACGGGCGCCCGGGCATGACTATAACTGGCAATATCCCGGGGTTAACTTGAAAATAGCCGATTTCCTGGAAGAGAATTTCAGCGTAGATAGTAAATAGCAAGTAACTAGGGGGAGGTTTTGCGGTGTCGGGAAAAGTGGTGCTGGCCTACAGTGGGGGCCTTGATACCTCGGTGGCTATCAGGTGGCTCAAGGAGAACTATAACCTAGAGGTGGTTGCCCTGACGGCTGACGTGGGCAACGAGCGTGACTTAACCGTCATTAAAGAGAAAGCGCTCAAAGTTGGTGCCATAAAGGCGGTGGTCATTGATGCCCAAGAGCTTTTTGTCAAGCATTTTATTCTTCCGGCGCTGAAGGCGGACGCACTCTATGAAGGGCAGTACCCGCTGGCAACGGCCCTCTCCCGGCCACTCATCGGCAAGCTGCTGGCGGATGTGGCGCGTGATGAGGAAGCGGTGGCGGTGGCTCATGGCTGCACGGGCAAGGGCAACGACCAGGTGAGAATCGAGGTGAGCGTGAATGCGCTCGCCCCCGATTTAAAAGTTATCGCTCCCGCCCGGGAATGGGGCATGACGCGGGAGGAGACCATTAAATACGCCGAAGAGCATGGCATACCGGTGCCGGTCACCGTTTCCAGCCCCTATTCCACTGATGAGAACCTCTGGGGGCGGAGTATCGAGTGTGGGGTTTTGGAAGACCCGTGGACGGAGCCGCCTGAGGACGCTTTTACTTGGACGAAATCACCCGGAGAGGCACCGGATAAACCGGGATACGTGGAGATTGGCTTCGAGCAGGGCGCCCCGGTTTCTCTTGACGGCAAGAAGATGGACGGCATCACGCTCATTCAGACCCTGAACGAAATGGCCGGAAGCCATGGTGTGGGCCGCATTGACCATGTGGAAAACCGTCTGGTGGGCATCAAATCGAGAGAGATATACGAGGTGCCGGCGGCCATGGTGCTTCTCCAGGCGCATCAGGCATTGCAGGCGCTGACGTTGGCCAAAGAACAGTTGCGCTTCAAGCAGAAAGTAGCCATGGAATATGCTGACCTTATCTACAATGGTCTGTGGTTTACCTCGCTGCATGAGGATCTGGCGGCCTATATTGAGTCATCACAGCGCCATGTTACTGGTACAGTAAGGCTCAAACTGTTCAAGGGGAGTTGTAGCGTGGTGGGGCGAAAATCACCTCATTCACTGTACAGCTATGGTCTGGCTACATACGATAAAGGGGATGTCTTCGACCAGAGTGCCGCGGCCGGCTTCATCCACATCTGGGGGCTGCCGGTGAAAACCCAGGCTCAGGTACAGGGCACGGGCCAATTGGGGAAGAGCTGATATGAGCCACATCAGGGGACGCTTTCAGAAGGCGGCGGACAAAAAGGTCGCCGACTATACGTCATCTCTGCCCTTTGACGGGAGGTTATACCGCTACGATATTGTCGGCAGCATTGCCCATGCCCGGATGCTGGCCCGGCAGGGAATCATCTCCAGACCTGACTCCGTGCTCATCGTTCAGGGCCTTGAGTCCATCCGGCAGGAGATAGAGCAGGGCAAATTTGAATTTAAGGCCGAGCTGGAAGACATCCACATGGCCATCGAGGCCCGCCTGATGGAGAAAGTGGGCGAAGTCGGTGGCAGGCTCCACACCGCCCGCTCGCGGAACGACCAGATAGCCCTGGACTTACGCCTTTATATCCGGGAAGCCATTGCTGGCACTATAGATAATATTCGGGGACTGCAGCGCGCTCTGGTAAACCTGGCCGAAACCAGCATGGATGTGGTGATGCCAGGATATACCCATCTGCAGCCGGCACAGCCTGTGTTGCTGGCACATCACCTTCTGGCCTATTTTGAAATGCTGCAGCGGGATGTTGACCGCTTTAACGGTTGCCGGAAACGGGCCGATGTTATGCCCCTGGGCAGCGGGGCGCTGGCCGGCGTTGCTTACAGTGTGGACCGCGAGCTCCTGGCACGTGAGCTTGGCTTCAGTCAGATAAGCCAGAACAGCCTCGATGCTGTCTCGGATAGAGATTTCGTCCTCGAGTATGAAGCTGCCGCCAGTATCTGCATGATGCACCTGTCAAGGCTGGCGGGGGAAATCGTTATCTGGTCTTCGGCCGAGTTTGGTTTTATCGAGCTTGATGAGGCGTACGCCACCGGCAGCAGCATTATGCCCCAGAAGAAAAACCCGGATGTGGCCGAGCTTCTCCGCGGCAAAACCGGGCGCGTGTATGGTCATCTGGTGGCTTTTCTGACCACGATGAAAGCGCTGCCCCTCGCCTATAACCGGGACCTTCAGGAAGATAAAGAGGGGCTTTTTGATACCGTGGACACGCTGCTGGCATCGCTCGATATATGCGCCAGCATGATAGCCACCTTGAAAGTGAATAAGGAAAGGGCGGCAGAGGCGGCCGGGCGGGGCTACATTCTGGCCACCGATCTGGCGGACTACCTGGTCAAGAAAGGGGAAGCCTTCCGCCATGCCCATGAGATAGTGGGCAAGCTGGTCAGTTATGCGGTGAAGAAGGGGAAATCTTTGCCGGAACTCAGCTTTGCTGAATACAGTAACTTCTCCCCGTTATTCGGCGAGGACGTTTATTCGATTACGGTGGAGTCGTCCCTGGCGGCGAGGGATGTGCTTGGCGGCACCGCGCCGAGGCGCGTGGCACAGGCACTGGCCGCTGCCAAAAAAGCCCTTGGGCCGGGGAATTGAAAATATCCCGCTCTTTTAACAGGGTGGGCAAATCAGGGGGTAATAGAAGCTAGGCCATTTTCACCGCTTTATGCTGGGTGCGCAGGCATCTGGTACACAGGTTGAGGCGTTTGAGTTGACCGTTTATCATCACCGTGGCCGGGTGTATATTCGGTACCCAGCGGCGGTTGGTATGCCGTTTGGAATGACTCACATTATGACCGAACTGGGGAGACTTACCGCATAAATCGCACTTCAATATAGTCGCTCCTTTGACTGTTTGGCAAACTTGATGTAATATAAAACCTACTACATAGTAGCACAGTCGAGTTGAGCTTGACAAGGATGGTATAAGATGAAGCCAATAAATGCCATTGGTGGTCAGGAATTACGGGAAATGTTCGGTGCGGCCACTGGCTGGTTAGAGAAAAGTTCGGCTGATATAGATGCTCTGAATGTATTCCCGGTGCCTGATGGTGACACCGGGACCAATATGCTGCTTACCATGCGCTCCACCATTGAGGAGGCCTATCGGGCTCCTGACCGCAGTGCTTCGGCGGTGGCCCACGCTATGGCGCACGGGGCGCTGATGGGAGCGCGGGGCAACAGCGGCGTTATACTCTCCCAGATTCTACGCGGGCTGGCCCAGAAGCTGGCGGATAAGGAGACTTTTACCGCTGCTGACCTGGCCAGCGCCTTGCAGGAATCGTCGGCAATGGCGTACCGGGGAATGAGCAATCCCGTGGAAGGAACGATGCTGACCGTTATCAAGGATGTTGCCGCCGCGGTAGAGGTGGAGGTGGCCAGTAATGGTAAAGACCTGATTGCCACTATGGAAACGGCGGTCAGCGCCGCCAGTGAATCGGTGGCCAATACACCGAACCTCCTCCAGGTGCTGCGTGAAGCCGGCGTGGTTGATGCCGGTGGGCAGGGACTGCAGACCATTCTTGATGGCGCCCTGCGCTACCTCAGAGGTGAGATGGAGCAGATGCGTTTCCGCAAGCCGCAGATAATTGTCACCGATATGCATGCCACCAAGTTGCCGCAGATGATAGCCGCGGATGAGATACCCTACGGTTACTGCACTGAGTTTCTGCTCAAGGGTGAAAAGCTGGAAACGGACAGGATACGGAAAAAGCTGGAGAAGAAAGGCGAGTCGCTCATCGTGGTCGGAGATGATTCTGCAGCCAGGATTCACATTCACACCCTTGAGCCCGGTAGCGTTATCGAGTATGCCACCGGCCTCGGTACCATACATCAGGTTTCCATCCGGAACATGGACGAGCAGCACCAGGATTTTCTGGAAATGCAGAAGGACAAGGGCCTGGCGATGGATACCGCAATTGTGGCGGTTGTCTCCGGGGAAGGACTGTCCGACGTTTTCACCAGCCTCGGGGTAACGGTTATCGTGCCCGGTGGGCAGACGATGAACCCCAGCACCAAAGACCTGTTGCAGGCGGTTGAGCAGGCCGCCTCGGACAAGGTAATAATCCTGCCCAATAATAAGAATATCGTGGCCACCGCCAATCAGGTACAGTCTCTCACGGAAAAGAAGATTGAGGTGGTGCCGACCACGACCATCCCACAGGGGGTGGCCGCCCTGCTGGCTTTTGACTACGAAGCAGATCTGGAATCAAATATCCAGATAATGACCAGGGCTATAGCGGCGGTAAAAACAATTGAAATCTGCCGTGCCGTGCGCTCGGCCAAGATAGTCGACCTGAAGGTCAAAAAGAAACAGCCGATTGGCTTCCTGGATGGTAGCCTTGTGACAGCGGGGGAGGACTGTCTTGAGGTGCTCAACAAAATGCTGTCCAAGCTGGAACTGGGCAAGGTTGAGGTAATCACCATTTACTACGGTGCTGATACCAAGTCAGCTGAGGCGGAGCAGGTGGCGAGCAATATTCGCCGCCAGTATCCGCAGTTGCAGATAGAGGTGGTGCGGGGTGATCAACCGCACTACAACTACATTGTATCCATAGAATAAACAGCGCAGGACGAGATATGGCAGTTGAAATTGTTACCGACAGCCTCTCCGATATCACTCCCGAGTTCGCTGAGGAACTGGGAGTCACCGTGGTACCACTGTATGTGCGTTTTGGCGAGGAAGTCTACCGCGATAGGGTGGAGATGTCCACCGATGAGTTCTACCGCAGGCTGGTTAACGGGCCCAACCTCCCGACGACAACACAGCCTTCGCCGGGTGATTTCCTCAATGTCTATAAAAAACTGGCCAGGAAAACTGATGAAATTCTGGTTGTTACTGTATCTGGCGTGCTCAGCGGCACCTATCAGTCAGCAATGCAGGCCAAGAATATGATGGAGGGGAAGTGCCGGATTGAAGTCATTGACTCAAGAAAAGTGGCCATGAGTCTGGGGTTGATAGTTATCAAAGCCGCTGAAGCGGCCAAGACCGGGGCAAACCTTGATGAGCTGGCTGATTTGGTGCGCAAAGCCATGCCCCGCTCAAATCTGGTGGTGTATTTTGACACTCTAAAATATCTGGCCAGGGGGGGGCGTATCGGTAAGGCCCAGGGGCTGCTGGGCGCCATGTTATCAATCAAGCCGATACTTACTATCAAGGATGGTGAGATGGCCCCCTTGACCCGGGTGAGGTCTCCTGCGGCGGGTCTGGATTATCTGTATAATTTTGTGCCTGGCTTTGCCAAGATTGAGGCTCTGGCAGTGGAGCATGCTACCACACCTGATGAGGCAGACGAGTTAGTTGAGCGCCTCAGCAAGATTTTCCCCAAGGAGCGCATCTATCGGTCAGTAGTCAGCCCGGTACTGGGGACATATGCCGGTCCCTATGCCCTGGCGTTAACTGTTCTGGAGGCAGAATAGGCATAATGTCGGTCAAGGTTGTGACCGATAGCGTCGCTGACCTGCCACCTCAAATAGTCGGGGAACTGGGGATTACCGTTATTCCAATCAATGTTCGCTTCGGGGAGAAGGTATATCGTGATGGTATTGACCTGACCGCCGAGCAGTTCTATCAGGAGCTTACGCACAGCAAGATACTGCCGGTAACATCAGTGCCGTCGCCGGGGACCTTTGCCGCTGCCTATGATAAACTGGCCGAAGAAACGGACGAAATTCTGGCCGTGATGCTCTCTGCCAAACTCAGCGCCACATGCGAGGTGGCTTTGCAGAGCATTGGTCTGATGAAACGGCAATGTCGCGTTGAGGTGATTGATTCTGAATGTGCGGTTATGTCACAGGGATTTCTGGTTATCGCTGCCGCCAGAGCAGCACTGGCCGGGGCTAAACTGGAAGAAATCATCGAGATTGTGCGGGCCAATATGCCTCGTGTTGAGATGCGGGCGGCTTTTAACACGCTGGAGTACCTGAGGAGAGGCGGGCGCATCGGGGCTGCGCAGGCGCTGCTGGGGGCAGCGCTCAGGATAAATCCCATTATCACACTGAGAGGTGGTGTGGTGGAGCCGGTGGGGAGGACACGTTCCCGGGCCAAGGCCATCGAGCATCTGTACCAGTTTGCCGCGGGCTACCGGAGCATTGAGGCGATGGCCGTGGAAGAAGCCGCTTGTCCTGAGGATGCCGATTTGTTGACCGACAGGCTGGGCAGCTTGTTCCCCAAGGAGCGCATTTATCGGACCAAAACGACCCCCGTTATCGGTGCCCATACCGGCCCCGGCCTACTTCTGGTATCGTTGCTGGGAGATAAATGACACCGGAGGACGGAACAGGGGAGGAGTAAGGTGGCGGCCACTTTTGACCCTCTGCAAAAGATTCTGGAGCTGGAGCGGAAGAAACAGTACGACAATACGGCGGTCTTTGGTGGTCTGGACCGGTTTCTTCAGAAATGGGCGGGCCAGGTCACGGAAGCCATCCCGGACCGCCGCCTCCTGACCCGCTTTCAGCAGCTGGTGGCGAAGGTGGATTACGCCTCTTTATCCATACCGCAGCGCCGCGAGTGGGTGGACAGCGTTATCAGCCTGATGGCCGAAATGTCGGGAAGTGCCCCGGTGGCCGCTAAACCGAAAACAAAGGCCCCGGCGGCATCCAGAGCCAGAAAGACAAAGGCCGTCAAACCAGTCGCGCCGGTCAGCGGGCCCGGCCTGGGTTCACCGATAACCACGGTCAGAGGGATAAGCACCAGCCTGGCGGCCAAGTTTGGCAAGCTGGGAGTGAAGACCGTCCGTGACCTTCTCTACTTTTTCCCCCACCGCCATCTTGACTACAGCCAGATTAAGTATGTCTCACAGCTCACCGAAGGCGATGAGCAGACCATAATGGCCAACGTGTGGCAGGCGCAGGTCACCCGCCTGGGCTACCGGCAGGGAACGGAGGCGATTGTTGGCGATGAAACGGGGAATGTGCGGGTGGTGTGGTTCAATCAGCCCTATCTGGCCAGGAGACTGCCCACCAATGCCCGCATCGTCCTCAGTGGTCGGGTCAGTTTGTTCAAGGGGCGCCATGTCTTTGAGTCTCCGGAATGGGAGTTCGTCGAGGACAGAGACCTGGTACATACCGGACGGCTCGTGCCCGTTTATTCTCTGACGCAGGGCCTGTACCCCCGGCAGGTAAGGAAGCTGATGAAAGAGGTGGTTGACCAGTGGGCGTGGCAGGTGACGGACTTCCTGCCACCGGCGTTGCGGGAGCGCTGTGACCTTATGGAACTGCCGCAGGCCATCAGTCAGGCGCACTATCCCGAGGATGAGACGGTGAAGGACCGGGCGAGGGTGCGCCTGGCGTTTGATGAGCTTTTTCTGCTGCAGCTTGGCGTGATGAGTCGCAAGCATGACTGGCAGGAGACCCAGCCGGACAGCGCTTTCACCGTGGATAAGGGACTGGTCAATGGCTTTATACAATCATTGCCCTTCAAGCTTACGGCGGCGCAGCAGCGGGTGCTGGCAGAAATGCTGGCTGATATGCAGAAGCCTAAGCCGATGTCTCGTTTGCTGCAGGGGGAGGTGGGCAGCGGGAAAACGGTGGTGGCCACCGTGGCTCTCCTGACGGCGGTGGCCAACGGCTATCAGGGAGGTTTCATGGCCCCCACTGAAATTCTCGCTGAACAGCATTTCGCCACCCTCTGTCACCTTCTTTCCCGGGCGGGGAGCCAGGAGGAGGCAGCGCCCTATCTGCACCGATTTTCCGGGTTGCTGTCCCGTCCCATCACGGTGGCGCTGCTCATCGGTGACATCACGCCGTCTCAGAAGCAGGAACTCCAGCAGCACATTGCGGATGGAGATATCGATATTGTCATCGGCACGCACGCCCTCATCCAGAAAGGTGTTGAGTTCCGTCAGATGGGGCTGGCGGTGGTCGATGAACAGCACCGCTTCGGCGTGGCTCAGCGCTCGGCGCTGCGGCAGAAAGGGTTCCGGCCCCACACGCTGGTCATGACGGCTACCCCCATCCCCCGTACCCTGGCGCTCACCCTGTATGGAGACCTCGACCTTTCCGTTATCGATGAGCTTCCCCCGGGAAGGCAGGTGGTAAAGACAAAATGGCTCAGGCCAGCGCAGCGGGAAAGCGCCTACAACTTCATCCGCAAACAGGTGACCACTGGAAATCAGGCATTCATTATCTGTCCGCTCATCGAGGAATCGGAGGCAGTGGCGGCGCAGGCGGCAGTGGTGGAGTACGAAAGACTTTCGCAGGAGGTCTTTCCCGACCTGCGGCTCGGCCTGCTGCACGGTCGGCTTTCCGGTGAGGAGAAAGATAAAGTGATGCAGCGCTTCCGTGACCGGGAGCTTGATATCTTGGTCTCGACGCCGGTGGTGGAGGTTGGCATTGACATTCCCAACGCCACGGTGATGCTCATCGAGAGCGCCGACCGCTTTGGCCTTTCCCAGCTGCACCAGTTCCGCGGTCGCGTCGGGCGGGGGGAGGCACAGAGCTACTGCATGCTGCTTGCCGAGAACCCGTCGGAGGTGGGGCGGGAACGACTGGACATCATTGAGAACGTCCAGGATGGGTTTGTCTTGGCGGAAGAGGATTTAAAAATGCGCGGTCCGGGCGAGTTCTTCGGCACACGCCAGAGCGGTATTCCCGACCTGCGCATGGCCAAACTCTCCGATGTCAAGATTCTGGAACTGGCGCGAAGTCAGGCAGAGGAGCTTTTCCAGGTAGACCCCGGTCTGAAGAAACCGGAACATCAGCTCCTGGCCGGTGAAATGGCGCGGGTATGGCCGCAGGCCAGCACCGGCGAATGGAGTTAGCTTTTTCCGTCCACGCGGTATTTCTGCACCACTGATTCGTTCAGTTCAATGCCCAGCCCCGGCCTGTCCCGGAGGTCAATGTAGCCGTCTTTATTGATTTTGACCGGTTCGGTCAGCAGTTCTTCGCGCAGCGGGTTGTGGTTGCGGTCGAACTCCTGGAACAGGCTGTTCGGTATCGAGGCGCTGAAATGCAGGTTGGACACCAGCGCGATGGCCGAGGAAAAGGAGTGCGGCACGCAGGTGATGTTCCAGGCGCTGGCCATGGCGGCGATTTTTCTGGCCTCGGTGATGCCGCCGCACCAGGTGGTGTCAGGCTGGGCGATGTCAAGCGCCTGGTTGATAATGAGGTCGCGGAAGCCGTAGCGGGTGAACTCGTTTTCACCGGCGGCCAGCGGCGTATCAATGGCCGCGGCTACCCTGGCGCTCCCCTCAATGTCCTCTGCCGGTACCGGCTCCTCAAACCAGAAAATGTCATATTCTTCCATCTTTCTCGCTATCTTTATCGCTTCGTAAGCGGAGTAGGCGTTATTCCCATCAACGAGCAGGTCAATATTCGGGCCAATTGCTTTTCTTACCGCGGCTACCCTGGCTACATCTTCCGCCTGGCTGAGACGCCCGATTTTCATCTTGACGGCGGTGAAGCCTTCTTTCACATATGAGGCCATTTCCTCGGCCAGTTCCCTGAGTCCTTTACCTTCGGCATAAAAACCGGCGCTGGCGTAGGCTCGAATTTTTTCGTGGCAGCCGCCAAGAAGTCGGTACAACGGCATCCCGGCTACCCGGGCTTTGATGTCCCAGAGGGCAACGTCAATGCCGCTCATGCTGGCAATGATGGCCCCCTTGCGCCCGTGCTTTATCGACCGCTGGTACATTTTCTCCCAGAGTCGCTCGATGTTCAGCGGGTCCTCCCCGATGATGTAATCAGCCAGTTCCTTTTCGATAATCGTTTTGGTTATCATCGGCGGCCCGCCGAAGTAAGCGGCTTCACCGATTCCAGGGACCCCTTCATCGGTTTCGATTTTTACCAGCACGGCGCTGCGGTGGGGCAGGGTATAGGTAGCGTCCATAATGGGCTTGTCCAGCTGGCAGGTCAGGATCATGGCTTCAACTTTGTTAATCTTCACGGCATTATCCTCCTTTGGCGGTTACGGCTGCCCCTTTACCTTTTGCCACTATTATAGTAAATTGCCCACTGCGGGGAAAGTAACTGACTCCTGTCTAACTTTACAGTAACGGGCTTTTGCCTTAAAATAACGGATTAGGCGGGTGTAACTCAGCGGCAGAGTATTTGCTTCCCAAGCAAAGAGTCGTGGGTTCGCATCCCATCACCCGCTCCACTAGAGCTTATTCCGGATGCTTTCATAGTAATCCAGTGATTCGGGGTTTATCAGGGCATCCCGGTTCAAGACCGGTCGGCGGTTTATCAGGTTGGTTACCGCCATTTCCACCTTTTTCATGTTGAGCGTGTAAGGGATATCCGGCACGGCCATTATTAGGGCGGGAACATGCCTTGGCGAAGCATTTGCCCGGAGCGTCTTTTTTATCTTGTCTTTTAGCTCCTCGGTCAGCTGGTAGCCTTCCGCCAGTTTCACAAAAAGTATGACGCGCTGGTCGCCTTGCCATTCCTGCCCGATAGCGAGGCTGTCCGCGATTTCATTTAATTTTTCCACCTCGTTATATATTTCCGCGGTACCAATGCGCACTCCCGATGGTTTTAAAACGGCATCAGAGCGCCCGAAAAAGGTTATGCCTCCAGTCTCACTGTTAATCATTACGTAGTCCCCGTGGCGCCACACCCCGGGATAAACGCTAAAGTAGGTCTCCCGGTACTTTTCCTGCTTCGGGTCATTCCAGAAGTAGAGCGGCATGGATGGCGACGGGGCTTCACACACCAGTTCTCCCATTTCATCAAGTACCGGTTTGCCCCTTTCATCGTAACACCTGGTTTTCATTCCCAGGGCGGCCCTTTGCAATTCACCGGCATATACCGGAAGGGTGGGGCTCCCCTGGGCGAAACAGCCGTTGATGTCCGTGCCGCCGGAAATGGAATTGAAATGAAGGTCTTGCTTGATAGCGTCATATACGTATTCAAACCCTTCCGGCGATAGCGCTGAGCCAGTCTGCGAGATTTCCCGTAAAGACAAAAGGTCAAAATCTCTGCCCGGTCTTAGCCCCTGGCTTTTGATGAAATTAATGTAGCTGGCGCTGGTGCCGAAGATGGTTACCTTTTCATCCTGTACCAGCTTCCACATGGCACCTGAATCGGGATAAGCGGGGTTGCCGTCATATAAGACCACAGTCGCCCCGACGGCCAGCGAACTGAGCACCCAGTTCCACATCATCCAGCTGCACGTGGTGATATAGAAGATGATGTCTTCTCGCCTTAAATCAGTATGCAGTACCAGCTCTTTGAGGTGATTCAGCAAAACCCCGCCGCCTCCCTGAACGAGGCACTTAGGCTTGCCGGTGGTCCCGGAAGAATACATGATGAACGCGGGGTGGTCGAAGGGAAGCTGTTCAAAGCGGATGTCACCCCGGTACTTCTGGGCGGTGAAGTCCTGGTAGTAAACTGAATTGGGAATATGACTGATATCAGCATCGCCTCCCCGGTAGGGGACCACGATGACTTTCTCTAAAGAAGGAAGCCCGCTGGCGATTTCGCTGACATTGGCCAAAGAGTCAAACGCCTTTCCTTTATAGAAGTAGCCATCGACGCTAAACAGGACTTTGGGCTCAATCTGGCCGAGGCGTTCTAGGGCAGCCTGTGCCCCCAGGTCAGTGGCACACGAGGACCATATGGCACCGATGCTGGTGGTGGCAAGCATGGCGACGGCGGTCTCGATTAAATTGGGCATGTAGGCGGCCACCCTGTCTCCGGGGCCAACTCCTATCTCTCGGAGCGAGGCCGACAGCCTGGCTACCGAATCATAAAGCTCGGCATAGGTCATTCTGGCTGCTTTCTGCGTCTCTCCCCGGAAAATAAAAGCAATATGGCTATCCCGGTATCTTAATAAGTTCTCGGCGAAATTCAATCTGGCACCAGTAAACCACTTCGCCCCCGGGAACATGTTCAGGTCATCCACGACCTCGTTATACGGGGAGGAAGCCTTGACCTGCGTAAATTCCCAGACTGCGGCCCAGAAATCGGCTATATTTTCGATTGACCAGTCGTATAGCCTGTCATAGGCGTCTATTTTACGGCCATGCCTGAGGTTAACAAAGTTGATAAATCTGGTTATGTTGGCTTGGTCTATTCGTTCCTGAGAAGGTTGCCAGAGCAATTTGCCCATTGTTGGCTTCTTTCCTTAAGTGCTTTCTTAAGTTATCATAACCAGATGTTTGTGTCCAGCGACCTGCCCCGCAAGCTATATTGCCCGTAGCTCTTGTCTGGTAGGTTGTATAATTCTGGAGGACAGTCCATAATATCAATTGCCATAAACCAGTTTATTTAGGAGGGTTCAGGCATGAAAACAATTGACCTGTCGGGGAAAATCGCTATCGTCGTCGGCGGCAGTCAGGGGATTGGCTTTGCCATAGCCAGGGGCCTCGCTGAAGCCGGGGCTACTGTTGTCATTGCCAACCGCAAAATTGAGAAAGGGCAGAGTGCCGCTAAGTCCATAAGCGAGGACGGCTTCAAGGCGGTTGCCATTCCGGCTGACATCACGGATAAGTCTTCGGTAGAATCGCTCATAGCCAGAGTGATGAGTGATTTCGGGCAGATAGATATCCTGGTCAACAGCGCCGGCGCCATGGTGAGAAAGCCGGCCGAGGATATCACGGAAGAGGACTGGGACCAGGTCATGAATATCAATTTGAAAGGTCTTTTCTTCTGCTGCCAGTTTGTCGGCCGGGAGATGATAAAGAGGCGAAGGGGGAGAATCGTCAATATTTCCTCCCTGCGTTCCCAGAAAATGGCGCCCAACCGTTCCGTTTATGCTGCATCGAAGGGAGGGGTTTCCAACCTGACCCGGGCACTGGCGTATGAGTGGGGGAAATACAACGTCACCGTCAACGCCGTTGCTCCCGGTACCATTATCACCGAGTTCAACCGGAAGCATTTTGAAGAACACCCCGAAGATTTGGCGGAGATAGTCAAGTCCATACCCAAAGGGAGGCCGGGTGACCCGTCAGATTGTATCAGTGCCGTCTTGTTTCTGGCCTCGGATGAGTCTGATTTTGTTACCGGACAGGCAATATTCGCCGATGGGGGCACGTCCATCTGCTGACGGGGGAAAGGGGAGTTACTTCAGTTCAGCCCTGGGGCCTGACCATGTCATTAAATTGCTTCTTAACCTGTTCCGGGGACAGACCAGTGATAACTATCAGCTTTCGCTTGCTGGTCAGCCCTTTTTCGATTTCAAGGCGGCTCCTGGCTATCTGAAGGACATCGCTGAGAAACCTTGTCAGTTCCTGGTTGGCTCTGCCCCTGACTGGCGGGGCGGCAATTTTAAAATGCCATACCCCGGCCTTTTCTCCCAGTACTTCGTTGCCCCGGGCGTTGGGCTGCACCTGTACCCAGATTTTCAACTTCTCAATAGCCATTCTGGTGTTAGTTATTGTAACACGGGATAGTTATATAATTCATATCGTGGCGCTCTTTAAATCCTAGAAATATCGTCTGACATTGGGCTATAATAGGGATTGTAGCTGTTCCATTTTTATCTTTGATGGAGTGATGGTATTGGATGCCAGCAAATTAAAGTCCATAGTTGTCGGTGAGATAGACAGGCATAGTGACGAGCTCAAAGACCTGAGTTTGAGAATCCACAGCCATCCTGAGATTGCTTTCCAGGAGGAAAAGGCGGCTTCTTGGCTCACCGATTACCTGCGGGAAAAAAGTTTCACTGTTGAAAAAGGTATTTGCGGGCTGGCCACCGCCTTCCGGGCCGGTTACGGGAAGGGGAAACCGGTAATCGCCCTTCTGGCGGAATATGACGCATTGCCAAAGCTCGGTCATGCCTGCGGCCACAATATCATCGCCACCAGTGCCGTTGGTGCCGGAGTAGCCGCCAGGCTGGCGGTGGACGAGCTTGGGGGCACGGTGCAGGTAATGGGCACGCCGGCTGAGGAGATGTACGGGGGCAAGATTTATATGATAAAGAAGGGCGCTTTCAAGGGCGTGGACGCGGTGATGATGGTGCACCCGGCGGGACTGAACACGGCGACCACCAAATTTCTCGCTCTTGAGACGCTGGACGTGGAATTCTTCGGTAAGCCGGCCCATGCCGCCGCTAGGCCGGAAGCGGGCATTAATGCTCTAGAAGCACTGCTCATGTCCTTTGCCGGGGTAAATTCACTGCGGCAGCATATCAGGGACAGCGCTCGCATCCACGGCATTATCACCGATGGCGGCGAAGCGCCCAATATCGTGCCGGCGCACACCGCGGCACGTTTTATCGTCCGGGCGGCGGAGGACAGCTACCTGGATGAACTGAAAGGGAGGGTGTTGAACTGCTTTATTGGCGCCGCCATGACCACCGGAGCCCGACTGAAATACAGTTGGGGAGAAACACGCTACGCTCCCCTGCGCAATAACTTCACACTGGCCCGTATGTTCCGGAAAAACCTGCAGTCACTGGGCCGGCGGGTACATCTGGTCGACCCCAGAATAGGCATTGGCAGCAGCGATATCGGTAACGTCAGCCAGGTGGTGCCCAGCATTCACCCGTTAATTGCCATAGCCTCAGCACGGGCGGTTACTCATTCGCCTCAATTTGCCAGAACGGCGGCCTCGGCAGCGGGCACGCATGGCCTGCTTGATGCCGCCAAGGCGCTGGCGATGACTGTGGTGGACTTGATGGCGGAGCCGGCAATGCTGGACAGGGTTAAAGAGGAGTTTGCCCGAAATATAAAGTCGGCATAAGGAAGCAGCCTTTTTGAGGGTATAAATGATTATTGCTGTTGATGCTGCGGGCGGGGACTACGCGCCCCATGAAATCGTGAAAGGGGCGGTAAAGGCCGCCGACGAGTACGGCGTGAAGGTGGTGCTGGTGGGGAAGAAAAAAGTACTGCATGTGCTGGCAGGCCGCCACCTGAAAAAAAAGGTCATCAGAACTGTTGAGGCTAGCCAGGTCATTGGGCCTAACGAGTCTCCAATAAAGGCAATACGCGGCAAGCCGAACTCATCGATTGTTGTTGGCGTCAATCTGGTGAAGGAAGGGAAAGCGGATGCCTTTGTCTCCGCAGGCAATACCGGGGCGGTTTTTGGCGCCGCGCTGTTTGGACTGGGGAAGGTCAAGGGCATTGAGCGCCCCGCCATCGCCTGTATCATGGACATCACTCCCTCAACTCCAGCCCTGCTCATTGATGCCGGGGCCAATGTTGAGTGCCGCCCCAGCCATCTGGTTCAGTTTGCTGAGATGGGTGTTATCTTCAGCCAGCATGTGCTCGGCATCAGCGAGCCGCGGGTCGGTCTGCTCAGCAATGGTACGGAAGAGACGAAGGGAAGCCAGCTGGTTCAGGAAAGTTACAAACTCCTGAAAAAGGCAAAATATCTGAATTTTATCGGCAATATTGAAGGCCATGATATCTTAAAGGTGGTGGCTGATGTGGTCGTTACCGATGGTTTTACCGGCAATATCGTGCTCAAGACCATCGAGGGTATGAGTGAAACGTTTCTGGGGTCGGCGCGGCAGCTCGGACAGGTCATTTCCAATGCCTACCATTTCAGAGGGCGTGACCTGCTCCGCGACATCGGGCTCGGTTCCTGGGTCAACCGGATAGACTATCGGGAATACGGGGGCGCGTGCCTGTTGGGCGTGAATGGAAATATCATCATCGCTCACGGGCGCAGTCAGGCCAAGACCATCAAGAACGCCATCGGTATTGCCAGACATATGGCGGCAGAAAACATAGCCGAAGTAATCAAGGAGGAAATTCATGAGCAAGACAGTGACAGTGACTGACGGTAACTTCGACCAGATGGTATTGCAGTCGAAAACGCCGGTGCTGGTCGATTTCTGGGCAGAATGGTGTGGGCCCTGCCGTATGGTGGAGCCTATTGTTGAGGAGCTGGCCGGTGAGTATGAGGGCAAAGTCACCGTAGCTAGGCTGAATGTTGATGAAAACCTGAAAACAGCCGGCCAGTACGGTATAATGAGCATCCCAACGCTGCTTCTATTCCGGGATGGGGCACCGATTTCGAACATCGTTGGCTTCAGGCCAAAAGCGGAACTCAAGCGGAGCATTGATGCTGTCCTTTAGTTAAAGGACGGCAAAGGCTGATTGTTCAGGAGGACAGGGTTGGCAAAGAGGCGAGAGTATGAAGTCGTTATTATCGGGGGCGGTCCGGCGGGACTCACCGCTGGCATTTATGCGGCGCGGGCAAGATTGAAAAGCCTGCTCATTGAGAAAGGGGCCACGGGGGGCTGGATTATCAACGCCGGCGAGGTGGAGAACTACCCCGGCTTTCCCGACGGTGTCAAAGGCCTGGACCTGGCCGATGCCATGCAGCAGCAGGCAGCGAAGTTTGGCCTGGAGATATTGACCGCTGAGGTGGTCGGCCTTGAGCTGAAAGGCGAAGAGAAGGTGCTGCAAACAATTGAAGGCGACGTTACGGCCAGAGCGGTTATTGTCGCGGGCGGCTCGGACCGGGTCAAGCTGGGGGTACCCGGTGAGGATGAGTTCACCGGCCGTGGCGTGGCTTTCTGCGCCGTCTGTGACGGCTATTTCTATCGGGATGTGCCGGTGGCGGTGGTGGGTGGCGGCAACGCCGCCATGAACGAGGCGCTGGAGCTCACCAAGTTCGCTTCCAAAGTCACCGTGATTCATCGTCGCGAGGAACTGCGCGCTACCAAAATCCTCCAGGAAAGGGCCTTCGCCGCGCCGAAGATAGAATTCCTGTGGAACACGGTGGTCGAGGCTGTTGAAGGGAAGGATACGGTGAAGAGGCTCAGGCTGAAAAATGTGAAGACCGGGGAAAAGTCCACCCTGGATATATCCGGTGTCTTTGTGGCCGTTGGTTTCCGGCCCAATACCGGTTATCTGAAAAAAGTGGTCACCCTGGAGAAAGACGGTACCATAATCACCAACGAAAAAATGGAGACCGATGTGCCCGGCATTTTCGCCGCCGGCGATATCAGGTCGGGCTCAATACGGCAGGTAGCTGGAGCGGTGGGGGATGGGGCGGTGGCCGCGATATATGCGGAGCATTACCTCGCTGGCAAATAAATTTTTATCTCTTCTTGGTGGGCAATTTTGGAGTAAAGTATAATGAGGGCAAGGAGTTAGCTGATGAAGGTTGTTTTTGTTGAAGACGTGCCCGATGTGGCCGAGGCTGGAGAAATCAAGGAGGTGGCTGACGGCTACGGGCGCAATTACCTCATCCCTAAAAAGCTGGCGGTGCTGGCTGATGCCCGGGCAACGCAAATAGTGGAAACACAGAAGAAGCGGAAGGCCCGGAGAGAGGCGGAGACCGAGGCGGAGATGCGGGAGCTGGCCAAGCAGCTGGAGGGGCTGGATATAGTTATCACCGCCAAAGCGGGAAGCAAAGAAAGGCTCTATGGTTCCATCACCAATGCTGACATTGCCGATGAACTGAACAAAAGCGCCGGGCTGGTGGTTGATAAAAGAAAAATTGAGCTTGAGACACCCATCCACGAGATAGGTAACTACGAGATAGCCATCAGGCTGACCAAGGATATCATCCCCAGGCTCAAGCTCAGCGTCATTGAGGAGGCGGCAGAGGTCAAGGAGAAGAAAGAGAGCAAGGCGAAGAAGGAGAGCAAGGGGAAGAAAGAGAAGAAGGAAAAGAAAACTGCCAAGGCGGAGAAGAAAGAAGAAGCCGCTGCTGAAGAACAAGAGGAGAAAGTGACGGAAGAAGCCAAAGCTGAGTCCCAGGAGGAGACGGAGTAAGTGTCCAGCGACAGGTTGCCCCCCCATGACATTGATGCCGAGGAAGCCATCATCGGTTCGCTGCTCATTGATGGCGCGACCATCTATAAAATAGCCACCTTTTTGAACAAGGTGGACTTCTATCAGGAGCGGAACCAGTGGCTGTATGAGGCCTGCCTAGCGCTGTACGAACGCAATGATGCGATAAACCAGATTACCGTAGCCCAGGAACTGGCCCGGCGGGACAGACTGGAGGCAGTTGGTGGCGCCGCCTTTCTGAGCCACCTGATTTCGGTATGTCCGACACCACTGGACATCGAACACTATGCCCAGATTGTCTATCGGCTCTCCGTTATGCGGGGCCTTATCAGCTCTGCCGACCAGATTGCCCGTGTCGGCTACGAGGCTGGTCCAGACGTCGCTACCAGTCTAGGCAAGGCGGAGGAAATTCTGTTCCGACTGCGCCACGGACATGGTGAGCGTGACTTCGTTCATATCCGCCAGGTTCTGGACAAGTATTTTGAGGCGGTCCCACCGCCAGAAGAAGAAGGGCGTGCTCGCGAGCAGGTGCCCTACGTGCTTTCCAACTTCGTCGGCCTGGACGAGTTCCTGGGCGGGTTTCAGCGCTCTGACCTGGTTATCATTGCCGGCCGCCCCAGCATGGGAAAGTCCAGCTTTGCCCTCAGTGTTGCCCGGAACGTGGCCGTAGAGCAGAAGGCGTGTGTGGCCCTGTTCAGCCTGGAAATGGCCAGAGAATCGATTGTCCTGCGTTTATTGGCCAGTGAATCCGGGGTGAACTCGCGTCGGGTCAGGTTCGGACTGCATACTGAAGACGAGGAAAGGCGTATCATGGAGGCCACCGGAGTCCTTTCCGAATCGGCCGTCTTCCTTGACGATTCTCCACAGTTGCGGGTGGTGGAAATGCGCAGCAAGGCTAGGCGGCTGTATTTTGAAAGAGGTGTGGACCTGATTATCGTTGATTACCTGCAGTTGATGGGGGGTGAGGGGCGGGGTGAAAACCGCGTTCAGGAAATCAGTTACATCTCCCGTTCCCTCAAGGCACTGGCCCGTGAGCTGAATGTGCCGGTAATCGCGGTATCGCAGCTCAGCCGGGCGGTGGAATGGCGTGCCTCGCACATTCCGCAACTGGCCGACCTCAGGGAAAGCGGCAGTATTGAGCAGGATGCTGATGTGGTGATATTCATCTACCGTGATGAGTACTATCACACCGAGGAAGAGTGGCAGCTGCAGCACCCTGACCGGGAATACCCGCGCGAGGAAGCTGATATCATTGTGGCCAAAAACCGGAATGGCCCCACTGGACAGATTAAGCTGCGCTTTCGCCACAACTTGGCCAAGTTCTACAGTTATGAATATCCAGTAAGTAGCGAAGAGCCGACGTTGCTATGAGCCAGTTCAGCGGATTTCCAGCCAGAATGGAGTTCACCCCCATCCCCAATTATTTCCTCAATGTCGTGCTGCCCCAGATAGGTGATGTCTGGGAGCTGAAGGCAACGCTGCATGTGCTGGCGGCGCTCTATCGGAAAAAGGGCTACCCCCGCTTTGTTAGCTACCATGAGTTGCTGGGGAATGATGGACTGATGCAGAGCCTGAAGGGGGGAGATGAGGCACCAACGGAGTTGCTGCGCCGGGCGCTGCAGATGGCCAGCCAGCGGGGAACCTTCATTCATATGGCCCTGGAGGGAGACGGGTCAGCCGAAGACATTTATCTGCTCAACACCGAAGCGGATCGTAAAGCGGCGGCTAAAATCGGAAACGGTGAACTCAAATTGAGCGGACTCAGAGTCGCGGAAAAGCCTCGCGCTGAGCTTGAGGAGCCGCCGGACATCTTTACCCTGTATGAGCAGAACATCGGTATGCTGACCCCGCTCATCGCCGACGAACTGCGGGAAGCCGAGAAATTGTACCCGGAGAGCTGGCTCCGAGACGCTATCAAGGAAGCGGTGGCGCTCAACAAGCGGAACATCCGCTATATCATGCGCATTCTGGAAAGGTGGTCGGTCCAAGGGAAGACTGATGGAACATATCAGCGAGTTTCTAAGACAGACCCGGATAAATACATCAAGGGAAAATACGGACACATGGTCCGACGTTGAAGAAGCCCCTTCCCCGAGCGCTAACTGTCCTATCTGCCGGGGCGCTGGGGTGGTGCACCCGCTTTTACCGTCGGGTAAGCCGGATTTCAGCCGGGTGGTGCCCTGCCGGTGCCTGAAGAAGGGACTTGATGAAGGGCGTTTGGCTCGCCTGAAACGGTACAGTAACCTGGGGACACTCGCCCAGTTCACCTTCGAGAACTTGGAGCCGCAGGGGAGAAGCGGGAACCCGAAGAGCCAGGCGCAGTTCCAGCGGGTCTACGAGGCGGCCAGAGCGTTTGCGGCTGAGCCGGAAGGCTGGCTTGTCCTCGTTGGTCCCAGCGGCAGCGGTAAAACGCACTTGGCGGCCGCCATCGCCAACGAGCGCATCAAAAGCGGTTTTCCCGCTTTCTATATAACGACTCCCGACCTCCTTGACCATCTGCGTTCCGCCTTCAATCCCGGCAGTGAAATTCCCTACGATGAGTTCTTTGACCAGGTACGCAATGCCCCGCTGCTGATTCTGGACGATTTCGGCGTTCAGACCAGCACGCCGTGGGCCAGGGAGAAACTCGACCAGTTGCTGACATATCGCTCTAACAGCAAAATGCCGACGGTCATCGTGCTCATTGTCTCGTTGGAACAGCTGGATGACAGGTTGCAGACCCGTCTCACTGCCCCCGAACTGAGCCAGGTCTGTGTGATTGAGGAAAAGCAGCCCGTTTCCCTGGACTATGCCTGGGGGCCGGAATTTGAGCTTCAGAAAAGCATGACCTTCGATAACTTCGACTGGCGGCGGGTCAACCTGCCGCCGGAGCAGCAGGAAAATCTGGAATCAGCGTACCGCCTGGCTTTTGAATTCGCTAAATCGCCGGATGGCTGGGTGGTTTTTATGGGGGACACCGGCTGTGGCAAGACCCACCTGGCCGCGGCCATCGTCAATTACCGTTATCAGGCAAGGAAGCCGGCGTTATTTATCGTGGTCTCCGAGTTTCTGGACCACCTGCGCTCAACGTTCAGCCCGGAGAGCAAGGTATCCTATGACCAGGTATTTGAAAAGGTAAAAACGGCACCGTTGCTGGTGCTGGATGATTTTGGGGAACAGACCACCACCCCGTGGGTGAGGGAAAAGCTGTACCAGGTAATTAACTACCGGTATAACTCGCGGCTGCCCACAGTCATTACCACACGCTACACCATAGAGAAAATCGACGAGAATATCGAGAGCTCGATAAGCTCACGTCTTATCGACCCCAAGCTCAGTACGCCGTGGAATATCAATGTGCCGGACTACCGGGGTGATAATGCCAGTCAGCGAAAAGCCTCCCGCCGGAGGAGCCGCTAGGTTTTTCGGCGGCCTTCCGCGTTTGTTGCCTGATTGATTGTGCGCCATTTGCCGCAGTTCCCGGTTACATTTGGCAATAAAACAGGCGATATGCCATATTATTCGGGGTATGGAAGATAAATCTTGAGAATTTCATGAAATACCCTGTACCATAAATTCGGAGAGAACCATGTCAATAAGGGAAATCGGCTGCTGCGGCGCGTATTGTAAGACCTGTCGTGAATCGAGCACAGGCAGTAATTGCCGTGGTTGCAAGCTGGGATATGAAAATGGGGAAAGAGATATAGATAAGGCCAAATGTAAAATCAAGCTATGCTGCTTCCGGGACAGGCGATTTGAAACGTGCGCTGATTGCCCTGTTTACCCGTCCTGTGACATAATCTCCGGTTTTCACGGTAAAAGCGGGTTCAAGTACAAGAAATACAGGCAATCGATTGAGTTTATCAGGGATAGGGGATATGCCGAATTTATAGGAATTGCCCGCAATTGGAGAGGCCCCTATGGCAGACTTGAGTAAACTCAATAAGAAGTACCCCTGGCACGGCTCTAACCTGTGGATACCCTGACCAAAACTAGCTGCTGACTTCCAGCAACTCGATTAATATATCTTCAGGACTGACAAAAAAAGCTATTTTGATGGTGGGATTGATAGCTTTTATTTCCTGCACGCACTTTAGTCCCTTCGCCTTCAAGTCGGCCACGGCCTCTTCAATGTTGTCGGTCCTGAGTCCAAAATGCTCAAGGCCACAGCCGTCCGGCAGGGTGTTGGGCACCAGTGGTTTGGCTCTTGGAGGTGTCACCTTGATTGATGGTCCATCAAATATGACTGACTCAAGAGTACGCCCATCGGCAAGTTTGCTGGCACTTCTTTTGGCGCCAAAAGTCTTTGCATAAAAATCGGTGGTAGCTGAGGGGTCCTGGCTGAGCAAATGAACGTGGTCAAACCAGTATTTCGGCATTTGAATACCTCCTTACATATTTAGAACTGGTACCCCTGGTGAGAGTCGAACTCACGACACGCGGTTTAGGAAACCGCTGCTCTATCCTCTGAGCTACAGGGGCACCCTCAAGGCGCATTATAACCGAGAATGAGGCTAAAGGGCAACGGGTGTGGTTACCATTAAGGTAAAATGATTGTTTTCAGTGAACTCTGCTCTGCCTCTGTCTCCGCCTCTTTCTGGAAAACATCGGCGATTTCATCCAGCCGGTAGGTTACCGAGTTCTTGAAGATGATGTCCAGGTTGAATACCCCTCTCTGCACGGCCCGGTAGGCCTCTCTCATGTTTTCCACCGAGCGCAGCCTGGTATAGTGTACTGCGTTCAAATTTCTTATTTCCAGACCATCTTCATGGAAGCGATTGAAGCAGAACTCTTTCACCGGGGCGTAGTTATCACCGTAGATGGCGATAGTTCCGTTGTGTCTTACCTGTCCCAGTGCCTGTATGATGCCAATGCCGGTGCCGCCGACCGCTTCCACGGCCACATCCACTCCCTCGCCGCTGGTGAGTTCTAAAATCGCTTCGACAGGGTCGGCTTCTTTTGGGTTGATGATGTGGTCAGCACCAAGATGCCTGGCGACCTCAAGTTTTTGCGGGGACATGTCCACGGCGAAGACCTTGGAAACCCCCGCTTTAAGCGCGCCCTGGAGCAGGATGTTGCCGGCGAAGCCGACTCCGTTTACCGCCACGGTGTCGCCCAGCTTCACGCCCGTGTACAGTGCCGCCCAGGCAGCACAGCCAAGGGCTTCATAAAGGCACCCCACCTCGAAGGAGACCCCCTCCGGGATGGGTTGAACATGGGCCGGGTCGGTTACCCAGTAGTCCGTATATGTCGGGTAGACCAGGCTGCCCACTTTATCCCCAACCTTCACTTTGCCGCCCCCCAGGTACTCCTCGACCGCGGAGCCGATTTCAACGATAGTGCCGCCACCTTCATGACCCCAGGGACCAATGGGATAGGCGTGTCTTGGTTTTCCATCTTCGCGGGAAGCCAGTTCATGCTCCGGTCTGGTTCTGGCCTCATCCTGAGGCCTGACGGTTATACCGCGATAGAAATACCTCTCCGAGCCGCAGATTGATGCCTGATGTGTCTTGACCAGCAACTGATTCGGCTTCAGCTCGGGGAGAGGCATTTTTTTTACGGATATTTTGCCGATGTCCTCAAGGTATACAACTCTCGTCTCCAGCAAATCGATTAGCCTCCTCATTAATTTTGGAAAAAACAAACCCAGATATAAATTTTACCACTTTTGACCGCTTGAACTCCAATTCTTACGTTCCTCGCACCCGCGACAACCAGACGGCAGCACCATTTCTGGCTTTAGTGTGGTAGCAGGTTTTCATCCGGTATCTGCTTCTTGACTTTGTAGATGCCTGCGCCATAAAATCAAATGCAAGTTAGCGGATTTTTAAAGGAGGTATTATGGCAGAGACTGAAGTGAAAGTGGTGGCCTGGGAGCCACTGAAAGAGTTTACCAAGGAGGTATTTATTCGGGCCGGCATGCCGCCGGAGGATGCTGAAGCTGAGGCAGGGGCGCTGATATGGGCTAACCTGCGTGCCGTTGACTCCCATGGCGTGCTGCGTATTCCCTGGTATCTGGATAACATTGAAAAGGGCGTGATGAACCCCCACCCCAATATTAAGGTTATTAAAGAGACCCCGGCTACCGTACTGCTCGATGCTGACCGTGCTCTTGGCCCGGTGGTCACCATCAAGGTGGTGGATATGGCGATGGCAAGAGCCAAGAAAATGGGCATTGGCTGGGCGGTAATACGCAACCTGACCCACCAGGGCGCCTTGGGATATTATGCGCAGATGATAGCGGAAAAGGGGATGGCAGGCATCGTTTTCGTCAGTAACCCGCCGAACATGGCGCCATTCGGCGCCAGGGTACCCGGCGTGCACAACAGTCCGATTGCTATTTCCGTGCCGGCAAAGCGCCACCGACCGCTCAATCTGGACATGGCGACCAGTGTGGTCGCGGGCGGAAAACTGTGGCTGGCCGTGGATAAAAATGTCCCCATACCTGAGGGCTGGGCGCTGGACAAGGAAGGTAACCCGACCACCGACCCCAAAAATGTGGGCGCTTTGCTGCCCTTTGGCGGTCCCAAGGGCTCAGGTCTGGCGATGATGTTCGAATGCCTGGCCAGTGTTATGGCGGGTAATCCGGTGGTGGAACCGGTGCTGTTTGGACGCGAAGTCGGCCCGTCCACCGAAGGCAAGGAAAAACAGGCTGTAGGTGAGCGTTTAGCTTATGTCCCCAAACATATTCAGAACAGCGTGGTCGTGGCCATAGACATCAGCCAGTTTACCGACCTGGAGAGCTATAAGGAGCATATTGATAACCTCATCGATGGTATAAAAGCGCTGCCTAAGGCAGATGGTTTCAGCGAGATATTCGTCCCCGGTGAACCGGAGGAAAGGACCTTTGCTGAGCGTTCCCGGAATGGAATCCCTCTGCCTGAGGGAACCATCCGTAACCTGACGGCCGTTTCGGAAAAATTTGGTATCAAGCTACCGCCCATCAGGTAAACGGGCAGCCCTTATGAGTCGATAGCTATGCCTTCTCTGCGGAATAGCCTTCGAAGCTCGCGGCGAGCCAGTCTGGTTGGCTCGCCGCCCTTTTTCTCCCAGCGTTGGACAGTAGACAGGCTGACGTGTATCTCCCGAGCCATGTCTTCCTGTGTCCAGCCCTTCTTCTTGCGCAGTTCCTTCAGTTTCTCAGAGAGCCGTTCCATATTGGCCACTTACATAATAGAAGGTTTTACCTTGTGTAGCACCTAGAAGTATAGCATTTCATATGCCCTTTTGTCAATACCTGTGACAATTGGCATCTAAAACTTTTTTCCTAGTCATTTGTGTTTATACAGGGGTTGACAAACCGGGGAGAGTCCTCTAAAATGGCCTAGTCCCGTATATGCTACGGGACAAATTATTTTCAGGGAGGTATTCCATTGTGATACATAAATGGTGACATTTTTTATCTTTTACTGAGAAATATGGAGGTTTAGTATAACCGTGAAATATAAAATAATATTACCCTTACTGGTGCTTGTGCTCATACTGACGCTGCTGGTGCCCGGATGTGGCCCAAAGCAGGAGAAGCACATTATCTTTGCCACCGGTGCCTGGACGGGTGACTGGCTGACCATCTATCCGATCAAGATACTGCTGGAGGAGGAATTCGGATACACCACGGAGATTGCGGAAACCTCAACCCCGATGGCCTGGACAGCTGTCGGCACCGGTTCGGCTGACCTCTGGTCAAACGCCTGGCTGCCCAATCAGCAGGACCTGTGGGAAAAGTATGCTGATACAGTAGTCAATCTGGGCATAATCTATGGCGGTGGTCCCCATGACCCCTGCTTGCAGTTCTGGGCGGTGCCGACATATACAGCTGAAGAGTACGGCATCACCAGCATCACTGACTTGGATAACCCGGAGTTTGTCGAGATGTTTGATGTTGATGGTGACGGCATCGGCGATATTCTGGGCTGTGACGCTTCTTGGAAGTGTGCTGCGGTAAATGACCAGATGGTAATAGATTACGGATTGGAAGGTCTCTACGAGCAGAAATACGGGTCGGAAGCGATGATGACGGTGGCTATTGAAGGTAGTCTGAAAAAGAAAGAGCCAGTTCTTTTCTACTTCTATACCCCGCACCCCATCTTCGTCAAGTATCCCATCGGGGAAGCCGTGACGATACTGGAAGACCCGATGGAAGGCTGGGGAGAACTGGCGACCATTATCAAAGCCGCTAACAAGGAATGGGTTGAGGCCAACCCCGAGGCAGCCGACCTTATCCGCCAGGTGGTAATGACCCAGGACGATATTGCCTGGTCAATGGCGGAGATTGAGGCGCGGGGAGATGATGCCGAGACGCTCGAGGCGATTGCCCGTGAGTGGATGGCGGCACATCAGGCAGAGGTAGATGCCTGGGTGGCGGCGGCAAAATAGCTAAAAGGCAATTGACATATCGTTAGAAGAACGGGACCCCGGTTTCACTTCGAGCCGGGGTTTTCGTTTTCATCGCGTGGCCTGAATCAGGCCATGGTCGAGACTATGGTCTGCTGGTTTGCCTCTTTTTGCCCAGGCTCTGGGTAATCCGGTCCAGAATCATGGCGACGAGGACAATGGCCGTGCCGGCGACAAAGCCGCGCCCGATGTCCACCTGACCCAGTGCCATGATTACCTCTCTACCCAGCCCGCCGGCGGCAATCATTGCTGCCAGCACCACCATGGACAGTGAAAGCATGATGGTCTGGTTGATTCCAGCCATGATGGAAGGCAGTGCCAGGGGTATCTGCACCTTGACCAGAAGCTGCATGCCGGTCGAGCCAAAAGTATGGGCGGCTTCAACCAGGTCTTCGGGCACCTGTCTGATGCCCAGGTTGGTGAGCCGTACTGCTGGGGGGACGGCAAAAATAACGGTGGCGATGACACCGGGCACCTTGCCGATGCCGAAAAACATCAGGGCGGGAATCAGGTAAACGAAGGCGGGCATGGTCTGCATGGCATCCAGCACGGGACGGACTATATTATCCACACGGTCGCTGCGGGCGGAAAGTATGCCGATGGGGATGCCAAGCACAATGGAAATGAGCACGGCGGTCGCGATGAGTGCCAGCGTGGACATGCAGAGTTCCCACAACTCCAGGGTGCCGATGAAATACATGGCCGCGCCGCTGAAGATGGCCACCCGTACGCTGGCGAGTCGCCAGGCCACAAGTATGATTGATATGAGCACCACCCACCAGGGCAGCCACAGCAGGAATTTCTCCAGGTTATTCAGCACTATCTGGGTAATCAGCTTGATGCCGTCGAACACCACCGCCAGCTTGATGATGAGCCAGTCCACGCCGATATTCACCCAGTTTTCCAGGGGTATCTGAAAAAAGCCGCCCTGAGCACTGTTGAATATCCAGCCCAGCAGAACCAGGACAGCCGCGATGCCAAGCCAGAACAGGTACCTGACAAGGCGCCTTCGCTGGAGTGTCTGCACGAATCCGCTGGCCGGCTTAGTGTTTGCCGCCATTATTGTTTTCCTCTCCGGCCATGCCCATCAGCAGTTCGGTGCGCGGCACCTCGCCGATGAGCCTTTCATCTTCGTCAACGACCGCTACCGGATGGTCGCTGGTGGCAGCCAGTGGTATGGCTTCCTCAATTGGCTGGTCCGGTCCAATCTGCAGCGCGTTTCCTTTTGCCATCTTGCTCAGCCGGGCAACACCGTCTTTAATCGCCTGTCTCGCCTCATCAATGGTGATAACTCCGCGCAGACGCCTTCCCGGGTCGAGTATAAACGCGTAGCTGGCGCTGTTCTGTCTCATCTCCACCAGGGCTACCTTGGGACCTTGCCAGCTGTACAGCGTTACCGCTGGTTCCTTCATGATATTCCGCACCGGGACGACCTTGCTGCGAGGTACGTCACGGACAAATTCCTCCACATACTCATCAGCGGGCACCACCACAATCTCTTCGGCGCTGCCAATCTGGACTATCTCACCATCTTTCATGATGGCGATTCGCTCCCCCATCTTGAGAGCTTCGCTCAGGTCATGGGTGATGAAGACGATGGTCTTGTGTACCTCAGTTATCAGGTTGAGGAACTCGTCCTGCATCTGGCGGCGGATAAGCGGGTCCAGAGCGCTGAAGGCCTCGTCCATGAGCAGTATTTCGGGGTCAACGGCCAGCGCCCGCGCCAGACCGACCCGTTGCTGCATGCCACCGCTGAGCTCATGAGGGTGATTATATTCCCAGCCCTTGAGCCCGACCATGTGCAGTACCTCAATCGCCTTTTCGTGCCGCTCCGCTTTGTGTATACCCTGCACTTCCAGACCATAGGCGACGTTATCAACTACCGTTCGGTGGGGGAACAGGGCAAAGTGCTGGAAGACCATTGATATCCGGTGGCGGCGCGCTTCCCGGAGTGCGTCACTGTCCATGGTGGCCAGGTCAACGCCGTCAACGAGAATCTGCCCTTTGGTCGGTTCAATCAGGCGGTTGAGGCAGCGGACGATGGTGGACTTGCCGCTTCCGGAGAGTCCCATAATGACGAATACTTCGCCCTCATTGACATCAAAGGAAACGTTCTTGACCGCAATCACGTGCCCGGTCTGCTCGAGCACTTCCTCTTTGGTCATATCGTCTTTGATGAGACTGAGGGCATTCTGCGGGTCAGGGCCAAAGACCTTCCACACGTTTCGGCAGGAAATCTTAACTCGGGGGCTTTCTGTCTCGCTCATATTAATCTATTACTTGAAAAAAGCTCTGCCCTGACATAAATATTTTTTTGGAATGCCATGCGGTATGAGGGGCTCTTATGCTTGATACTGATTTACTTAAGACTTGGTCAGTCTGGGAGCATTTTCAATTATCTGAGGTCTCTGGAGTCGCTGCCCAAAACGCCATACCTTTATACCAAAGAATGACGGGCAAGTCAAGCAGGGACAGCGGTGATAAGAAGGGCAGAAGTGAGGCATGGGCCACATAATGCTGCCAGTGTAGGCCAGCAATTTAAAAAAGCTGTATTTAGGTGACCGTTATGCTGCCGGCCAATACGCTGGCGACCTGAAAAACTCCGGAGCCAGCAATTGAAATAATCCGGTTCTTTAAATTTTCGGTGCCGGCCCAATTAGCTCCGGCCACAGTTCCTCAATGGTGGGCTTGAGTCCGGTCATGACATCGTCAACCGCACTGACCGCGGTACCGATTTCTTTCCGGGTCATTGGAGTTGACATAACATAGAGGCCTCTGGCCGCCGCGAAACAGCCCCTCTCCAGCATGGCCAGGTAGAAAAGGTGCTGCAGGTCTTTATTGGCTTCCCTGGCGGTCTTGCCGTTGATTACCGGCTGGTGGTGAAAGTGGATGTTCTGTAATGAGCCCATGCCGGTCACCTGCCCCTTGATGTTCAGCCGTTTGAAGACCGCCCGAACGCCGTCGGCGAAAGATTCACCAAGTTGGTTGATGTAGTTGATGACATCGGCGTTAAGCTGCTCCATGGTGGCGACGCCGGCGGTGGCGGTGATGGGGTTGGCGTTCAGCGTCCCGGCGTGGTAGACCTTTCTTATCTCGGGAGAGAACATCTGCATCAGGTCTTCACGCCCACCAACGGCGCCCACCGGATAGCCGCCGCCGATAATTTTGGCCATGGTGGTGAGGTCGGGCTTGATTTTATAGATGCTCTGTACGCCTCCCCAGGCCAGCCTCAGGCTGATTACCTCGTCGAGGATGAACATGATGCCATTTTCCCGGGTGACCTTGCGCAGAAATTCCAAATAGCCATCGCGGGGTGGAATCATACCGCCGGCACCCATCGCCCCCTCTACGATGACCGCCGCCAGCCTGTCCCTGTTTTCCAGAATGGCTTTCTCCGCGGCTTGCTTATCATTGTAGGGAACGATGATTGATTCTGCCTGGTTGCCTTTCGATATGCCGGTGGCATCGGAGGGAAAGACCACTGGGTCGTAGCTACCGTGGTAGCAGCCGTCCGTTTTCAGGAGCAGGTCCTGGCCGGTAAGGCCTCGGGCCAGACGTATCGCCATCATGACCGCTTCCGACCCCGAGTTGCCAAACCTGACCTTGTCCACGGATTCCACCATGTTGCAGACGAGCTCTGACCAGCGCACCACGGTGGGGATGAGCGCCCCCAGGGCAGAACCTCTCGCCGCCTGCTCTCTCACCGCCGCCACTACTTTGGGGTTGGCATGACCCAGTATCATGGTGGTATAGCAGTTATGGAAGTCAATATATTCGTTCCCGTCAACATCGGTAAATCGGCAGCCTTCCGCTTTATCAATCCAGAACGGGTAGGGGTCAAACCAGATTGAGGTGCGGGTATCTCCGCCGGGCATGTATTGCTGCGCTTTTGCCAGCGTTTCGCTTGATTTTTTCGTTCTCCGGCGGTAGGTATCTTCGTATTTCTTGGTAACTTCGGCAAGCAATTGCTCACGGGTCATTTGCTTTTCTCCTTTCCGGTCAGTCAAGCAGGGGGGCTATTTATCCCGCTCTGTTAATCGGCGTGCGATAACAAATATCTTATAACAAAGTTAAAACTCTGACAAATAAGTCAACGGTGCTGAATTATACTTTATCTTCTTTAAACTGCGCCCGCAGAGGAAATTTTTGACAGGATGTGCTAGACTGCCCAAAGTGTCCGGAGAGTATTTATTATATCAATGCGAACAAGGAGGAACGCATGGCAGATTTCGAAATCATTGACGCCCACATTCACCTGGCAAGGACTCTGGAGGAGGAGAGTAATTACTGGCTGTTCCCTGGCCGCAGGGCATGTGACCGGTACGGTACACCGGAGAAGGTCATTGAGTATATGAAGAGGGAAGGCATCTCGAAGGTGGCGGTCATGACCCTGATTCCTCGCCAGTATCGGGGGCCTCTGACTGAGAAGGCAAAGCTGGCCTCGCTGCCGGAGAAGCAGCGGCGGGAGGCAGAGAAAAAGCTCGCTGAGCAGGTTGGACCCAAGATACGCGAAATCAATGAGTGGGGTTGCGGAGTGGGCAGGCGTTTCCCGCAATTGCTGCCCTTCAGCTGCATTTCACCGGAGCTGGGCAGTGCCGGGGACATGGTGAAGGAGGTGGAGGTCAGAGCCGGCCAAGGGGCAAAGGGAATCAAGCTCCATCCCGGCATGTTCTCCTTTTTCCCGGATGATGAGGTGATGTTCCCGGCCTACGAGAAATGCCAGGAGCTGGGACTTCCGGTACTGGCTGACTCAGGTACATGGCCAGCGTCGCATGTTCTGGTTGAATTTCCTTCGCCAGTAGTGATGCCGGCGCGGACGGATGTGATTGACTATGGGGAGCCCAAGAACTGGGCCAAAGTGGCGGAGACCTTTCCCAAGCTGACCATCATCCTTGCTCACCTCGGGTCAGCGTGGTGGGACGAGAGGGTGGAGCTGGCGCAGAAGTACCCCAATATCTACTTCGATACGTCACAGGGTTTCTCGGCATCGGACCGCATCCCCTATAGTCCGCATCGGGGTCTGGCAGAGGCGGACGTGCCGCGAATTTTCCACAAAATTGGTATGGAACGGATACTCTTTGGCACCGATTTCCCGGCGATTGCGCCGCAACCGCAGATAGAGCAAATCCTGCGGCTACCTCTGACCGATGAGGAAAAGCAAAAAGTTCTGGCGGAGAACGCCAAGCGCGTGCTGCGCCTGTAGTCTTTTCCGCACCAAGAAAAAAGAGGCAAGGGACTTTTCTGACACGGGTGCCCTTGCCTCCTTCGTTTTTGTCTAGAGGCTGAGGAGCGACCGCATCTCTTCGATGGCTGGCTTGAGTCTTTCGTAGTTATTATCCATGACATTGCCCAGCATGAAGAGCTGGTAGCCTTCTTTGGCCCACTTGGCCAGGCCCTTTGGGGCGAAGCCACCGATGCCCGCCACTTTCTTGGCCTTTTTGCAGATTCGGGCAATCTCCCGCAGCCTCTCCTCTACGATTGGCGCACTCGCCGTCTCGGAGCGCAGCATTTTGGGCGGAGTGCCGTAGATATCAAGCACCAGGTCGTTGATGCCGACAATGGTGCCGGTGACCCCTTCGAGACTCAGTATTCGGTGCAGGTTGCTGATGCACTGCACGCTTTCCGTTTGCGGGAAGAGCACCACGTTGTCGTTCACGTACTGGCAGATATCCGAAAGTAGCATCTCGGCCGCCTTCTGCCCGTCAAGCAGGTGAGGGCTCATGCCGATGCCCGTTCCCCGGTGCCCGATGGGCGGGAAATAGCACCGGTCCACGGTGAAGAGGGCGTCCTCCACAGTGTTTACTCCGGGTGTCATCAGTCCATTGACACCGGCATCCATGAAGCACCGGTAGTTGGCGTCTTTTTCTTCCGGGCGCAGCAGAATGGGCAGTTCCAGCTTTCTGGAAACGCCAATGTATTCATATATCGTTTCTTTGTTTACCAGGCTGTGCTCGTTCTCCATCATGATGAAGTCATAGCCGTAGTCCTTCAGCGCCCTGACCGCTTTCTCTGGGTCATTCCCCGGCCCGATGGTCTGCCCGAAGACGATTTTGCCGGTTTGCATTTTCTTTTTGAAGTTCAGTGTGACGTTCAGTGCCATAAAAACCTCCCTGTTCCTTGATACAGACTTTACCCGTCTCTTATTAGTTGTAAGGAGACTGGCTGGTCGGGGTGGCCGGATTTGAACCGGCGACCACCTGAACCCCATTCAGGTGCGCTACCAGGCTGCGCTACACCCCGCTCAAGGTAAAAACTTCCTCAATATAGTAACATAATCTCACGAGGCGGGCAATAAAAGGCGCTGGCGCTGCCGGCTCTCAAACTGCCTCCTTGAATTTCTGCTCCAGATTTCTTATTATGGCATTGTTCTACCTGATACTTGACTGCTCTGTCATCTCGGTTGTTTGAAAATGCACGATGTAATCGTTGTTGGTGGCGGCCCGGCGGGAAGTCGCTTGGCATACATGCTGGCGCGGCAGGGGTGGGGAGTTACCGTCCTGGAAAAAGAAGGCAAGGTGGGGAACCGGTTATGCTGCACCGGCATCGTCGGGCAGGAGTGTGTCCGCAACTTTAACATTGATGAGGGCGTTATCCTGCGCAAGGTAAAAAGTGCCCGGTTTTTCTCGCCGTCGGGAAAAGCGCTTCACATAGAACGGGATGAATATCAGGCAAGCGTTTTAGACCGTCAGGCTTTTGACCTGATGATGGCTCAGCGAGCGCAGAACGCAGGGGCACAATATATCTTCGACAGCGCGGTGCATGACCTCCGGGTAACCAGGGAGGGTGTGGAGTTATATTGCGAGAAGAGGGGGGGGCCTCTCAGCGCCAGGTCTGTGGTAATTGCCAGCGGCTATGGTGCCCGACTGGTGGGAAAAGTGGGGCTGGGCAAAGTGGCCGATTTCGTGGCCGGCGCGCAGGCAGAAGTGGCGGTAAAGGACCAGGACGAAGTCGAGGTGTATTTCGGTCAGGAAGTGGCGCCAGGGTTCTTTGGCTGGCTGGTGCCGACCAGTAACGGAAATGCCCGTATTGGCCTGCTGGCGCGTCATGACCCCGAAAAATATTTAAAGAAGTTGCTGGATTCTCTGGCGTCCGAAGGCAAGATAGTGCCTGGCGACTGGAAGCCAGGTTATGGTGCCATACCGCTCAGGCCACTGCGTAAAACGTATGGCGAAAGGGTTCTGGCGGTGGGTGACGCCGCCGGTCAGGTCAAGCCCACCACCGGTGGTGGTATTTACTACGGTATGCTCTGCGCCGATATTGCTGCCAATACACTGAATATAGCCCTGCACCGGAATGATTTATCGGCGAAAAGCCTGTCCCGGTACGACCGGGAATGGAAAGGCAAGCTTGGTCAGGAACTTATGGTTGGCTACGGGGCAAGGAAACTATTCGAGCGTTTAAGTGACCAGCAGATAGACCGATTATTTGATATCATCGAAAGGGACCACATTGATGCGGCGCTGCTTGAGGACCAGGATGTGTCTTTTGACTGGCACAGCCAGGCAATTATGAGGCTGCTCAGACGGGCCATGGTCGCCAGGATATTCGGGGTCATCAGGCTTCCATTCCGGGGCAACAACAAGATATAATAATCTGTTCAGTTAGTTATAATGAATGATAAAAACGCACCGAATATCAGCCTGGAAGAGGCTGCCGGACAGTTTCTGGCCCGATTGACACCCGGGGAAAAGGAAACAAGCCAGCCAGAAGTCTACAAATTTGTCCGCTGGTTCGGCCGGGAGCGGGCCCTGGACAGTCTCAGCGCCCGGGAAGTGGCCAACTATGCGGGGCGATTGTCTTTATCTGATACCGATTACGGACGTAAGCTTGACCAGCTGCGTGCCTTCCTGACCCATGCCAGGAAAGCAGGCTGGAGCAAGACAAACCTGGCCGTCTACCTCAAGGCAAAAAAGGTGAAAGATGGCCCGGCCCCGGTGACCAGGCAAGGATTCCCCGAGGTTGTTGAACTGACGCGCCAGGGGTATGCCGAGCTTGAAAACGAGTTAAATTCGCTGAAGAACAAGCGACCTGAGCTTATAGAGCAGATGCGTCGGGCCGCCGCGGACAAGGACTTCCGGGAAAATGCACCTCTGGCGGCGGCGAGGGAGCAGCGCGGATATCTGGAAGGGCGAATCAAAGAGCTGGAGGAAGCGCTCAAGGCGGCCCGGATTATCGATGAGCAGCCAAAGTCAGGTCTCAAGACCGGTGTTGGTGACCGCCTTATCGTGCAGGATATGGCTTCTGGTGAAGAGCTGTGCTACCGAATTGTCAATCCAAGAGAAGTGGACCCGACACAGGGTAAAGTTTCCAGCGTCTCGCCATTGGGCAAGGCACTTATCGGTCGGGGGGAGGGGGAAACGGTGGAAGTAGCCGTGCCTGCTGGCAAGCTGCGCTACCAGGTCAAACGGATTGAACGCTGATTCGGGCCGGTTAATTCACCAGCCATCTATGTTATAATTCAGTATTGGTGGGGATATAGCTCAGCTGGGAGAGCGCTGCGTTCGCATCGCAGAGGTCGGGGGTTCGAATCCCCCTATCTCCACTTAGCTTCAAAATGAACCACCTAAGGTATCAAAAGGTAAAACTCACCTACTTGGGTTACGTTCAATTCGCTATTACTCATAAAGTGATATGAATATCGATTGAAAAGCTCTTCTTTTCAATCGTAAGTCTCTGAAGAAATCACCATATTTCTGATGATTTGAGAAGGTTTTTCGGCATGAAGACGGTATAACGTGGGGTACTAATCCCGCTCAACCAGCGTTCAATATCGGAGGCTTGCTAAAAGTTTGAATTCCCGCTGCGATTCCGTTTCGCTTTTTTCCTTAAAAGGAAATGTGGCATCATATTGCGCAAATTCGACCTCATCGACTGCGAAAGCAACACTCTCAATAAATTTTCCCGGCATATTGTTTAATACACCTTGTTTTAGCTCCAGTGCCTGCAAGGCAACCGCAAATTTGTCGTCGGCGGTCTTGATATCGTATTTTTCCGCACATCTAAAACCGAAACGGCTATAATATCTTGGGTCTCCATAGATGCAAATGGCTGGATAGCCCATGTCCCGCGCAAGAGTAATTGTATGAATAATTAGAGCGCTACCTATGCCCTGTTTTTGAAACGAGGGTAAAACGCTTACAGGACCAAAGCTTATAACTTCCATTTTCTGACCCTGTTTGCATTTAATCATCCCCCGGCTGTAAACAATCTGCCCCACAATCCGGCCTTCTTTTTCGGCAACAAAGTCAAGTTCAGGAATAAAATCGTTGCTGTTTCTGAGATTGTGCAGGATAAAATGTTCGTTGCATCCCGGAACGTAGAGATTCCAAAATGCTTCGCGTATCAGTTGCTCAACATTTCTGTAATCTTTTTCTTTTTCGTTTCTGATGATTAGATTGATATCAGACATCACTAACAGTATAGCCCTTTCTTAGATTCGAGTACAGAAAAACTGATATCTACATGCCAGTTCAAACCATGCATCACTATTGGACGCGGACTCTAATTTATCTTTTGATGTACCAGTGCAAAGGCAGATATCCCGACATTTATTCTGAGGTAACATTGTAGTATCTTGGGTTGCTCGAAGAATAGAACCATTAGAATGCTAGAGCAAACGTGGTTGAAAAAGTTCTACCTATTGATACCTCAGCTCCGCTTAAATATTGCAAGAGAAATGTCTGTATGTTTGCAAGTCAGGCATGTGTTCTGGGATGTTCTCGACTGTAGAGCATCAGAGGTCAGAGTGGACTTAAAAGCTAATTCAAGAGGCCGCCAGCCTGCGTCTCAGCGCCTGGTATTCGTCCCAGATTTCCTTGGGTAGCCGGTCGCCGAATTGATTGAAGTATTTCTCCACGCTATCCAGGTCTTCATTCCATTCGTCCGGGGAAATCTCCGACAGGCTTTCCAGAGTTTGAACCGGTATCTCAAGACCATCGGTATCCATGGATTCGGGGATGGGCACGTAGCCAATCGGTGTCTCCCTAGCGTCAGCCTCGCCGCGGCAGCGTCTGATTATCCAGTCCAGGACCCGCAGGTTTTCTCCAAAGCCGGGCCATATGAATTTGCCTTTTTCATTGGTGCGGAACCAGTTAACATGAAATATTTTCGGCGGGTTCGTCATCTTCTTGCCCATCTTCAGCAGATGGCCGAAGTATTCGCCCATGTTATAGCCGCAGAATGGCAGCATCGCCATGGGGTCGCGCCGTACCTCTCCGAGCTTCCCGTACTGGGCCGCAGTGCGCTCCGACGCCATGGTTGACCCCACAAAAACGCCGTGCTGCCAGTTAAAGGATTGGTAGACCAGCGGTGCCAAGTGCGCCCGGCGCCCGCCAACAATGATGGCTGAAATCGGCACCCCTTCGGGGTCTTCCCAGTTTGGAGCGATGCTCGGGCACTGGGCGGCCGGGGCTGTAAAGCGGCTGTTCGGGTTGGCCCCGGGAATTATCTTGCCCTCTTCATCGGTCATGCCGGGGCGCCAGTAATTCCCTTTCCAGTCCCATCCTTCCGGCGGCGGGTCACCATCGCCACCCTCCCACCAGACAGTCAGGTCTGGTTTTAGAAGGACGTTGGTATAGATGGTATTCTTCTGGACGGTGGCCATGGCATTATAGTTGGTCTTCCAGTTGGTGCCGGGAGCGACGCCAAAGAAGCCAGACTCGGGGTTTATTGCCCACAGGCGTCCGTCTTCCTTAATCCGCATCCAGGCGATATCATCACCAACGGTAAACACCTTGTAGCCTTTGGCTTCCAAGGCGTCCGGTGGCACCAGCATGGCCAGGTTGGTCTTGCCGCAGGCACTGGGGAATGCCCCGGCGACGTAGGCCATCCTGCCCTGAGGGTCCTGAATGCCCACGATGAGCATGTGCTCCGCCAGCCAGCCTTCCTTCCAGCCCAGATAGCTGGCGATGCGCAGGGCCAGGCACTTTTTACCCAGCAAAACGTTGCCGCCGTAACCGCTGCCCACGCTCCAGATGGCGTTATCTTCAGGGAAGTGAAGAATCAGTCGCTTGTTGATATCCCGTTCCGCCTTGCCGTGCAGGCATTTGGTGAACTCACCATTATCACCAAGCGCATTGAGGACGGCGTTTCCCATGCGGGTCACAATAGCCATGTTGCGCACAACATAGATGCTATCGGTAAGCTCAATACCGATTTTGCTGAAGGGCGAGCCAACGGGACCCATGGAGAACGGGATAACGTACATGGTTCGCCCCCGCATTGAACCACGGAAAATATCACCTGCCTTCGAATAGGCCTCATCGGGGCTCATCCAGTTGTTGCTCGGGCCGGCGTCTTCCTTGCGGCTGGTGCATATAAAAGTCAGGTTCTCAGTACGGGCAACATCATTGACCGCGGTGCGGTGGTACACACAGCCGGGGAGTTTTTCCTGGTCGAGCTGGATTAATTCCCCGGTGGAAAAGGCCTCCTGCTCCAGGCGCTCTCGCTCCTCATCCGAGCCATCGCACCAGACAAGCTGGTCAGGCTGGCAGAGCGCCACGCATTCATCAATCCATTTCAAAAGCTCTTTATGATTTGTTGGCGGCAACTCTTTCTCCCCTTATCCCTTTCTTTCCTGGTTCTGGATACAACGACACTTCCAGAGTATGGGCTTTAGCCCCATTTTGGAACTACAAATCAGGTACATTATACCACACGTGGTGTCGGTATGACCAGCCCTAACGGCGATATCTTTAGCTGATTGCCTGTCTATCTGTTCGTCCGCTCAGCCAGAATAGGCAAAATCCTTTCCGGGCCTAGGCAGAATCAGGAGTTCAAGACAGTATATATCTTTGTCTTCTCTCTTAAAACTTCATATAAGGGCTGGTCCTTTTTTTCCAGAATCTGGTTTACTTCTCTTAAGGCGGCTATGTAATCAGAGACTTCCTTGCCTTTACCTTTTATCGTGACCTTGTAGTCTTTGGCTATACTTTCGATGATAGAGAAGATTTCCTCTCTGACGAGTCCGTAGAGCTCTTTCCCCTGGATATGAGCCACGGCTCTGGCCAGGGCTAAGGATACTGAGAGAATAGCATTCATCCCCAGGTTCTGCTTTCGCTGCATGGCCTGCTTTTGGGCTTCCGGGTCTTTAGCGGGGAGTTTTCCTCTTTCGAGGGCTAAATCCCTTTCTAACTTTAAGAGAGCGGCGTCGATATCTCTTAAGGTGAGAGTGGTTAAGTTCTTGCCTTCAAATTGCGGGGCTATCCTCTTTAAGACATTGTCCACAGCATTCAGGCAGCCCTTGCCTTCGTACCTGGAGGCCCGTCTGAAGAGCGCCATTAGTTTGGCATCTTTGGTGGCTTTTACTTGAGCCGCCCCTACTTTCTGGTTAAACTCATAAACCCCTGCTTCTGTTTTTTGGAATAAATTCGGGTGCTTATCGATAAGTTCTTGGTGGTCAGCATATTCAATTAAGGAGTCAACCAGATGAATGGCCTCCCCGGTGCCGGCTGAGGTGCCTAGAGGAGTGGCCCCTTTGAATCTCAAGGCCGCTCCCACTGAGGGAATATTTACTTCCATCTCTACACCTACTGTAGGTATGCCAGCATTGGTGGCTTCTTCATAAGAGGTGAATTTGCGGATAAGGGCCTCTTCTCCTGCCTTGAGACTTATGGGGCTGAGCCCTTCTTCTAATTTCCGCATCAAGACGATGCCGCTCTGATACTTGAATAACCTTTCGGTGTTCGCTCCCCCGCCGGCTTTTATGCCCAGGGCATTCGCGGCCAGGGCAATCTGGGTTTCCATATCATCATTGGGAGATTTGGAACGATGGGAGATGACTAACTCTTGTCCTTTCCCTAAAGCTACCAGCATGGCCAGGATGGTCTCATATAAAGTACCAATCTGGTTCGCCTTAATCAGAGAGGTGTTGATTAAGCCTTCTTGAGAGGCCATCTCAATGGTCCTGTCATTGGTAGTTATCAGGTCATCACCGATAATCCAGAAGCGGTCTCCGAGTTCCTTGAGGAGCATTTTCCAGCCCTGGGGGTCGTCTTCGGCAAAACCGTCTTCAATTGAGATAATGGGTATCTCGTACTTCTGAATGGCGTCTTTATATATCGCCAGAATCCCATCCCTGTCCAGGCTGATTTTGGCCTCATCCCTCCAGAACAGATACATGCCCACTGACCCCGGCATATCGTATTCTTCACGATAGGCTTCTTCCAGCTCACTCATCGCCGGGTCTATGGCAATAGCTACCTGCTTTCCAGCTTGATAACCGCATTCCTCGATGGTCTGTTTCATCATCGCCCATAACCTTACCTCGGGTAAGGGATACTGGGCTTTCTCGACATAAGGGGCCAGGCCTCCTTCCAGGCCTATGCCCATCACCCGGGAGCCTTCTTCTTTTTCAATGATTTCCTTGAGACGGTCCTGCAGCCTCACGGTCATCTCCTGGGCCTCCTGCCAGTCCTCTGCCTCTAAGATGACAAACATGGCTTCCTGCATACTGATATTGGATTCCGGATATTCTTTCTCAGTGTGTCTGCCGCCCATGCCACAGTTGCGGAACTGCCAGGCCAGAGTTACCTTACCCAGGCTGGGGTGCTCCACCCATTGGGTTCTTTCGGTGAGCATCCTCTCTTTTACCTTTTGGGAGGCGGTATACCAGCCAGAGACCTTTTCCACGGCCCGGGCTTTTTCCCTGGCCCTTTTCTCTCTATTTCTGAATTCTCTGTATTTCCCCGGGTCAGCGATATAGAAGTCCAGCAGGCCTACCAGAGCCAGTCCCAGACATACTCGGCCGATATAGACTACGGGGGCTAACCCGCCCAGCAGACCCACGCTCAGCAGGATGATTGCCACGGGAAGGAATATGGTGGCCAGATTCCGGCTTGCCCGGGGGCCACTGGCGGCCACCGCGAGGTTAAACGGCGCATCCGGGTAATAGTTCAGGCCGCTCCTGACCACGCCGGGGAACTTGCCGGTAGGAATCAAGGCATACATCTTCAAATACCAGAGCATTCTCTTTGCCAGAGGCTGAGCCATCTTTTGCTTGGCCTGAGTAAGCAATTTGGCATTCAAGGCATTCACTCTCACTGCCTCGAGGTAATGGCCCATCTCATGAATGGCAATGGCGGAATGACCAACGAACCATAAAAATGCCAAAGAAATCAGCGCCTCTGGCGAAAAGAAGATGAACTTGAGGATTTCGCCTCTACTCTCGGGAGGTAAAGGAGGTAAAGATAATAAGCTTGAGATATAAGCCACATGGAAGGATACCAGGATATGGTTGGCAATGACCCAGCCCCTTTCCAGGAAGGATTTTGGAGAGTAAGGAGATTTAAGGGACGGTTCTGTTTTTCTCATTTTCTCAACCTCATATTGCTAAACTGCTTAAAATGGCTCCCGGCCACGGAAAGATAGAAGCAACGTTCTGCCAGATACGGCAGGTGCTGTAACCACGCTCAACTTGCTCACTATTTCAGGTCCTAGCGTTATGTGTCTGGAATCGAAATCTTGCCGATTTTGGGAGCCTCATCACCATAGAAGGCTGAGGTGGTCGTAGGCATTAAAGTATCGTAATTTATTATAGGTAAAGCAATCGAATATGTCAAATAAACCACTGAACAGGGCAGGGAAATCCCGCCTGTTTTAAACGAATACTGGCTGATTGCAGTAGATAATGTTTTGTCGGGTTAAACCCTTTCTTAGTGTCATGTAAGGAAGCCGGTATCCGCCTCATTTCTGGCTTCATCATAGGCCATGACGGTGTGCAGTAGGGCATTGGCGCCCGCAGCCACATATTCCGGTTTCGTGTTCTCCAGTTCATTGTGGCTGATGCCGTTTTCGCAGGGTATGAATAGCATGCTTGTCGGGGCCACTCTGGCGATGTAGACGGCATCATGCCCGGCTCCGGAGATAATATCGCGGTGGCTGTAGCCCAGCTTATCGGCGGCATTGCGCACCTGGTTGATACATTCCCGGTCAAACTCCATTGAGGCAACGTTCCAGTTGTTATGCAACTTTACGGCTACTGCCGTGTCTTTGGCAATGACATCGACCCTTTCCCTGAGTTCCCGGTCCATCTGGAGCAGCACGCCGTCATCCGGGTGGCGGAGGTCCACGGTGAAAAATACCGACCCCGGAATAACATTCCTTGAGTTGGGCCTGACTACCACCAGGCCGACCGTCGCCACGGCGAGCGGGGCATGGTTCAGGGCAATTTTGTTTATTGCCTCGACCATTCGGGCACAGGCCACCATGGCGTCCCGTCGCATGGGCATGGGCGTGCTACCGGCATGGGCGTCCTGGCCGGTCAGGGTAACCTCATACCATTTTTGCCCCTGCATACCGGTGACCACACCGATTAGCTTATTCTCCGCCTCCAGGACGGGCCCCTGCTCAATGTGGAGTTCAAAGTAGGCCTCCAGTTTATGGTCGCCGCACTTCCGCGGGCCGCGGTACCCGATGCGTTCCAGTTCCGCCAGGAATTTCTTATCGTCGCGGTCGGCCACGGCATAGGCAAAGTCACGCTCGAACACGCCGGCGAAAACGCCGGAGGCCAGCATCGGCGGTGTGAAACGAGAGCCTTCCTCGTTGGTCCAGTTGACCAGTTCCAGTGGGGCGGTGGTGGTATATCCGACTTCGTTCAGCGTGCGCAGCACCTCAAGGCTGGAGAGAACGCCGGCAACGCCGTCAAACTTGCCCCCGGAGGGCTGTGTGTCAAGGTGGCTGCCGATGGCAATGGGCGGCCGTGTGTTCACCTTCCCGGGACGCCGGGCGAAGATGTTGCCCATCTCGTCAATGCTGACGGTGCAGTCTATGGATTCGCATTCCCGGGTCAGCCAGGCGCGCGCCTGACGGTCAGCATCAGAGAGCGTCAGGCGGCAGACGCCGCCTTTTTCGGTACCCCCAAACCTGGCGGTCTCCATGATGTTATGCCACAGTCTTTTACCGTTAACCTGCAATTTTTTCATGCTGGTCTCCATTGTTTAAGTTGTCGGCACTTCATACCAGTCCCTGGCCAATGCCGCGAGTGCTTTTGCCCGCCGTGGACGATACCAAATTAACATTCACGGTATCAAAAATCAACCTTTCCGGTAAAGTGCGGGCACAATTGTCAGAACTGGTTGTCCGTGATATAGTTCAATTAATAATGAGAAGAGGGGGTAGCCAATGCTATTGCTGAATAGAAATGATGTAATGAAGGTGCTTGATATGTCGCAGTGTATCGAGGTGGTAGAAAAGGCATTTGCTGAGTTGGCTACTGGCACTGTAGTCATGCCGCTGCGCATTAACTTTGCCACAGGTGAAGGTTTTGCGCTCTACATGCCGGCATATATAAAAGAGATGGGGGCGCTCGCCTGCAAGGTGGTGACCAGCTACGTGAACAACCTGGCGAAGCACAACCTGCCCACTATTATGGGAAAAGTGCTGCTTCAGGACCCAGAGACCGGTGACGTTATTTGCATCATGGATGGGGGCTATCTTACCGCGGTCAGGACCGGTGCCGTCAGCGGGGTTGCCACCAGGTATCTTGCCCGCGAAGATAGAGGGCAGAAGGTCGGCATATTCGGTGCCGGTGCCCAGGCCCGGACGCAGCTCTGGGCGATGACTGCAGTCAGAGATATCGATAAAGCCTATGTGTATGATGTTAATGACGAAGCGGTGGGCCGGTTTATCGCTGAGATGACTCCCAGGCTCCAGCTTGATATCGTTAAATCGAGTTCACCTGACCAGATTCTGAAAGAGGCGGACATCATCTGCACCGCCACCTCCTCACCCAAGCCTATATTTGATGGCACGAAGGTCAGAGAGGGGACCCATATAAATGGCATCGGCAGCCACGCTCCTAAAAACCGTGAGTTGGATACGGCCATCATCAAGCGGGCGAAGATAATCGCCGATTCTTATGATGCCTGCCTGAATGAAGCGGGGGACATCATGATTCCCATTCAGGAAGGGGCAATTGATAAGTCCCACCTGCGCGCTGAGCTGGGCGAGGTGATTACAGGCAAGAAACCGGGCCGGACTGACGCCCGGGAGATAACCCTGTTTAAGTCCAACGGCCTGGCCATTCAGGATGTGTCCGCCGCCAGGCTGGTCTATGATAAAGCGGTGCCGGCGGGCATTGGCACCAGCGTGGCATTATAGCCTTATTTTTAAATCAGTTCACTCTATACCGCTCGATGGCCTCCTCGTCCAGGTCAACGCCCAGCCCGGGCCCCTCCGGCACCTCAACGTAGCCGTCCACCACTGGCATCTTCTGCTTGGTCAGGTCCCAGCGTATCGGTGTCTCTTCCACGCAGTACTCCATGATGAAGGCGCTCTGCCGCGATGCCAGGAAGTGCAGGCCCGCGGCGGAGCCGATGGTATTGGTGTAGAAGTGGTTGACCACCCTAACGCCGTGGTCCTCAGCGAAATCGGCCACCCGGCTGGCCTCGGTAAGACCGGTGTTTTCCACGTCTATCTGGACGATATTGATGCCGCTGCGCTCGATGAAGCTCTGGTGGGAAAACCGGCCCGCCTCACCTTCGCCGGCGGCAATGGGGAGGGGGGAAACGCTGGTCAGCTTGTGGTAGCCGTCAACGTTCTCGCGGTTGAGCGGTTCCTCTAGAAAGAGCACGTTGTAGTCCTGGAACTGGTGCGCCCGCCTGATGGCGGTATTGGTATCCCAGCAGCAGCCGGCATCGATGATGAGGTCGTTTTTCTCGCCCACGCCCTGCCGTCCCCCTTCTACAAGCTCCAGGTCCAGCTTTTCGCTCTGGCCCATCGGCGTCCAGCCGAACTTCACCGCGGTAAATCCCTCGTTCACCCATCTCCGGCCGATTTCAGCGGTGGCCCTGCCATCGGGACCAAAGAGGATGCTGGCGTAGGCGCGCAGTTTCCTGTGGAAGGCGCCACCCAGGAGTTGGTAGACCGGCTTTTTATAGTACTTACCAGCGATGTCCCAGAGGGCGATGTCAATGGCGGCGATGGCGTGGCAGACAATGCCGCGGCGCCCCAGCCTGATATTGCGGGCCTGGAGCAGGTGGTTGATGGGCCGGATGTCCAGCGGGTTCATGCCGATAATCAGCCTTCCCAGCCCGCTGGCGCTGGCCCCGCTCAGGGGGGCTTCAATCATGGCTTTCACCACGTGGGGCGAAGAGTAAGCATCGCCGATGCCCACAATTCCCTCGTCAGTATGGACTTTGACCACCACCGCGTCCTGTGCTGATGAGTATTTTGCCTCAGAAACCTCTTTCTCGGGCAGGCGCAATTCTATGGCCTCAACCTTGGTAATCTTCATTCCGTTACTCCTTCCTAGTGCGGCTGGTGAGTATTTTATTTCCCTGATATTTACTTGTCAACGTTTCGGAAATGTTGCTGCCAATTGACAGCAGGTAGTGGAAATTTATAAGCTAGTAGTACCATGGCAAAAGAGAGAATCGGCATACTGACCGGCGGTGGCGACTGCGCCGGCCTCAATCCGGCGATAAAGTGGGCGGTCAAGACCGCTATGGACAAGCGGCTGGAAGCAGAAAGAGGGGTCCAGTGCGAGGTGCTCGGCATCAGGAACGGCTGGAGCGGCCTCATGTATGAAAAAGGTACCGACCTCAGGATGGGGGACTATATCACCGCCCTGGACGAGCAGATAGTGAGGACCTGGGACCGGTATGGCGGCACCATGCTGGGAACCTCCCGGACCAATCCTTACAATCCCAGGGATGACCGCTCCAAGCTGGTACTGAAAAACATTGAGCAGTTAGGGCTGGACGCGCTCATCGCCATTGGGGGCGATGATACGCTCGGTGTGGCCTGTAAGCTGGCACAGGAAGGCGTTCATGTGGTGGGCATTCCCAAAACCATTGATAAAGACCTGGTGGAAACGGATTACACGCTTGGTTTTGAAACCGCGGTGAACGTCATCACGGAAGAAGTAGACCGGCTGAGAACTACGGCGGGGTCGCACCGGCGGATATTTGTTGTGGAAACGATGGGGAGGCATACCGGCTGGCTGGCACTGGAAGGCGGTGAGTCCTGCGGTGCCTACCTCATACTTATCCCGGAGTGTGATTTCTCCATGGAAAAGGTCAATGAGTTGCTCTTGGAGGGAAGGAGGGCGGGGAACCGATATGAAATCTTGCTCGTCGCCGAGGGGGCCAAACCCATCGGGTGTCAGGAGTTTGTCAGGCAGGAAGGCGTGGACGGCTTCGGCCACAAGATGCTGGGTGGCATTGGCGATTTTCTGGCCAGGGAAATCTATGGCGGTACCGGTGTGGAAACGAGGAGTGTTGTTCTCAGTCACCTGCAGCGCGGCGGCGCCCCCTGCGCCTTCGACCGGAGAATGGGACGGTATTTCGGCATTGCCGCGGTTGACCTGATAATGACTCAGGATTTCGGTAAGATGGTGTGTTATCGTAGCGGTGAGATTACCGCCTGTCCGATAGAAAATGTCATTGGCCGGACGAGCTATGTGGACATCGAAGAGAATTATGATGTAGAGCGTTACAACGGGCGCCGGAGTATTTTAAGGCGTAGAGAGTGAGGGGGAGCACGATGAGAGCGTCATTAACCGGTGATAGAATTGATGGCCTGGTGGAGCAGGCGGTCTTCGGCGATGAGGCGGTCAGGGAGGGAAGCCGACGGCAGATTCGGGAGCTGGCGGAGTCCCGGGGCATTTATGCCGCGAGCATTCAGGGCCTGTACGAGGCTGCCGGGAAAGGGGCTTACCACCATAAAACCGTTCCGGCGATTAACATCCGCGGCCTGACCTATGAGGTGGCCCGGGCCGTTTTCCGCGCTGCGCTGAAACATAAGGTCGGTGCCTTTATCTTCGAAATCGCGCGCTCTGAGGTAGGCTATACCAAGCAGAGGCCGGCGGAATATGCCGCCTGCCTGCTGGCGGCGGCCATCAGGGAGGGCTTTCAGGGCCCCGTTTTCATACAGGGCGACCATTTTCAGATGAACCGGAAGAGGTACAGTGCCGGCCCGGAGCAGGAGACGGAGGCCATCAAGGGGTTAATACGTGAGGCGGTTAGCGCTGGCTTTTATAATATTGATATTGATGCCTCCACTCTGGTTGATATAGAAAAGGAAAGCCTGGAACAGCAGCAGGCGGAGAACTGCCGTGTCACCGCGGACATGACCGGGTTCATCCGCAGCATCGAGCCGGAGGGGGTTACCATATCAGTCGGTGGCGAAATCGGGGAGGTCGGCAAGGAAAACAGTACGGTGGCCGACCTCAGAGCGTTTATGAGCGGATACCGCGCCCGACTGGGGTCGGACCGCAAGGGGATTTCCAAAATCAGCGTGCAGACCGGCACCACGCATGGTGGGGTGGTCCTGCCGGACGGGAAAATCGCCAGCGTAAACCTTGACTTCGATACTTTGCAGGCGCTGTCCAAAGCGGCCCGCGAGGAGTATGGCATGGGGGGCGCCGTGCAGCACGGTGCTTCCACGCTCCCCGATGAGGCCTTTCATCTGTTCCCGGAGGTCGGCACGGTGGAAGTCCATCTGGCCACGGGATTTCAGAATATTATTTATGACAGCCCTCATTTCCCTCAGGAACTGACGCAGCAAATAAACCGGCACCTGCTTGAGCAGTACCGCGACGAGAGAAAGTCGGGCGATACTGATGACCAGTTCCTGTACAAAACGCGCAAGAAAGCCTTTGGCGATTTCAAGAAAGAAATGTGGAGCCTGCCCGCAGACAATCTGAAGGGAATCGCGGAAACGCTCGAGGAGCGCTTTGCCCAGCTCTTCCAGAAACTGAACGTGGTTGACACCGTGGCGCTGGTAAAGAAGTACGTGGTTAAATAAACACCGTATCCGGCTTATTCCTGTTCAGGTTATTTCTCAGTAGTCTTCTAGGAATCTCAGCTTGTCCAGTCGGTCAAAGTTGTGCATGGCTTCAACCCAGCGTACCGTGCCGGAGCTGGAGCGCATGGCCAGAGACTGGGTGGCGGCACCGCCACTGAAATACCGTACGCCCTCCAGTAGCTCGCCGGTGCTGACCCCGGTGGCGGCGAAAAACACGTCATCACTGTTTATCAGGTCGTCGGTGTAGTAGACCTTGTCAAGGTCAATCCCGGCGGCCAGAGCGGCATCCCGTTCCTTTTCGTTCCGTGGCCAGGCCTTGCCCTGGATGATACCGCCAATGCATTTTATGGCCGCGGCGGTAAGTACGCCCTCGGGTGTACCACCGATACCCATCAGAACATCCACTCCGGTCTCGGGCAGCGCCGCCTGAATTCCCGCCGCCAGGTCGCCGGCAGGTATCAATTTCACCCGTGCGCCGGCGCTTCTTATTTCGGAAAGTAATTGCTCGTGGCGCGGCCTGTCCAGGACCACCACCGTCAGGTCGGAGACGTTTCGTTTCTTGGCCTGGGCGATGTTTCTCAAATTCTTCTCGACCGGCGCATTAATATTGACCACGTCTTTGGCCTCCGGGCCGGTGGCAATTTTATCCATGTAGACAAACTGTCTCGGACAGTTGATGGTGCCCCGGGCAGAAAGTGCTACCGCCGAGATGGCCCCAGGAAGGCCATTGGCCACCAGCGTGGTACCGTCAACCGGGTCAACCGCGATGTCCACCTTAAGCTCAGAACCATCGCCGATGCGCTCGCCGATATACAGCATGGGAGCTTCGTCCTTCTCTCCCTCGCCAATGACCACGATACCATCCATGCTGACATGGCCAAGAGCAATACGCATGGCGTCCACGGCTGCCTGATCCACCAGTTCCTTCTTGCCCCTGCCTAGAAGGCGGGCCGAGGCCATGGCGGCCGACTCGGTGGCGCGCACCAGCTCCATGGCGATGTTACGTTCAATCGGCCGACGGGATCGCTCACTTTCCATATTTATCGTACCGCCCATTTTCCCGACTCGACGGCGGTGAGAAAGTCGAGCAGTGCCTGGTTAAAGATAGCCGGCTCTTCCAGATTGATGACATGGCCGGACTGGGGCAAGACCAGCAGACCGGCGCCGGGCATATGTTTTTTCATAATCAGTGCCGGGTCGATGCACATCTCGTCCTCATCACCTATCATGATGAGCGTCGGTATTTTCAGCTTTTTGAGCTTGGCTTCAAGTTCGGAAACAGGAGGCCGCTTGATGATGACCTCCCGGATAAGGTGGGCCGAGCCTTCATTAGAGTGGGCGGCAAGTTCGTCGATAAACTCCTGCCAGCCACGCGGGTCTTTTCGCTGCAACTGGATGCGGTTGGGCTCGTGGGCATACCGCTCGGCCAGTACCTTCCAGCCCGTTGTTTCGACCTGCTGGGCGAGGCCTTCCAGTTTGGGCACAAAGGTGTCCCGGCCGGTGGTGCCGGCGCCCGAGGCAGCGATAATCAGGGCTCTGGTCATTTCCGGGTGGGCAATGCCGAAATTAAGGGCAATATTGCCTCCCAGAGAACAGCCGCCCACGTAAGCTTCTTTTATACCGAGGTGCCTTAGCAGCTGGTACAGGTCCTCAACGAGTATATCCTGTGAGTAGTCGGACGCTTTTCTTGGCACATCAGACGGCGGGAAACCGCGGTGGTTGTAGGTGATTACCTGGTAGCGCCTCGAGAAGAACCTCACCTGGGGCTCCCAGCTCTGATATGCTCCACCAAATTCATGGCTCAAGACCAGTGGAAAGCCGTCTCCGGTGACTTCATAGTAGATATTGACTCCGTTAATCTTTGCTGTGGGCATATTGTCGCCTCCTCAGTGCTGCCTCTATCATTTGGAATTATAAATAAGAGGCAATTTCTGTAATCTTATCCTTTCAAAGTGTTACTGTCAATGAGGGGGGAATACCGCTTTTGTGGCAGGTGGATTAGTGATAAAATGAGGCGTAAAACTTGGCAATGAGGTAAGGAGGAGCACTATCATGAAATACCGGAAGCTGGGCAGGACGGGCCTGCTGGTATCTGAAATCTGTCTAGGCACGATGACCTTTGGCAATCAAGTAAATGAAGCGGAATCCATAAAGCTGACAAAGTGGGCGCTTGATGCCGGTATCAACTTCGTTGATACTGCCGACCAGTATGTTAACGGTCTGAGCGAGGAGATTGTGGGCAAGGCGCTCAAGGGGGTGCGGCATAACATGGTGCTGGCCACCAAGGTAGGCGGCTGGCAGTCAGGGCCGACGGTGAACGATATTGGCACGTCGCGGAAGCACATTATGGACGGAATCGAAGGCAGTCTGCGCCGGCTGGGGACTGACTATATCGATATTTTCTATACCCATCGCTGGGACCATGCTACGCCGATAGATGAGACGCTGCGTGCGCTGGACGACCTGGTGCACCAGGGTAAGGTGCGCTACATCGGCTGCTCTAACTATCTTGTCTGGCAGCTCTGTAAAGCGCTCTGGGTGAGCGATGTGCTGAATCTGGCACGGTATGACTGTACGCAGCCGCCGTACAACCTGGTTACCAGGGGTGTTGAGGACGAGATGCTGACTCTCTGTGCCAATGAAGAGGTCGGGGTCTGTGCCTACAATCCGCTCGCCGGCGGCCTGCTTACTGGCAAGCATGACCCGAACAAGCCACCGGCTGAGGGCACACGGTTCGGCAACAAAATGATGGGCAAGATGTACAGCAACCGCTACTGGCTGCCCAGTGATTTCGAGGCGGTGGCCCGTTTCAAGGAGATTACCCGGAAGCACGGGCGGAGCATGGCCCAGTTCGCCCTCGCCTGGATACTGAACAACAAGGCGATTACCTCCGTCATCTGTGGTGCCACCTCGATAAAGCAGCTGGAAGAGAATATCGGCGCAATAGAGCTGACCCTGGCCGAAGATGAACTGAAGGCCTGCAACGAGGTGTGGGACCAGCTCCGGCCGCCCCGGTTTTTCTACGGGGCACAGCAGCTCTACCGTTAATTCAGCTTGCTTTTGGGGGCAGGGCCACGGGCTCGGCTTTTATCACCTTGCCGTCCTTCACGGCGGTAACCGGCATGAGCAATTTATCTGCCTTTAAGGTCTCTCCCGGCGAGTCGATGAACGTCCAGGCGCCGGACTTGAGTTCCAGAATGGAGACATCCGCCGCCATGCCCGGCTTGAGGCTGCCAATCCTAGCCTCTTCATGAATGGCGCGTGCCGGGTTGATGGTGGTCATAGCCACCACCTGCTTCAGGTCCAGCCCCAGGGCCATGAATTTGGACATATTGACCGGGAGGCTGAATGTCCGGTCTTTCAGGCAGCGGTGGTTGAGGTCGGTGCTGATGTTGGTCGGTGATATGCCCTCTGCCAGGCATTTGCGGGCCACGGCAAAGGAGAGATTGTTCCGTCCGGTAGCCGGGTCCAGTATGACCCCTCGCTTCATGGCCGCCTTCAATTCCGGCACTATCGTGCCGTCAGGACGCATGACACTGCCCTGATTGCCGGAATACACATGGGCTAGAATATCGCCGGCCTCCATCACGGAAAGGCATTCCTGGGTTAGAGACGCCGGCACCTGATTATCCGTGTCACCGATGTGGACCATAATCGGCAGGCGGAACTGCCCGGCGATTTTCTTGGCGGTCTTGACCACTTCAATGCCGTCGCTGGTGACGAGCTTGCCCACCAGGCGCAGTTTGACGCCCTTGATGACACTCTTGTTGGCTTCAATGGTCGCGGCCATGGCGTCCAGGTTCACTTCGTCCCAGTCTTTCAGTTCCGGCTCGGGAATCAAACCGTAAGAGCACAGGTGCAGAAAGCAGAAAACTTTGGTTCGGCCGGTGGGGAAGATGTGTTTGGGAAACGCGGCAAAAGTGGCCGAGCCAGCGCTGCCCCCATCCACCACCGTGGTCACGGCGTGTTTCACCCCGGCGACGTCAGGCTCAACGGCAATCGGCATGATGCTATCGAAAACGTGGACATGCGCATCAATAAGCCCCGGGGTGACTATCTTGCCCTTGGCGTCGATAGTTTGCTTGCCTTCCTGGGGAGGGATGTCCCTGGACACGGCGGCAATCTTGTCTTTGTTTATGGCGACGTCCATGGTGCCATCAATATTCTGTGCCGGGTCGATTACTCTCCCGCCTTTTATCAATATGTCATACATGGCAGGCCTCCTTATTATTTGCCGTATATCTTACCACAACTTTCAATCAAATAATAAATTTTGCTATAATGCGGACGAGCGCTGTTTCGCTATTCAAGTTTTATTTATAGGGGGAACCATGAGCGCGCAAACACTGAAGGACAGGATTGCCATCGTTACCGGGGCCTCGCGGGGGCTGGGGGAGGGAATCGCAAAGGCCTTGGCTGGAGAAGGTGCCGCCGTGGCGATGTTCAGTCGTGATATCGAGCGCCTGCAGAAACATGCTGACGACCTCAAAGCGCTGGGGCAGAAGGCAGCGGTCTTTGCCGTGGATGTTGCCGATGTGGCGCAGGTGAACCGGGCGGTGAATGAGGTGGTCAGCCAGTTCGAACGGGTGGACATACTGGTGAACAATGCGGGTATCGCCCCATCAATTCCCTTTGTGGAGATGCCCGATGACGTCCGGGACAGCGTCATTGACATTAACCTGAAAGGGGTCTGGAACTGCACCAGAGCGGTATTACCGCTCATGATAAAGCAGCGCTACGGGAAGGTGATTAATATATCCTCGGTTACCGGGCCCATGGTCTCGGTCAAGGGAATGACGGCTTACGCGGCATCGAAAGGTGCCGTGTCGGCGTTTACCCGGACGCTGGCTCTTGAGGTGGCGGAGTACGCCATCAATGTGAACGCCATCTGTCCCGGCTCATGTGATACACCGCTGTTCCGCAGCGTGGCCAAGAAGAGGGGCTGGGATTCGGCAGATGAGTACGTCAAGCATGTCGGTAAGGAAATTCCGCTGGGCCGACTGGGCTCAATGGAGGAGGTGGGAGACCTGGCGGTGTTTCTGGCCTCGGATAAGTCAAAGTATATCACCGGTGTGGAAGTCGTCATTGACGGTGGTAATATGATTCAAGAGCACAAAGGATAACTTAAAGGAGGCATTATGACACAGGGTGAAGTGAAGGTATCTGAGGCATCTTTGCGTGAATTCGCTAGAGAGGTCTTCGTAAAGGCAGGCATGCCGCCCAGGGACGCTGATATTGAAGCGGATATGCTGCTCTGGTCAAATTTGCGGGGGGTTGACTCTCATGGTGTGCTGCGTATTCCCTGGTACGTGGGCAACGTTGACCGCGGCATCATGAATCCAAAGCCGAATATCCGGGTGGTCAAGGAGACACCGGCCACCCTGGTGGTCGAGGCCGACCAGGCCTTCGGGCCGGTGGTCACCGTCTTTACCATGAACAAGGTGATGGAGAAGGCGAAAAAGACGGGTATCGGCTGGGGGTTCATTTGCAACACCACCCACCAGGGTGCCATGGGCTATTATTCGCAGATGGCGGCGAAGAACGATATGGCCGGCATCGTTTTTGTCTGTGGCCCGCCCAATATGGCCCCCTTTGGCGCCAAAGTAGCCGGCGTATGCAACAACCCGATAACCATCGCCGTACCGGCGAAAAAACACCGCGTGCTGTTCCTCGATATGGCAACGAGCGTGGCAGCACGAGGTAAAATCTGGCTGGCGGTGGACAAGGGCATTCCCATACCGGAGGGCTGGGCCATAGATAAGGATGGCAAGCCCACTACTGACCCCACTCAGGCCGCCGTCTTCCTGCCGGTGGGCGGGCCCAAGGGCTCCGGTTTGTCGCTGATGTTTGAGTGTATCTCCAGCGTCATAGTCGGCAATGCGCGGCTTGAGACCAAGCTGATGGAGAAAAAGGCCGAGACCACCCAGCCAGCGGCCAAGGGGGCACATCCAGACCATACCCCCCGGCCCATCCAGAATAGCGTGGTCGCCGCCATCGATATCGGGCAGTTCACCGACGTGGAGAGCTACAAGGAGCACATCGATAACCTCATCGACGGCATAAAGAGGCTGCCCAAGGCGGAGGGATTTAAAGAGATACTGGTACCGGGCGAACCCGAGGAAAAGACCTTTGACGACCGGGTGAAGAACGGTATCCCCCTCCCCGAGGGGACCATCCGCAACCTTAAGGAGGTAGCCGGGCGGTTCGGCGTCAAGCTACCGGCGGGGCTCTAGACGAAAGGAGTATCAGGTGGACCTGGAAGAGTTGAGTCGGGCCGTGGTCACCGGCGATATTGACGTTGCTGAGGAGTTGACAAAAAAGGCTCTCGGCAGCAATATTCCGGTGGCTGACATTCTGCATACGGGGCTGGTCCCCGGCCTGCGGCAGGTCGGCGAGCTTTTTGAAAAAGGGGAGTACTATCTACCTGAGCTAATCGTCTCCGGAGATGCCGTGGCCAAGGCGCTGGATTATCTCAAGCCGCTGATGGGGCAGGAAGGCGCCTCATACATGGGCAGATACCTTATCGGCACGGTGCAGGGTGATATCCATGACCTGGGCAAGAACATCGTCATCATGATGCTGAAGGGAAATGGCTGGGAGGTAACCGACCTGGGTGTGGACGTTTCCCCGGAAGAGTTTTGCGTGGCGGTGTCCGGCGGCGGCTATGACATTGTCGGCCTGTCTTCACTGCTGACGATGACCATGCCCAATGCTGGCCGGATTATCGACGCTCTGAAGGCGGCCGGTCTCAGGGACAGGGTGAAGATAATGGTTGGTGGGGCGCCGACCACCGCGGAGTGGGCGGCTCAGATTGGTGCCGATGCCCATGCCAAGGACGGCCCCATGGCCGCCATCGTGGCGGCAAAACTGGTGGGAAAATCGTAGGCGTGAACATGAACGGACTGGAAAGGGTGATGACCGCGCTCCGGCTTCAGGAACCGGACCGGGTGCCCCATTTTGAGCGTATTGCCAGAAAGGTCAGAGAGGCCATACTGCCCGGCACTTCCGAAGAGGACTTCGTCGAGCAACTGGACTTGGACGGTATCAGGTTCATCGACCGGACGCACTCATGGAGCTACGAAATAGTGGACGAGGGCAAAAGGATAAAGCGTGACCAGTGGGGCGGGCTCGTCCGCTATACTACAGAGGATAACCCCGTCCCGATGGAGCCGGCGATAAAGTCCGAGAAAGACTTGGACACGTATGTGCTCCCTGACCCTGATGAAGAGTGGCGTTACGAATACCTGCAGCAGCTGGTCAAGCGGTTCAAAGGGGAGCGGGCCATCGTGGTCGGGGTGACCGATATCTTTGCCTTGGGCAGAGAAAATTTTCTCGGCGATGTAAATTATTTCCGCGCCATGGTGAAAAATCCCGATTTTATTGACCGGGCCAATGAATTTTTGCTGGGCTACCAGTTGCAGTATATGCGGAACTGTGCCGATTTGGGCGTCGATATCTTCTGGGTCAACGGCGACTGGGCGATGACCGAGCGGCCAATGGTCTCCCGCAGGTTCACGGAAAGGTTTCTGGCGCCGCCATTCAAGAAGCTGGTTGATTATGCGCATAGTCGGGGAGTTCCCGTAATCAAGCACACCGACGGCAATATCTGGCCCATATATGACACCATCATTGATGCCGGTGCTGACGGGCTGCACCCCATCGACCCCATGGCCGGGATGGACATCGGCGAGGCCAAGGCCAGGTTCGGTGATAAGGTCTGCCTGTGCGGTAATGTGAGCTGCGCCTTCAGCTTGGTTTCCGGGACGGAAGAAGAAGTACGGCGGGAGACCAGGGAGGTCATCAGAAAGGCGGGGAGGGGTGGGGGGCTCATCTGCATGTCCAGCAATTCCATCCACTCCGGCGTCAACCCGAGAAATTACCTGGCGATGGTCAAGGCCATCCGGGAGTTCGGTAAATATCCCCTGAATTTTTAATGCGCTGTCAGTCGGCCACCGTCAACATTGATTGACTGTCCGGTGATGAAGCTGGCCTCGTCCGAACAGAGGAAGACAATGAGACTGGCGACATCGTCAGGGTAACCGAGGCGTCCCAGAGGGGTAAAGTTTACCGCATCGGCATGGATAATGTGGGCCGCTTCGGTGATACTTATCCCGCTCTCACCGGCCATCTGCTCGGCCTTCGCGTAGTCGCTCATATTGGTGAGGAAGCGACCTGGGCAGACAGTATTGACCCTGATATTATAAGTGCCTAACTCGACGGCCATTACCTGGGTCAGGCCGACGACGCCGAATTTGGAAGCGGTGTAGGCGCTCACATTGGCCCGCCCCACCTTACCGGAAAGCGAAGCCACGTTGACGATGACGCCGCTCTTTCTCTCCACCATGTGTCTGGCTACCGCCTGGCCGCACAGGAAGACGCTGGTGAGGTTGGTGGCAATATGGCGGTGCCACTGTGCCTCTTCGGTCTCCAGAAAAGGCTGCGGCACGTAGACCCCGGCATTGGCAACTAAGATATCAATATGCCCGAACTCTTTAATGACTCTATTCACCATGTCCTGAACCTGGTTGCGGTCGGTAATGTCGGCGGTGATGGCCATCCCACGCACACCGCAGGACTCGATTTCCTCAGCCACGCTCTCCAGTCCACGCCACCCTTCCTTTTTTTCCTCGTCGGGAAATTCTTCTGGCGGTCGGTAGCGCCCGTTCACCACCACATCGGCACCGCACCTGGCTAGGCGTATCGCCGTGGCATGGCCCATACCGCGTTTGCGGGCGGCCCCGGTTATCAGGGCCACTTTACCTTTGAAATCATACATCGTAACCTCCGGGGTCGCTGAGTCGGGGTCTGTCGGGCGCTTCCATCTTATCACAGGGCAGGCTGAAATCCAAACCTGTCTGTAAGAGTGGTATAATAGCGGAAAAGCATCAGGAGGGGAGGGCATGATGAAGCATATCGGCATTGTTGCTTGCAGCGCGGAGGGGGCGGCGCTCTGCTACCGCACCATCTGCACCGAGGCACCGGAGCGGCTGGGCAGGTACGCCCACCCCGAGGTCACCATGCACACCTTTAACTTCGCCGAATACATACGGTACATTGAAGCCGACGACTGGCAGGGCATTGCCGACCTCATGCTGGCCTCGGTGGAAAAGGTGGCCAAGGCGGGTGCGGAACTTGCCGTCTGCCCGGACAACACCATACACCAGGCTTTTGAACTGTTTATAGATAAATCACCGATTCCCTGGCTGCACATCGCCGGGGTGGTGGCGGAAGAGGCGAAAAAGAATGGCTACCGGCGGCTCGGCGTCCTGGGCACGCGCTTTTTGATGGAGGGGCCGGTCTACCGGGAGAAGCTGGACGCGGCTGGCATCGGGCACATGACTTCGGAGAAAGAAGACCGCGAGCGCATAAACGCCGTTATTTTTAATGAACTGGTCGCCGGCATCTTCACCGATGCATCGCGCCGCTACTTTGGCGTGGTAATAAACTGGCTGAAAAACAAAGGCTGTGACGCCGTGGTCCTCGGCTGCACCGAGATACCTTTAATCGTTACTCCGGAAAGCTCACCGCTGCCGGTGCTGGACTCGACCCGACTTTTAGCGCGGGCGGCATTGAAAAAGGCGATTGAAGGGTAATAAGCGAGAGAGGCAATGAACCCCTGGGCGTGCGGAATGTAGTTATAATGTTAGGATTTGGTTTGGGTGGCATATAATTGCATTAGGTCAATCGTGCCAATCTAGGTAAAGAACATCATATCTGCCTATAAGAGTAAGTGGTACTGCAAACACTTCTTTAAACTTGTCTATTTGCTCCTGGTCAAAGCCGCTCTTTTCGTTGGCAATGGCGTCTTCCAGGCTGTCCCAATATGAGATAGCATAGCCCTTACCTGTGCTAGAGTCGGTAAGGAACTGAACCCCACGGTAACCTTTCACTGCTACGGCCTCAAGAGCCACCCCCTTAAGTAATTCTACAGCCTCTTCTTCTTTACCACTTTTGATTTGAATTGTGGATACACGAGCAATCATTGTGATATCCCTCCTTTGTCAAATATAGGAACACAGACAACTGTATTTTTACTTATATTCCTCGCTGAGCTTGATAATCGTGTCTGCTAATTCCTTTGCCTTTTCCAGGTCATCACGGCGAGTTTTTATTTTGATTTCGTCGACAAGCTGGCCTTTGCTGGTGCCGGTTAGTTTTACATAGTTGGCATATGCGGCAAATCTGCCGAATAAAATTAGTGAGTTGTTCCTGGCTTCGGGCGGAAGTAGGGACTCTTTAACAAACCTCACATGAAGGTGCTCTTTCTGGCGGTCCATTTCTTCCCTGAGGTGCTTCTTCTCTTCAGGTTTAGCGTTGAGACCCTCTACAAAAACCCTGGTGATGTGAACACCGCTGGCTGCCTGGTCAAAGAAAACCTGACGTAAGGCGTTGCCCTGCGGCGAATCAAACAATACACCATAATTAGTGGCAAAGATTACATCGCTGGGTCTTGCCAGCTTGGCTAATTCAATGGCGATACTTCCCAAAGGACGAGCTTTTACGAGAACTTCGCCCTCAGCCGCCTCTTTGGCTATGTGGTATGTTTCATCCTTATATAAGCGAACCAAATGTTGCAGGTAAGGGTCTATATCCTGCTTATAGCGGAGCGTAGCTGGCAGCTCCAGCGCTTTGTCTTCTAACTCGGCAACATGTCTTTCAAACTGAGAGCCAACGCGTCTATGCTCTCGTAGGATGAAAAACACGGTTCCGGCGAAAAGACCGTAAAGTACGGAAATAGGAGCGTCTTTGGTCACGAAACCGGCCACCACCGCCACCACCGCCGCCAGCCCGAACTCACCAAGCCACCATAGCCATTCTCTGCCCATATTCCACTTCCCTTCCACAGTTGAATTTCGTATTATTTCATATAGTCTTCTCGTGGTGGATGGAAAACGTCGAGAATCGTCACTTTTTGGGACTGAGTTTTGCCTCCATGCGGTACATTGGGAAGCGCATGGTAGGCGTCCCCTTTCTTTATTATCTTTGTCTCATTTCCAAGAGTGGTCTCTATTTCTCCATCTAATATGAACCCGAACTGCTCGTGGGGATGCGAGTGTATGGGTACTTCAGAGTTGGGCTGTATGCTAACTATGGAAATCATGATGTTTTGCCCCCACATTATGCGTGTAATGCACCCCGGGGCTAATTCTTTCTCCTTGTAGTCATCAGGGAACTTATAAAACATATCCGTACACCTCCTTTAAAACACTTTGGGTGCCGGCCGCCGCCAGCCCAAACTCACCGAGCCACCACAACCATTCTCTGCCCATCTTTATCCACCTCCACGCCCTTATTAAGTGTCTCATTTTATATCCAGCTTTATCACCTGTCAATAGGTTTGATTTGATTTACAATAGTGACTATAATATGAAGCGAACGGAGGCAAGCTGCCTCTTGCTTTCATCAAGGAGTAGTTAAACAATATGAAAAAACGCGTCTTTTCCGGCATCCAGCCCACCGGCGACCTGCACATCGGCAACTACCTCGGTGCCATCCAGCACTGGGTAAAGATACAGCATGAGTATGACTGCATCTACTGCGTGGTTGACCTCCATGCCATCACCGTTCCTCAGGACCCCAAAGTACTGAAGGCAAAGATACGAGAGGTGGCGGGGCTGCTCATTGCCTCCGGGATAGACCCGCAGATAGCCAGCGTCTTTGTCCAGTCCCACGTCCACGAGCACAGCGAGCTGACCTGGATACTCAACTGCTTTATCCCGATGGGCTGGATGCGGCGCATGACCCAGTTCAAGGAGAAGTCGCAGAAGCAGAAGGAGGAGGTCAGCACCGCCCTCTTTGACTACCCGGCGCTGATGGCGGCTGACATCCTGCTCTACAATACGGACGAGGTACCGGTGGGGGAGGACCAGAAACAGCACGTGGAACTGGCGCGGGACGTGGCGCAGCGTTTCAACTCCGTCTACGGCGAGACTTTTACCGTGCCCAGGGCCGTCATCGCCAAGACGGGTGCCCGCATCATGGCTTTGGATGACCCCACCCAGAAGATGAGCAAGAGCGAAGAGCAGCCCGGCCGCGTCATCAACCTGCTCGACTCCCCGGATGATATCCGGAACAAAATCATGCGAGCGACCACCGACTCCCTGCGCGAGATACGCTTTGACGAGAACCGTCCCGGCGTAAATAATTTGCTCGTCATCTACGAGCAGCTCACCAGGCAGGGCAGGGAGGAAATTGAGGGCCGGTTTGAAGGTAAGGGCTACGTGGACCTGAAACGGGAACTGGCCGAAGTGGTCGTCGAGAGCCTCAGCCCGGTGCAGTCGCGCTACCGCGAGCTGACTGCCGACCCGCGGCACATCGACACCCTGCTTTCGGAAGGGGCTGGTAAGGTTAGGCCCACCGCCGAAAAGACGCTGACCAGAGTCAGGGATACGGTGGGGATAGGTTAACCCGTCGCCACTACCCCTTAATAACCCCGATGGGCCTGGTTCTGGCCACGATTTTTGAGATACCGGCATTGTGGGCGACACCCACCACCGCAGAAACGTCTTTGTAGGCCTCTGGGGCCTCTTCGGCAAGCCCGGCCAGGCTGCCCGTCCTCACTGTGATGCCGCGTGACTGCAGTGACTCAAGGACTTCTCTGCCACTGAGGTGCCGTTTGGCGGCGGAGCGACTCTGCAATCTGCCGGCACCGTGGCAGGTGGAGCCAAAGGTCTCCTTCATCGCCTGCTCCGTACCCACCAGCACGTAGGATGTCCGCCCCATGTCCCCGGGGATGAGCACCGGCTGCCCGATTTGTGCGTATTTTTTGGGCACCTCGGGGTGACCGGCGGGGAAGGCCCGGGTGGCCCCCTTGCGGTGCACACAGAGCTTCAGTTTCTGGCCGTTGACCTGGTGCGTCTCTATCTTGGCGATATTGTGGGCGACATCGTAAATGAGCTCCAGGCCGGCTTTGGCTTCACTTGTGCCCAGCACCCGGCAGAGCGCCTCCCGCACCCAATGGGCGATGCACTGGCGGTTGGCCCAGGCGTAGTTGGCGGCGCAGCGCATCGCGGCCAGGTATGACTGGCCTTCCGGGGAATTGACCGGGCTGCAGGCAAGCTGACGGTCGGGGAGGTCGATGCCGTATCTGGTCATGGCCCGAACCATCTCCTTGACATAATCATCGGCCACCTGGTGTCCCAGGCCGCGCGAGCCGCAATGGACGTAGAGCATCACCTGCCCCACCTCGTTTATGCCCATAGCTTTAGCAATGTCCGTCTCGTAAATTTTGTCCACCAGGGCCACCTCGAGGAAGTGGTTGCCCGAGCCCAGCGTTCCCAGTTGCGGCGTGCCGCGCTCTTTAGCCCGCCCGCTAACGGCAGCGGGATCGGCCCCGGCCATCTCGCCGTTTTCCTCGGTGCTTTCCAAATCGTCCGCTCGGCCGTACCCGTGTTCCACCGCCCAGCGGGAGCCCTTTCTCAGCACCTCGTTGAGCTCTCCGCCCTTGAGCCTGATTTTGCCCTTGGAGCCGACGCCTGAAGGCACCGCACTGTATAAAGCGTCCATCAGTGGCTTCATTTTCGGGCTGACCTCATCTTTCATCAGGTTGGTGCGCAGCAGACGCACGCCGCAGTTGATGTCAAAGCCAACCCCGCCCGGCGAGACCACTCCGTCATCCACCCTCATGGCCGCCACCCCACCAATGGGGAAGCCGTAGCCCCAGTGGATATCAGGCATGGCCAGCGAGTAATCCACGATGCCAGGCAGGAAAGCGACGTTGGCCACCTGTTCCGCGGCCTGTTCCTCCCGGATTTGCTTCACCATGTCGGCGTCGGCGTAGATGATGCCGGGCACGCGCATACCCGGCTTGTAGCTCCTGGGTATTTGCCAGCGGTAGTCGTCGATTTTTTCCAGTGGTCCATTCCATGGCGCCATCTTGTCACCCCCTACACATCAAAGATAACCCGTACCTGATTTTTCTCCCCGTCGACCTTCATCATGTGATAGGTCGCTGACTTCACCCCCATCTTCAATTGATGGCGGGAAGGGTCGTACTTTTCACCGTGGCAGGTTGCCTTCAAGCTGGAGCCATCAAAACGTTCCATCTCAAACCTCTTCAAAAGCAGCCCCTCAACGTCAAAGACGTAGAGCAGATAGTTGAGCCACTCGAAGAGTAGGGTTTCCATGTCTTCTTCTTTAAGCTCTACCTGGCGGGACTCCCTTTCCTGTACCCTGTTGAGGTCAGCCATGATGGAGAACAGGCCGTAGGCAGCGTTGGCAAACGCCTCCGCCAGGTCACGCCCGTAGGCCACCAGTCCCATGTCGGCCGTATGTTCAATAAGCTCGAATCGTCTCATTTTTGTGTTCCGTACATGTAATATTATATCGCATTGCCGCCGCTATAAAACAGAGGGGCGTTTCTTGAATAAAAGCTGAATCCCGTGTATCATTAATCCATATGGCACCAATGTTGACAAAGGAGCACGATGACTTTACATAATTATGATGTAAAAGACCAGTCGCTGGCTGAGGTCGGTCGACAGCGCATTGAGTGGGCATTCCGGGAGATGCCGGTGGTGGGGCTAATCCGGGAGCGTTTCCGGAAAGAGCTGCCAATGAAGGGGATACGCATCTCCGCCTGTCTCCACGTCACCACCGAGACGGCCAACCTGGCGCTGACGCTGGAAGCAGGGGGTGCTGACCTGATTCTCTGTGCCTCGAATCCGTTGAGCACGCAGGATGACGTGGCGGCGGCGCTGGTGGAATATGATATTCCGACCAATGCCATCAAGGGTGAAGATGAGACGACCTATTACAAACATATCAATACCGCTATAGACCACAAGCCGCAGCTTACCGTGGACGATGGTGCCGACCTGGTGACCACACTGCATACTAAACGACAGGAGATGCTCGGCGACGTCATTGGCGGGACTGAGGAGACCACCACTGGCGTGGTTCGGCTGCGCAGCATGGCCGCTGCCGGGAAGCTGAAGTACCCCATTATTGCCGTGAATGATGCCCAGACCAAATACCTCTTTGACAACCGCTACGGGACCGGGCAGAGCACCATTGATGGCATCACCCGCGCCACCAACGTTCTATGGGCGGGGAAAAAGGTGGTCGTCTGCGGCTACGGGTGGTGCGGCCACGGCGTGGCCATGCGGGCCAAGGGTCTGGGCGCCCATGTCATCGTCGCTGAGGTGGCGCCGGTCAGGGCGCTGGAGGCGGTGATGGACGGGTTCCAGGTCATGCCTATGCTGGAATCGGCTAGAATTGGTGATATTTTCATCACCACCACCGGTGATAAAAGCGTGCTTGACCGGCCTCACTTTGAGGTGATGAAGAATGGCGCTATTCTGGCCAACAGCGGCCATTTTAATGTGGAAATTAACATCCCGGCTCTCCAGAAGCTGGCAAAGAACAGGCGAAAGATACGTGACTTCGTTGATGAGTATTTGCTGGCGGACGGGCGCCGTTTATACCTGCTGGGGGAGGGGAGGCTTATCAATCTGGCGGCAGCAGAAGGCCACCCGGCCAGCGTCATGGATATGAGCTTCGCCAACCAGGCGCTCTGCCTTGAGTATCTGGCTAAAAACCGGGGTCAGCTGGAAATCAGTGTCCACCCCGTGCCGGAAGATATTGACCGGGAGGTTGCCCGTTTAAAACTAAACGCGATGGGCGTTGAGATTGGTAGCCTGACCGAGGAGCAGAAAAAATATCTGGCGAGCTGGGAAGAAGGAACGTAGCCTTTTGAAGATATTTGAATGGAGGGAAAAATGCCCAGTAGTTTTGCGAGTTCAGCAAAATATCTGCTGACATCGGAGTCGGTTGCCGAAGGGCACCCGGACAAGGTTTGCGACCAGATATCAGACGCCATACTGGACACGATAATGCAGCAGGACCCGTACGGTCGGGTGGCGTGTGAGACAGCGGTGACCAATGGTCTGGTCATTGTCATGGGAGAGATTACCACCGACTGCTACGTGGAAGTCCCGCAGATAGTGCGGCAGGTGGTTAAGGATATCGGGTATGTCCGGCCCGAATACGGCTTTGAGTACCAGTCATGTGGCGTGATGGTCTCAATTCATGAGCAGTCGGCCGACATTGCGCTGGGGGTGGATAAGTCGCTGGAAGCCAAGGCCAGCACCTCGGCTACCGAAATGGATGAAGTCGGGGCCGGCGACCAGGGAATGATGGTCGGCTTCGCCTGTACTGAAACGCCGGAACTGATGCCGCTGCCAATCTCGCTGGCACACAAACTTTGCCGGCGGCTGGCCGAGGTAAGGAGAAATAAAACGCTGCCCTATCTCCGGCCCGACGGCAAGTCGCAGGTTACCGTGGAGTACAGTAACGGCAGGCCGGTTCGGTTGACCAATGTGGTCATTGGTGCCCAGCACAATCCCGAACCCTCCCATGAGCAGATTCAGCGTGACATTATCGAGCACGTGATAAATAAAGTTGTCCCGCCCGAACTTCTGGACAAGGAAACTCAGTACTACGTCAATGCCACCGGCCGGTTCGTCATCGGCGGGCCGGTATCTGACACCGGCTTCACCGGTCGGAAGATACTGGTCGATACCTATGGCGGCATTGCCCGTCACGGCGGCGGCGCTTTTTCCGGCAAGGACCCGACCAAGGTTGACCGCTCGGCGGCATATGCCGCGCGCTACGTGGCCAAGAACCTGGTGGCGGCGGGGCTGGCGGAGCGGCTGGAGATTCAGGTCTCTTACGTCATTGGCGTCGCCCGCCCGCTCTCTATCTCCATCGAGACCTTCGGCACGGGCAAGGTGGGCAACGAGGTGCTTCTGGGGCTGGTCAATAAGCACTTTGACCTGCGGCCGGGTGCCATCATTCGACATTTTAACCTGCGCCGTCCCATTTACCGCCAGACCGCCTGCTACGGACACTTCGGGCGGGATGACCTTGACCTACCCTGGGAGAAAACGGACAAGGCGGAGATACTGAGAAAAGAAGCGCTGGGAAAGTAACCGGGGGAGTCCGCCGCTAAGATTAGGAATATACATTAGGGTGTCCAAGAGGGGCGAAGCCCCTCTTCCATAACCCTTCCCCCTCCCTTATCGAAGGGAGGGGGACACAGGGGGAGGGTTACATTATAAAGCATTACGGTGAAAAGAAATGATAGTCCAGATGCAGACCGGTGTCGATGTCCAGCAGGTAGATGGCGTGGTGCAGCGTGCCAAGTCGCTTGGCTTTCAGGTGCAGTTGAACCTGGGCACGGACAAAATCGTCATCGCCATCCTGGGCGGCAATACCGGACAGGTGCCGACGGATACCTTCGCCGTTCTCCCCGGCGTGGAAAGCGTCACCCGCATCATGAAACCGTACAAACTGGCCTCGCGGGAGTTCAAGGTTGAAGACAGCCTGATAAATGTGGGCAAGGTGCAGATTGGCGGGGGGCGTGTTGTGGTCATGGCCGGCCCCTGTGCCGTGGAGACTGAAAAGCAGCTCATGGAAGTGGCCGGGGCAGTCAGCAAAGCCGGGGCGGCGGTGCTGCGGGGCGGGGCCTTCAAACCGCGTACCTCGCCTTTCACCTTTCAGGGCCTGGGGGAGGCCGGTCTGGAACTGCTGGCCAAAGCCAGAGAGACCTTCAGCCTACCGGTCATAACCGAGGTGGTTGACCCGCATGATGTGGGGCTGGTGGCCAAAGCAGCCGATATCCTTCAGGTCGGTGCCCGCAACATGCAGAATTTTGCCCTGCTGACCGAGGTGGGGAAGAGCAAGCGGCCGGTGCTGCTGAAGCGCGGCTTTTCCAACACCATCACGGAGTGGCTGACCGCCGCCGACTATCTGCTGGCCGAGGGGAATAACCAGGTCATTCTCTGTGAGCGCGGTATCAGGACGTTTGAGGACAGCATTCGCTTTTCCGTGGATATTTCCTCCGTACCGGTGGTAAAGAAGTTCAGCCATCTGCCGCTGGTTGTTGACCCCAGCCATGCCGCCGGGCACTACTCGCTGGTGCCGGCCATCGCCAAAGCCGCAGTGGCGGCCGGTGCCGACGGTTTACTCATTGAAGTCCACCCCAACCCGAAGGAAGCGCTGGTGGACGGTCTGCAATCGCTGACCATATCTGACTTCACGCGGCTGATGGCCGAGTTGAAGGCGATTGCCAAATCGATTGGCAGATATATCTAATGGCACTGGTTCAGCTGTGATGGAAAAGGTCATCGTGTCCTGGAGCGGGGGTAAGGACAGCGCCCTCAGCCTTTATGAAATCGAGCGAAGCGGCCACTATCAGGTGGTATCTCTGCTGACCTCGATAAGTGAGCAATACGACCGGGTGAGCATGCACGGCGTGGGCCGGGAAATGCTGGAGCGGCAGGCGCAGGCGCTGGGACTGCCACTGATAGAGATACCGCTACCCGGAGACTGTTCGGAAGAGGAATATGAATCCCGGCTGCTGGACATCCTGGGGCAGGTGAAAGCAGACGGCATCACTCACGTGGTCTTTGGCGACATTTTTCTGGAGTGGATTAAAGAGTACCGGGAGAAGAACCTGGCCAGAGTTGGCATGACGCCCGTGCTGCCTCTATGGGGACGTAAAACTGCGGAGCTTTCCCGTTCCTTTGTCGCCCTCGGTTTCAAGGCGGTTATCACCTGTGTTGATACTAAAGTGATGCCCGGGAGTTTTCTGGGCAGGGTGTTCGACGAGCAGTTTTTGGCTGAGCTCCCGCCTGGCGTTGACCCAAATGGTGAAAACGGTGAGTTCCATTCCTTCGTTTTCGCCGGGCCGATTTTCCGGGAAAGCATACCGTATACTCAGGGCAGGACTGTTTTCAGGGACTCCTGCGGTTTCCGTGACGTGCTACCAGTGGAGGGATGGCATAAATGAAAAATGAGATAAAGTTCGGCACCGATGGCTGGCGGGGCATTATCGCTAAAGATTTTACCTTTGACAACGTGCGGGTCTGCGCCCAGGGGGTCGCTGACTACCTGAAACAGGCGGGGATGGCCCGGCATGGGTTAATCATTGGCTATGATACCCGCTTTGCCTCCGAGGACTTCGCCGCCGCCGCCGCCGAGGTGACGGCGGCAAATGGCGTCAGGACCTACCTGTGTGATAAAGCAACTCCAACGCCTGTGGTCAGCTACGGCGTGCTGGCTAAAAAGGCGGCTGGCGCCATCATTATCACGGCGAGCCACAACCCGGGTATCTGGAATGGTTTCAAGTATAAAGACCAGCACGGGGCCAGTGCGCCTGATGACGTTACCGGGGAGATAGTAAAAGCCATCGACCGGACGCTGTCCGGTGGGAAAGTACCAAAACAGATGCCGTTGGAAGAGGCGGTAGGGCGGGGGCTGGTGGCCCAAATTGACCTGGCGGAAGTGTATCTCAAACAGGTGGCCAAACTCGTTGACCTGCCCGCGATACGCAAGGCAGGACTTGACATAAAAATAGATCCCATGTATGGTGCCGGGTCGAGTTATCTGCTGGGATTGCTGCAGGGCGGCCGCACCAGGGTGCAGGAAATCAACGGCGAGCGCAACCCGCTTTTTCCGGGCATGGTGCGCCCCGAGCCGATTGCCGCCAACCTGAAAAGACTATCTTCGCTGGTGAAAGAGCAGGGGGCCAGCGTTGGCCTGGCCACAGACGGCGATGCCGACCGCGTGGGCATAATTGATGAAAAGGGGAACTTCATCACCCAGCTACAGACATTTGCTATGCTCTGTCTTTACCTTCTGGAGACGCGCGGGGAGCGGGGCCCGCTGGTCAAGACTATCACCAGCTCCAGCATGATTGACCGACTGGGCGAGTTATACCAGGTGCCGGTGTTCGAGACGACGGTCGGCTTCAAGTACGTGGCTCCGATAATGAACGCTGAGAACGCGCTCATTGGTGGTGAGGAGAGTGGCGGCTACGGCTTCCGTGGCCACGTGGCCGAGCGCGACGGCATCATGGCCGGCCTCTACTTTGTCGATTTCATGCTCAGGACGGGGAAAACGCCGTCGGAGCTTTTAGAATACCTCTATAGCAAGGTGGGGCCGCACTACTACCAGCGCATAGACACTGAGTTCCCGGAAGCGGAGCGCCAGACGATTATTAATCGACTGCGTGAAGAGCCTCCGGAGTCAATTGCCGGCGTGAAGGTTGATGAAGTAGACACCGCCGATGGCTTTCGTTATCTTCTGGCGGACAAGAGCTGGCTGCTGGTCAGGTTCTCCGGCACGGAGCCGGTGCTCCGCATCTATGCCGAGGGCAGCTCTGATGCCAGGGTGAAAAAGCTGCTGGCAGAAGGGAAGAAGCTGGCGGGAGTGAAATAGACTATTTATTAACTTTCCTCCGCTTTATAACCAGACCGGAGGCAATATCAGGTCTTCACCGTTTCACTGCCAGGATACTTTCCGCCTGTTGCCTCATTACTCAGACCTTAGCGCTTCAATGGGGTTCAGCCGTGAGGCGTTCCAGGCCGGGTAAAACCCGAAGAACAGGCCGATGCCCACCGCTACCGAGACGGCAAGGATAACTATATCAATGGAGACCACGGTTGTTATTACATCCGTGAGGTTGATAAACGCCGAGATCCCCCAGCCCAGGATAACGCCGATAATACCGCCGGTAAAGGTCAGGAGGGCCGCCTCAACCAGGAACTGCATCCATATGTCCTGCTCCCTGGCGCCGAGCGCCTTGCGGATGCCTATCTCTCTGGTCCTCTCCAGCACCGAAACCAGCATGATATTCATCACGCCGATACCCCCCACCAGCAAAGAAATGGCGGCGACAGCGCCCAGAAGAAGAGTTAACGTTTCCGTGGTTTCCGTCATCATCTCCGCCATCTCCTGCGTGGACATAATGCGAAAATCATCATCCACGCCGGGTCCAAGACGGTGCCGGTCGCGGAGCAGGCTGGTGGTATCCTCGACAACCTGCTCGGCCAGTTTCTCCTCGGTGGCCGTTAAGGCTATAGATGATATCACCTTTTCGCCCTGGGCGGTGCGTGGCTGGGCCACCGCCTGCTGCATGGCGGTCAGCGGGATATAAATGGCATCATCAGCCGACATGCCGGGTATCCCGCCCCCCTCGCTCTCCAGAACACCGATGACGGTTACGATAAGGCCACTCATACGCATCCGTTGCCCTATCGGGCTAGTATTGACGAAGAGGGTCTCCTTCACATTGGAGCCAATCACCGCCACCTTGGTACCGCGCTGGTATTCCGCCTCGTAGAAAAAGGTGCCACTGGCAATCTCTAAATTCTCTACCTCCCAGTATTCTGGTGTCACGCCACTGACCGAGGAGTTCATGTTCTCACTGCCGACGACCACCTGGAAGTTAGTTGAGTAGTTAGGCGCCACCGCGTCTACATTGGGCACCTGCTTGGCTATTGCCTCGGCATCTTCCATGGTCAGTGTGTTCGCCGCGGCGCTCCTGATGCCGCCGAAGGTACGTGCCCCGGGCCTTATGGTAATCTTTTTGGTACCCATGCTTTCAATACGGGAGAGAATGCTTTCCTGAGTACCCTGGCCGATGGACATCAGGGTAATGACAGAGGCCACGCCGATAACCACACCAAGGATGGTCAGAAAGCTCCGCAGCTTGTGAGTGCTCAGTCCAATCCAGACAGTGGCGAAGAAGATGCCCCATTTTTTCATGCGCTTGCCTCCGTGACGATTTCGCCGTCCTTGAGCTGAATTATGCGCTGGCAGTGACTGGCGATGTTGGCATCGTGGGTTACCACAACCAGGGTAATGCCCTGCTCGGCATGCAGGGAGGTTAGAATGGAGATTACCTCCTCGCCGGAGCGGCTGTCCAGCTGGCCGGTAGGTTCATCTGCCAGAAACAGGGAAGGGTTTTTCACTATGGCCCGGGCGATGGCAACCCGCTGTTGCTCCCCTCCCGAAAGCTCGATGGGACGGTGCTTGACCCGCTCCGCGAGTCCCACCCTGGCCAGTGCCTCTAGGGCACGCTTACGGTCAACATTGCCGGTATATGTCATGCCCAGTTCCACGTTGGCCAGTGCCGTGAGACGGGACAGCAGGTTAAAGGTCTGAAAGATAAAGCCAATCTTCTGTCCCCTGATGCGGGCCAGTTCACGACTGCTGAGGCGGCTGACCTCCCTATCCTCAAGGTAGTATTTGCCCGAGGTCGGTACGTCCAGGCAGCCAATAAGGTTGAGCAGAGTCGTCTTCCCTGAGCCTGAAGGCCCCATAATCGCCACCAGCTCACCCTGCTTGATGTGGAGGTTTATCCCCTTGAGTACGGTCAGCTCTCTCTTGCCCATGGGATAGACTTTGGTTATGTTCTGTAATTTCAGCATGAAGTGGTCTCCCTTATCGTGGCCGGCCAAAGAATAATGGTGGCCCTGACGGCCTTTGTTGCGATGTCGCCGCTGGTTCAGTAACCGTCCCTTCCGGCACGACTAACTCTTCGCCTTCACTGAGTCCCTCAGTTACCTCGGTGAACTGGTAGTCGCTTATGCCGGTCTGTATAGCGCGCTTTTCTGTGGTGCCATCCGGTAACACCACCTGGACGTAGGACTGGAATCCCTCGCGGGTAATCGCCGCATTTGGTACCAGTAACACGTCGGTCTTCTGCTGCACGATTACGCTCACGGTGACGGTCAGGCCCTCCCTGAGCTGAAAGTCTTCCGGTATCGCTGAGGACACCTGCCCTTGCTGTGCCCCCTGCGATTGCTGCATCTGCTTCATAATCTCTTCCGCCTGTTCCTGCGTAATCTCGCCGGCGGCAATGGCTTGCTGCAGACGCTCGGGAATTTCACCCTGCTCTATCTTCTGTGTTAACTCCTGTCGCGCTGTCTGCTGTTCCTGTATCATTTCTTCAAGTGACGCTACTTCTACCTTTACTTTATAGTTCACCACGCCTGACTGAATGGTAGCCGTTGGCGAGATATGCGTAACCGTTGCCGGCAGGGTCAGACCGGATATGGCATCCACCTGCACCCAGGCTTCTCCCCCCTCTTCTACCTGCAATATATCCATCTCACTGACCATGATTTCCGCCTCAAACTGGTTCGGGTCGGCCAGCTGCACCGCCACAGTACCGCTAAAAACTTCATCGCCGCCTTCTACGTTTACCTTGGTGATGAACCCGTCGAATGGCGCGACAATAAGCGGGCTCTTGCTGTTGGCGTCTCCCAGCTTTTCCTGAGCATTCACCAATGCCTTCCGGGCTTCCTCTATATCCAGCTGGGCATCCTCCACGTCATGCCTGGCGTCGGCTACATCTAGCTTCGCTTCCTCCAGGTCATATTCGGCGTCCGCTACCGCTTTCCTGGCATCGTCTACCGCTATCTGTGCGTCCTCAAGTGCCAGCTGTTTCTGCTTCACCAGCAGTTGTTTTTCGGCCACGTCCAGGGCCACATCGTTGGATACACTGAGGCTGGTATCATCCAGTATCTCCTCTAATTCCTCCTCAGCATCAGTTAGCGCTTCCTCGGCAAGAGCTTCCATATCAACCCAGTACTGGAAACTGCCCGGTGCATCTAACTCGCCCCGCAGCACCAATCTTATAAGCCTCAGGTTATCTTCCGCCTCATCTACGGCGTCCTGTGCTTCTTCTACCTCATCTATTTCGCCCAGGTTATATTCCGCCGTGTCCAAGGCGAGCTGCGCCTGACTCACGGCAACCTCCTTGGATGTGACCTGGCGTTCCGCAGTAGCGACGGCATCTTTTTTATCAGCGGCCGTGCGTTCATAGTCGATAACTTTGCGCTCAGCCTGGCCCAGGGCGCGCTCCTTGGCCGTCAGGGCACGCTCGGCGGCGGTCAGTTTATCCTGCAACACTTCCAGTTCATCCTCCCATTCCTCCGTGTCCAGGCTGGCCAGGACCTGTCCTTCGGTAACGATGTCTCCTTCCTCTACCAGGACTTCCTCCAGTGTTCCTTCCGGGTAGAAGAGGTCAACCGCCAGGTCCTCGGTGGTAGAGAGTGCCAGATTGCCGGCGGCAGTTATTTCTATGGTCAAATTACCTCGCTCTACAGTTGCTGTCTGGGTTGCCGCTGCCTCGGTTTCGCTGTCATCAGAACCACAGCCTGCTGGCAGTACCACGAGGCCAGTCAGGATGAAGGCAATCAGTGTTGTCAGGGCAAATCTCTTCATATCTTCTACCTCATTAATTATATATTACCCGCAGGAAAAGATTTCTGCTATCAGTATGACAGGGAAATATTAAGAAATTATGAAGATTTATGTGACTCGGTCAATATTCATCATTTATTCCTCTACCAGTAAGCAAGATATCGACGGCACACAGTGGTTTGCTGCTCTCTGCAAATCTTAATCAGATTTTAATATTTGTGCTTTATCATTATTACTAGAATTTACAAAGGAAAGGAGGTGCAGCGACAATGCGGCGAAGCAAAAAGTTAATTGTGGTGGCGGTGTTGGCGGCGGTGGTTCTGGTGGGAAGTATCGGCGGTATAGCCCTGGCCAATGGTGATGACAGTGAGCCTCAAGTCAGATTTGGGCAGTCTCTGGACAGGGTCTGTGAGATTTACCAAGAGAAAACGGGCGTCGCCATCGACCAGGAAGCACTCAGAGATGCCTTTGCCCAGGCCCAAGACGAGGTGCGAACTGAGGCCATGCAGAACCGCCTGAGTAGCATGGTAGAGGAGGGCACGATAACTCAGGAACAGGCCGATGAGTTTCTACAGTGGCAGCAGGCAAGGCCTGATTTTCCGTTTGGATTCGGCTTTAGAGGCCAAGGCGGGCACTGTGGTTTTCCCAGACCACCCATGCCGCCGAATGGCGAGTGAAAGCGATAACAGCATTATCTAGCTGCCTTACCAGGGAGAGGGGGAGAACACCCCCTCTCCTTTCTTTGCTGGGCCAGAAGAAAGTTAATAATTTCTTAACATTTGTGGTATAACATTAACCAAGGACTGGTTAATAGGGGGCTGCAACGATGGCAGGGAAGCGGGTACTGATTGTTGACGATGACCGGAAAACGGTGGAACTGGTCACGCTCTACCTGAAACGGGACGGTTACCGGGTGCTGACTGCCTATGACGGTATTGAAGTCCTGCGTCAGGCCAGAGAAGGACGTCCTGACCTCATTGTCCTGGACCTCATGCTGCCCGGTATGGACGGGCTTGAGGTTTGCCGCACCCTGAGGGAAGAATCAGATGTACCCATCATTATGCTTACCGCCAGAACAACGGAACAGGACAAGCTGACCGGACTGGACCTGGGAGCGGATGACTACGTGACCAAACCTTTCAGCCCTAAAGAGCTGGCGGCCAGGGTGAGGGCCCTGCTCAGGCGCCTCCCCGGGGAGCGCGGCCCGTCTGGAATAAAGAACGGCAGACTCAGTGTGGACTTTAGCAAACATCAGGCCTTTCTGGGCAAGCAGTCTCTGAACTTGACGCCGACCGAATTCAAACTGCTGGGGATTCTGGTCAAGGAACCTGGCCGGGTTTTCAGTCGGGCTGAACTCATCGAAAAGGCCCTTGGCTATGATTTTGAGGGTTTTGACCGTACCATAGATGTCCATATCCTCAACCTGCGGCGCAAGCTGGAGATGGACCCTGACCATCCCAAACATATAAAGACAGTATACGGGGTCGGTTATACTTATATAGATATAGAGGTGCGAAGTGATACATAGCCTGAGGTTTCGCCTGTTAATTGCCTTCCTCGCGGTAATACTGGTCACCATCGGCACCGTCTCTCTCTTTGTCAGCCTGAGAACCAGCGGTGAGATCGGGCGCTTTGAAGAGCGGCGTGAGGAGGCTCACTTTGCCCGGTTACTGTACTCACTAACGCGCTATTACTCTGAGCAGGGAGACTGGGCAGGCATTCAGAGCAAAGTTGAGGAAATGGGAAACCTTTACGGTCGCCGCATCGTGCTCACTGACAGAGATGGGATGGTCATCGCTGACTCAGAAGGTGAGTTGATAGGACAGACATACCAGCCGTCGTCGGAAAGAGCGCTGTTGCTACCAACCTTTCCCTCTCCACCACATCCCTTTCTACCACCACCACCAACGATAACGGAAGCGTCAGGCACCGTTTACATCGGTCCTGAGTCATCAACAGACCCGGCTTCACCGCGGTTTCTATCTCACTCCATAACGCAGTTTATACTTTGGGGGTGTCTGATTGGGGGTGGCGTGGCGCTGGTTATGACGCTGGTTTTATCGCGGCGCATCCTGTCTCCCATCAAGGCTCTGACTAAAGCCGCCAGGCGATTGGGGCGGGGCGATTTTTCGCAGAGGCTTGAGCTCAAGGACAGGGGCGAAGTGGGAGAACTGGCCCGGGCCTTCAACTCAATGGCCAGTGACCTGGAACGCGCCGAGCAGTTGCGGCGCAACATGGTCGCTGATGTCGCCCACGAGCTCAGGACCCCTCTTTCCAACATCCGCGGCTATCTGGAGGCGGTGAACGACGGGTTGATGAAGCCGGATGCTGCGGCTATCAAATCGCTAAATGAAGAGGCAAGTCGCCTGTCGCGTCTGGTTGATGAGCTTCAGGAGCTGAGTCTTGCCGAAGCTGGCGAACTGAAACTGGAATGTCAATCTGGGGATATCACGGAATTGCTCAACCGGTCAGTATCGGCCTTCCAGGCCCAGACAGCCGCTAAAGGGATATCACTGTCCCTTGACCTCGGGGGTGAACTGCCACCGGTGAACATTGATTCTCGGCGGATAGCCCAGGTGCTTTATAACCTTCTGGATAACGCCATGGCCCACACGGAAAGTGGTGGTGCCATCACCATCAGCGCCCTGCGGGAGGGGGATCGGGTGGAGGTTGCCGTGACCGACACCGGCGCGGGCATTCCCGACGAGGACCTGCCCTATATATTTGAACGTTTCTACCGCGTGGACAAGTCGCGCGCCCGGGCTACGGGCGGCAGTGGTCTCGGACTTACCATTGCCAAAGGCCTGGTCGAGGCCCATGGTGGTGAGGTTAAAGTCCGCAGCGAACCGGGCAAGGGGAGCCGTTTTTCCTTTACCATACCCATTTCAGAGTAATTTCTCCGTTATCCTGAAGCGGAGGGTAAGTCGGAAAATTAACGCTTGGTGTACTGAGGTGCCTTGCGTGCCCGCCTGAGCCCCGGCTTCTTTCGCTCTTTCACCCGCGGGTCGCGGGTCAGCAATCCGTTCTGGCGCAGCACAGGCTTTAGACTTTCATCGGCCTCCACAAGAGCGCGGGCAATGCCGAGTGAGATAGCCCCGCTCTGGCCGGTGATGCCACCGCCATTCACCTTGACCATGGCATTGAACTTGCCCAGGCTTTCCGTGACCAGAAGGGGTTGCAGTATGGCGCGGCGGTGTTCAACGCTGGGGAACAGGTCTTCATAGGGCACGCCATTGATAATTATAGCGCCGTTCCCGGACATTATTTTTACCTGGGCGATGGACGTCTTTCTCCGGCCGGTACCGTGAAAATAGGCTTGTTTTGCTACCATTTAGCTTACCCTCTGCTTTTCTATCTTGGCTTCAGTGCCTGTTCCCTGGGTCACCTGCGCGAGATGCGGGTGCGAATCGCCGTTATAGACCCGGAGTTTCTTCAGCATCTGGGCACCCAGTCGTGTGCGTGGCAGCATACCCTTGACGGCGCTCTCAATGACCCGCGCCGGGTTATCCTGCATCATTTTTTCCAGCGGGATGCTCTTGAACCCTCCGGGGTATCCGGAATGCCGGTAATACTGCTTCTGCTTCAGCTTATTGCCCGTAACCTGTACCTTTTCGGCGTTGATGACGACAACATGGTCGCCGGTATCAATGGTGGGACTGAAAGTTGGTTTGTGTTTGCCCATGAGCAGGGTGGCGGCTTCCGTGGCCAGCTTGCCCAGCGTCCTGTCGGAAGCATCAATCACGTGCCACTTCCGTTCCACGTCTTTGATTTTGGTGCTGTAGGTCTTCAATTGCGCACTTCCTCCCAGGAATGTGGATAATTCACCCGCGCCAGGCACAGCCCGTGGGCCGGGGCCGTTGGCCCCGCCAGCCCGGGTGTCCTCGCTTCTAATATACTACGAAATTCATCAGCTGTCATCTTTCCCAGCCCGACCCTGATGAGCGCCCCGACCGTATTCCTTACCTGGTGGGGCAGAAAGGCATTGGCGATGATGCGGAAAGTAACCAGGTCGCCCTCTTTTATGACATCGGCCTGGTACACGCGGCGCACCGTGCTCTTTATACGGCTTTCCAGAGTGGTGGCGAAAGAGGCAAAATCGTGCACGCCGATAAGGCACTGACAGGCTTCGTTCATAGCGGCTATATCCAGCTTACCCGGGACATGGTGGGCAAAGCGGTGCTGGATAGGGGAGCGGGCGGTCCGATTCAATATCAGGTAGTGGTACTCACGGCTCACCGCATTGCGGCGGACGTTGAAACTATCGCTCACCCTGAAGGCTTCTCTCACGGCAATATCATCGGGCAGATAGTGGTTCAGGCCACCGGTAAAGGCGCGTTCCGGTAGCGATGAGGCGGTGCGGAAGCTCAGCACCTGCTCTTTAGCGTGAACGCCGGTGTCAGTACGGCTGGCCGCCAGCACCCGGACCTTTTCTCCGGTCAGCTTCAGCAGTGCGGACTCAACCTCGCCCTGAACGGTGGGCTGGCTGGCCTGCAGCTGAAAACCGTAGTAGTTTGTGCCGTCATATTCCATAATCAGTACCATCTTGGTGTGCTCTGCCAAGCTGACAACCCCTTATTGACATAATAGTGACGGTGGTTACTCGACCAGGGAAAGCTGCACCTTTGGTGCGCCGTCGCCAAGCCTGGGACCAAGCTTGACAATGCGGGTGTAGCCACCGTGTCGCTCGGCGTATCGCGTGGCCAGCTCGGAAAAAACCTTGTCGGCCACGTCCTTGTCGTATAAATATGACAGTGCCTGGCGAAATGCGCTCAGGTCACTTTTTTTGCCCAGGGTAATCATCTTCTCGGCGAGACTGCGTACTTCTTTCGCCTTGGTCTCGGTAGTGACGATTTTTTCGTGTTTGAGCAGGTCGGTCACCAAGTTGCGGTACAGTGCCTGGCGGTGGCTGGTCGTCCGGCCTAATTTTTTTCCGGCTACGTTATGCCTCATCTTCTGCTTCTCCGGATTTCGGTTCGCTTTCTTCTGGCAGGTCTGTTTCTGTGCCCGTCACTTCTGGTGACGCTTCTGCGGGTGGTGTTTCCCCTTTGAGTCCGGCCTGTGGTGAAAGGGACAGGCCCAGTTCCCCCAGTTTTTCCTCTATCTCATGAAATGATTTCTGGCCGAAGTTGCGCAGCTGGAGGAGGTCCTTTGGTTTCTGGCTGATGAGTTCGCCAACCGTGGCGATGCCGCCGCGTCTGAGACAGTTCATCGTCCGCACCGAGAGGTCCAGTTGCTCCACGGGCATATTATATTTCTCATCAGGTATGGAGAGGCGAATGAGCTGCTCTTCCGCTTTCATCTGGGATACTTTGACATACTCAACGAACGGGCTGAGCTGCTCGACCATGATGCCGGCGGCGCGGCTGATGGCATCAACCGGCGTCGTCGTGCCATCGGTCCACACTTCCAGAATCAATCGCTCGTGGCCGGTCTCACTACCGGCGTGGACTGGTTCGGTGGTGAAGTTGACCTTGCGTGTCGGGGAAAAGATGGCGTCAACGGGTATCGTCCCCACCGGCATATTATCCGTTGACTCGGCGGTTCGGTAGCCCTCGCCCAGCTCGATGTCGAACTCAACATAGAGCTTGGCTTCCGGTGAATCAAGGGTGAGCAGGTTGACCTCTGGGTTGGCAATTTCAAAGTCGGTCGATGGCTTGATATCGGCGGCGCAGACCTGGCCTTCACCCTGCACATCCAGCACCATTTTCCCGGGTTGGCCGGAAAGCGGTTTTATGCGTATCGCCTTCACGTTGAGTAAAAACTCGGTGACATCTTCCTTGGCGTGAGGGATGGTGGTGAATTCATGCCTGATGCCTTCAACTCTGACCTGTGTCACCGCCGCACCGGGGAGATAGCCCAGCAAGACACGGCGCAGAGAATTACCAAGCGTGACACCGAAGCCGCGTTCCAGTGGCTCGGCGACGAACCGGCCGAAGTTATCCTCACTCTCTGTACAATCGATTCTTGGTATTACCAGACGAGACAAAAGTCTCTACCTCCTTACTCTTTATCGTGAGTAGTGTTCTACGATAGTCTTGCCGTCAAACGCGGCCTCTACGGCTTCCGGTGTGGGCAGGGAAACCACCTGTCCCACCAGCTTTTTCTTATCCAGACTCAACCAGTCAGGCACAGTCTTGGACTCAATTGTCTGGGCAAGCTGTTTATAATATTCCGATTTGGTGCTTTCTTGCCGCCAGCCAACGGTATCTCCCTCCTTGACCAGTGCCGAAGGGACATCAGTCCGGAGCTCATTGAGCGTGATATGGCCGTGGCGAACCAGCTGGCGTGCCTGATGGCGCGAGTCAGAGAAGCCAAGGCGATACACGATGTTGTCCAGCCGTCTCTCCAGCAGGATGAGCAGGTTATCGCCGGTTATCCCCGCCTGTCTTGATGCCTCGGCAAACATTCTCCGGAACTGTCTTTCCAGCATGCCGTAGCTATAGCGGGCTTTCTGCTTCTCGCGCAGCTGCATGCCGCGGTCGGATATTCTCGGTCGCCGGCGGTGGTACTGCTGTCCTGGCGGCTTGGGGCGCTTCTCCATGCTGCACTTGGGGGTAAAGCACCGGTCGCCCTTCAGGAAGAGCTTTACGCCGCTGCGGCGGCACATCCTGCATACTGCGCCAGTGTATCTTGCCATTTTGCCTCTCTTCTATACTCTCCGTCTTTTTGGCGGGCGGCAGCCGTTATGGGGGATGGGAGTAACATCCTTAATCCCCGTGATGTACAGTCCCGAACTCTGCAGGGAGCGAATGGCTGCCTCGCGGCCACTGCCCGGGCCTTTCACGTAGACCTCAACCTGACGCAGGCCATGCATCATGGCCTTGCGCACCGCTTCGCGAGCTGCCATCTGAGCGGCGTAGGGGGTACCCTTGCGCGAACCCTTGAAACCGGCTGTGCCGGAACTTCCCCAGGCAATCACGTTGCCTTGGGGGTCGGTGAGGGTAACCAGGGTATTGTTAAAGGTGGACTGAATATAAGCTCTCCCTACCGGGATATTCTTTCGTTCCCGCCGCCTTGTTCTCGCTCGCTTCTTCTGTGCCATAGGATGCTCCTAATGTCTTATTTCTTGGCCATGCCGCGTCTCTGGCCTCTGCCGGCCACCGTCTTGCGGTCACCGCGCCGGGCACGGGCATTGGTTCGGGTACGCTGCCCCCGTGCCGGCAGGTTAAAGCGGTGCCGATTGCCACGGTAGCTGCCGATTTCAATAAGGCGCTTGACGTTCATCTGGACCTCGCGCCTGAGTTCGCCTTCTACTTTATATTGCTTGTCAATAACCTCGCGGAGGCGATTAACCTCATCTTCGGTAAGCTCGCTCACCTTGGTGTCCGGGTTGATGTTGGTCTGGGCCAGGATCCGGCGGCTCAGGTGAGGGCCAATGCCGTAAATATACTGTAGAGATATCCAGGTGTGCTTATCTCTCGGTATGTCCACTCCAGCAATTCGTGCCATCCTGATGCCTCCTTACCTCATTTTATCCCTGGCGCTGTTTATGCTTCGGGTTGGAACAGATGACTCTGACCACTCCGTGCCGTTTCACCACTTTGCACTTTTCACAGCGTACTTTGGCTGATGCTTTTACTTTCATGATACCAATTCTAACCTTATTTAAAGCGATATACTATCCGGCCCCGATTGAGGTCGTATGGGGACAGCTCAACCAGCACCCTGTCCCCGGGCAGGACCCGAATGTAGTGCATCCGTATCTTGCCGGAGATATGCGCCAGGACGACATGCCCATTCGCTAGCTCAACACGAAACATTGCGTTTGGTAATGCTTCCAATACTGTTCCTTCAACCTCAATCGTCTCTTTCTTAGGCATATACTTCTTCGGTTAATACCTCCGGTTCGCCGTCAGTGATGGCAATGGTGTGCTCGAAGTGTGCCGAAAGGCTGCCATCAGCGGTCAGTACCGTCCACTGGTCGTCACCGACACGGGTGCGCCAGTCACCGATATTTACCATTGGTTCTAGGGCCAGGGTCATGCCCTTTTTCAGTACCGGGCCCGAATCGGGCAGGCCGAAATTGGGTATCTGCGGCTCTTCATGCATGTCGCGGCCAATGCCGTGTCCCGTGTACTCCCGGACTACGGAGTAGCCTCTTGATTCCGCGTAGTTCTGGATGGCGTGGGAGATGTCTCCCAGCCTGGCTCCGGCACGGGCAGCACTGATACCGCTTTCCAGGGCATTTTTCGTGGTCTCAATGAGCGCCGCTGACTGCTTGCTTATCCGGCCCACGCCCACGGTCACCGCGGCATCACCCTGGAAGCCGTCATAAATGGCGCCGAAGTCGAGGGAGACAATGTCACCCTCGTGGAGCACCCGCTTTCCCGGTATCCCGTGCACTATCTCTTCGTTTACGGAAACGCAGAGATTGGCCGGGAAGCCGTGGTAGCCCTTGAATGATGGTCTGGCTCCGTATTTTTCCAGCTCTTTAGCGGCTATGCTATCCAGTTCCTTTGTTTCCATTCCCGGTCTGATTTGTGCTACCATTGTTTTCAATATCATCGCGACGATTCTGCCCGCCTGGTGCATGGCCGCGATTTCATCTTCATTTTTAATAATAATCGTCATTGAGTGGCCAGTTTCTCCGTGGGAAGGGCCGACACGATTCTTTGTGTCACCTCTGCCACGCTACCTTCTCCTTCAATTTCTGATAGCTTGCCCTGACGGCGGTAGTGGTCAATGAGCGGCGCCGTCTCGGCGAAATATATGTCAAGTCGCTTCTTCACCGTCTCCGGTTTGTCATCGGGGCGCTGGTAAAGCTCACCCCCGCACCTGTCACATTTCCCCGCCACCCTGGGAGGGGAATTAATCATATTATACACCGCCTGGCATTGCCGGCAGAGCCAGCGGGCGCTCAGCCTCTTTATCAGTTCTCCCTCAGAGACTTTGATGTAAATAACTTTATTAATGGCTGTTCCCTGCTCGCCCAGGGCGCTGTCCAGAGCTTCCGCCTGCGGCAGGTTGCGAGGGAAACCATCCAGAATGACCCCGTTCTCGCAGTCAGGTGCGGCTAGCCGTTCCATGACCATCTGTATGGTTATCTCGTCAGGGACCAGTATTCCCCTTTCCATATAGCTCTTTGCCTGTTTTCCCAGTTCCGTTCCCTGCTCCAGCCCCTGCCGGAACAGGTCGCCGGACGAAACATGGACCAGATTTAATTTTTCGGCCACCATCGAGGCCTGTGTTCCCTTGCCGGCCCCGGGTGCCCCCACAAAAATTACATTATACAACGTTTACCCCTACCTGATAAAGCCCTCATAGCGCCGCATTACCAGCTGTGCTTCAAGCTGTTTCATGGTGTCCAGCACCACACCCACCATAATGAGCAGGCCCAGACTGGAGAGCTGTATGACCTCGACATTGGTTATCTGCCGGGCAGCGAAAGGCATGATCGCCACACAGGCAAGGAACAAAGCCCCACCCCAGGTGATGCGGTTGATAACACCGTTCAGGTAAGTAGATGTAGTCTTGCCCGGTCGGATACCGGGAATGAATCCCCCCTGCCTTTGCAGGACTCCCGGCAGGTCCTGCTGCTGGTAAATCACCATGGTGTAGAAAAAGGTGAAGGCAACCGCCATGGCAAAGTAAAGCACCCAGTAAAACAGCCCCAGGGGCAGCGCTGCCCTCGGGTCGAATAGTTTCATCACCCAGTCGGCAAAATTGGGTTCGCTCGGGTTGGCAAAATAGCTGGCCACGATTCCCGGGAAGAGGACGAGGGACATGGCGAAGATGAGTGGAATCATGCCAGCGGCGTTCACCCGGAGCGGAATATGGGTGGTCCCGGAATGACGGTACATCCGTCCGCTGCGGAATACGCTCTTGGCGTACTGTACCGGAATGCGGCGGTGCGCCTCGGTGAAGATGACGATGACCATGATGGTCAGGACCACGATAAGTATGTAGGCGGTAAGGCCGACGAAATTCTCCTTGGCCAGGAAACCCTGCCCTATCATCTCCGGCAGCCGAGCCACGATGCCACCGAAAATGATAATGGATATGCCGTTGCCAATGCCGTATTCTGTAATCAGCTCACCGAGCCATACCAGGAATATGGTACCGGCCACCATGGACAGCACCATCGCCGCCATGGACAGGGGGTCACTGCTGGAGAGCACGCCTTCGCGCTGCAGATAAACGAGTTGCCCGTAGCCCTGAACGGAGGCCAGTGGCACCACCAGCCAGTGAGTGATGAGGTTTATCTTGTTTCTTCCTGACTCACCCTCCCGGGAGAGGGCTTGAAGTCGAGGTATCACCGGTACCAGAAGCATCATGATAATGGACGAGGTAATGTAGGGGTAGACGCCCATCGCCGCCACGCTGAGCCGTCGCATGGCGCCGCCGCTGAACATGTCCAGCATACCGAGCAGGGCATTGCGTTCAAACAGTGCCTGCAAGGCGCTCTGGTCCACACCTGGAATGGGCACGTGGGCGACAAAACGGAAGATAACCAGAATGCCAACGGTGATGAGGATGCGGCGCCTGAGGTCGGGCAGGCTGAAAGAGTCCAGCATTGCCTGAAGCAGGCGCGGCTTACTTGGCCTGGACCGCATACTCCACCTCCTCGGCTTTGCCGCCGGCCGCCTCTATTTTGGCCTTCGCCGCCGCGGAAAACCGGTTTGCCTTTACCGTAACCGCGCGGCTGACCTCACCATTGGCCAGAATTTTTACCGGATGTTTTAACGTTTTCACTAGGCCGGCCGCATGCAGCTTCTCGGGCGTAACCTCACTCCCGGCCTCAAATATGTTCAGCTTATCCACATTAACCGTGCTGTACTCTTTGCGGAAGATATTGGTAAAGCCACGCTTCCGGGGCAGGCGTTTGATTAAAGGCAATTGCCCCCCCTCGAAGCCCGGGCGCATCTTGTCGCCACTGCGGGACTTCTGGCCTTTCAGGCCGCGACCGGCGTAGGTACCGTGACCGCTGGCGTTACCGCGCCCCACTCTCTTTCGTGCTTGCCTGGCACCCGGTGATGGCGCGATGTTATTTTGCCTCACTGGCTTCCTCCACCTTGACGAGATGTCTCACCTTATTAATCATGCCTCGCAGGGACATGGAGTCGTCATGAACGACGCTCTGGTTCAGCCGGTGAAAACCGAGCGTGACCAGCGTACGTTTCTGTGATTCATTGTAGCCGATGCTGCTTTTAATCCAGGTAATGCGCAGTTTAGTCACCTGGTTTCGCCTCCTCCTCGCCAGATGTTGCCTTGCGCATGGCCACTTCTTCTTTCGGGTCCCGGAGCTGGCTGAGGCCGGATATCGTTGCTTTGGCCACGTTGATATGGTTATCGCTGCCCAGGGACTTGGTCAGGATGTCCTTGATGCCGCAGGCCTCGAGTACGGCACGGGCGCTTCCACCGGCAATTACACCGGTGCCGGGAGCCGCCGGTTTGAGCAGCACCTTGGCGGCGCCGTACACGGCGAGAATTTCATGTGGGATGGTACCCCCGTCCATGGGCACCTTGATAAGGTTCTTCTTGGCGGCGGCGCCGCCCTTGTTTATCGCGGCCGGGACCTCATTGGCTTTGCCAATGCCCAGCCCGACGTGGCCATTACCGTCACCGGTGACCACCAGGGCACTGAACCTGAGGCGTTTCCCACCCTTCATTACCTTGGCCACCCGGTTGATATACATGAGACGGTCATTCAGGACCAGGTCAGTGATGTCTATGCGACTGATTGTTTTATCAAATTGTTCGGCCATTTCGGTATTCCTCTAAAATTTCAAACCACTTTTCCGGGCGGCTTCCGCCAGGGCCTTGACCCTGCCGTGGTACTTATAGCCACCCCGGTCGAAGGCAACTTCCTTGATTTTCTGGCTTAAAGCCCTTTTCGCGATAGCAGCGCCAACCAGCTCCGCCTGACCCGCTTTCGCTTTGCCGTCCATCTGCGCTCTGGTTTCCGGGTCAAGGGAAGAGGCGGAAACCAGTGTCTGCCCCTTGGTGTCATCAATGACCTGTGCGTAAATATGGTTCAGGCTGCGGAACACGCACAGACGGGGCTTGTCCGGCGTGCCCTTTATCTGCGTCCTCACCCTCTGGTGGCGCTTCTGTCTTGCTAATCTCGGTGTTGCTTTGGCCATGGCTACTTCTTCCCAACCACCTTGCCGGCCTTACCCGGCTTGAGGTGGACTATTTCTCCGGCATATCTTATCCCCTTGCCTTTGTAGGCATCAGGGGGATGAATTTTCCGTATTCTGGCAGCCATCTCACCGACCGTTTCCTTATCGATGCCGCTAACCTTGATGCGATTGTTTCCCTCAACGGCGAGGGTAACACCCGGTAGAGGTACCACTTCGACGGGGTGTGAATAGCCAACGCGAATAACCAGCTTTTCCCCGGCCTTCTCCGCCCGGTAGCCCACGCCGACGATTTCCAGCTGTTTTTCAAAGCCGTGGCTCACGCCGGTCACCATATTATTAATGAGACTCCGTGTCAGCCCGTGCTGGGAACGGTGTTCCTGGTCGTCGCTGGGCCGTGTCACTACCAGTTCATTGTCCTCCTGGGCAACGGTTATCTCCGGGTTGATGGTGCGGCTGAGTTCACCTTTCGGGCCGGTCACCTTCACCTGGCTTTTCCCGATGGTTACTGTTACCCCGGCGGGTATGGCTATTGGCATCAGTCCTATTCTTGACATGTGATGTCACTCCGTTTTCCGATTACCAGACAAAGCAAAGCAGTTCCCCCCCGACTCCCTGGCGCCAGGCCTGATGGCCGGTTCTCACTCCCTTGGAAGTGGAGACAATGGCAATGCCCAGTCCGCCAAAGACGCGGGGTATTTCCTTTCCGCCCACATAGACTCTCAGGCCGGGTTTGCTCACCCGCTTCATGCCGCTGATGGCTGGCTTATTATGGTCATTATATTTCAGCTGGATTTTAATTACCCGCTGTGGTTTTCCCCGGACCACCTCATAATCGGTGATGAAACCTTCCTCCTTCAGGATACGGGCGATGGAGAGTTTCAGCCGTGATGATGGCACCAGCACCTGCTCATGCTTGGCCATGGTGGCGTTCCGTATTCTGGTTAACATGTCAGCAATTGGGTCAGAAACAGTCATATTGTCCTCTCGGTTTTTCTACCAGCTTGATTTTCTTACTCCCGGAAGCTGACCGGCCAGCGCCAGCCGGCGGAAACAGATGCGGCACAGGCCAAACTGGCGGATATAGGCACGCGGCCTTCCGCACAGGTGGCATCGGTTGTGCTGCTGCACTCTGAATTTGGCCGTCCTCTGCGCTTTAATGACTTTTGATTTCTTTGCCATTCCTACTCCGTTCCATCCTTGGCAAAAGGCATGCCGAGCAGTTCAAGGAGATGCCTGCCTTCTTCATCCGTTTTGGCCGTGGTGGCGATGGCTATTTCCATGCCACGCAGCTTTTCTATCTTGTCGTAGTCTATTTCCGGAAACGCAATTTGCTCTCTGAGGCCGAGCGTATAATTGCCCCGGCCGTCAAATGCGTCTGGAGAAACGCCGGAAAACTCCCGCATCCGCGGCAGAACCGCGCTCACCAGCTTGTCCAGGAAGTTATACATCCGTTCACCACGCAGGGTTACTTTCATGCCGATGGGCATCCCGGTCCGCAGCCTGAAGGCAGCGATTGACCTCTTGGAGCGCGTGATTATCGGGTGCTGGCCGGAAATGGCGGACAGGTCAGCTTCGGCCGATTCCAGGGCTTTGGCATTCTGAATCGCCTCGCCGAGGCCGATATTGAGCACCACTTTAATCAAGCGCGGCACTTCCATGATGTTATGGTAGCCATGGCGCTCCATCAGGGCGGGCACCACTTCTTTCTGGTATTTATCCTTCAGCCGCGCCATTTAGTCAATCACCTCTTTGCACTTGCGGCAAATTCTTACCTTTCTCCCATCCTCGAGGGAGGTAAAACCCACACGGGTAGGGCGGTTGCACTTCTGGCACAGCAACACGACGTTGGCGACATCAATCGGTGCCTCCAGGTCAATGATGCCGGCCTGCCTGGCCTGTCCCCGTGCCCGGGAGTGCTTCTTGATGAAATTGATGCCCTCCACGACCACGCGGTTTTTCTTGGGATAGGCAAAACGCACCTTGCCCCTTTTCCCCCTGTCCTTGCCGGCCGTTACCAGCACCGTATCATTCTTCCTTATCTTCATGGTTGCTTACCTTCAAAGGACCTCCGGTGCCAGAGAGATTATCTTGGTAAAATCCTTGTCTCTCAGTTCCCTGGCTACCGGCCCGAAGATTCGAGTTCCCCGGGGGTTGTTTTTATCCGTCAAGATTACCGCGGCGTTTTCATCAAACCTGATGTATGAGCCATCAGGACGCCGGTGGGGCTGGGCAGTGCGTACCACTACCGCCCGCACCACGTCGCCCTTTTTCGTGGCGGCACCGGGAATGGCCTTTTTCACCGAGGCGACAATGACATCGCCTATCCGGGCGTACCTCTTCCTCGTGCCACCGAGCACGTTGATGCACATGATTTCCCGTGCCCCCGTGTTGTCCGCAGCTCTTAATCTGGTATATTGCTGAATCATGGTCTTAAATCCTGACGTTTACGTTATATCCTGAGGTTGAATCTCAGCGACCTCTCCTTTGGTGATTATTTCGGCAACACGCCAGTGCTTGTGCCGGGAAAGCGGACGGGTCTCCACAAGCCTAACCATGTCTCCTATCCGGCATTCGTTTTTTTCATCATGGGCCATATATTTGGTTGCCCAGGTGATGGTCTTTCGGTATTTCGGAAAGCGTTTGGGCGTGTTGACGGCCACCACCACCGTCTTGTCCATGCGATTTTTTACCACCCGTCCAATTCTGGTTTTGCGCTTTTCTTCCATAACGCTACCTTATCCCCAGTTCTCTTTCTTTCAATATGGTCCGAATCCGGGCAATCCTTTTCCTCACCAGCGGCAGCTCGCGATGGTTTACCAGTTGCCTCGTGGCCAGCCGGAAGCGCAGGTTGAGCATTTCCTGCTTGGACTCTTCCATTTGCTTCTTCAGGTCTTCCGTGCTCAGAGCTCTGAATTCATCAATCCTAACCATAGGTTGTTCCCTTTAAATATTCATCATTGCTGAGTGGCGCCCGTCTCCCTCATGACAAACTTGGTGGCGAACGGGAGCTTGTGTGAGGCTAGGCGTATCGCCTCTTTGGCCGTTTTTTCACCGACGCCTGCCAGCTCGAATAGCATTCTCCCCGATTTGACCACGGCTACCCAGTGGTCGGGAGCACCTTTGCCGCTTCCCATACGGGTCTCCGCCGGCTTCTTGGTGACCGGCTTATCCGGGAAAACGCGTATCCAGACTTTGCCGCCACGGCGGAGGTAGCGGGTAATGGCGCGCCTCGCGGCCTCAAGCTGTTCCGCGGTGATCCAGGCCGACTCCAGTGCCTGCATGCCGTAATCACCGAAGGTCGTGCTGTTGCTTGCCTGGGCACTACCCCGGCGGTGTCCTTTATGGTCTTTACGGTATTTAACCCGCTTCGGTTGCAGCATCTTTTTCCTCGTCTCCGGTTATGTTGGCAGCTTCAGACTCGGCGACAACGTCGCCGGTTGGTTCCTTTTTGCGACTTCGCTTCGCGGGCGCCTTGGCCGGTTTTTCTTTAGCCTTCTCCTCGGCAACTGTCTTGGTGGTTTCTGGCGCTGTCGGCTCTTCTGTTTCTTTGGGCTTGGCGGCCCTGGTTCTTCGTTTGGCGGCTGGCTTCTCTTCTGCGGCTGGTTTAGGGGTCTCTGCAGTCGCGGTCTCAGACGGCTTCTCCTTTGCCGCCGCGGCCGCTTTTCTCCTTCGGGTCGGTTTGGCCGGTGCCTCTTCCGCTTTTTCTTCGGTGACTGCTTCTGCTTTCGCTGCCGCCGCGGCTTCCTCAGGCGCGGCTGCCTCGGTGGCTTCACCGGTTACCCCGGCTGCCGGCTCGGCAACGGCGCTGACGGCCATTTCCGCAGGTGCCTCTTCCATGGCCAGTTCTTTTGGCTCAGGAAGTATTTCACCCTTGAATATCCATACCTTAACACCAATCCTTCCCAGGGTGGTGCGTGCTTCGGTAAGACCGTAATCAATGTCCGCCCGCAATGTGTGTAAGGGAACCTGTCCTTCGTGCATTGTCTGGCGGCGGGCGATTTCAGCATCGCCCAGCCGACCGGAGCAGCTTACTCTTATTCCCTTGGCACCAGCCTGCATGGTGCGGAAAATCGCCTGTTTCATGGCCCTCCGGTAGGCGATGCGGCGCTGAATTTGCTCGGCAATCGTCCGGGCAACAAGCATGGCGTCCAGCTCTGGCTGGCGTATCTCCTGGATATTCAGGCGGACCTTCTTGCCGATGAGTTTTTCCAGGTAAACGCTCAGCTCATCAACGCGCTGTCCACCTCGCCCGATAACGATACCGGGACGGGCGGTATGGATGGAAACCGTCACCTCTTTCGCCTGCCGGTCAATTTCTACGAGAGAAATGGCGGCGTCCGCATACTTGGACTGGATTGCCTGCCTTAGCTTCAGGTCTTCCTGCAGCGACTCAGCGTAATGCGTATCGGCGTACCATTTGGCCTGCCAGTCCTGTATGACGCCAATTCTAAAGCCTATCGGATGAACCTTGCGTCCCAATTATGCCTCCTCATCGGCAACAATAACCGTTATGTGACTGGAACCCTTCCGCACGGGGCTGATTCGACCGCGCGCCCGGGGATGGAACCGTCTGAGCCTCGGTGCTTCATTGGCGTAAATAGTAATAATTTTCAAATCCGACGGCGTCAGCTGGTAATTATTCTCCGCACTGGATGCCGCGGACTTCACCGCCTTGGCCACCACCCGGGCATTTGGCGATGGAGCAAACCTGAGCAATGTCAGTGCTTCGTCCACTTTCTTGCCCCGCACCATATCTATCAACGGGCGTACCTTGCTCGCTGCTATTCCGGTGTCTTTGGCAAAAGCTCGTACCTGCATTTTATACTTACCCGTAATAGCCTACTGTTTTTTTACCTGGCTTGCCCGCTCCGACCTGCCGACATGACCGCGGAAAGTCCGGGTCAGGGCGAACTCGCCAAGCTTGTGTCCCACCATATTCTCGGTGATGAAGATGGGCACGTGCCGGCGGCCATCGTGCACGCCGACGGTCAGTCCCACCATCTGTGGCAGGATGGTTGATGAGCGCGACCAGGTTTTAATGACCGCTTTCTGGCCTGATTTAATCACGGCCTCCACCTTCTTCATCAGCTTGCCATCAATATATGGGCCTTTTTTTATCGACCGAGACATTGCTTACCTCTACTTGCCTTTTCTCCGTTTTACAATCAATTTATCAGATGCTTTTGGCTTGCGGGTGCGGTAGCCGAGCGCCGGCTTGCCCCACGGCGTCTTCGGACCGGGCATCCCTATCGGGCTTCTGCCTTCGCCGCCGCCGTGAGGATGGTCTCGCGGCGACATTGCCGAGCCTCTCACCGTGGGCCGCCGGCCCATAAGCCGCTTGCGTCCCGCCTTGCCAAGGTCAATATTCTGGTGGTCAACATTACCCACCTGTCCGATGGTAGCCATGCAGTCGCCGCGGACACGTCGCATTTCTCCGGAAGGCATGCGGATGAGGGCGTAATCGCCTTCCTTGACCATCAGCTGTGCTGACGTGCCGGCACTCCGCACCATCTGTCCGCCCTTTCCCTTCTCCATCTCAATATTATGGACGAGGGTACCGTTCGGGATGGCTTGCAGCGGCAGCGTATTGCCCGGCCTTACCTCGGCATCCGGGCCGGACAGGACCGTATCACCGATGTTCAGCCCAACCGGAGCGAGGATATAGCGCTTATCGCCATCAGCGTAGTAAACGAGCGCAATTCGGGCGGAGCGGTTCGGGTCATACTCGATCGCTGTCACCCTGCCCGGCACGCCGGTTTTATCCCGCTTGAAGTCAATCAAGCGGAGTTTTCGTTTGGCACCACCGCCGCGGTGGCGAACGGTTATTTTACCCCGGTTATTGCGTCCGCCCTGCTTTTTCAGCGGTGCGACCAGCGATTTTTCCGGCTTGTCCTTGGTTATCTCTTCAAATGTGGCACCGCTCATTCCCCGCCGGCCGGGTGAGGTGGGGCGGTATACTTTAATGGCCACTCAATATCCCCCTTTTTCCGTGCTAAACACCTTCAAAGAATTCTATTTTATCACCGGCCCTTAAGGTGACGATGGCTTTCCTCCAGGGTGGAGTGCTGTGCAGGTGCCTGCCTATTCTTTTGGACTTCCCGGTGACCTTGACAACATTCACCTCAGCCACTTTCACCCGAAACGCTTTTTCCACGGCCTGCTTTATCTGAGGCTTGGTCGCCCGTTCGGCCACTTCAAAGGCGTATTTATTCTGCACCTGCAGAATGGTATTTTTCTCCGTTATCAGCGGACGTTGTAAAACATCAAACAGATGCATCTTTGACCTCTGCCGCCGCTTTTTCTCCCCAGAGCTCTTCCACACGGCGTACCGCGGACACCGTCATCACTAGCACCTTGTGGGAGAGGATGTCAAGCATATTGAGCAGGTTTGCTGGCATTGTCTTGATTCCCCTGATATTGCGTGCGGCTTTTATCACGTTCTCCTCTGGCGCAGACGTTACCACCAGTGCCGAGGAGTCGGCCCCGAGGGCACTTAGAATCTGTACCAGGTATTTCGTCTTTGGTTCCAGTTTTAATTCCTGCACCACTTTTAACTCTTCATCCTTTAACTTGGAGGAGAGAACACATTTCAGGGCCAGACGGCGCATTCTCTTCGGCGTGTCCTGGTGATAGTCCCTCGGCCTTGGCCCGAAAATAATGCCACCTCCCCGCCGCGTGGGTGACCGGCGGCCACCCGCCCGTGCCATGCCGGTGCCTTTCTGGCGGAACAGCTTCTGGCTGCTGCCCTGAACCTCGCTTCTGGTCTTGGTTGAGGCGGTGCCCTGGCGGGCGTTCGCCAGCTGCCCGACCATGACCTGGTGCACCACGCCCTCATTGAAGGGCACGGCGAAGACCTGGTCGCTGATTTCAATGTGTTCCACCACTTCGCCGGTCAGGCTGTAGACTGGGACCTGCACTTCCTTACTTCCCCCTCCTCACCTTCTTTATCAGCAGCAGGCCATTTCTGGCCCCCGGTACGGCCCCTTTGATGAGCAGGAGATTACGTTCCGGGTCAGCCTGAAACACCTCTAAATTACGCACTGTCACCCGCTTGTTCCCCATCTGGCCGGCCATGTGCAGTCCTTTGTAGACGCGTCCCGGTGTGGCGCTGGAGCCGATGGAACCCGGAGCACGGTGCCGGTCTGACTGACCGTGTGTCTTGGGCCCGCCGGCAAAGCCATATTTTTTAACCACGCCGGCAAAACCTTTACCCTTGGAGAGGCCGGTAATATCAACCAGGTCACCGGACTTGAAAAGGCTGATGTCTATCTTCTGTCCCTCTTCCAGGTCATTGATATCATCCAGCCTGAATTCACGGAGATGTTTGAACTGGCCGCCCCCTTCGGCTTGCCCACGCGGCGAGGAACTGGGCCGTTTGGCTTCGCCAAAACCGAGCTGAACGGCGTTATAACCGTCTCTGGTCTCTGTTTTCACGCGGGTAACGGTACACGGCCCGGCCTCGATGGCGGTTACCGCCGCCAGCGTGCCGTCGTCGCGGAACGCCTGGGACATGCCCAATTTTTTGCCAATAATTCCCTGTGCCATCTTTTTACTCTGCTATAACTTGATGTCTATCTCCACGCCGGAGGGCAGGTTCAGTCTGGTTAAAGCATCAATCGTCTTGGAAGTGGTCTCCACAATGTCAATGATGCGCTTGTGTGTCCGTACCTCAAACTGCTCCTGTGAATCTTTATCAATAAACGTGGAGCGTATGACACTGTACTTTTTAATGTGAGTGGGTAGTGGTACCGGGCCGACCACCACCGCGCCAGTGCGCTCCACAGCATCGACTATCTGTGCCGCCGACTGGTCAACTATCCGGTGGTCAAATCCCTTCAGCTTGATGCGGATTTTCTGTTTAGGCATAGCCCCTCCCCACTGCCTGTTCCGTTATTTCTTCGGTCAGTTCTGCCGGTAATTCTCGATATTTAAAAAATTCCAGCGAGTGCGTTGCCCTGCCCTGGGTGAGCGACCTCAATCTGGTGGCATAGCCGAAAGTCTCGGCCAGCGGTATCAGGCAACGAATAACATACGTATCACCCTGAGAGTCAATATGCTCGATGTGTCCTCGCTTGGCATTAAGGTCACCAATGATGTCGCCGAGGAACTGTTCCGGGGTGACCACTTCCAGATTCATGATTGGCTCGAGGATAACGGGCTTGGCCTTTTTGACCCCGTTTCTGAGTGCCAGTGAGCCGGCCATTTTGAAAGCAAGCTCGGAAGAATCAACGTCGTGATAGCTGCCGTCATAGATGGTGGCTTTAATATCGACCACGGGATAACCGGCGAGGACGCCGGTCTCCATGGCTTCCTTTATGCCTGTCTGCACGGCCGGTATATATTGCCTGGGAATGATGCCACCCTTGATGCCGTCAACGAACTGGAAGCCACCGCCCCGACCCATCGGCTCGAGCTCCAGCCAGACATGACCGTACTGGCCATGCCCTCCTGTCTGCCGTACAAATCTGCCCTCAACCTGAATCGGCTCCGTAATCGTCTCCTTGTAGGCGACTTTCGGTCTGCCTACCTTGGCACCGACGCCGAACTCGCTTATCATCCGCTTCACAATGACCTCAAGGTGAAGCTCACCCATACCAGAGATTATGGTCTGTCCCGTTTCCTCATTGTAGGCAACTTTAAAGGTAGGGTCTTCTTCGGTCAGCTTCTGCAGGGCATCAGTCATCTTGTCCTGGTCAGCCCTTGTCTTGGGCTCAATGGAAATGGAGACAACCGGCTCGGGGAATCGGATTGACTCTAGCCGCACCGGCTGTGCCATATTACAAAGGGTATCGCCGGTGAAGGTATTTTTCAGACCCAGGGTGGCCACGATGCTTCCGGTATCAGCCTCATCTACCTCCTCGCGGCGGTTGGCGTGCATCAGGAGCAATCGCCCGATGCGCTCCCGCTTGCCGGTGGTTGCGTTCAGGACCATGCTGCCCGCTTTCATTATGCCGGAATAAACCCTGAGGTAGACCAGCCGGCCGACAAACGGGTCGGTAACAACTTTGAAAGCGAGGGCAGAAAACGGGGCCTCATCGCTGGCCGGGCGGGTGACCTCGGCTTCCGATTCAGCATCGATGGCCAGCACCGGTGGCACATCAAGAGGGGAGGGGAGGTAACTGACAATGGCATCAATGAGCGGTGGTACGCCTTTGTTCCGCAGCGCACTGCCGCAGAGAATGGGCACGCCTTTGTTGGCCAGAGTAACTTTGCGTAGCGCCTGCCGCAGCATCAATGGGCTGACCTCTTGGCTCTCTAGGTAGGCTTCCAGGATATGGTCATCGTGCTCGGCCAACTTCTCAGTCAGGGCAAGGCGGTATTCGCCGCAGCGTTTTCGCTCGGCATCCGGAATTTCAATTTCTTCTGGTTCCGTATTAGGGTTGCCGTCATAGTGCCAGGCCTTGTTTTCAATGAGGTCAATGATGCCTGAAAATGATTCACCGCTGCCTAGGGGAAGCTGGATGGGCAGCGGCTTCGCCTTCAAGCGCTTTTCAATCATGGAGATGGTGCGTTTGAAATTGGCGCCCACGCGGTCCATTTTGTTGATAAAGCAGATTCTGGGCACGCGGTAGCGGTCGGCCTGCCGCCAGACCGTCTCCGACTGCGCCTCGACGCCGGCCACTCCGTCGAAGACCACCACGCCGCCATCAAGCACCCTGAGGCTGCGCTCCACCTCGGCGGTGAAGTCCACATGCCCCGGCGTGTCGATGATGTTGATGCGGTAGTCATCCCAGTAACAGGTGGTCGCGGCCGCAGTTATGGTAATGCCACGCTGACGCTCCTCTTCCATCCAGTCCATCACCGCGGTACCGGTATCCACATCGCCAATCTTGTAGGTGCGGCCGGTGTAGTACAGTATGCGCTCGGTGACAGTGGTCTTGCCAGCGTCAATATGGGCAATAATCCCTATATTTCTGATTTTTTCTAAAGGAAAGCTTCTTGGCATTGCTTTTGCCTTTACTGGACTCGGGTTCTTGGTCATAATCTTCGTGCTAATGATTGTTCACCTTTTACCATCGGTAATGGGCAAAGGCGCGGTTCGCCTCAGCCATCCGGTGGGTATCTTCACGTTTCTTAATGGTGGTACCTTCGCCACGCAGCGCATCAACCAGCTCTTCCGCCAGCCTTTCCGTCATTGACTTGCCTTTTCTGGCTCTGGCCGATTTCAAAAGCCAGCTCAGCGCCAGAAAGAGACCACGGTCAGGGCGTACTTCCACGGGCACCTGGTAGGTGGCACCGCCCACGCGGCGGGGTTTGACCTCGAGCAGAGGCGTGGCGTTTTTTACCGCCTGTTCCAGTGCCGTCACCGGGTCTTTGCTCGACCGCTCTTCCAGAATATCAAGTGCTCCGTAAACAATGCTCTCCGCAGTCCTTTTCTTCCCGCAATTCATTATCTTGTTAATCAATTTGGACACGGTTATATTGTGATATTTCGGGTCCGGCGATGCTTCTCTTTTTCCTGCCTGGGCGCGCCTTGGCATTTTATACTCCTATGTTCAGGCTATTTCTGCCTTCTCCTTGGTTATCTTGCTGCCGTACTTGCTGCGACCCTGCCGGCGGTTGGCGACGCCGCTGGTGTCAAGCGCACCGCGTACGATGTGGTAGCGGACGCCGGGTAAATCCTTGACACGTCCGCCGCGAATCAGCACCACCGAGTGCTCTTGCAGCTCATGGCCTTCACCCGGTATGTAGGCGGTCACTTCCATCTGGTTCGTCAACCTTACTCTGGCTATCTTGCGCAGCGCCGAATTGGGTTTCTTGGGCGTCATGGTCCTGACCTGGGTACAGACGCCCCGCTTCTGCGGCGAGCCTTTGCCCTCAATCATCCGGTTTTTCAACGCGTTAAAGGTAAAGCGCAGCGCCGGCGATTTGGTCTTCCTGATGCCCTGTTTTCGCCCTTTATGTATCAGTTGGTTGATGGTCGGCAATTTTTCTTCTCCTGCCTTACAATTTTAGTGGATGAGCCTTGGCTCATCCACAAATTTAATGATGGCCTGAACCATTTGGTTCAACCCATCAGCTATGGCTGAAGTCCAAATATCCAAGAGGAAAGTTTACCACAGGTGAAGATTAATTGTCAATAGCTACAAACAGGCTTGCTGGAACTTATGGTTCGCCGAGCAACCGGCGCAGTCCCTCGCCGTGCTTCTGGCACCACTGATAAAGGGTCCTCAGGTCCCAGCCGATGCAGAAGTGACGGACGCCCATCTCAATGAATTCCCGGGCCTCTTCGAAGTCGTTAATCTCCACGCGAGGGTGAACGCCCTTTTTGAGCGCCAGCTCGATGATGACCTTTTGTTCGCGCTTTATCTCGGGGCTGCCCATCTTGCCCGCCCGGCCGGTATTGACCGAGAGGTCGCATGGGCCAAACTGGACCATATCCAGACCTTCGATGGAGAGCACCTCTGCCATCTGCTCCACCAGGCTTGCCTTTTCCACCATGATGGCAATGACCGCCTCTCGGAGGGTTCTGACCCAGACCTCGGTGCCAATCTCAAGGACAAAGTCGCTGATACGCCGGATAACGCAGCCCTGAAAGCCATCGTCCTCGGGCGTGGCGGCCCTGACCATGCGGATGCACTGCCTGACATCATCCGCGGAACGGCAGTCGGCGAACAGGATGTTCGGAATACCGGCGTTGAGCGACCGGCTGGTGATGAACAGTCGCGGGTCCTGCTCCACCTTCATCATGGAGGACATGTGGGGGAACAGGTCCACCGCCCGGGCGAAGTTGTCCAGCTGGGGGAGGCTCCAGGTGGCGTACTGCCCGCTGAACTCAATGTAATCGAAGAGGCCGGAGTGCCCGATTACCTCAACGACCTCGGGCGATGTGGTTATCACGTGGGTGCCGATGGTTGGCTTGCCGGCGTTCAGGAGCTCTCTCAGTCGATTTTTTCTCATCGCAACCTCCTTTGCTGCTACATTATAGGTGAAGGGCGTTTTTTCGGGCTTTTGCCTTATCGTAAAGCTCGGCGGCCCGATATGAACTCCGGACCAGAGGCGATGAGGCCACCTCGGCAAACCCCATCTCCCGGCCGGTGTTTTCATACTCGGCGAACTCTTCTGGGGGGATAAATCGAACCACCGGATGGTGCTGGGTGGAGGGTTGGAGGTACTGTCCGATGGTCAGCAGGTCGCAATCCGCTTCCCTGAGGTCGTTCATCACCTCGATAACTTCTTCCCGGCTCTCACCCAGCCCGAGCATGAGGCCGGACTTGGTGACGGTTGCCGGTGCCAGCTTTTTTACCGTGTAGAGCAGTTCCAGTGAACGGGTGTAGTCTGCTCCCGGTCTGACTTCGGCGTAGAGGCGGGGAACCGTTTCCACGTTGTGATTGATGACCTGCGGGCCGGACTCAACCACCATCCGGACGGCCTCCTCGGAACCGAGGAAGTCGGGGACGAGCACCTCAACCATAATATCGGCCACATTCTCCCGAAGCAGGGTCACCGTCCGGGCAAACTGGGCAGCACCACCATCGGGCAGGTCGTCTCTGGTAACTGAGGTAATAACCACGTAGCTCAACCCCAGTTTTTCGATTGCCTGAAGCAGGTGTTCCGGCTCTGCCTCGTCAACGGTATTGGGGTGTCCCTTCTTTACCGCACAGAAGGTGCAGCGGCGGGTACAAACGTCCCCCAGAATGAGAAAGGTGGCTGTGCCGGCGGTAAAACAGCGGTGAATGTTGGGGCAGAGGGCACTCTGACAGATGGTGTGCAGTTTCAGCCCATCCAGCAGGCCATGCATCGCTGACATGACACCCGGCTCGGCGAGCTTCTGTTTAAACCAGGGTGGTAGTCTGCCTCTCATAGTAAGTTTCCGCAAATGAGTCGTCTGTGCATTTCAGTTCAACCTCAAAAACCTCGGCGAAGTGCTCCAGCAAACATCCGGTTACCCCGTCAACCGGCACTTCATGTCCGATAAGGCGGGCCATTGAGGTGGCCGTTTTACTGGTGAAACCGCAGGGGTTTATCAGGGCAAAGTGGTCCATTTCCGTGTTCACGTTGAGGGCGAAACCGTGCATGGTAATCCACTTGCGGACGCTGAGCCCGAGGGCGGCTATCTCCATGTCATTCACCCAGACGCCGGCGTGGTTATGGTCGCGCCCAGACCTGATACCATAGTCGGCCAGTGTCCTGATGAGCACCTCTTCCAGATTGTGGACATACTGGTGGATGTCGCGATTCCGTTCTCGCAGGTCCAGGATGGGGTAGCCGACAATCTGGCCGGGACCGTGATAGGTGACATCGCCGCCGCGGTCGGTGAAGATTAAAGATACGCCCGCGCCGGCCAGTTCTGCCGGTGAAGCGAGGACATTATCCAGCTTGCCCGACTTGCCCACGGTGATGGTGGGCGGGTGCTCCAGGAGAAGCAGCGTATCGGCTATCTGGCCTTCCAGTCTCTCCTGAAGCAGCGCTTTCTGCAGCTCGTACGCCTCGCGGTATTCAATCTGTCCGAGCTGGCGGACGGTGCACCGCATTCTCTGTCCCACTTTCTTCACTGCCTGTTCTTTGATGGGTAGTGTATCGTCTCGCCGGTAACATCGAGGGCGGCCTCATGCATGGCCTCGGAGAGGGAGGGGTGGGCATGCAGGGTAGCCACGATGTCCGGCACGGTAGCTTCCATTTTCATGGCCAGCGTGGCCTCGGCGATGAGCTCGGTGGCCCGTGGACCGAGGATATGCACGCCCAGAATCTGGCCGTACTCCGGTTCGGTGATGATTTTAGTCAGGCCGCGCCGCTCTCCCAGTATGGTGGCGATGCTGTTGGCCGCGAAGGGAAACCTGCCTATCTTTATCTCATGGCCCTGCGCTTTAGCTTCTTCCTCGGTAAGACCAACGCTGGCCAGTTCCAGCAGGCTGTGGGCAAAACGCGGCACGACATTGTAGTCAATTGAGGTTTTTCGACCCGCGGCATTTTCCGCAGCTACGCTCCCCTCTTCCATGGCCACGTAGGCGAGCATGATGCCGCCGATGGCATCCCCCGCGGCATAGATACCCGGCACGCTGGTCTCCATGCGCTCATTCGCCTGAATGGTGCTCTTGTTCATGGTTACACCGGCCCCCTCAAGCCCCAGCCCGTCCGTGTTCGGGCGGTACCCCACGGCAATGGCGACCGTTTTCGCCTCCAGCTTCTGTTCCGTTTTGCCATCCGAGATAAGGGCCGTTTTGCCTCCAGAGCTGTCTTCTATCTGCAACACTCTGGTGCCTTCGTAGAGCTGGACGCCATCGTCTTTGAGGGCTTTGGCCAGTATGGCGGTCAATTCGGCGTCTTCCAGAGGCAGGATGTGGGGCAGCATCTCGACAATGCTCACCTGGCAGCCCAGCTTGGCCAGAATGGTGGCCATCTCTATGCCGATGACCCCGCCCCCAATCATGATTATGCTCTTGGGTACACTTTCCAGGTTGAGGATTTTTTCGGCATTGATTATGCCGGAGGGGCTGTCCGCGCCCGGGATGGGCAGGGATATCGGTTTGCCACCGGTGGCCAGTATTATCTTCCGGGCCTGAATGACCTGCTTCTGCCCCTCTCCGCTCTCGATTTCCACTTGGAGGGAGGACAATAACCGGGCGCGCCCCTTGATAATTTCTACTTTGTTCCCTTTCAGCAGCATCTCCACGCCGGACACGTGGGTCTTTATGACCGTGTTCTTGCGCGCCTGCATTTTAACCAGGTCGGCACTTATGTCTTTGGCGGTGATGCCGAACTGCTCCGAGTTCTGCATGGTCTCATAGAGCTCGGCGCTGTGCAGCAGTGTTTTCGACGGCACGCACCCCCGGTTCAGGCAGGTGCCGCCCAGCGCCTCCATCTCAATAACGGTAGCCCGGCCGCCTAGTTGTGCCGCCCTGATGGCGGCGACATAGCCCGCCGGTCCGCCACCGATGACAACCAGTTCTCTCTCTTCCACGGAATACCTCCCGTAAATAACGCAAGATATCGCTGATTCGGCTTCAGTCAGTTCTAGGAGGCAAATTCATCAACCGCCTTCTGCACCAGCTGCAGATAGGCCAGAGACGGCCCGCCACCCATCTGCACTGCCACCCAGCCGGCTTCCATGACCTGTTCCTTGGTGGCGCCATGGGCCAGCGCGCTCTTCACGTTGGCGGCGATGCACCAGTGGCAGTGATTGGCAACAGCGATACCCAGGGCAATGAGGTATTTGTATTTCTGTTCCAGTTCACCCGGCGCTTTGGCGGCTAGAGTTAGTGCGGCGAAGCCCTGTCGCTGCTGCGGCCACTCCTTTTGCCAGCGCGCCAGGCTGGCGTCAAACTCTTGAGCGACTTCTTTCATGCTTTCCATTCTTTGCTATCACCTCGCTATCATATTGCCTGTAGTCAGGCTAAGAGCAGTGTCGGGTTTTCCAGAGCACTGATTAAGCTGGCCAGAAACTTGGCCGCCACCGCGCCGTCGATGACACGGTGGTCGTAGGTCAGACTGTAGGTCATTATCGGTCGGGCGACGACCTGCCCGTCTCTGACCACGGCCCGGTCGGTAATGGCGCCGGCGCGCAGTATTGCCGATTCCGGCTGGTTGATGATGGCGGTCTCAAAGGTCCAGCCGCTGCCCAGTGTCCCCAGATTGGTCAGGGTAAAGGTGCCTCCGCTGATTTCATCGCCACTCAACTTGTTCTCCCTGGCCTTCTCGACCAGCGCCTTTATCTCTTTGCTTATCTCCGCCAGCGACTTCTGGTCGGCATGCTTCACCACCGGGACGATGAGTCCGTCTTCCAGGGCAGCCGCCACGCCAATATTGATGTCTTCCCAGACTTTTATCTCTTTACCGACAATGCTGGCGTTGATTTTCGGGTGGTTGCGGAGTATCCGGGCAATGGCAAAGACAAGGATATCGGTGTAGGTAATGCGGGTGCCGAGGGTGCTTTCCTGTGCCACCAGGTTGTTGCGCAGCCTGACCATTTCGCCCATATCAATCTCACCCATGGTGGTGAGTTGTGCTGATATGGCCAGACTCTGGTGCATGCGCTCGGCGATGGTGCCCCGCATTCCGGTGAGTGGAATGGCCTGTTTGACTTTTCTTTCTCCAGCGGTTACAGCCGGTGCCGCGATGGGGGCTTTGGCAGCGGCCGGTGCCGCCTCTTTGGCCGCAATCGCCTTTTCGATGTCCTCGCGGACGATTCGACCGCCCGGACCCGTACCGGCCACCTGTGTGATATCAATAGCGTGTTCCTCAGCCAGCTTCCGGGCTACCGGCGATATGCGGACGCGCCCTTCCCCTCCGGCGACCGGGGCGGCTTCTCTGGCGGGTGCTGCCTCGGCCTTTGGTGCCTCAGCGGCTGCCGATTCGGCGGGTTTACCCGCCGGCGTCTCCTTCTGTATTTTGGCCAGCTCCTCTTTACTTTTCGCGAGCATGCCGATTGTCTGCCCGGCGGCGGCGGTTTCCCCCTCGTTCATCATGATATGTAGAAAGCCCGAGGCCGGAGATTCTACTTCCGTCCTCACTTTCTCCGTCTCGATAACCACCACTATCTGGCGTTCTTCCACCTGGTCTCCTTCCTTGCACTGCCATTCGATGATGGTGGCATCGACCACCGCCATGCCAACGCGTGGTATTTTGATTTCTGTAGCCATCTTTCTCCTTCCTCTAACCTAGTTTTTGAAAAAGCCCTTGGCCACTGCCGCCCGTATGGTTTTTTCGATGTTGACTACCGGCGGGCCATCGCGCTGAAGCCGGATACTGATATGGTCGGTATCCTTGACCGTGACCTCCCTTTCTCCATCCAGAGCGATAATCGAGGGCTTCAAATTTACTTCAATTTCCTCGCCGGGTTCAAGCAGCTTCCATTCTGCGATTCCGACCTCGCGGATAACGCCGGGCAGCACGGCTGCCCTTACCTTAAGCCGGCCGTTGCCAAGCCTCAGGTACATTCCCTGGGCGTCATCAGGACCTATGGGGTGCAGGTTACCCCCGATGGCCGTCATGCCCAGATTGGTCGGCTCCGCTCTGGTACAGATTATCTGCCTGACCTCTGGCAACTCCCAGATGGCGCGGGCGCCGACAAATAGCTGGTTTAACACTACCGCGTCAATCAGCGCCATGTCAATTTCCCGTCCGTTACGGATGACGGCGAGGCGCTTATGGGTTCTGATTATTTCCCCTTCGTCAACCAGCTTCCGGGCAACGATGCCGGCGGCAAGGCCAGCTGTAGTAGCCTCCACCATCACCGGGAAAACATTGTTGGTGCCGGTAGAGATGGGCACCAGGGGGATGTGGCCGCTTTTCTTGGCCACGTCACGGTTGGTACCATCTCCGCCCAGAGTAACAATGCACCCCACCCCCTGTTTACCCATCAGTTCTGCCGCCCGGGAGGAATCTTCACTGGTATAGCTGATGGGCATATCCGTTACCGTTACACTGGCATTCAGTTTTTTCTTCCCGATGCCATCCAGTGCCCTCTCGCCAAGTCCGTAGTAATCGGGCATAATCTGGATTTCGTCCACTCCGGTGGCATTAATGCCCATAATTATCCGGCGTAGCTGATTGGTCTTTTCGTTGTTGTCCATTATGCTGGCATAGGCGACCAGCCGTCTGACGTCTTTACCAGAAGCCGGATTGGCGATTATTCCTACCTTGCTCACCACAGCAAGCTCACCACCGTAATCTGCTCATTTAATTAAATGACAGTTGACGCAGCTGGGCATCGGTTTGCCCGCCAGTGCCGCGATGACGTTTTCCGCGGCCAACAGGTCCATCTTCAGTCGTGACATTACCGAACCACCCGCAATGTGTGGCGCAATTATGATATTGTCCAGGCTTAACAGCGGGTCATCGGGTGCGATTGGCTCCACCTCGGTAACATCGATCGCGGCGGCATGTATCTGCTTCTTCTTCAGGGCTTCATAAAGTGCCTTCTGGTCAACCAGTCCGCCGCGGGCGGTATTGACCAGTATTGCCGCAGGCTTCATGGCAGCGAGTTCCCTGGCGCCTATCAGGTGCCTGGTCTCTTTATTAAGGGGCACGTGGATGCTGACATAGTCGGCCATGCCCAGCATTTTGTGCAGGTTGGGGATGTATTCGGCACCGACCTTTTTTTCATGTGGACTGCGCACAATGTCGTAGTAGATAATCTTCATATCAAAGCCGCGCGCCCGCTTGGCAACTTCCGAGCCGATTCTGCCCAGACCGACGATGCCCAGCGTTTTGCCGTAAACGTCAAGGCCAAGAAAAGGGCAACCCATGGGGTCCCATTTTTCCCAGCCGCCTCTGGCGGTCAGGTTGACCGCTTCCACAAGCTGCCGAGCCGAGGCTAGCAGCAGGGCAATGGCAAAATCGGCGGTGCTGTCCTGAACACCGCTCGGCGCGTTGCTTACCCGCACGCCTCTACGGGCGCACTCTTCAGCGTCGATAGTATCGAAGCCAATGGCGCGGTGGGCGATAACCTTGAGACTGGGGGCATGGTCCAGAAACTCACCATCGACCCTGTCCAGCCAGCAAATTGCTCCGTCGGCATCAGCGATGTGGCGAAAGACCTCTTCACGGCTGGGTGCCTCTTCCTTTTCCCAGGCAGTGACCTCGGCGTGTTTTTTGAGCTGGGCAACGGCTTCCGGACCGATTCTCCGGCTGATGAAAACCTTGGGCATTATTAACTCCTGCCGTCCTGACACATTTTATTTGAACTTATCTGCTTATCGAATCTGGAAATACAGGTTCTTGCCGGTTACGGAAAGCGGGATGCCGATGGCAAGGTCAACATCCATAAGCTTGATTCTGCGGGCGGCAACGCCGATGGAGTACATCATGCGGTTATCAATGTTTAACTCGCTGGCGGTTTTGACCGCTGAACCAAGAGCGATGCCCAGGTCGATGCTCTGCATGTGGCACATCGGGCCGCGCATCATACCCTGGTCTCTCTTCTTTGCCTTCAGCATGGCCGGGCAGTCCATGGCACAGGCACCGCAGTTCAGCGGTGATTCAACCCGTTTGGGCTCGCCGGTGACACCGATGACCAGCACGGCCACCGATTGCCTGACCTCATCGGCATTTCTTTTGCAGAAAGCAAGCCTTTCCGGGTCCTCACTGTAGACCTCCTCCATGGCTTTGGCCAGTTTCTCCAGTTCCGCCCGCTCGTGCAGAATCGCTGTTTTGACTGAGTCCAGGCCCCTCGTTTTGGGGGCGGTGCGGGCACTGATTGCCATCAGCTTCGCCGCCGCGAGAACGCCGTCTTTTTCCGCCTCTTTGCCACTAATTGGTGTCATTAAAATCTACCCCCTGAATGCTTACATTGTGTACCTTATCTGATGATTTCAGCGCAAAACTTATTGTCCGTATATTGCCAAAAATAAAGTTTGCCGGGAGCTTTTGCGACTGAGGACCGCGTGTCTTTGCCAGACCGGTCCCGTTTTCCCGCCCTTCGTCATCTGTCCCAGCTGTCCATATCAGCGATTGCCTGCTGGAGGACGTCCACCGCCCGCCCGGCGTTGCTCAGGTCGGCCACCTCGGTCGGGGAATGGCTGTACCTTCTGGCAGCCACAAACATGAATGTCGACTCAACCTCCGGGTTTACCTCGTAGGCAATATTATGGTCGGAGAAAATCCCGGTACTCACGTCAACGTGGAACGGGATATTCTTTTTCTTGGCAGCCGCAATCAATAGCTGGTTCAAACGGGGGCTGGCAAAGTTGACCGTGGCCGGGTAGGGGGTCGTAGGCTGGGCAAAAGAAAGCCGGCGCACCCCCAGTCCGGTGCGCATGGGCACCGTGCGCTGAATGTCAGGCATGGCGTCCTGGGCAAAACCGGTGTCCAGGGCAATGAACCAGTCGGGCGTTACCTGCCGTAAGAAGTGCCTGACCCCAAAACAGCCTATCTCTTCCTGTACCGCACCCGCGAAGTAAATGTCATGACGCGGTGGTTTTTTCAGGTTCCGGGCCACCTCAACAAGGACAGCACAGCCAACGCGGTCGTCAATAGATTGGCTCGCCAGGATTGTCTTGTTATCGTCAAGCCAGCGCGGTGGATGGTCATAAACGATGGGGTCACCCACCGAGACCTGTTCCTGCCGGTCGCCAACGTCTATCCACAGGGCGCCCATTTCACGGCGGCCAACTGTGCTGCTGGCGCAGACCACGCCGGGGATGTCACTCTCAGCTCCCAGAATAAGCACCGGGGTACCGGGCAGGTTGTTGAAATCAATCCAGCCTATCTTGTCGAACCAGACAAATTCATCTACCTTCTGCACCACCATGCTGACCTGGTCGGTATGGGCCACCAGCGCCAGCGAGTGCTTGCCCTCGGTGCCCTTTTTCCGGGCGATGAGGTTGCCTATCTTATCAATGTAGAGCTCATCAACGTGGCTCTCCAGCAGTTCTTTTAAACGGCTGGCTACCCGACCTTCAAAGCCAGTCGGGCCTGGAATCTGAACCAATTCGTAGACCAGGTCGGTAATCATGACAAACCTCTTTAAATAAAAAAGGCCACTGAAAAAATCATAGCATTGCCCTTTCTCATGTGTCAAACCAGCTGACCTCTTTAACATAACTCGAGTACTCAACTTCATATGTGGTGGTATATATGTTATACTTTGCCTTGGGCCAGCGTAGCTCAGGGGTAGAGCAGCGGTTTCGTAAACCGCTTAGGACCATGCCGCCAAGTGTTTTCGGGTGTTGCATGACTCTATTTTGTATCTAACATAGGGTATCATCAAAGGGTTTCATACCGTCCCGTGACACCCCATATCGTGCAGTTCGTTAGCAAATCCGTTAGCAAAAATAGGGCGTCAGGGCGAACTTTTGGGGAGGGATTTGGCTTTTGGAAAGTGTCACAAATACGCTAGAAAGTGCAATCGAGGAAGGTTGTTGACATTCCACTAGTGAATAGTCTATTCTCCATACAAAAAGGAGAGAGAAGAAAATGCAAGCATATTGCTTTAAGTGCCGTGCCAAAAAGGAAATGAAGGATGCCAAAAGCATAACCATGAAGAACGGTAAGCCTGCGACACAGGGCGTCTGTCCCACGTGTGGGACTAAGATGTTTAGAATAGGAAAGAGCTAAGGCTAATTCTAAAATAAAACAGGATCGAGAGCTAGTTTCTCGATCCTGTTTTTTTATCCTCAATCACACGCCACAAATCACACATTCTAAGCAATTGTGACCTTGATTGAACAAAACAGACTATTATTATCCTGGCAAAGCAGTTTAAAAAATTATTACATTCAGAATAAACATGAAGCTAATCAAACTTATGCTGATGGAATACGGGCAATTGGTTCTACAGGTAGACTTTTTGGCTTATGGACTGGTTCCCAGATACAGTGGAGGAGTGGAATATTGATATAATTGAAACCGCCAGCTTTTTCTCTGGGGTCGCCAAAGTGCCCGCTCTGCATGCTGGGGAAACCCTGCGCAGTCAATAACCTTGAGACCTCATCAATATCATCGCACAAGAATTTAAGGTGATGGAGGCTTTCCCCGTGCTCATCTATCCAGTCCTGGTATATAGAGTCTCCTTCCACCGGCTGGACCAGCTCTAATTCCAGATCTCCTATATACGCATGGGCGATTCTTTCTCTTGCCCAGGAGGGCTTACCATGGTAGAAGCGGTCATAAAGTACGTGAGAACCCCAATCGCGTATCTCCCAGGGGCCAATGCCCAAAATATTCCAGTAATTCTCTGCGGTCTGTACAACATCTTTCACGCAAAGCGCTACCTGCTTAATGCCGGTAACTTTTACTAGGGCTGGGCTAGCCGCGTCCAGGTCTTCCGGGAACATGGTGGCTCCAACGGGTTTACCGCCGGTCCTGTTGCTCGTCTCCCAGATAGCCTTGAGCGGTTTCATAAGATCATAATAAGCGAACTGGTTTTTCAGCTCAGTGCCAAAGTGGCCGCCCTGAATACAGGGGAATCCCAGACTTTCCATTTCCCGGTTCACGCGGTCGATATCCAGATCCTCCACTAGGAATTTCATATGGTGGAGACCTTCGCCGTTTTCGTCTATCCAGTCTTGATATACGGAGGCTCCCTCAATCGTTTCAAATAGTTCAAGCTCTATCGGCCCAACCTGGGTCACGGCACCGGTGTACCTCCCCCATGCGGGTTTACCATAGTATTTCAGGTCGGGTATCCGGAGAGAGCCAAACTCGAAAACTGCCCATGGGCCGATACCCAGAATATTCCAGTAGGCTTCCATTGTTTTCTTTATATCATTGCAGACGATGCATACTTGCTGTATCTGATTAACCTTAACCTTAGCAGGGCTCTGTGCCGCCATGGTTGTTCACCTCCTACATAAGTAATAATGTTCAAGCAATGGCATTCTATGCCGCAAATCATTTGCTGTCAATATAGATATCCACGTAGTGGCATGGTAAATTATTGGTAAGTAACGCCTGAGGGCGCTGACATTGCCGGATGAACTCACACTTGCTATTGGCGAAGAGGGAGGTTTTTTACCATGCTAAGTGAGTTGCTGACCAGCGGAAGAATTCAGGTTATTGACCTCACCTTGCCTTTGAAAAACGGCCTCAAGTATCGCACGGCTCCAGAGATAATATATGAAGATCACCGTCAGGGGGCAGAGGCCTTTCGCAGACGCTGGGATATACCAGAGGAAAGCCTTTTGGAGTATGCTGCCAGCGAGACCATAACGCTTTGCTCCCACTCCGGTTCACATATGGACGCCCCCTGGCATTATGGCCCCACTTCGGAGGGGAAGCCGGCCCGGACAATTGACCAGATCCCTCTTGAGTGGTGCTGTGGGGACGGTGTGCTGCTAGATTTTACGCACCGTAAAAAGGGGGAGGTCATAAGTAGGGAAGAGGTCATTGAAGCCCTCCGAAGAATAGGCTATACCCTGAAAGCCGGTGACATTGTTCTAATACGTACGGACTGCTGTCGGCATTTTGAGGAAGAAGAATACCAGTATATGCACCCCGGAATGAGCTGGGAGGCGACGCTTTGGCTTATCGACAGAGGGATCAAAGTAATGGGCACGGATGCCTGGGGATGGGATGCATCGCTTGACGTGCTGGTGGCGGAGTTCAAGCAGGGGGTCAGGGGCCGATTGTGGGCTGCCCACTATGCTGGGCAGGAAATGGAATACTGCCACATGGAGAAACTGTGCAACCTTGATAAAATACCAAGACCTTACGGTTTTCTTGTCTTTGCTTTCCCTATGAAAATAGAAAAGGCAAGCGGCGGCTGGGTACGGGCGGTAGCAATAGTGGAAAAGTAAATGGCAGTTGCCAGAGAACCGGTTTTCTAGACTAAAAAAGGCCAGTCTATCTTATCATCTGGTTAGGTAGCCAGAGCACAAGATCAGGGAAAAAGGCGCAGAGCAAAATTCCGACCATAATAAGAATAACAAACGGAATTACTCCTTTAATTACCTCCGCCATGGTCAATCCAAATTCCTTGGGCGCGGCACCTCGGACGATGAAGATAGCCATAGCGAAGGGTGGCGTCATAAAAGACATCTGCAGGTTAACACAGACCATGATGGCAAACCAGATGGAGTCAAACCCAAGGGCAGCACCGATGGGGGTTATGATTGGCACCATGATAAAGACGATGCCTATCCAGTCGATGAACATGCCCAGGATGAAGCAGATGAACATGATGACGCCAAAAGCCCCCCATCTACCACCAGGAGTGCTCAGAATAACATCGGTGACCACTTTATCACCACCGGCCCCGATAAATACGCCGACGAAGGCAAAGGCCATGGAAACGATGAGGATAATAAAACCGGTGAGCCTCAGGGTCTCCAGTGATACTTCATGCAAGACGTGCCAACTGAAACGGCGGTAAGCAATGACCAGTATTACCGACGCCAGACCACCGATGGCGGCAGCTTCAGTAGGGGGAGCGATACCAAAGAAAATGGTGCCCAGCACCGAGAGGATAAGGAATGCTGCCGGCAGCAGAGAAGTGGCCAGCATCCACGACTTTTTCAGGAAAGAAACATTCCTCTGTTCCAGGGGTACCGGCGGGGCTATGTCTGGTTGCAGCAAACTACGAGTAGCGATGTAGCTGATATACAGGCCAGACAGGATGAAGCCAGGGATAAAGGCGCCGAAGAAAAGCCTGCCCACGGAAAGGGAAGCCATCGGCCCGTAGAGGACCAGCATGATGCTCGGTGGAATTAGAATACCCAGTGTGCCGCCGGCACAGATGGAGCCACTGGCCAGACTTTTATCATAACCTCGCTTCATCATAGAGGGCAGCGCTACCACGGCGAGCATTGTAATTGAGGCGGCGATGATGCCCACACAGGCGGCCATAATGGTGCCAATTAAAACGGTGACAATAGCCAGGCCGCCACGTAGACCACCAAGCCATACGTAAAGTGCATCATACAGCCTTTCCGCAATTCCGGAGCGTTCCAGCATTAGCCCCATGAAGATAAACAGTGGAGCGGCCAGGAGAGGGTAGTTCATCAGGATGCCGCTCACCGCGCGTGGGTAAAGCACTTCGCCCACATTGAGGCCGAACCGTAAAAACCCGAACACCAAGCCCAGAAAGCCGATAACAATAGCCAGCGGGTAGCCGGTCAGGACGCCAACGAAGACGCCGCCCAGCATAAGCCCGGTAACAAGTTCTGGACTGATATCAATCATAGGCTTTGCCCTTTACAAAATGGTATACATCGCGGACAAACTGGGCAGTACCCTGCAGAAAGAAAAGGATGAACCCCATGGCTACCCAGGTTCGGAACGGAGCCATAGGCGGGTACCAGTAGGTCTCAACCGATTTTTCACCCACTTTCCACGCCGTTACCATCCAGGCGATAGAGCTGCTGACGAACATGGCCATCAGTGGCAGGAACAGAAGCAGGTAGCCAAAGGTATCAATGCCAGCTCTGGTTCTGGGTGAAAGGTGGGTATAAATGACGTCAATTCTAACGTGGGAGTGATGGCGCATGGCATATGCCCAGCCCACGGCATACAAACCGCCGCCAATCATCATGCTCGTTTCATAGTTCCACATGGTGGGGTCATTGAAGATATAGCGCATGATTACTTCAAGCGAGATGAGGCCAACCAAGAGGGCCGCCAGCCAGCAGGCAACTTTACCCGATCTATCACTAACGGTGTCAATGGCATGTATGATTTTCTTCATAATACATTAAAAGGAGTGGTGCTCCCCTCCCTCTGCCGATATTATAGATAGGGAGGGGAGCTTGGTCAATACCTAGAATAGGCCGGGATAGGTATCCTCCATGCCCATCTTGAAGGAGCGTGCTGATTCAAGCACCTTGGCATAGAAAGCATCCTCGGCTGCCTTTTCGTCGTAGAACGCTTTTGCTTCAACCATAAGCGCATCGATAATGGACTGAGAGGCAGGGGCAACAGTGGTGCCATAGTCCTGATAGAAGGCTATGGCTATCATGTCCTTTCTGGTGATCTCAGAAAGATAGTCGATGCACTCCTGCCAGGCCACCGCCTGGAATATCTTCTGGTATTCGGGTGGCAGCTCTGCCCATTTGTCCTTGTTAACCGAGTAGGTGAGGTACTCGCAAGGCTGGCGAGCCGCTGAAAGATACATATAGTCGATGATTTCATAGCTGGCAATGGTGAAGTCCACCGCTGGAGAACTGAACTGGAAGCAATCCACCACGCCGCGCTGTACGGCTTCGTAGAGTTCACCCCCGGGCACTGACATGACCGAGACGCCCATTTTGGAGAAGATTTCTCCATCATCACCGGCGGTTCTCATCTTGATTCCCTCGAGATCATCGGGTGTATCCAAGGGTACTGTGGAACTGAGGAAAATTTCTGGAGTACCTGTCCAGCCGGGGATGACCTTCACGTTCATATCGGCGCCATCGAGCATCTCCTGAAGCATGTCTGTACCTTCATCGTGCATCCAGAAGAGCATTGCCATTGGCGACAGGCCACCGACATAGAAGTTGAACAGGCCGGCGGCGGGGAACCTTTCCCGCCACCAGGATGTGGCGTCGTAGCTGAAATCCAGAGTGCCGCTGTCCACCGCGTAGACCTCGTCGGAGGCAGGGACGATGGCGCCGCCCGGGTGCGGTTCCAGGACCCAGTTGCCGCCGGTGGCGTCAGTTACCTTGCCACAGAACCTGGCAAAGCCCTCATACATAGCCTGCCCGGCGGGGTTGATGTGCTGTCCGGTCCATTTAATTGCTTGTGCCGGCTGGGCTGGTGCTGGAGCCGGTGATGGAGCAGGAGTTGGTGCTGGAGCTGGTGATGGAGCAGGAGCTGGGGCTGGTGCCGGTGTCGGAGCTGGCGCTGGAGCCGGTGCCGGGGCTGGCGCTGGAGCTGGTGCCGGGGCAGCACAGGCGGCAACCACGCTTATTATTAATACGAAAACTAAGGCTAATAGAGTTCCTTTCTTTTTCACTCACTTACCTCCCTTTTTAATACCTCTCGATATAGCACTGTAGAACGTTCGATGAAATCAATCACCCCCTTTGTTTTAATTTAAGTGTATTACATCCACAATGGTTTTTATTAAACCGGCATCACCTCAACGGGTTTGATATTTTGGCTGCTTTCCCACCAAGTGCGTATCTCTTCAAGACTGCGCACCGTTTTTTTATCGTCGTGATAGCCGAGTCGATAGCTTATCAGGCTGGCTCCCATCTTTGCCAGTTCAGACAGTTTCTGAAGTCTTTTTTCATCAATATTATAAGCGGAAATACCGGTGCATATCGCTGAAACGGCTTTACCACTCGCTCCTCTGATAATTGAGGCAATGCCGACCAGTCCCTCAGTGTTTCCTTCAAAATCATAGGATACCCCGGTGGCTCGTATTTGCTCTAGTTCCTTTTTCAATTGAGTTTTGGTGGCAATCGTCTTACTGGTTAATAGTTTTAAGTTCTCGCTTGGATAATAACTGTCCAGCTCACTTTCGGATAGTTGGCTAAGAAAGGCTTTGCCCATAGCTGACGCATAAGCTGGAAGGATAGTGCCAACGGTATGATGGTACCTGAATCCGTGCCTGGACTCCTCTTTTTTTATCACCACGACATTGCCCCGATCAAAAACGGATAACTTCACGTATTCGCCGGTAAGTTCGTTGAGCAGTTTGGTCACTGGCTCGGCAGCGGTGAGAATATCCGTGGTACCGAGGTAGAGACTGCCCATCATGTAGAGTGATGGCCCGATTCGGTACTTGCCGCTGTTGATATCGCGCTCCAGTAGCCTAGTTTGCAGTAAGGTAGATAGTATTCGGTGTACCGTGGTCCGGGGCAACTCTACCTTACGTGTGATATCGGCGATGCTTAATTCAGGCTCGTCATAAGAGAAACATTGCAGGATGTTGACTGCTTTCAGCAGGGAGGTTGATGGGCTTGTCTTGTTGGAAGGTTTCTTACGGATTTTAATGTCCATTAAATGGACATCCTTTCCAAAATATGGTTACCAAATATTATACTGAAAATGTGGCGCTGTCAAGCCTCTAAGGATGAAATTTGATAAAATTTAAAGCATCTCGTTGCCGCCGTCCACGGTCAATGTCTGGCCTACTATATACGATGCCTCATCGGAGGCCATAAACAGTACTGCTTCCGCCACTTCTTCCGGCTGCGCCGGCCTCTGCAGCGCCACCTGTGCCAGAATAGGCTGAATGTGCTCAGGGCTGAGTTCCTTGAGCAGTGGCGTATCCATTGCACCGGGGGCCCCGCTGTTAACCCTGATATTATAGGGGGCAGTGATTACGGCCAGGGATTTCGTTAAAGAGATAACGCCAGCTTTGGCAGCGCCATAGGCCACGGCCAGCGGTCGGGCCTGCCTCCCGGCGATGGAGGCGATATTAATTATTCGCCCGTACTTCCTCGATATCATATGGGGAAGCACGGCTTGGCAAAAATTCATGGTGCAGATAAGGTTCATATCAATCACACGGCGCCAGCGCTTTTCATCGGTCTCAAGGAAGGGAAGGGTATCGGTCCAGCCGACGTTGTTCACCAAAATATCAATTTTCTGCTCCCTTTTTATCACCTCGTTGACCGCGCTTTCTATTTCCGACCGGAGAGACACATCCACTTTGAGCGTGGTGGCCCTGCCTCCCCGTGTTGTGATATCGCTTGCCGTCCACCTCGCGTTCTCATCATCAATATCGCAGATATAGACCACAGCCCCCTCCCGGCCAAAGCCCAACGAAATGGCCCTTCCCAGGCCGGCGGCACCGCCGGAAACGATCGTTATTTTTTCTTTAAATCTCATATATCCTCCTCGGCTGGGGCAAAGGATTATGGCTTGAGCACTACCTTGAGCTGGTCAGGGTCTTCATCAAGCAGCTTGAAGGCTTCTGCCACTTTTTCTAGGGGAAAGGTTGAGGTTATAAGCGGCTTGACCTGTGCTTTGAAGCTTTCCTCCACTATACGGAGTAAAGGCTCCGGGTGCAGAATGCTGTCCGCATAGGCTTGAATGCCTGACCTCTTTACCACGGGACAACTGTTTTATTAATTCCTGCCTGTCGCTTGATTGAAAGTAATTGACTATCGCGTCGCAGATCATGGACCTCAGTATCATCTCTTTTCCCTCTCCTTTTTATATCGTTGCCGCTATTAAATGGGTAAGTTATAACATTGCCGCGTATCTTCCTGTAAGGGTGGTGACCGACCTATTATAGACCAAATCATGCAAGATTAAAAAAGTGCCTGAGGGCTGGGAATTTTTAAAATTTGTGTTATTCTGGGCAGAGGATACCCCGGTTGCCAAAAAACCATATGATTTTGAATTAAATGACTTTGAAAAAGAGTTAGCCATGCATGGTGGTCTGGTAAGTTACGTTTTAAGGAATTATTGAAGAATGGAAAATCCGCTATGTTATGTGCTATCGTATAATGAGGTTACAAACTGACACGTATCCGTTTCATATGATGCTCTTAGTAAGGGAAAATACATGGTCCAAATAACATTAAGTGCAGAATTGAAATCAGTAGTCGATGATATCGCTGAGGTCTCCGATTACCTCTGGGAAAAAGGCTGGGCGGCGCGCAATGCCGGCAATGTATCGGTTAATGTAACGAATCTCATTCCCACCATGAGCCAGAAGCTGCCACAGTTCCCCAAAGTAGCCATGAATAATATCCCCGCGGAACTAGCAGGGCACTATTTCATGGTTACCACCACCGGTTCACGCTGTCGCGAACTAGCACCTGAACCACAGAATAGCTTGCTTCTGGTTTTTATTGCTGATAGCGGTGACGGCTATCATATTCTGTGGGGAGGCGTCCGACAAGAAAGCCGACCTACTGCCAAATGACTTGGTATTCTCAAACCCAGACGGGTCACCGCTACAGCCTGACGGCATCACAAAAGCCTTTACACGTATAGCTCGGTCAATCGGGTTGTATGGAGTTCGCTTCCACGACCTGCGGCACACCCATGCGACGCTTATGCTGTGGCAAGGTATTCATCCCAAGATAGTGAGTGAAAGGCTTGGCCACAGTAGCATCGCTATCACGCTTGATACGTACAGCCACGTTATGCCCGGACTACAGGAAGCTGCGGCCCAGCGGTTTGAGGAAGGGCTGCGAGTGTCCCCGGCTAATATGCCAGTTAAAACAGTTGGTTAGCAAAATGTTAGCAATTATGGACTTGTTGGTAAAAAATAGGGTAAAATCGTATCTAGTGCCAGCGTAGCTCAGGGGTAGAGCAGCGGTTTCGTAAACCGCCGGTCGTCAGTTCGAATCTGACCGCTGGCTCGGTGAATTAGGGGATAAAAAAATGGCCGGTTTGCTTTTTGGTACCGCAGGGACCCCGCACAGTTCCCGACAACATTCAACCGTTGGTGGTATTGAGCGTATTGTTGAGCTGGGACTGGACTGCATGGAGATGGAGTTCGTCCAGGGGGTGAAGATGGGGGATACGGCTGCCCGGCTGGTGGGTGAAACAGCCGCCCGCACCGGGGTGAGACTATCGGCGCACGCTCCCTATTTCATCAACCTGAATGCACAGGATATGGAAAAGGTAAGGGCCAGCCAGAGCCGTATCTTGCAGACGGCGCGCATCGCTTCCCTCTGCCATGCGGAAAGCGTGGTCTTCCATCCCGCATTTTACCTGGGACAGCCGCCGGAAGCCGTCTATGAAACGGTGAAGAGATACCTTGGTGAAGTATTGAGCCAGCTTGAGCGTGAGAATATACGGGTGTGTATCAGACCTGAGGTGACCGGTAAAAGCAGCCAGTTCGGCACAGTAGCGGAGCTGCTAAAACTGAGCGCTGAACTTGAAGGCGTATTGCCCTGCATTGACTTCTCCCACTGGCATGCCCGTACCGGCAAATTTAATTCCTATCCCGAGTTTGAGGCCGTCCTGCTCCAGATAAGACAGCGTCTGGGTGAGGAGGCACTGCATAATATACATATTCACGTTTCCGGCATCAACTACGGTAAAAAGGGGGAACTAAACCACCTTGATCTGGAGGAATCTGATTTCCAGTATGAAGAACTGTTGAGTGTGCTGAAGGACTATCATGTCGAAGGTATGTTGATATGTGAAAGCCCGAACCTGGAGGGAGATGCCTTGCGGTTGCAGGCAGTCTATAGTAGTCTGTGATTATCGCTGAATATATAATGTAGGGTAGATTGTGGTATAATTTAATGGGCTAGAAGGGATAATACTAGGGGTGAAGTGTGAAACCTAGCTGGAAACGGAGCAGTTTAATTTACATCGCCATCCTGTTGGCGGCGGTGGCGCTGTTCTCCTATCTCCTGCCGTCGGCGAACAAGCCTGAGGAAGTGCCCCTCAGTGAAGTGATTGCCATGTCGCAGGGCAAGGAAATCGTTGAGATTACGGTGGAGGACGACCTGCTGCTCATCACCACCGTTGATGACACCGAGCTGCGGGCATTCAAGGAGAGCAATGCCAGTATCTATGAAATTGAGGGGCTCAACCTTGAAGGCATTGTGGTGAATATCAAAGGGTCATCGGGCATCAACTGGGGAAGCCTGATGCTGAACTTCCTGCCGCTCATCATCTTCGGCGGTCTGCTGTTTTTCCTGTTCCGCCAAGCAAGGGGGGCAAACAGCCAGGCAATGAGTTTTGGTCGCAGCCGCGCCCGACTTTTCCCGGCCAACCGGCCTACGGTGACCTTTGGCGATGTGGCCGGTGTGGAGGAGGCCAAGCAGGAGCTGTTGGAGGTGGTCGATTTCCTTAAGTCGCGGGAGAAATTTCAGGCGCTGGGCGCGCGCATTCCGAAAGGCGTGCTGCTGGTCGGGCCGCCGGGTACGGGTAAAACACTGATGGCCAGGGCGGTGGCCGGTGAAGCTGACGTGCCGTTCTTCTCTATCAGCGGCAGTGAATTTGTGGAGATGTTTGTTGGCGTCGGTGCCTCAAGGGTGCGCGACCTCTTTGACCAGTCTAAGCGCAATGCCCCCTGCATCATTTTCATTGATGAGATTGACGCGGTGGGCCGTCACCGTGGGGCCGGTCTGGGCGGCAGCCACGATGAGAGAGAGCAGACCCTCAACCAGATTCTGGTGGAGATGGATGGCTTTGATACCAGTACCAGCGTGATTGTCATGGCCGCCACCAACCGACCGGACATCCTTGACCCGGCACTGCTGAGGCCCGGTCGCTTTGACCGCAGGGTCATTTTGGACCGGCCGGATATTAACGGGCGGGTGGCCATTCTCAAAGTCCACACCAATGGCAAGCCGCTGGATAAAGACGTTGACCTGGAGGTTCTGGCCAAAGGTACGGTGGGCCTGAGCGGCGCTGACCTGGCCAACCTGGTCAATGAGGCGGCTATTCTGGCGGCCAGGCGCAGTAAGAATACGATTGGTATGCGTGAATTCGAAGAGTCGGTGGACAGGGTGATTGCTGGGCCGGAGAGGAAGAGCCGCAAGATAAGCCCGAGAGAGAAAGAGATAACCGCCTATCATGAGGCTGGGCACGCCCTGGTGGCCAAGATGCTGCCCAATGCCGACCCGGTGCACAAGATTTCCATTGTCGCCCGGGGTATGTCGCTCGGTCATACACGCCAGCTGCCCATTGAAGACCGCTACCTGATGACGAAGTCGCAGTTCAAAGATATGCTGGCCGGGCTTCTGGGTGGGCATACGGCGGAAAAATTAATCTTCAATGAAATGACCACCGGTGCTCAAAATGATATCGAGCAGGCGACCAAGATTGCCCGGGCGATGGTCACCAGCTTCGGCATGAGTGACAAGCTGGGGCCGCGTACCTTCGGTCACAAGGAGGAAATGGTCTTTCTCGGCCGTGAGATTTCAGAGCAGAGGGATTACAGCGATAAAATTGCCGAGCAGATTGATGAAGAGGTCTATGGCCTTATCGATGAAGCCCACGAGATAGCGCACGACATCCTGACCAAACACAAGGACAGGCTGGTGACGATTGCGGAACAGCTTATGGCCAAGGAGACGCTGGAGGGGGAGGAATTGGAAGCTATCCTGAGCGAGACGGCGCCAAGGCCATCAAAGAAGGCCAAACCGGAACCCAGGCCGGTGCCGGTGGAGCCGGTTGGTGAAGCCGAGCGAGCCACCGAACCTAAAAAGGCACCGATAGTACCCCGCCTTGTTCCGAAACAGACACCGGCGGCTCCGGATTAAAAACCGCAAGAGATGATGATAGAGAGGGGGCTACACGCCCCCTTTTTATTTACGGTATCCTTTAAGCTATAATTCTCAGGGAGTATAGATGATTAAAATTACCGAGCAGCCAATCTCGCCGGAAGCCGTGGTCAATGAGGTCAAGACTCGCGGCAGCGGTTGCGTTGCTACATATGTGGGTCTGATTCGCGACCGTTCCCGTGGCAAGGCGGTTCAGTCCGTAGTCTATGAGGACGTTTCCGGGAAAGCCGAGCAGAGGCTGCAGGAAATCGCGGATGAAATCCAGCGGCGGTGGCCGGTGGATAATGTGGCCATTTGCCACCGCGTCGGCCGGCTCAACGTCGGCGATATCAATCTGGTCGTGGCCATCGCGGCCGCCCACCGTGCCGATGGGTTTGCCGCCTGCCAGTATGCCATCGACCAGTTCAAGCATAAATTACCGACCGGGAAAACAGAGACCTATCAGGATGGCAGTGTCTGGGTTGAGGGGTGAGAGTAACGCTATTTTTTACGGGCCACTACGTACTCAGCCAGGCCGAGCAGTGCCTCCCGGCTGTTGTTTTCCGGCAGGCCTTTAAGGTTCTGGCAGGCCCGGGCGCTGTATTCTGAAGCCACGGCGTAGCATTCGTCCACTATCGGCGAATTGCGTATCATTTCTATCGCCTGCTGGATGTTTTCGTGATCCTCTTTACTCTTAAAGCGTTGTTTCACCGGGTTATCTTCAGGGTAACGTTCCATCAGCAACATAGCCGGCAGGGTAAGGGTTCCCTGCGCCAGGTCGGAGCCGACCGGCTTGCCCAGTTCTTCCTCGGTGCCGATAAAGTCCAGGATATCGTCCACAATCTGAAAGGCAATACCCAAGTGATGCCCGTAATCTATGAGCATTTTGATTGATTTTTCCGGGGCCCCGCTCAGGACGGCTCCGGACTCGGTGGCGAGGCAGAACAGGGAGGCGGTTTTGCCGGATATTTTCTTGAAGTACTGCTCCCGGGTCTGTTTCAGATTGTAGGCGCTGAAGAACTGGTTCAGTTCACCGCTGGAGATGGTGGCCAGCGTCTGTGAGAAGAGCTTGATGACGCGTGGGCACTTGGTATCGGAGACAAATTCACCCGCCTTGGCGAAGAGATAATCGCCGAGGAGTACGGCCGGTTCCGTGCCCCAGAGATTGTAGATGGTGGCCCGACCGCGCCTCGATGCTGACTTGTCAATGGCATCATCGTGGATAAGAGTGGCCGTGTGCATGAGTTCCACGGATGCGGCCATGGGCAGGAGGTATTCCAGATTATACTGATAGAATTTGCCCGACAGCAGCGTCAGGGCGGGCCGGATGCCTTTCCCGCCGCCGCCCACCACATAGTCCAGTTGCTGGGAAAGCCAGGGGAAATCAACCCTGACAATCGACCTCAAGTATTCTTTTACCTGGGAGAGGTCTTCCTGTATGGACTGGTATATTGCGCTGAGTTCCACAGGCCTCCTTTCTCACCTATGACGGTGGCTGGCCGAGTTTCTTGGTCTCTTCCTCCACCAGGCTGTCGTCGAGTTTGGAGAAGAGGGGTTGCGGCGGTAGTAACTTTTGTCCCGGTGGCAATTCCTGCCAGTTCCAGCCGTGGGCTTCAATACTTCCGGTAAAACCTAAATACTCGCGCAGTTTCTGGGAACTGAAGGGCAGGAAGGGATAGAGCATGATTTTCAGGTTGGTGATTATCTGAAGCGTCACGTAAAGCGATGTTGCTGCTGCCTGGCGGTTCTCCTTGATAACTTTCCAGGGGGACTTGTCATCCAGGTAGCGGTTGGCCTCCTGCGCTAGTGCCATGGCTGTCCGGATGGCCTCGCGGAAGTGGCAGCCATAGAGCAGTCCGTCTATCGTCTCCAGCGTTTTTTTGGCTCCAGAGAGGATTTCGTTGTCCTGGGCATCAAGCTCAGCCGGTTCGGGCACACTGCCGTCAAAGTTACGGTAAACGAAGGTGAGCACTCTATGTACCAGGTTGCCGTACGTGGCCACCAGCTCGTCGTTGTTGCGGCGTACAAACTCACGCCAGGAAAAATCAGTATCCGATGTCTCTGGCATGTTGATGGAGAGGAGGTAGCGCAGGGGGTCGGGTTCATATTGGTCTAGGTAGTCAAGCAGCCAGACGGCCCAGTTTTTGCTTGTGGACAGCTTCCTGCCTTCGATGGTCAGGAACTCATTGGCCGGGACGTCATAGGGCAGGTTCAGGTTGTCCCCGTAGCCCATCAGCATGGCCGGCCAGATGAGGGAATGGAAGGGGATGTTGTCCTTGCCGATGAAGTAGTAGCTCTTGGTCGCGCTGTCCTGCCAGAACTCCCGCCATTTTTCGCCATCGCCGCTCAAGGCAGCCCATTCTTTGGCGGCGGACAGGTAGCCGATGACGGCCTCAAACCAGACGTAGATTCTTTTGTCTTCAAAGCCTTCCAGTGGTACCGCCACCCCCCAGTCTATGTCACGGGTAATGGCCCGGTCTCTTAGCCCCTCCTCAAGGTAACGCAGGCTGAAGTTCTGCACGTTCGTCCGCCAGTGCGTCTGCTGCCTTACCCAGTCCAGCAGTCGTTCATTGAAGGCGGACAGCTTGAGGAAGAAATGTTCGGTATCCCGGAAAACAGGCGTGCCGCCGCAGATGCGGCATTGCGGGTCGGTGAGCTCAATAGGGTTTAGCGGTTTGCCGCAGGCCTCGCACTGGTCACCGCGCGCACCGGCAGAATTACAGTACGGGCATGTCCCCTCGATATAGCGGTCGGCGAGGAAACGCTGGCATTTGGGGCAGTAAGGCTGCGACAGCGTGTTCTTGAAAATATAACCGCGGTCGAGCAGGGTAAGAAAGATGTCCTGGGTAACCCGGGCGTGGTTTTCCGTGCCGGTGGTGGTGAAGAGGTCAAACGTGATGCCCAGCCTCTGCCAGCACTCAAGGAACTGCTTATGGTATCTGGCGGCAATTTCGGCTGGTTTTTTACCTTCCTGCTCGGCCTTGATGGTGATGGGTGTGCCGTGCTGGTCCGAGCCCGAGACCATCAGCACCTCATTGCCTTTGGTGCGGTGGTAGCGGGCAAATATATCCGGGGGCAGGTAGGCGCCGGCAATCTGCCCCAGATGGAGGGAACCGTTGGCATACGGCCAGGCAACGCCGATGAATATTTTCTCGGTCATCAAATAACCTCAATCATGTTCGGGAATGCCAGACTCAAGGAAGGTCAGTATCTGCTCACCTTTTTCCGTTTTGTACTGGGCGTAGCCCTTCTTCAGGCAGCATTCAACGCAGTAGCGTCTCGTTTCCCCTTCCTCGTCTTCAATGCCGTCTCTTTCATCGACGGCGAGGTAGCGCTCCGGAAAGGGGATGAGGCGCTGGCACTCATCACATTTTACTTCCCCCAGTGAAATAATCCCACGACGCATGGCTCTAACTCCTCTCCAGACTGTGACACGGATTATTTTTTGACTCCGGGGCCTTGTTCATTTTCAGCCAGGCCCGGTATAGCTCGCGGCGGGAAAGGCCGGTCTCGCCGGCTACTCTGGAGATGGCTTCCTTTGCCTTTACCCCGCTTTGATACATGTCACGCAGCCGTTTCTCAATATCACTATTTACTTTCTGTTCCTTTTCTTCTCCTTTGCCTGCGATGACCAGGGTGAACTCGCCTCTGGGCTCGGTGAAGCGGGTGATGGCTTGGCTTATGTTCCCCCGGAACACTTCCTCATGAAGTTTGGTCAGCTCGCGGCAGACGGCCAGCTGCCGGTCGCCAAAAACCAGCTTCAGGTCATGGAGCGTCGACTGCAGCCGGTGCGGCGCTTCCAGGATGACCAGAGTCCCCATTTCCTGAACTACTGATTCTAATGCCTGCTTTCGGGCGCTGGCCCGGCGGGGAAGGAAACCGAGGTAGAGAAAGCGGTCGGTGGGCAGCCCGGAGACCACCAGTGCCGTGATGACCGCTGACGAACCTGGTACCGGGACAACCGGAATGCCGGCTTGATTTGCCGCTCCGATAAGCTCGTAGCCGGGGTCGGATACCCCCGGCATTCCAGCCTCGGAAACCAGGGCCACATCACCTTCCTTCAGGTAATTTAAAATATAGTCAAGTTTGGTTTTTTTATTGTGCTCGTGATAACTGGTCATCGGCGTCTTAATATCGTAAGCGTTCAGCAGCCGTTTTGTTTTACGCGTATCCTCGGCCGCGATCAGCCTGACTTCACGCAGAACTCTGAGGGCACGCAAAGTGATATCTTCCAGGTTGCCGATGGGGGTTGCCACCACGTACAAATTAGGCATGAATGCTCAATTTCCCTAACGTAAATATTATAACCCACGCTTCATAACCTGTCTAGCTTGGCCACGGCGGGCGAAATTTCTTGACTTGCCATCTGGCTTTTGCTATATTCTATATTTAAATGGTAAAGAAAAAATCGGAACTCCCACAGCACAAGCCACTGCGACGGGCTTACGGCTTTGATGAAGTAGCTATCGTCCCCGGTGACATCACGGTTAACCCTGACCAGACCAATATCGAACTGACCATCGAGAATTACACGTTCCCTCTGCCCATTATTGCCTCGGCGATGGACGCGGTGACCGACGTTAATTTCGCCGTGAGGCTGAGCAAGATGGGTGGACTGGCTGTTCTTCATCTGGAAGGGGTGCAGACGCGCTATGAGAACCCGGGCGAGGTGCTGGCCAGGATTGCGCAGGCACCGCCGTCCGAAATAACCGGACTGATGCAGGAAATCTATGCCGCGCCAATCAAGGAAAACCTGATTGGGGAGCGAATCCAGGAAATCAAAAAACAGGGTGGGGTCTGCGCCGTTTCGGTGACGCCGGCCAATACCAAGCGCTTTGCCCCGATTACGACCGAGGCCGGGGCGGATATACTGTTCGTGCAGTCCACCGTGACCACAGCCCGCCACGTTTCCAAAAGTTACCGCGGCCTTATCTTCTCCGAGCTTCGGGAGATGGTGCCTTTGCCGGTGGCGGTTGGCAACTGCGTCAGCTTCAACGCCTGTCTGGAGATAATGCGGGCTGGTGTTTCGGCGGTGCTGGTCGGTGTTGGACCGGGTGCCGCCTGCACCACCAGGGAAGTGCTCGGTGTTGGTGTCCCCCAGGTGACGGCGACCATCGACTGTGCCGCCGCCAGGGACCAGTACTACGATGAAACGGGCTGCTACGTGCCGATAATCACCGACGGTGGTTTCCGCAAAGGTGGTGATATCTGCAAAGCGCTGGCCGCCGGTGCCGATGCCGTGATGCTGGGTTCCATTTTTGCCCAGGCGAGAGAGGCACCGGGTCTTGGCTATCACTGGGGCATGGCCCACCCCCACCCGGCATTACCCCGGGGAACCCGAATCAAAGTGGGCACCAACGGCACGCTGGAGCAAATCCTCTTCGGGCCAACGTCTGTAACCGATGGCAGCCAGAACCTCGTCGGGGCCATTCGCACCGCAATGGGCGTCTGCGGGGTAACCACCATTCGTGAGATGCACCAGGCGGAGATGGTCATTGCCCCGGCGATTACTACGGAAGGCAAGTCCTGGCAGAAGGCGCAGTCGAATTCCTGAGAGCGTCCTGCGGAAAGGTTTACTCCTCTTCCTCCACATCGGGGGCGGCGGTCTGTTCCTCACTGATACGTGGCAATAGGGCAGCCACTTTTTTTCGCGGCCGGGCGGCAAAGTCTGAGTTATCGATTATCTGACGCAGTGCCTTCAGTTTTTCCGCTTGTTTTACGGTTTTCACCGCCACGACCACCCCATCCACCCCTGCTTTCCAGAAGGCCTTGAGCTCATCGCCGTTGACCGATGCCGGCACGGTCACGAGCAGTGGTCTGGATAAGAGGTCGGCAAAGCGCTGGCAGAGCATGAGATGGTGCCAGGTAACCGTATCTCTCTCCCCCTGGTCATCGGTGAGCAGCACGGCGTCGGCTGGCAGTTCGTTTATCGTCCCGACCAGGCCTTCGCTCAGGGATGGCTCGACGAGCAATATTTTGCCCATTTTCTCGGTGCCGGCAAGACTAAGCTCTGCATCCAGGGGCAGGACAGCAAAATCGGCACCAGCCTCGACCAGACCTTTTATCGGCTGGCTACCTTTTCCTTCCCGCCAAAGTCCCCAGACCGTACCGGGCAAGGCCCGGGCAATATCCTTGCCGGTGTTAATTTGAGTCGTAATGACGGCATCGGCACTGGAGACGTAATCGGCCAGTGCCGCGGTATTATCTGATGGCTCAACCCGGGCAACAAGCACCATTTTCAGCCTCACTGAGGCCCGTTTGGTCACCCCGAAGCCCATTGGCGTGGCAACCGTTTCCGCGGTCTGGGTCAGTCTGTCAATCAGCTTGCTCATGTAACCTCTCTGAATCAGCCGGATAGCCGGATGCCTGAATGACTCTGCATAAGTATAGCACAATGCTGGCTGCCTCAAGAAATCGCGGCTATTCCAACAGTGATTTTAACAGACTTTCAATATCCCTTTTATGGGGAATTTATGGTGCGGCCTTAAAATTAAAGTGGCAATTAAAAAACGAATTTAAAGAGGACGGTAGCAAGATGATTAAAACGGTAGTCAGGATGAAAAATGACCAGGTTATGGTCTTTGATGGCAGTGGCGAGCAAATACCTGCCTATCAGGGCCAGTATGACCAGGTCAGGGAAAAGATTATCAGGGATGCCCCGCCGGAGGCCATGTTTGTCGACTGGTTCGGCAGCGACGCAATTCCGGAAGCCGTAAGCAGAGAGGCATGGTAGTCAGTGAGGCATTATCAGCAGGTACGTAACATGCTTACCACCGGAGAAGTTGCCCGTATGTTCAATGTCCATCCCAGTACGGTCAGGCGCTGGCACAATCGGAAGCTGCTGAAAGGCTATCGTATTGGGCCGCGGGCAGACCGGCGGTATCGGCGGGAGGACATTGACCTTTTTCTCGGGAAAGGGTTTAACTGAAATCATCAACCGGTTAACCTCGCCTGTCTTAATTATCCTCATATCCCCACACATTTATACCACCATAACCCCGCTTTCCTAGCCAGCTGCAGGGTAGGTAATTCGCCAAATGGCAAATAATATCTTATTATTCTAGCTTATTATGCACAATTTAAGCATGACTATTGACAAGTTTGGGATTTTTATTCTACAATTGGCATATAGATAAAGAGGGCTGTGGCACTTAAGATGGGGAGTAATGTCACCGTGCACCAAGAGGCCATACTCGATGTGCTCCTGGAAAAGGTGTATCGGGATAGTGGTTATGATTTCCGTGACTACAAGCGTGGTACGGTGGTGCGCCGTCTGGAGAGGAGAATGCTGGCCGCGAGCGTAAATACATATATTGACTACTTGCGCTTTCTGGACGCGCACCCTGAGGAGTACGACCGGTTTGCTGATTGCCTTACCATAAAGGTCAGCAGCTTTTTCCGCAGTCCGTATACTTACCGGCAGGTGGCAGCATTAACACTGCCGGAGCTGCTGGTGCATAAGAAGGATAAGGGAGAACGCTGCTTGCGGTTCTGGAGTGCCGGCTGCGCTCGCGGCGAGGAACCGTATTCCATGGCCATCATGCTGGCTGATTTTCTGGGAGAAGATTGCGCCCGCTATGATATTAAAATTTATGCCTCTGATATTGGCTATCTCGATTTAAACGAATTGCGTTCCGGCATTTACCTGGCCTCAGATGTTGAAGGCCTGCCCCGTTCCATTCTGGACAGGTATTTTATATCTACGGGAGATAACTATGAGGTGAGGGAAGATATCAGGCAGATGGTCCGCTTTTTCCATTTCGACCTTACTTCGGTGGATGGACCGCCATTGCCGGAGATGGACTGCATTTTCTGTTGTAACGTTCTGATTTATTTTCAAAGGCAGCTCCAGGAGAGGGTGCTGGACAGGCTTTATAATTCGCTGGCCTCGTCCGGATATCTCGTTCTGGGTGAGGTGGAGACGCCGACGGTCACCCTGCTGGAGAAACTGGAATGCCTTGATGGTAAGGCGAAGATATATAAGAAGGTTAATGTCAGCTGTGAGTGAAATACAAGGAGAAGCGAAGATGAAGCAAAATTCGGTTTTGTCAGAGGGGGAAATATCCCGAAAAGCCGGTGCTATTAAAACTCTCGCCTTGGGTTTCTTCGGTACCATGGTACTGGGTGAGATTATAGTTATCGTCCTTTGGCGGCTCAATCCATCGTTTCCTGTTATCCCACTTACCTTGGTATTTGTGGCTGGAATACTCATCGCCTTAATATCTTACTGGTTGGTTAAGGTTAATAGGGTTAAAACGGCTGGCTACTTTTTCATTATTTCTCTATTAATAGACAGCACTGTTATCACTTCTCTATTCGGTGGATTCCTCGGCCCAATGGCGATAACCTATCTTTTTTCCATTCTGGCTGCGGGTATGGTAATAGGTATAAATGCTGGCTTCTTTATTGCTACTCTGGCGGCAATCTTTTACCTAACCATGATGGGGTTAGAGCGAACTGGTCTCATCCCGCAACTAATTCCGCCGGAGAATCAAGGATTTGTCCTCCCTTACCTGACTGTGGTAGTTAGGGTGGTGCTCTTTTATTTGATTGCTTTCATGAGCTGGTTTGCCGCCAGCGGGCTGCACCGGGCCCTGCAGAATGTCCGCCGCTATGCGGCGGAACTGCAAACGACCAATGAGAAGCTCGTAGCCAGTGAAGAAGAACTAAGAGCCTCCAATGAGGAGCTTCAGGCAACCGAGGAAGAACTGCGTGCCAGCAATGAAGAACTACAGGCAGCCAACGAAGAACTGAGGGACGCGCAGGAGCAGTTGGTCCGCTCGGAGCGGCTGGCGGCGGTAGGTCAGCTGGCAGGAGGCGTTGGTCACGAGCTCAGAAACCCGCTTGGTGCCATCAAGAACGCTGTTTACTATATCCGGGGTAAATTGACGGCAAGTGAGCTGGCGGAGCAAGCACCGCGGGTAATGGAGTTCCTTGACATCGTGGACGATGAGATTAATGCTTCCAACAAGATTATCAATGACCTGCTCGGGTTTTCGCGCGTCGGCAAGCCGGCGGTTACGCCCACGACGATGAGCAAGGTAATCAAAGACACCCTGGCCCGGGTGGCGATACCGGAAAATATTGAACTGAATGAGAATCTGGGCTCTGATGCGAAGGAGATTGCGGTAGACCCGGGGCAGATTCAGCAGGTGCTGATTAACGTGATTACCAATGCCGTGCAGGCAATGCCGGAAGGTGGCAAATTAACCGTAGGCACCAGAGAGAAAAATGGTTTCCAGGAGATAGATATAACCGATACTGGCAGCGGCATAGCTGGTGAAGTCAAGGGCAAGATTTTTGAACCTCTGTTTACGACGAGGGCAAAAGGTATCGGCCTGGGGCTGGCCGTCAGCAAGTCGATAATTGACCGTCATGGCGGGCAAATTGAAGTCAAAAGCGTGGCCGGCAAAGGGACAACGTTTACCATCAAGTTGCCGCTGGGAACACCGGTTCAGGAGGGCAGCATTGAAAAGCAATAAAAGACCAACCAATATTCTGGTCGTGGACGACCTGCGCAGCATGCGGCTGACGCTTGGTGGCATACTGGAGGACGAAGGGTATAGCGTCACGACCGTGGAAGATGGCTATCAGGCCATAGAGGCGGTGAGGAAGAAGCACTTTGACTCCATTTTTATCGATATCAAGATGCCGGGGATAGACGGTGTGCAGACCTACCGGGAAATTAAAAAGATAGACCCTGATGCCGCCGTGGTGATGATGACCGCCTACTCCGTGGAAGACCTCGTCAAAGAAGCCCTGGAAGAAGGTGCCCATGCCATTATCTACAAGCCGTTCGATATCAACATGGTCATCGCTATTATTGAAGAACTGCTGACCAGGAAAACGCTGGTGCTTGTGGTCGATGACCATGGTGCCGACCGGGAGACATTGAAGGTAATCCTTGAGGAAAAGGGGTACCGGGTCGCCACGGCGGCTGATGGTACCGAGGCCATCGCTATGGTCAAGAGCCGGCATTATGACATCGTATTTCTGGATATCAGGCTGCCCGATATGACCGGTTTTGAGACCTTTGAACAGATGAAAAAGATAGACCCGCAGGCAACGGTGATAATGATGACTGGCTATGCTGAGGAAGAGCTGATTCAGAGCGCCGTCGGGGCTGGTGCCTATACCTATCTGTACAAGCCCTTTGATATGGAAAAGGTAATCACTCTGGTTGAGACAATATCCAGGGAGAAATAAAAATGACACCGTTACCGGCCATCATACTGGTCGTGGAGGATGAGGCGGGGGAAAGGAAAACGCTGTGCGGCATACTGGAGGAAGTCGGCTACAGAGTTATCGGGCTGGAAAAAGGGGCTGACGCGTTAAAGGTTATAAGGAATGACCCTTTTGATATTGTCGTTGTTGATATAAAATTGCCTGACGTCAACGGGCTGGACATTATGGAAACGGCTAAAGAGATAAATCCAGAGGTGGCGGTGGTTATCACTACGGGATATGCCAGTGTTGAGACCGCAGTGGACGCGGTAAACCAGGGGGCTTATGCCTACTTTGTTAAACCGATAAATCCGGATGAAATCAAGAATACCATTGCCAATGCCCTCAAGCAGCAGCGGCTCTCACTGGAGAACAAAAAGCTGGTGGAGAGTCTGCAGCGCTCCAGCAAGCTGCTCTTTGAGACCAATGAGCAATTGCAGAGAGACATCACTGAGCGCGCGAGAATTGAGGAGGCGCTGCGGCTATCAGCAAACCAGTGGCGGACCACGTTTGATGCCATCAGTGATGCGGTCTGTCTGCTGGATGATGACGCCAAGATTGTGCGCTGCAATGGAGCGATGACCAACCTGATAGGCAAATCTTACAGCGATATTAACGGTAGGAACTGCTGCGAGTTATTACACGGCCAGACGGCGCCAATTAAAGAGTGTCCTTTCGTGCGCATGAAGAAATCGCACCGGCGGGAAACTCAAGCTCTGTTCCTGGGTGATAAGTGGATTGAGATTACTGTCGACCCCTTGGTTGATGAAAGAGGCCAGGTTGCGGGCGCGGTGCACATCATTTCCGATATTACCGAGCGACGGCGCTGGGAAGAAATACTGCGGCAGTCAGAGGAATTCAGCTCTACGCTGCTGAAAAACGCTCCCTATCCGCTGCTCGTGCTCAATGCCGATATGTCAGTTAAATACGTCAATCCAGCACTGGAAGGACTAGCCGGGTTTTCACTTGCCGAGGTTATAGGCCTGAAAGCACCGTATCCATGGTGGACGGAAGAGGCTGGGGATAAAACAGAGCGGGATTTTTCCTTGGCGCTGAAGAGAGGCGCTATAGGTAAGGAGGAACTGTTCCAGAAGAAAAATGGTGAGCGGTTCTGGGTCAATATAAACTCCACGCCAGTAATTATAGATGGAGAATATAAATATTATTTAGCTAACTGGGTAGATATTACCGAACGCAAGCGGATGGTCCAGGAATTAAAGGAAAAGAGCCAACTCCTGGAGATAAAGAACCGGGAACTTCAGGTGCAGAGTCGGGAGTTATTGAAGCAGGGGCAGCAGCTTGTGGAAAAGACCAGGGAAGTGGAGGTGGCGAGCCGGGCGAAGTCCGAATTCCTGGCTCATATGTCACACGAGTTGCGCACCCCGCTCAACGTCATCATCGGCTTCTCCGAGTTAATGCTGGATGGTGCCGTGGGCCACCTGAAAAATGAGCATAAGCAGTGCCTGAAAGACATTCTGGGCAGCGGCCAGCACCTGCTGAGCCTTATCAATGATATTCTGGACCTTTCCAAGATAGAAGCCGGTAAAATGGAACTAAAAATGAGCAATATCACGCTACAGAATATCCTGCAGACATTGAAAAATGAAATGATGCCCATGATTCACAAGCGGAAGCATAACCTTGAGGTAGTCATCGAGGATGGGCTCCCTCAGGTACGAGCCGATAAGGATAAACTACGGCAGGTGTTGATTAACCTGCTGAGCAATTCAACCAAGTTTACACCGGATGGTGGTCATCTTCGTATCGAGGTGTTCAGTGAGGACAGTTGGTGTCAGGTCAGCGTTATCGATGATGGCATTGGTATAAGGAAAAAGGACCAAAAAACCATTTTTCAGCCATTCAGCCAGATTGATAGCCCGTTACCGAGGGAAGCTGGTGGCACCGGACTCGGCCTGGCCATTGCCAAGCAAATTATCGAAAAGCACGGCGGCCGTATATGGGTGGACAGCGAGTATGGCAGGGGAAGTCAGTTCCATTTTACCCTGCCCCTAGCCACGCCCAGTACCTTTTCTAACGGGTAGATGAATAACGGCGAACTGACGGGAGGGATAAGTTGCTGAGGGAAAAAGTAATGCTTGTGGAAGACAACCCGCAGAACATGAAGTTGCTGGAGTTGCTTTTGAGATCGAAAAGCTATATCCTGCTCAAGGCATGTGACGGTGAGGCAGCGCTGGATATGGCCACCCGGGAGCAGCCTGATTTGATAGTCATGGACATGCAGCTTCCCGGAATGAACGGAATTGAGGTCACGAAACGGCTCAGGCAGATGCCTGTTTTCCGCCATACACCGATTATCGCGCTCACTGCCTATGCCATGAGGGGGGACAAGGAGCGGTTTCTGGAAGCAGGCTGTAATGCTTATCTGTCGAAGCCAATCAGTACCCGTGAACTGCCCGGAATAATTGACCAGATGCTGCAGGAGCACAAGCCAAATAATGTTTAGGGTGGAGTAGGCATGGCGAAAAAGATACTGGTTGTTGACGACGATGCCGCAATGTTGAGGCTTGTTTCACAGGTTCTGACGCGGAAAGGGTACGAGGTGCTGGAATCCAGCAATGGCCAGGACGCCTTGCGGCTCCTGTATCACCAAAAGCCAGACCTGGTATTGCTTGACCTGGTTATGCCCACCATGGATGGCTGGCAGACCTGTAGTCGCATTCGTGACGTATCAGCGACCATACCAGTTATCATGCTTACCGGTCGGCGTAAAACGGAGGAAGATGTGGTTCGTGGTCTTGATTACGGTGCTGACGACTATCTCATTAAGCCGGTAGGCAATAAAGAGCTGGTGGCGCGGGTGCAGGCCATGCTGCGGCGTGCCGAGCTGCCCTCATCTGTGGAAGACCCGGGCAAAGGTACCGCCTTTGGCGATGGCTATCTTACCGTGGATATGGCCCAGCGTAAGGTAACCGTTGATGGTAAGCGTGTCAAATTGACGCCCATTGAATTTCGACTGCTGGCCCTTCTGCTGCAGAACACCGGTCGCATTCTGACGCACCAGCAACTGCTGGAAAAAGTGTGGGGCTGGGAATACGTTGACGACCTCGACTACGTGCGCATCTATATCTCACATCTGCGCAAAAAGATAGAGATGAACCCGTCTCTCCCCAAATATGTCATCACCGAACCCGGCGTTGGCTACTACTTTCAAAAGTCGGCCTGAAGGTGAGTCTCTTCACCAGGTCTTTCAGGTAAACGCTCTGTGTCTGGCCTTTTGCTGAATAATCGGGAAGCTGGTATAATCCTAGACGATATGTCGGTGAAGGTGGCATCTTTGCAATCGAGCGCCTATTTCTCGGGGATGGGTTCTGCAGAGCTTGACCCAATCCGGGGGCAGGTGTTTGAGAAAACGGTGGCGCGCGGGGAAATTATTACCTTTGAAGGCGAGCCAGCGCGGGCCGTGTATTTTGTTATTGCCGGTGTGGTGAAGGTATTTAAAACCTCCACCGATGGCAAGGAGCAGATTATATACCTGGCCCGACCCGGTGATTCGTTTGATGATGTCCCTGTCTTCAGCGGGGGGGTGAGCCTGGCCAGTGCCGAGGCAATGACGCAGGCGTTGCTTTACGGGATAAAAAAAGATGACCTGGAAGCAAGCCTGCGGAAATACCCGGAGCTGGCGGAGAATGTCATTCAGGTGCTGTCACGGCGAATTGAGCAGATAATTTCGCTGGTTGAGGACCTGTCTTTCCGGCGCGTGACGGGCAGAGTGGCCAGGATACTGCTGGAGAATGTCGGTGACATGAACGGGCAGAAGCACAGGCTGACGCAGCAGGACATGGCGGCCATGGCCGGTACTGCCAGGGAGATGATTGGGCGTTCGCTCAAGCTGCTGGAGGAGGAAGGAAAAGTAAGGCTGGAACGCAATCGTGTCGTGATTACGGATAAGGAGGCGCTGAGGGAAATCGCTGCCGTTGGCCTGTGAGACAAAAGTCGCTGACAGGCAAGGGAATTGGGATTAAACTATGCCTGTCTGGGAGAATATGAGATAAATGGTTAAAATGCCAGAAATAGACCGAAATAAGTGCAACGGTTGTGGGCTCTGTGTGGAGGTGTGCTCTTGCCAGACTCTGATGCTGGTAGATAATGTGGTTGTGGTCAGGGAGAGGGCAGGCTGTCAGCAGTGCACCAGATGGTGCACGATGTGTGAAATGGTGTGTCCCACCGGGGCAATACAGTGCCCCTTCGAAGTGGTCACCGAAGAGACGCCGCGTTCGGCTGACCGGTCCTAGCCATCACTATTTGCCGTTTCTGATTTCAATGCCAACAACTTTTAGCTTGCTTTTTCGTTATTTTAAATATGGGATAAAAGTCACATACAGGAACAAATTGGAAGATTAAAATGAATGGGAAAAGAGGGAGATGAGGTGCATGATGAGGAACCGGAGTGATTTAAACGAGAAAAAGTCGGCAGTAGCCACGGGCTGTCGGCATTACTGGCATATTGAGGCGGCTAGCGGCCCGAAAAGCCGGGGTGTCTGTAAAATCTGTGGTGAGGAAAGGGAATTCCTCAATTCCTGGTCGAGCTCCGACCAGGCTGGTAAGGATGTCCGGGTTTTTGACCTGCCCGATATGCTTGAAGATGAAAAAGAGGCAGAACAGGATTTGTAACTAGAGAAACAAGGTCATACGGCTTAATGCAGGTACTTTCGTTTAGTATTTTCCGGTGTTTCGGGACTTGAACTGGTCCCGCCACTCCAGTCTTTCCTTGATATTAGCTACCGCCAGTTCGGCTTCTCTTTCATTCTGTCTTAATATAAGCCTTTCACCTATCTTACCAACTAGTGGCATGGGAATGGTGTAATCGATTGCTAGATTTGCCAGAGTCATGTCACCCTGCGGTTTGAAGGTAAAGGTCCAACTGCTACGAATATTTCCCGTGGTCTTGATGACTATTCGCTCGCGGGGTTTGTACTCCGTGTAGTTGGCTATACCTTTGAAGGGTATGCCCATCATCTTATAGGTCCAGCTAAACTGTTGGCCAACTCCCTCCCCGGTGACATTTCGGATATCAAATAGGCTCGGTAGCCACTCTAATAGCTTCATCGGGTCGCTTATATAAGAGAACACCTTCTCTACGGGAACCCCGATAACAATGTTACGTTCAATTTTGGCCATTTTTACTTTTCATAACATTTCAAACCAGTCAAGCAGTATTATAATTCTACCACTATTAATGTCAATACCTAGAGTGTCTATAATAAAGGCAACGGTCTTCTCCTCTTCTCTATCAACCGGTGATTTTAGCGGTGTGTCCTTTCTTCTTCTCCAGTCCCGCCCAATGCTGGCCAGCATCTTCTTCAGGTGATAGCTTGCCTTTATCAGCGTTTTCACAGGCTTAAGACTACTTTCCTGAGCCTATTTGTTGTAAGATAGTAGGGCAATGGTTGATGCTGTAAAGCGGGTGGCCATTCTTGGTTCCACCGGCTCTATCGGGAGGCAGGCGCTTGACGTTATCCGGTCAATACCGCAGCGATTTCGCGTGGTCGGGCTGGCGGCGGGTAAAAACCTGAAACTGCTCGCCGAGCAGATTGAGGAGTTCAAACCAGAGTTCATTGGCTGCCCATCAGAGGATACCGATATTGAGTCGTTAAAGCGTTCAGTTGACATAAAGAACAGTTTATTGTCTCTGGATGAGATTGCGGCCAGTCCAAAGGTGGACATCGCGGTCATTGCCACGTCCGGTAAAGTGGGACTGAGACCTTTGCTGGCCGCGCTGCGGGCGGGAAAAGACGTGGCACTGGCCAATAAGGAGTCGCTGGTCTCGGCAGGGGAAATTGTCACGGCGGAAGCAAAGAAGAGTGGCGCCCGGATTCTGCCCGTTGACAGCGAGCACAGCGCCATATGGCAGTGTCTCAGTGGCGAAAGCCAGGAGGCTGTCAGGATTATTCTGACTGCTTCCGGTGGACCGTTTCGTGAGTTTGCGACGGAGCAGCTGGCTGAGGTAACAGCGGCACAGGCGTTGCAGCACCCTTCGTGGCGGATGGGGAAAAAGGTGACCATAGACTCGGCGACGCTGATGAACAAGGGGCTCGAGGTCATTGAGGCACACTGGCTTTTCCAGACGCCCTATGACCGTATTGACGTGCTGGTCCATCCCCAGAGCATCATCCATTCCATGGTGGAGTTTGTCGATGGCTCAATTAAAGCGCAGCTCAGCTATCCCGATATGCGCCTGCCCATCCAGTATGCCCTGTACTATCCAGAAAGACTGCCCAACCCCAGGCTCCCCCGGCTCGACTGGAGCCTGGTGAGGAGTCTGGACTTCGAGATGCCCGATTATGATAAATTTCCCTGCCTGCAACTGGCAGTCGAGGCCGGCAAGCAGGGCGGGACCTGTCCGGCGGTGCTCTGTGCGGCTGACGAAGTGGCCGTTGAGTTTTTCCTTGCCGGGCACATCCGCTTTACCGATATCGCCGGCGTCATTGCGCGGACGCTGGAGCAGCACCGGGCGGTCGCTAGACCCACACTGGAGGAAATTGAGGCGGCGGACGCCTGGGCCAGGGAAACATTGCTCAAAACGGCGGGCGGAATGAACTAATGGAAGCTTTCATCACCGTAATCGCTTTTCTCGGCATACTGGCGGTGTTGATTATCGCCCACGAGTTCGGGCACTATATTACCGCCAAGGCCTCGGGCGTCACCGTGGAGGAGGTCGGCATCGGTTTCCCGCCCCGGCTGCTTTCCTTCAAACGCGGTGGGACCATATACTCGTTGAACGCCATACCGCTGGGCGGCTTCGTCAAGATGGCCGGTGAAGAAGACCCTAAAGTCACGGGAAGCCTGGCCAGCAAGAGCATCCCGGTCAGGTTGCTGGCGCTGAGCGCCGGTTCGCTGATGAACCTGCTGCTGCCGCTGCTTCTCTTCTCAGTGGCCTTCATGGTGCCGCACAACGTTGTTTACGGACAGGTGCAGGTTGACGAGGTAGCCGCAAGCTCGCCCGCGGCCAGGGCCGGCATCACTGCCGGGGATACTATCCTTGAGATAAATGGGAATAGGGTCAATAACATTGGCGATGTGCAGCGTCAAATCCAGCTCAAGCTGGGACAGCCAGTCGCGCTGCTCATCCGGCATGTTGATGACACCACCGAGGAGGTCAGAGCAGTACCGAGGTGGCAGCCACCGGAGGGGGAAGGGGCGATTGGCGTTGGTGTGAGAACGGAATCAGCGACGGTTGTCCGGCAGAGCTATCCCTTCTGGCAGGCGATACCGATGGGCGTGCAGGAATGCATTGAAACTTTCGTGCTGTTCAAGAACGGCATCATCAGCATGGTTATCGGCAGCGTGCCCAGAGTTGTGGCCGGGCCAGTGGGCATCGCGCAGCTGACCGGCGAGGTGGCCCAGGCGGGGCTCAGCCCGTTGTTGGAGTTCGCTGCCTTTCTGAGCATAAATTTGGGCATCATTAACCTTTTACCCCTGCCGGCACTGGACGGCGGCCGAATCGCTTTTGTCCTGCTGGAGGCGGTGCGGCGCGGCAAGCGCATTTCGGCCAGAATCGAGGGGATGATTCACATGGCTGGGTTTGCCCTGCTGATTGGTTTCATCCTGCTGGTCACCTACCAGGATATCATCCGCATCATCAGCGGTGAGAGTCTGCTGCCATGATAAAAAGGCGCCTTTCCAGGCAGATAAAAATCGGTGGGGTGGCAATAGGGGATGGTGCACCCATCGTGGTGCAGTCGATGACCAACACGGACACCCGCGACGTCAGAGCGACCGTCAGACAAATCAGGGAGCTTGAGGAGGTCGACTGCGAGCTGGTGCGGGTGGCCGTGCCCGATGCCGGGGCCGCCCAGGCCATTGCTGACATCAAGAAGGATATCCATATCCCCCTGGTGGCCGATATCCATTTTGACTATAGACTGGCGCTGATGGCTCTTGAAGCGGGCGCCGATGGGCTGAGGCTGAACCCGGGCAACATCGGTGAGGCGGAGAAGGTGAGGGCGGTGGCGCTGGCGGCGAAAGAGAGGGGCGTGCCCATCAGAGTAGGGGTGAACGCGGGCAGCCTGCCCAAAGCCCCTGACCCCAAGTTAAGCGTTGCCGAGAGAATGGTCGAGGCGGCTTCAGGGCAGATAAGGCTTCTGGAAAGCCTCGACTTCGACCTGATAAAAGTATCACTGAAGGCGTTTGACGTGCCGACGATGGTCGAGGCCAACAAGCGCCTTGCCGGAAAGATGCCCTACCCCTTGCACCTGGGCGTTACCGAAGCGGGCACACCGAAAAGAGGCGTCATCCGCAGCGCGGTGGGCATCGGCACATTGCTCTATATGGGCATCGGCGACACCATACGCGTTTCCCTCACCACCCACCCCCGCGAGGAAGTCATCGCCGGCTACGAGATTTTGAAGAGCCTTGACCTGCGCCAGCACGGCCCGGTGCTGGTCAGCTGCCCCTCCTGTGGTCGGGCGGAAGTTGATATAGTAAAATTAGCGGAGGAAGTGGAGGTGCAGCTTTTAAAGATTACCAAGCCGGTAAAGGTGGCGGTGATGGGTTGCGTGGTCAACGGCCCCGGCGAGGCAAAAGACGCCGACGTCGGCCTCGCCTGCGGGAAGGGGAAAGGCGTTATCTTTAAAAAGGGGAAAAAGGTGGGGGTGGTGCAGGAGAAAGATTTTGTGAAGGCGCTGATGAGGGAAGTGGAGGGGCTTTAGATATGGGAGATGGAACGGCAGAGAATCCTTTAAATAGCGCAGATGTATATATGCGCATAGCCGAGAATGACAGTAGAGCAGAGGGGTTAGACCTATCAGGTAACTATTTTGAACAAGGAATAAACCTTGCTGAGCTTGACCTTACAGGTGCTATACTCAACGGAGTTATACTCAATGGAGCTATATTAAAAGAGGCTGGTTTAGATAAGTGTCATCTTAAGGGAGTGCGCTTGATTGAGGCTCATCTTGAGGGAGCTTACTTGGAAGAGGCTAATCTTACCAATGCTAATCTATCTAGAGCGCATCTAGAGGACGCGCAATTAATTAGTACTAATCTTGAGAGAGCACGTTTATCTGGGGCTCACCTTGAGAGAGCTAATTTCTTTGGCGCTAATCTTATAGATGCAAATTTAAGTAACGCTTTTCTAGATAAAACAAGTTTTGCTGCTGCATATCTCCAAGGCGCTCAGTTGTCACATGCTAAATTCACTGATGATACTGACTTTAGCTCTACTCATTGGGGTGATTATAAACTAGGAGAAGAAAAAAGAGGAGATAATAAAGATAAAAAATACTTATTACATTGGGCAGCTCATGTATATAGGCGTTTAAAGATTTGGTATAGCAGAGCTGGTAGATACGATATCGCAGGTAAATTTTTCTACAGGGAACAAGAGAGCTATCGGAAGCTTATTCAATCTACCAAACAAAAACGGATTAACCAATTTTGGATGCTGGTTTGGTTATGGGTATTTAGATTAACCTGTGGATATGGTGAGAAACCTCAAAGAGTAGCCATATCAGCAGCAATTGTTATATTTGGTTCAGCGTTATCATATTGGGGTGGTGGTATGGATGTGCTATACTCATTATACTTTAGCGCAGTCTCATTCACAGCGTTGGGTTATGGTAGTTGGGTCTATCCACCGTCAGCGCTTTGGATGCAAACTGTGGGAGCTATTGAATCCTTTTTCGGTATTTCTATTATGGCGTTATTTCTCGTAACTTTCGTTAGAAAGATGTCAAGATAGGGGAGTTTAAGAGGGGCGAAGCCCCTCTTTCATAAAGAATTTCCCCTCTCCTTGATAGGAGAGGGGATACAGGGGTGAGGTAGAAAACTAAATATACTGGAGTTTTAGATTATGCGTCTATCTGAATTATTTGGCAGGACACAGCGGGAGGTACCGTCCGAGGCAGACACGGCCAGCCACCAGTTACTATTGCGGGCGGGGATGATAATGCAGGTGGCGGCCGGGGTCTACTCCTACATGCCCCTGGGGTGGCGGGTGCTGAAAAAAATTGAGAACATCATCCGGGAGGAGATGGACAACGCCGGCGGACAGGAACTGGCCATGCCCGTGCTCCAGCCCGTCGAGCTCTGGCAGCAGACGGGGAGGGATAAATCCTTCGGCAAGGGGCTTTTCACCCTGCTCGACCGCCGCGAGCGCACCCTGGTGCTGGGGCCGACCCACGAGGAGGTGCTCACTCACATGGTCAGCCACCACGTCCAGAGCTACCGAGATTTGCCAAAACTGCTCTACCAGATACAGACCAAGTTCCGTGATGAGCCGCGACCGCGCGGCGGGCTGATAAGGGTGCGCGAATTCATCATGAAAGACCTCTACAGCTTTGACGTGGACGAGGCCGGGCTGGACGTTAGCTATCAGAAGATGGTGCAGGCCTACCGCAACATCTACGACCGATGCGACCTGCCGGCGTTGTTCGTCGAGGCGGACAGTGGGGCCATCGGCGGCAAGGACTCCCACGAGTTCATGCTCATTGCCGACAACGGCGAGGACGAGGTCATCGGCTGTGAAAAATGCGGGTACGCCGCCAACGCCGAGAAGGCAGTGAGCGTCAAGAGGCAGATAAAGCCGGAAAAGCCTATGCCGCTGGAAGAAGTGGCCACGCCCGGCATGAAGACCATCGAGGAGGTGTCGCACTTCCTCAGCGTGCCCAGAGACCACACCCTGAAGGCGGTCTTTTACGTTGCCGATGGGCAGGTGGTCTTCGCCATGATACGGGGCGACCTTGACGTCAACGAGGTGAAGCTGCAGCGGCTGCTGAAGTGCATTGACCTGCATATGGCCACTGAAGATGAGGTCAATAAGGCGGGCATCGCTGCCGGCTACGCCTCGCCGATGGGCCTGAAAAATATCAAAATTGTGGCTGACGACTCGGTAGCTGAGGGCATCAACTTCGTTGCCGGCGGCAACAAGCCGGACACGCATGTCAAGAACGTCAACTACCCCCGCGACTTCAAAGCAGACATCGTGGCCGATATCTGTCAGGTCAGGGACGGGGATATTTGCCCGAAATGCGGCGGCACCTTGAAGTCCATGCAGGGGATTGAAGTCGGGCATGTGTTCAAGCTGGGCACCTTCCTCAGCAACGCCCTTGGCGCCAGCTTTATTGACGAAAAAGGCAACTCCCAGCCGATAATCATGGGCTGCTACGGCATCGGACTGGGCAGATTACTGGCGGCGGTCGTCGAGCACTACCACGACGACAAGGGCATTATCTGGCCGCTGTCCATCGCGCCCTATCATGTTTATCTCTGCCCGCTCTACCGCGAGGGCACCAATGTGGCGGAGGTCGCCGAAAAACTGTACGAAGAACTGCAGTCGGCTAGCCTTGAGGTGCTCTTTGACGATAGAGAAGAATCACCCGGCGTGAAGTTCAACGATGCCGACCTCCTGGGGATACCGTTAAGGGTGACGGTCGGCCCGCGCACGTTGCAGAAGGATGAGGTTGAGGTGAAATGGCGTGGGGAAAAGGCGGCGGCGCTGGTGTCCGTTGCCGATGTCGCGTCCAGGGTGAAGGCGCTGGTACAGAGCCGAAAGTGAGGTAGTACAAAATGGCGCTGATGACGCCGGAGCAGTTCGAAGAGAGCCTGAAAAAGCTGAAGCCGCGCGTTTTCATGAACGGGAAAAGGGTGGCTAATATTCTGGAGAACCGTAACACCCGCACCGTGGTGGAGGCAAATAAAGCCAGCTACGCCTGGGTGCTAGACCCCAGGTATAAAGATATCATGACCTGCCATTCGCCTCTCATTGGCGAGACGGTCAATCGCTATACCCACGTGAGCGCCAGTGTTGACGACCTTATCAAAAAGGCCGAGGCGGGGACCTTCACCGCCGAGATGCTGGGGACGTGCATCTACCGCTGCGTGGGCTATGATGCTTTCCATGCCTTGGCCAGCACCACCTGGGAGATGGACCGCGACCTCGCCACCGAATACCGCCCCAGGTTTCTGGAATTTCTAAAGACGGTGCAGCGCCAGGACTTATCCGTGGCCGGTGCCCTCACCGAGCCGAGGGGTTCACGCAACAAGAAGACACGGGAGTGGCCTGACCCTTATCTTTCTTTAAAAATGGTGGACAAGAATAAGGACGGCATCGTGGTGCGGGGGGCAAAAATCAATATCAGCGGCGCCTACGCCAGCCACGAGCTGGTAGTGCTGCCCCAGGGCGCCCACGTCGAGGGCGAAGAAGACTATGCCATTGCCTTTGCCACTCCCACCGACGCCAAAGGCATTACTTATGTCTGCCAGTACACGCCGTACTCGGCGGAAAGGGAGCAGGCGGACGACCTTGAGGAACTGGGCAATCCCCTTTACGGCCAGCGCGAGACCTCATTGGTCGTCTTTGATAATGTATTTGTGCCTTGGGAACGCGTTTTCCACTGCGGTGAATATAACTATTCCGGCAAGCTGGTGGCCCGCTTTGCCCGGACGCACCGCATGACCTGCGGCGGGACGTGCAAGGTGGGCTTTATGAACCAGATTATCGGCGCATCAAGGCTGATTCAGGAATACAAGGGCCTGGAAAAAGCGCCCCACATCAATGAGCAGCTGGCGGAGATGGTGGTGCTGCGGGAGACTAGTCGCGCCTGCGGTCTGGAGGCGGCCCGCCGCGGCTCTGAGCAGCCGCCCGGGTCTGGAGTGTTCCTGCCCGATGAGCTAATGGGCAACGTGGCTAAGCTCAATGTCTGCAACGCCTTCTGGCGGATGATGGCGCTCGCTGGCGATATCGGCGGCGGGCTGATTGTTACCATGCCGTCGCTGAAAGAACTCAAAAACCCCGAGGTCAGGGACTACGTGGAGGAGTTTTACCGTTTTGGCTCCGATGAGCCGGCGGAAAACATCATGAAAGTGACCAAGCTGCTCCAGAACTGGACGGCGGGGCTACACGGAGTGGGCACCTGGCACGGCGCCGGGCCGGTACAGACGCAGAAAATCATGCTGCAGCGGGTCATTAACTACGACCGTGAGAAAGAGCTGGTCAGGAACACGCTAAAGCTCAGGGAAAAGGATAAAAAGTCAAAAGCCGAAGGCTAGCCGCGCAGGGTGGCGCCAAGCTGCTGGTTCAGCTTCTTCAAGATTTGCTCCTGTACCCGGTTCGCTTCTTCATCCGTCAGGGTGTGGGTGGGTGACTGGTAAGCGATGCGGTAGGCGAGCGACTTCTTTCCCGCCGACACCTGCTTCCCGGAGTAGACGTCAAATATAGCCACCTCTTTCACCAGCGAGAAACTTTTAATGATATCGACCACCTGCTGGTGGCTGACGCCGACGTCAGCAATCAGAGCAATATCCCTCACCGTGGCCGGGAAGCGGGGTATGGGCTGGAACCGGCGGTGTCCGGTGGCAGAAGGTAGCAGTTTCGTGACGTTTAGCTCGAAGAGGTAGACCGCTTCGGCAAGGTCGAAGGCTTCGGTTACCTTGGGGTGGAGCTCCCCGATGATGCCAATCTCTTTATCGTCAATGGCGATGGCGGCCTGATGTGTCGGGTGGAAGCTTTCATCGTTGCCCGGCTTGAAGCTGGCGGAAACGCCCAGCCTGCGGAACAGCCCTTCCAGTACCGCCTTGGCATCGAAGAAGCCCAGCGCCCCGCCATCACCGAGCCAGGATATATCGTTTCTGGACCCGCAGAGCAGCCCGCAGAGCGCCTCAGGCTCATCGGGCAGTTCTTTCTCCCTCGGCAGGTAGATTTTGCCCAGCTCAAACAGTCGGATACCGCTTTCTTCATGTCTCCGGTTTGAGGCCAGAATCGCCAGCAGGTTGGCCCGCAGAGTGGGGCGCAGGTACTCCTGCTCCGCGGTCATGGGGTTGGCCAGGCGGCTTGGCATCGGCGCCACTTTTCCGGTCTGCGGCCTGAATTTGCGCAGCATTTCCAGGCTGGTCAGGGAGTAGGTTATCGCTTCCTGAAAGCCGTAGCCAGCAAGGGTGTCCCGTATCTTTCGCTCCAGGTCGAGCATGGGTGCGGGACGATGTGGCGGTATTGACTGGCTCAGTATGGTCGTTGGGATTTTATCATAACCGATAATACGGGCGACCTCTTCAATAAGGTCAACCTCCCGCGCGATGTCGCTGCGCCAGTAGGGGGCAGTGGCTTTTATCTCTGTCTTGGCGGCCCCGGGCTGGCACTCAAAACCCAGCGCCGTCAGCGTATTGCTTATCTGGTCGCGGGTGAATGCCACGCCGAGAATTTGCTTGGTTCGCTCCGTGGAAATCACGATTGGTTCCGGTTCCCGTTTTCCGGGATAGGCATCCGCCACACCCCTGGTGGCCTGGCCGCCGCCCAGTTGCATTATCAACTGCGTGGCCCGTCTCAGCGCCGGCACGGTCAGTTCGGGGCGGATGCCCCGCTCAAAGCGCATGCAGGCCTCGCTGGGCAGGGAAAGGTGCCGGCCCGTGTAGTGGATGCTGGCCGGGTTGAAGTTGGCCGCCTCCAGCAGTATTGAGGTCGTGCCCTCGGTGACCTCACTGTTGGCGCCACCCATCACCCCGGCGACGGCCACCGCGCGCTCGGCGTCGGCGATGACCAGCATGTTGCTGGAGAGCTTGCGCTCGACGCCGTCCAGGCTGACCAGCATTTCACCCTCGGTAGCCCGGCGGACGATTATCTTCTTTTGTCTGATTAATTCGTAGTCAAATGAGTGCAGGGGCTGTCCCAGCTCGAGCATGACGTAGTTGGTGACATCAACCACGTTGTTTATCGGGCGCATGCCGCAGGCGAGGAGTCGCTGCTGCAGCCACGGTGGGGAGTCACCGATTTTGACGCCGGTGATGAGGCTGGCACAGTACCTGGGACAGAGGTCAGCGTCAATGATTTCCACGGTGATGTGCTGGTCAATTGGTGCCCCCGCTTCTTCATAGCTCAGGTCTGGCTCATGGAATTTCTGCCCGGTCAACGCTGATATTTCATGGGCGATGCCGCTCACGCATAGGCAGTCGGGCCGGTTGGGCGTGACATCCAGGTCAAAAATGACGTCTCCCATATAATTGGCCAGGGGTGCCCCCACCGGCGCATCGGCAGGCAGCACCAGTATTTCAGTATGGTTGTCCGAGATGCCGAGCTCCTTTTCTGAGCAGACCATGCCGCTCGACTCGATGCCGCGGATTTTGGCCGGTTTCAGCACGGCCGGCTGCCTGGTGTGCCCGTCGATGAGCTTGGCGCCAACGCGGGCAAAGGCCACCTTGTCGCCGATATTCAGGTTCGGGGCACCGCAGACCACAGTCGGCTGCTCGGAGCCGATGTCAACCGTGGGCAGGCGGAGGCGGTCGGCATTGGGGTGGGGGTTGACCGCTTTAATCTGGCCGACCACGATATTGTCCCACTTGCCACCGATGACCTGAACCCCTTTGGCCTCAGTCCCGGCCATGGTCAGCCGGTTCGCCACCTCTTCCGGCGGCAGACTGATGTCAACGAATTCCCGGAGCCAATTAAGCGTAACTTTCATCTTGGCATACTAAAATTGTCTCAAGAATCTGAGGTCGTTACCGTAGAAAAGCCGGATATCATCAATGCCGTAGCGCAGCATGGGCAGTCGCTCAATGCCGATGCCGAAGGCAAAGCTGGTGTACTCATCAGGGTCAATGCCGCCCCGCCTCAGCACCTCGGGATGGGTCATGCCGGCCCCGAGTATCTCTATCCAGCCGCTGTACCCGCAAAGTCGGCACCCTTTGCCGTTGCAGGCCAGGCACTCAATGGCCATCTCCACGCCGGGCTCAACAAAGGGAAAGAAATCGCAGCGGAAGCGTACCTTTCTCTCCTCGCCGAAAAAGCGGCGGGCGAACTCGTAGAGCGTCCCCTTCAGGTCGGCCATGGTGATGCCCCTGTCCACGGCCAGGCCGTCAATCTGGCAGAACATGGGGATGTGGGTGGCGTCCGTGGCTTCGTAGCGGTAGACCTTGCCCGGCTCTATTACCCTTATCGGCGGCTCCATTTTCTCGATGACGCGTGCCGTTACCGCGGTGGTATGGGTGCGGAGGAGCATATTGTAATCGCCGCTCTCTGACCTGGGTTCTACCCAGCAGGTGGACATGGTATCGCGGGAGGGGTGTTCGGCAGGGATATTCAGGGCCTCGAAGTTATAATAGTCCCACTCAACGTCTGGCCCTTCAAATATCTGAAAGCCCATGGAGGCAAAGATATCGAAGATTTCATTGAGGGTCTGGGTTATCGGGTGCAGGCGACCGGTGGGCAGGGGGCGACCGGGCAGGGTAATATCCATGATTTCCTGCTGTGTCCCGGCGACTAGTCGTGCCTCTCGTAGTGCCTGTTCTTTCTCCTGCCGACCGTTTTCCAGGTCGGCCTTGACCTGATTGGCCCGGGCACCGACTGACTTTCTCTCGGCAACCGGCAGTGTGGCCAGGCTGCGCAAAGTTGAGGTCAGGAAACTTTTTTTACCAAGGTAACGGACCCGCCATGATTCCAGCTCTTTTACGTCCTGTAGTTTATCCAGCTCCTGGAGCGCCTTTGTTTTCAGTTCATCAAGCTGCTGTATCATTTTCCCGCTGCGGTCTTTCTCTTGGTATGGAACAGGGAATGAAGAAGTGGTGGCCGGTGCCGTGGTTCCGTTTTAAACCTGGGCCTTCTCTCTGACGGTGTTGACCAGATTCTGGAAGGCCTCTGGCTCTCTTACCGCCATTTCGGCCAGCATCTTCCGGTTTATGCCGATGCCGGACCTCTTCAACAGGTTCATGAATTGACCGTACTTCAGGCCCTGAGCACGGCTGGCGGCGTTGAGCCGCAGAATCCACAGCCTTCTCATATCGCCTTTCCGCTCGCGGCGGTGCTGGTAGGCATAGCTCAGGGAGTGCAGCATCGCCTCATGAGCACGGCGATAGAGAGTGTGCCGGGAAGCCCGCTGCCCTTTGGTCATGGCAAGTACCTTTTTGTGCCGGCGGTGGGTGGTGACCCCTCTTTTAACTCGTGGCAAGTGACGACCCTCCTATCTAGCCAACCCCGTGGGGGATAAGTCTTTTGATTCTGGTTCGGTCAACGGCATGCAACTCAACTTTGCTATCAAAAAGTCGCTTCACCCGCTTGGCCTTGCGCCGGCGTAGGTGGCTTTTCGGGCCTCTGGTGCGCATAATTTTACCACTGCTGGTAATTGAGAAGCGACTTTTAGCGCCTTTATGGGTTTTCAGCTTTGGCATCTTGACTTTCCTTTAACTCTTCTTTCACTTTCGCTTTCGCCGTCGGTATCAGGATTATATTCAAACGTTTTCCTTCCATAATTGGCTGTCTCTCTATGGCGGCATTCTCATTGAGAGTCTCCGTCATCCGCTTTAACAGCTTCCAGCCCAGTTCCGGGTGGGTTACCTCGCGCCCCCGGAAGAGCACGGTCACCTTTACTTTATCACCGTCAGCCAGCAGTTTTCGGGCGGTCCTGGCTTTGGCCTCAAAATCATGGTCGCCAATCTTCGGGCGTAGCCGTACCTCCCTGAGCAAGGAGACCTTCTGGCTTTTTCTCATCTCCTGGTCTTTTTTGGCCTGCTGATATTTGTACTTGCCATAGTCCAGCAGGCGACATACCGGGGGAACAGCGGCCGGGGCGACTTCAACCAGGTCGAGGTCGTGCTTTCTGGCGGTCTCCTGTGCCTGAATCAAGGGCATAATTCCTAACTGCTCACCCTTCTCCCCCACAAGACGAACTTCCCGAGCTCTGATCATCTGGTTGATACGCAGTTGTTTAATTATGTCCTTATCTACCTCCTTCAAGCACAGGTATTTTACGTTGAAAAACTATATCATATTATAAGTCAATAATCAAATTCAGGAAAGTGTGTAACTGGCTTATACCATCAACTTGCCTTACCACCACCGTGCCCGGTATCCAGCGCCCGGCGGGCATTGGCTGATTTAATGGTCTCTTTAAAGCGGCCGAAGGGCTGGGCCGCGCTCTGCTCTCCGCTGCGCCGGCGGACGGACACGGTCCCGGTCTCCACTTCCTTGTCGCCCACCACCAGCATGTAGGGGATTTTCTCCAGCTGCGCCTGGCGGATTTTGGGATTAATTCGCTCCGCGCGGGCATCAACTTCAGCGCGAATACCTTCATCTTTTAGTTCAGCCTCAAGCTGGCGGGCATAATCTACGTGTCGGTCGGCCACGGGGATTACCCGTACCTGCACCGGTGCTAGCCAGACTGGAAAGGCGCCGCCGTAGTGTTCCAGCAGAGTGGCCAGGAAGCGCTCCATGCTGCCGAGCACGGTGCGGTGCACCATGACCACCGGGTGCTCTTTGCCGTCTTCGCCAATGTAGTTGACGTCGAAGCGGGGTGGTAGGTTGAAGTCAACCTGGATGGTCGGCCCCTGCCATGCCTTGCCCAGCGCGCTCTCAAACTTGATATCGATTTTTGGCCCGTAAAAGACGCCCTCTCCCGGGTCAATCTCATATTCACGGCCCGACCGCTCCAGTGCCCGGCGCAGGGTTTCCGTAGCCTCCTCCCAGATTGCCACCGTGCCGGCGTATTTCTCGGGTCGGGTGGAGAGCAGTAGCTGATAGTTCTGGAAACCGAAGGTGTCAATCATAAAGAGGGCCAGGTCAAGAACGCCGGCGACCTCGTTTTCCAGCTGGTCAGGCCGGCAGAAAATATGGGCGTCATCCTGGGTGAAACCTCTGACGCGGGATAGCCCATGGAGCACACCGGAGCGCTCATAGCGGTAAACGGTGCCCAGTTCGGCATAACGCAGCGGCAGGTCGCGATAGCTGCGCAGTCTGGTCTTGTAGATGGCGATGTGACCCAGGCAGTTCATTGGCTTGAGGATGTACTTCTGCCCTTCAATGTCCATCGGGCTGTAAAGATAGTCTTTGTAAAATTCAATGTGGCCGCTGGTGCGCCACAGGTCCATGCGGGCGATGTGCGGCGTGTAGACCAGGTCATAGCCGCGCTTGAAGTGCTCGTCTTTCCAGAAGTCCTCAATGACGCGCCGGATGACGGCTCCTTTCGGGTGCCAGAGGACGAGGCCGGGACCGAATTCATCCTGAATGCTGAACATGTCCAGCTCTCTGCCCAGCTTGCGGTGGTCCCTCCGGGCGGCTTCCTCCAGCCGCTGCAAATGCTCTTCCAGGGCGGCTTCGGTGTCGAAGGCGACGCCGTAGATGCGCTGCAACATCGGGCGGTGCTCGTCGCCGCGCCAGTACGCCCCGGCGGTGTTGATGAGCTTGAAAGCCTTGATTTCCCCGCTTGATTTCACGTGGGGGCCGCGGCACATGTCCAGAAACGAGCCCTGTTGATAGAGGCTCACCTTCTCATCGGGCAGCTCGTCAATTAATTCCAGCTTGTAGGGCTGTGCCGCGAAAATCTGCTTTGCCTTTTCCCTGGTTACTTCACTATGAACGAACGGGGCGTCAGCCGCGATGATTTCCTTCATCTTGCTCTCGATGACAGGCAGGTCATCCGGGGTGAGCGGGCGCGGTAAATCAAAGTCGTAATAAAAGCCGCCCTCGATGGCCGGGCCAATGGCGAACTTGGCATCAGGGAACATGGACTGGACCGCTTCCGCCATCACGTGGGAAGCGGAGTGCCGCATGGTCTCAAGGTGTTCTTCTTTTTTCTGGTTTGCTTTCGATGCCACTGTTAAACCTGTCCGCTGATAAGGAAAACCTCTCACCCAGCTTCAGGACGAGAGGCTTGGCCCATCCCTATCTATTCATCAGCCCTATTATACCAGCGACGTTCCACGAGTGCAAACGCGCTGGCTAGATGGACACTAATTTGCCTCGTGGTGCGGCGAATAGCTATAATACATTTATATCCGCATGATAAAACGAGTATTCCCCGTTCTGGCACTGGCTATATTCTCCTCCATGCTGGGCGCTGGCATTGTCGTCCCGCTTTTACCGCTTTATGCCGAGAGCATGGGGGCAACCGGCCTGTGGCTGGGGTTTATCTTCGCCGGTTTTTCCATTTCCCGCACCGTCTTTACGCCGGTCTTTGGCCGGCTCTCCGACCGCAAAGGGCGAAAGTTCTTTCTTGTTATCGGGCTTTTCGCCTACGCGCTGATTTCATTCACGTACGTTCTGGCAGGGCATGTCTACCAGCTGGTCTTAATCCGCCTGGTGCACGGCATTACCGGCGCCATGATTTTGCCCATTGCGCAGGCGTATATCGGCGACCTTTCTCCTGAGGGTGAGGAGGGAAAGTGGATGGGCTACTCAAACTCTGCCTTTTTCGGCGGTTTCGGTTTTGGTCCGCTTCTGGGTGGGGTGCTCGCCACACAGTGGGGGATGGCCCTTGCCTTCATAACCATGGGGGTGCTTAACCTGCTCGCCTTTACCATTGCGGTTATCATGCTGCCCCGCAGTGATGTGCGGAAGATGGCGGCGGCCCCACCGTTGTCACTTTTGGATATGCGCCGCAGCGGCAATATGGCCGGTCTTATCAGCTTTCGTCTGGCGATTGCCCTGGGCCGGTCTTCCTTTTTCACCTTTCTGCCACTGTTCGTCGCCATGGGCCTGGGGCTTCCCGAAAACCTCATCGGCATCTTGATTTCGGTTCATGTTCTGCTGACGTCATTGCTCGGCCTGCCGGGAGGAAAGATGGCCGATATCTTCAACCGGCGCGCGCTGGTGATAATCGGCTGTCTGGTGATTTTTACCTACCTGCTACTGATACCATTTTCGCCCGGTTTCTGGCCATTGCTGGCGCTGTGTATTCTGGGCAGTATTGGCAGTGCTATCGCCACGCCGGCGGTTCTGGCATTGACGGTGGAGGAGGGGAGGAAATACGGCATGGGGTCGGCCATCGCGGCCATTACCATGGCGCTGAGCATTGGCATGGCGCTGGGTCCTATAATTAGCGGCGCTCTCGTTGATATGACTGATATTAACGCGGCGTTCTATTTCAGTGCCGGTCTGTCCCTGGCGGGCGGGGTTTTATTTGTCTTCTTTACCCGCTCACATTAGCCGGCATCACCGCGCCGTTGCCCGGAAGCGGTGGTGGATATAACTGACCAAGAAAAGCAGCAGCGCGCTGACCAGCAGCGCTCCCAGGTCCAGGTAATTGATGTTGAGCAGCTTGCTGATAAGGCCCACTGCGCCGCCACCGATGAGCGCGGCCAGTGCCCCCGCAGAGGTAACCTTCAGTCGGTCTTTGAAAAAGCCGGCGAGCACCGGGATAATTACGCCGGACGTGTATATCGTGTAGGCAAAGAGAAGGGCGCTGATAACCCCCTTGAGCATCAGGGCGACGATGAGCGAGCATATCCCCAGCAGTACTATGGCCCACCGGGAGCGAGGCAGTATACCCGACTGGCCAGCATTGGACTGGAACCGTCCCATGATGTCTATGGTCAGTATGGTGCTGGCGCTCAACAGGGTGGTATCGGCCGAGGACATCACCGCGCAGAGCAGGGCGGCTAGGACGATGCCGCTTACCAGTGGTGAGAACAGTTCCCTGATGACCGTGGGGAACGCCTGCTCGGGCGCGATGTCAGGGAACATGGCGGCGGCGCCCATGCCGATAAAGGCGATGGCGAAGGCCAGCGGGATGAGAAGCAGCGCGGTCCATAGTGTGGCGGTGCGCGCTGTTCGGTCATCCCGGGCGCAGAAAATGCGGGAATACATGTCCGGCCCGACGACATAGGTCAGGCCAACGACCAGCAGCAGGGTCGTCAGGGCCGCGCCGTCAAACTGCGGGCTCAGTGGAAAGGCAAACTGCCCGGTTGGCAGCGAGCTTTGCAGCCCTTCCCAACCTCCCAGCCTGGTTACCAGCAGGGCTGAGCCGGCAACGATGCCGACGAAAATGATGACGGACTGCAATACGTCGGTGCGGATGATGGCATGCTGGCCGCCAAGTGCCGTATAGGTCACGAAGATGGCGGTAAAAATCACCATCCACAGGGTCGGGCTGCCGGCTCCCAGGATGCCCAGTATCTGCCCGGCGGCAATAATCTGGGCGGCAACAATGCCTATCCAGGCAACAACAATGAGGATGGAAGAAGCCAGAGCCATGCGCCGGTCATACTGTTTCGCCACCAGTTCTGGAAGAGTGTAAAGCGCCAGCCTTCTGACCTTTTTCGCCAGAAAGAGACCTAAAAACACCAGGCCGATGCTGCCCACCAGCAGCCACCACGCCCCGGTCAATCCCTGTTTGAAACCCAGCCCCGCCATACCTATGGTGGCTGAACCACCGACGATGGTAGCCAGCAGTGAGCCAGCGACGAACGGCGAAGAGCTTTTTCTGCCGGCAACAAAGAAATCATCAGGCCCTCTGGCTTTTCGGCGACTCGCCATGCCGATAGCGAGCATAACCAGGAAGTAGATGGCGATAATTATCAGTCCGAACATGCTAATGACTTAGCTTTCTACTGGCCGAAGACGTTCCGGTTTCCGCATAGAATTGACTGAATGTGGAGCATGATTTACGGGAGGAGGGGAACTCAAGGGTTCTCAACGTAACCCTATTTCCTCGGCTTTTCTAGGCCGAGGAGGGCAATTTCAATAGGCTGCCCGCATTTGGAGCAGGTGATGCTGAGCGTCACCGGCTGCCTCATTACCCGTTCGGCAACGGCGGTAACCATGGAGTCAATGTTGTCTAGGCGCTCGTCAAGCATATCCAGGCGTTTGTTCAGTCGTTCAATATCAGCCTTGGTATTCTCAACCACGGAAGCAGCTTTCCTGTCCTGCGCCAAATCTAGGCCTCCTAATGGGTTCAGTTAACTAATTATACGTACCAGAAAACGATATGTCAAAACGATGCCCCCCATATTGATTTATGCAGGCTGCGGGAGTATAATTTCAAAACCAAAAGCTTTATAGATTGAATATCAGGTAAGGAGGGAATCAGATGCCTGAGGAGGAAATCGGGAAGGTAAGCGATTTCTTCGCTCATCCGGTAGTCGCCGGCATTGAGCTCAGCGGTAAGCTGAAAGTGGGTGACCTGGTTCGCATTAAGGGACACACCACTGACCTTGAGCTGACGGTGAACTCAATGCAGATCGACAACGTGAACGTCACTGAAGCCAAAGCTGGCGATTCCGTCGGGATCAAGGTGACGGAACGGGTACGACGCGGGGATACTGTCTATAAAGTCACCGACTAACTGATTCCGCCGGTGACACTAGCCCATAGCTTTAAGCAGATTCGCCGTCTCAATGGCACTGACGGCGGCGTCAAATCCTTTGTTGCCCGCTTTTGAGCCAGCGCGTTCCACGGCCTGCTCCAGCGTCTCTGTGGTAATGATACTGTTAATGACCGGTACTCCGGTCTCAAGGCTAACGCGGGCTATCCCCTTGGTAGCTTCCGCGGCAATGTATTCCCAGTGCGGTGTGCCGCCGCGAATGACCGCTGCCATGCAGATAACGGCATCATAATTCTTGGACTGGGCCATTTTCTGGGCCACCAGTGGGATTTCAAATGAGCCCGGCGTCCAGGCAACCTCGATATCTGCCTCGTTGACGCCGTGGCGGAGCAAGGCGTCCTGTGCTCCTTCCAGCAGTTTCCGGGTAAAGAACTCGTTGAAGCGGGAAACAATGAGGCCGAACTTTAGCCCTTTGCCCAGCAGTGAGCCTTCATAGCTTTTACCCATAATCCTCTCCTTTTTACCGGGATTAATCACCACTCTCGGGATTGGTCCTGGTCATTTTCAGAACATGTCCCAGCTTTTTCTGTTTCGTTTCCAGGTAGCGGCTGTTGAATGGGTTCGGTGCCGTGATGATAGGCACGGTTTCCAGCACCTTGAGTCCATAGCTTTCCAGTCCGATTACTTTCTTTGGGTTGTTGGTCAGCAGACGGATGTTGTGCAGGCCCAGTTCCGCCAGAATCTGGGCACCAACGCCGTAATCCCGCAGGTCCGGGGCGAAACCAAGCGATAGATTGGCCTCAACCGTGTCCATGCCTTTGTCCTGTAGTTCGTAAGCGCGGATTTTATTGTGGATGCCGATGCCCCGCCCTTCCTGTCTCATATAGAGGAGGACACCCCGTCCCTCCTCGGCGATGCTTTTCATGGCCATTTTAATCTGTTCCCCGCAGTCGCAGCGGAGACTACCGAATACCTCGCCGGTGAGGCACTGGCTGTGTACCCTGACCAGCACCGGGTCATCGGTGGCCACGTCCCCCATCACCAGGGCCAGGTGTTCATCGGGGTCGATATTGCTGCGGTAGGCGATGGCGGTGAAATTGCCGTAGGGCGTCGGCAGTTTAGCTTCGGCCACGCGGTGTACTAGCCTTTCGTGGCGGTAGCGGTAGGCAATGAGGTCGGCCACGGACACGATTTTAATGCCGAAGCGCTTGGCCATTCGTTTAAGCTGGGGCATTCGGGCCATGGCGCCATTCTCATTTAAAATCTCGCAGATAACGCCGGCCGGGTAGAGGCCAGCCAGTCTGGTCAGGTCAACGATGGCCTCAGTATGGCCGGCGCGTACCAGGACGCCGCCTTCTCTGGCCCGAAGCGGGAACATATGCCCGGGCCGGCCAATGTCCTCGGGCTGCGTGGCGGAGTCAAGTACCGCCTTTACCGTCTCGGCGCGGTCAGCGGCGGAAATGCCGGTGCTCACGCGGTGCTTGGCCTCGATGGACACGGTAAACGCGGTGGCGAATTTGGCGGTATTGTGCTCCACCATCATGGGGATTTGCAGCTCATCAAGTCGCCGGCCGATGATGGGCAGGCAGATGAGGCCCCGGCCATGACTGGCCATGAAATTGATGGCATCGGCGGTCACCTTCTCCGCCGCTATGGCAAGGTCGCCCTCATTCTCCCGGTCCTCGTCGTCAACGATGATGACGAACCTGCCGGCTCTGATGTCGGCAATTGCTTCTGGAATTGTGGCCAGACCAGTACTCATTTTCACTCCGTTAGTTTATCATCCGATGGTGAAGCCGTGCTCAACCAGAAATTCGGCGGTCAGTCCGCCGGTCTGCGGCTGGGTGAACTGCGTCACGTATTTGGCGATAATGTCCACCTCCAGGTTTACCACGTCGCCCACTTTCCGGCTGCCCAGATTGGTATTCTGGCGCGTATACTCGACTACAGAGACTTGGAATGAGCGGCTGTCCTTCTCTGTTATGGTCAGGCTGATGCCGTCAACCGCGATATATCCCTTGGGTACGGTGTAGCGCATGATTTCAGGCGGCGCTTCAAACCGGAAAAGGAGCGCTTCTCCTTTCCATTCCAGTGCCGTGATATGGCCAGTATCGTCGACGTGGCCTTGGACCAGATGCCCGCCCAGCCGACCGCCCAGCGCTGTTGGGCGCTCCAGGTTGACGCCGTCTCCGGTTTTGAGCAGACCGAGGTTGGTGCGTTTCTGCGTCTCCGGCATGACATCAACCGTGAACGAAGCGCGGTCGAAGTCGGTGACCGTCAGGCAGGCGCCATTTATGGCCATGCTGTCGCCCGGCTTCATGCCATCAACAACCTGTGCCGCGGCGATTACCAGCTTCGTGGTTGACGCCGAGGAGACTTTACCTACTTCTTCTATTATCCCGGTGAACATGGCTTTGTCTTAACATAAAATATGGATTAGCGTTATTGTAGCATTTTGGCGGCGGGAAATGCAAGAGCCTGCCTTCAAGCGTGGTACGGAACACTACTCTATGCTGTAGACCACCTGTACGGACAGTCTGATTTCCGTTTCCCCGGGGCTGATTGGGGTGGTGGGCGCGGCGGGCATGGCCGCTTCAGGATAGAAGTCGCGCACCACCGGTAGAGAAGCCCCGCTCTCGCTGATATAGGTGGGCTTACCCAGCTTCACATTGGCTAAATCAGCCAGGTGCTTGGCTTTCGTTTTGGCATCGGCCATGGCCTTGACCCGGGCGCCATCGTAGTGGGCTGATGGATTGTCCACGGTGAAGCTGATGCTATTAATCCTGATATAGTCGCCGCCGGCTGTAGCCGCGGCATCAATGATGGCGCCGGTGTTTTCCATCTGCCTCACCTTGGCGGTCACCGTATTGGTCACCCGGTAGCCGATAAGGATTTCTTGTCCATCCTTTTCAGCCCATCTTCGCACCGGAGCGATGCTGAAATACTGCGTCTTGATGTCTTTTTCCGCGATACCAAATCGGGAGAGTTCCGCCGTCACCGCAGTCATGGCCGTGGCTGCCTGACTCTGTGCCTCAGCGACGCTTTCCGTCTGGGCTTCAACGCCCAGGCTGAGGACGGCAACATCGGGCACAACGCTGACCTTGCCCTCGCCGGTGACCCAGATACCGGTATTCTGCTGGTTGAATATGCCGCTTGCCGTTGCCGGGACTCCCGATACCGAAGTCGGCGGAGAGAGCGCTTCACAGCCCGCCGTGCCGGAAACAATGACCGGGAGTACCGCGAAAAGAAAAATCAGGGGTTTCCAGTTCATTGACACTCACCTTGTGATTCGTATTCGCCTACTGAAAAGTATATCTAATGGCAGGGGGTAAAATCAAGGTGACCCTGTTCCGCGCGTTGGGCTGACAGGTCTCTTCAGGGCAAATAGCTATTTCCTACCATCGGCAAGTCGGTACATCTGCTTAGTCAGCCCGGCCGGTTATAGGCAGGAAACGATGGCCTGCGGCGCTTTATTTACGTGTTTTTGGTATTGGTAAATAGGCATCAAGGCGGAAGCAGGTTTTCACTCGGAGGTGTTAAGCTGATAGTGGAAAAAGAAAAAGGAGGTGAATAAGATGGAACTTGGATTTATCATCATGCTGGCGGTAGTCGTACCCTTCATCGTCGTCTGGCCGGTACTGATCTGGGCAGGGGCCATCAAAAGCCTTTACACTCTAGTTCGCGGCCGGGTGAAGGAAAAAGCAGTCGCCCACTAGTACCTGACAGGGCCGGGCAAAATAACCTGTGGAGGTGTGAACGCTGAACGCAGCGGAAAAGGAGAGCGCTACTAGCGGCTCTCGGAGGCAATAATAAGGCTGGAGATTCGAAAAAGGATTTTCAGCCTTATTATTTTTTATTCACAATCATATCCACCGCATTATTCCTCCTTCAACCCTCAGTATCAAAGCTCTCTGCGCAGATGTTATAATTAATTGATGGACATCCTTGCCGACCTTAATCCCGCGCAGCGAGAGGCCGTTGAGACTATCAGTGGTCCGGTGCTGATTCTGGCCGGGCCCGGCAGCGGCAAGACGAGGGTCATCACCCACCGCATCGCTTACCTCATCAAGGTCTGTGGCGTCAGCCCGCGCCGCATCATGGCTGTCACCTTCACCAACAAGGCAGCGCGGGAGATGGAGGAGCGACTGCGGAAGCTGGCCCGCAGCTCCGTTGACGAGCTGACCATCGGCACCTTTCATGCCATCTGCGCCCGCATCCTGCGCCGCGACGGCAAAGCGGTTGGCGTCGGCCCCGGCTTCGTCATCTATGATGCCGAGGACCAGATGACCCTGGTCAAACGCAGTCTCCAGGCGCTGGAGCTCGACCCCAAGCAATATAACCCGCGGTCGATTCTCTCGGCCATAAGCGCGGCGAAAAGTCGACTCTGGACGCCGGAAGAGTATCGTAAACACAGTCACAGCTATTTTGAGGAAATCGTGCAGCGCGTCTACGAACGCTACCAGCAGTTCCTTACCGAGAGTAACGCGCTCGACTTTGACGACCTGCTGTTGAAGGTAGTGCAGCTCTTCCGGCAGCATGAGCCGGTGCTGGCGCGCTATCAGTCGCGTTACCTGCACATCCAGGTGGACGAGTTCCAGGACACCAATATCGTCCAGTACGAGCTGATGAAGCAGCTGGCCGGGAAATACCGCAACCTGTGTGTCGTGGGCGACCCCGACCAGTCGATTTATGCCTGGCGCTTTGCCGACCTGCGCAACATACTCAACTTTGAGAAGGATTATCCCGAGGCGAAAGTGGTCTTTCTGGAGCAGAACTACCGCTCCACCAAGAAGATTCTGGAGACGGCCAGCCACGTCATCTCAGCCAACCAGCAGCGCAAGGACAAGGGGCTGTGGACGGAAAACGAAGCGGGAGCAATGCCCGAAATTGTGGAGACCTACACCGAGCAGGAGGAAGCGCAGTTCGTGGTCCACGAAATCGAAGAGCTGGTGGGGCGAGGGGAGTTTAATCGTGGCGACTGCGCCGTGATGTACCGCACCAATGCCCAGTCGCGCGTCCTTGAAGAGGCGTTTGTCCGCTACGGCGTGCCCTACAAGCTGGTGGCTGGCATGCGCTTCTACGAGCGACGGGAGGTCAAGGACGTCATCGCCTACCTGCGACTCATCCTGAACCCGAGCGATAGCGTCAGCCTGCTGCGGGTTATCAATGTGCCCCAGCGCGGTATCGGGCAGCGGACGGTGGCCGAGCTAAGCCACTGGGCGCGGACGCGGGGCATCGCCGAGTACCGGGCACTGCAGCAGCTTGCAGCGCCGGAAGAGGAGAGCGAGGGGCATCGCCCAGCCTTCAATCCCCGCATTGAGCGGGCGCTGTCCGGCTTCGTTACCATGATGGCCGACTTCATTGCCAGGAGCAAGGAGATGGGCCTGGTCGACCTTTTCGACTGGGTGGTGGAGAATTCGGGCTACCGGCAATACGTGCAGAATATGACAAATGGTGAGGAGCGGTGGGAGAATGTCCTCGAACTGCGCACCGTGGCCCAGCAGTACCGGGATATGCCGCCTCCCGAGGGCCTGGCCGCCTTTCTGGAAGGGGTGACCCTGGTGTCGGACGTCGACAGCCTTGACGAGCAAATTGATGCCGTCACTTTAATTACTCTGCACCAGGCGAAGGGGCTGGAGTTCCCGGCGGTGTTCATCATCGGTATGGAGGACGGCATCCTGCCCCATATACGGTCGTTCGACGACCCCGACCAGATGGAGGAGGAGCGGCGACTCTGCTACGTTGGCATCACGCGGGCCAAGAAGAAGGTCTACCTGGTGCGCGCTTTTCGTCGCGCCTTCATGGGCAGCAGCAACATCAATAAGCCGTCGCGCTTCTTGCAGGATATACCGCCCCACCTGATATCGGGCGGGGAGCGGTGGCGGGGCGAGGACAGTGACCTGGCCACGGCCATGTACTCCTGGAACCGGATGGCAGCGCCGCGAGCGGACTTGCCCGAATTGAGCCTCGGCGACCATGTCCAGCACCCGCAGTTCGGCGAGGGGGTGGTGGTGAGCTACAAAGCGGTGCGGGACGACGTTGAAGTGGTGGTGGCCTTTGATGGGGCGGGCATAAAGAAGCTGCTTTTGAGCTTTGCCAATCTGGAGAAAGTGGAATAAATAATTAAAAAATTATTGACAACATACACGATACCGTGTAAGATATTAGTAACATGCCCATAAAAATCCTGGATAAAAAGCTCATTGCCCAGATTGCTGCTGGCGAGGTGGTGGAGAGGCCGGCCTCGGTGGTGAAGGAGCTGGTGGAGAACGCGCTCGATGCCGGGGCCAGCCAGATTGCGGTCGAGGTGCGGGGCGGCGGCACCAGCCTCATACGGGTCATGGACAACGGCACCGGTATACCCTCGGCCGAGGTGGCGCTGGCCTTTGAACGCTACGCTACCAGCAAGATAATCGACCTTTCCGATTTGCAGTCGATTGCCACCCTAGGCTTCCGCGGGGAAGCCCTGCCCAGCATCGCCGCCGTGGCGCAGGTGGACATCCTGACCAGCGCTGTCGGCGAGGCCACTGGCACCTACATCAGCGTTCAGGAAGGCAAGGTGGTAGTGAGGAAGAGTCAGGCCCGACCCCAGGGGACGACGGTAACAGTACGCGACCTTTTCCGTGATGTGCCGGCGCGACGCAAATTCTTGAAGTCGGTGTCCACCGAGAACAGCCACATTGCCAGCGTGGTCAGCCAGTACGCCCTAGCCTATCCCGAGGTCAGCTTCACCCTGTTCCTCGAGGGGAGGAAAACGCTGGGCACGGCGGGGAAAGGCCGGCTTGTCGACAGTATTATCGAAGTCTACGGCGCCGAAATCGCCCGCAATATGCTGGAGGTGTCGGAAGGCGGGTGGGGGAGCGATGAGTCTCCGGTTAAAGTGACGGGAATGCTCGGCGCGCCGTCGCTAAGTCGCTCCAATCGCAGCTACCTCAGCTTTTTTATCAATCGACGCTGGGTGAACAGTCGACTCCTCGCCTGGGCGGTGACGGAGGCATATCACGGGCTGCTGCCTCAGGGAAAGCACCCGGTGGCGGTCCTGACCATTTCGCTGCCGACCTCAGAGGTTGATATCAACATTCATCCCACCAAGAGCGAGGTGAAGTTTCAGCACGAGCACCAGGTGTTTACCGCCGTGCAAAAGGCGGTGCGCCAGACCCTGCTGGCTCAGACGCCGGTGCCACGCATTGAGGAGGTGGCCACGGCCTACGGTGCTCCTTCGCGGCAGACGGAAATCGACTGGTCGGGTGCGGTGCCTGCGCGGGGCGCGGTCAGCCAGGCATTTGCTGCACCTCAGCCGCTGACGGTCGCTCTGCCGGTGCTGCGGGTGCTCGGTCAGTTGCTGGGCAGTTATATTGTGGCGGAAGGGCCCGATGGGTTGTATCTCATCGACCAGCATGCCGCGCACGAGCGCATCGTCTTCGAGAGGGTCAGGGAACAGCGCTCAAGGAGTGAAATCGAAGTACAGGGCCTGCTCGAGCCGGTGCCCTTCGAGGTCACACCGCAACAGGCAGCGGTGCTGGAGTCGCACCACCAGGAACTGGCCGACTTCGGCTTCTCGCTGGAGCTTTTTGGCAATCGTACCTACTTGGTGCGGTCGGTGCCGCAGGCGTTGAGCGGTGGCGACTGGCCCGGGGCGCTGCGGGAGTTGCTGGACTCGGGGGAGGAGAGGAGCAACTGGGCGGAAAAGATCGCCGTTTCCGTTGCCTGTCACAGCGGTGCGGTGAAAGCGGGACAGCTATTGAGCGACGACGAGATGCGGGCGCTGGTAAGGCAGCTGGAAAAAACAGCCGTTCCCCACACCTGTCCCCACGGTCGGCCCACACTGATTCACCTCAGCAACAGCCAGCTTCGACGTGAGTTCGGGCGGAGTTAGTGGTCACGGCGCCTCTGAGGGTTTTTGTAATAGCTCCCAGCGCACCATGCCGTCCTCGATGAGCTGGCGGATTTTCCGCTCCTGTGGGGTGAGCTGCGCGCTGCGCCCGGCCTTTATCTCCATGATGACGATTTCCTCGGGTTCACCGCGGGCAAGTCCCGGGAAGACAATGAGGTCCACCGGGCTGCCGATGAAGCGGGCCTCGGTGGGGTCGTATCTGAACTCGGGCAGGTAGGGCGCCATCTGCTCGGTGAACTTGCCCCCCAGCACCGCCCGACTCTGCATCACGGCGTCGCGGACGGCCTTCTCTCTTTCCTCTTCCAGGCGCAGGCACACCGCCTCCTGCCACTGCCGGAATTTCTGCTCGTAACGGTAGCGGGTGGTGAAGTAAACCAGCAGAATGCCGAGAATGGCGGCGACGGTGATGATGACAATGATGAGGGCGACAACATCCATGGTGAACCTCCCAGAGTCTTGTCAATATCGGACGGGTTGGGGTCAATGATGATGGGGGATAAGGGTTTTTGTTTCCATGGTATTTCAACCTGATTATCCGGTTGATTGCTGGCTGCTGCCCGGTTTTGTCAGCGGCACCCTGGCGGCGCACAGCGGGCAATCTTCTGGGCGGTAGGTTACGGTGGCGGCGCGGTGGCAGCTGAACAGGGGAAAGCCAAAGTCCAGCGCCCGCTCGGAGCGGTCGACCAGTACGCCGATGCCGATGATGTTGCCGCCCAGTTTTTGCACGGCGGCGATAATCTCGCGGATGGAGCTGCCTGTGGTCAGAATGTCATCCACGATGAGCACCCGCTCACCGGCGTCCACAGTAAAGCCTCTGCGGAAGCTCCTCTCCTCGCCCTCTTTCTCGGCAAAGATGCCGCGGACGCCGAGTTGTCGGGCGACCTCAAAGGCGAGGATAATGCCGCCGGTGGTCGGCCCGGCCACGACCTGTACCTTCTCGTGGTGAAAATGGTCGGCAATCATGCGGCAGAGCTGCTCGGTGTAGCCGGGAAACTGCAGGACGCGGAATTTCTCCCAGTAAACGGGGGAGTGGAGGCCGGAGGTGAGCAGGAAGTGGCCCTTGAGCAGTGCCCCGGCCTTTTGAAAGATGGCTTCGGTTTTATCGGCCACTTATGCCTCCAACTAGGTACCAGACTACCTATTATATATATAATAACCTGTCAGGTACGGGTTTATAATGCTGGCCAGCTGGTCTGACAGAGAATATTGCGGCACCGGTCCCCATTTTGGAGGTGGCCAGATAGAAACCCAGGCTTTGCCGATTATGTTCTGGCGCGGGACTACCCAGCCATTATGTGAGTCATTGCTCTGGTTACGGTTGTCACCGAGAACAAAATACTTTCCTTCCGGCACCTTTTGCTCTTTCATGTGGTAGCTGGGCGGGCTCTGAATGTAGGGCTCTTTCAGCTCGGTGCCGTTCACATGGACCACGCCGTCTTTAATCTCCACCGTGTCCCCGGGCCGGGCAATGATGCGCTTGATGAGGTCTTTGTCCTCACCGTTAACCGGGCCGAAAACGATAACGTCGCCCCTTTCCGGCTCGTGTAGGCGGTAACTGACCTTGCTTATCAGGACGCGCTGGCCGCTGTGAAAGCTCGGCTCCATGCTGATGCCAACGACGATGACCGTGTCAATGGTAAAACGCAGCAGGAAGAAAATGGCCAGGGCTAGTGCGACAGTGATGGCAATTTCGCGAAAAAAGGCTTTCATTGGCTGCTTGCTCCGCTCATCCGTCCAATTATAGCCCATTCACGCCTCGCTTGCCAATTCGGTTTAGCGTGCCGCACTGACCCAGAGCTTCTCCCCATCGGTGGTGAACTGTACTGTACCGTGCTCATCAGTGCGGTATATCTTCTCCTGGCTTAGCTTCTTTTGCAGTCGGGCCAGCACCTCATCGCAGGGGTGACCGAATTTATTATTGGCGCCAACGGATATGACCGCTATCTGCGGGTCAACGGCGGACAGGAATTCCTGGGTGGTGGAGGTATCCGAGCCGTGGTGGGCGATTTTCAGTACTGTGCTGTTTAATGCCGCCCGCCGGGCGATAAGTTGGAATTCCGCTTCGTACCGTATGTCGGCGGTGAACAGGAAACTGGCGCGGCCGGCCTTCAGTTTCAGGACCACGCCGTTGTTATCACCGTCAGCGTCCGTGTTTGTCAGCAGGGTATCCGGTGGATGGAGCACCGTGAGCGTCGCCCCGGACAGGTCGATTTGCTGTCCGGCCCGGGCGGCAGTCCGGTTGACTTTGTTTTCTGCAAGCAGCTTCTGCCATGCCTCGTATAGCGGTGAATCTGAAGGCAGGCCCGGGTCAAGCGCCTGTTCCACGTGGAAGCGCTGCAGTACCTCAACCAGACCGGCAAGATGGTCCTGGTCGGGATGGGTCAGGATAACCAGTTCTATGGTTCTGTCCCAGAAGGGCATCTGCCGGCCCAGTGCCACGTTTATTACCTGCGGACTGGGACCGCCATCAATCAGCACCTGCTGGCTGCCCCGCTGTATCAGGATGGCATCGCCCTGGCCGACATCCAGGAAGCTGACGTGCCATTTATCATCGGGCATGGTGACGGCGGTGACCGTGACCAGTACCGCCAGCAGGGCCAGTGGCGGCATCACCCATTTCTTGGGTAGCCGGGAGATAAAACTCGCCGACCTGCCCGCTCCCGACCTCAGCGTTGATGTTGCCTCTGGTGTCCCTCTGGCGCTTAATTTCCGGCCGGCGATAATGGCGGCTGCCAGCACGGCATAGTACAGCCACAGCCAGAACGGGGCTACCGTGCCCACTTCGGTGAAGGCCAGAGGTGATGACGCCAGCCAGCTAACCAGATAAGTCATGTAGGCAAGGAAGAGCCAGGCAAGCCAGCCGATAATCTGGCCGGCGGGCAGGAATGTCAGCCCGGCTACGCCGGATAAAATGCTGGCCAGGATTACGGCGGGTAAAGCTGGCAGGAGCAAAAATGTGGCCAGCGGCCCGACAAAGGAAATTATGCCGAAGTAATAGGCCACCACCGGCCAGACCGCGATTACGGCCGCCATGGTGACGCTGAGGCTATCACAGGCGAAAGTGGCGGCGGTGGCAATGGCCCCTTCTTCACCGATAAATGCTTTCACCGTCCTTCTTCCCAGCGACCGAAAAGCGGGGAAGAGGAAGACCAGTCCCGCCATCGCCAGGAAGCTAAGCTGGAAGGCGGCATCGCCCAGGATGTAGGGACTGATGCCGACCATTACCGCCGCGGCAAAGGTGAGTGCGGCGATGGCGCTGCGCTGCCTGCCCAGAAGTTCGGCGGTGAGAAAAAGGCTGGCCATGATGGCCCCGCGCACCACCGGCGGGTGCATGCCGGTGAGCAACGCGTACAGCCAGATGGTGGTCAGGGCCAGCCAGACGTACAGGTAGTGGCGGCGACCGAACAGCCATGTGCCGAGACTGAGCATGATACCGGCGATGATGCCAAGGTGAAGGCCGGATATGGCCAGCAGGTGTGCCGTCCCCGTCTGGATGAAGTCATCTTTAACTGACTGCGGTATGTTTTGGCGGACGCCCAGAAGAATTCCCTGGGCCAGTGATGCCTGCGGCTCGGGCAGCACCCTGGCCAGTGTTTGTGCCAGGCTGGCCCTTGATTCATATAGCCAGGCCAGTGGTTTGAAGCCAGCACCGCGCACCTCAATCTCAATATCGGGGTAGAGCATGGTGCGGTAAATTCCCTGGTGGGCCAGGTAGCCCCGGTAATCAAAGTCGTTCAGCTGTGGTGGTGTCTCCATCTCACCGGTCACGAGGAGCCGGTCGCCGTATTTATACGTGGCGAGGCGCGGCACAAACAGCAGGGCCTTCCCTTTGACCGGACGCCATTCTTCACCGATGCGGATTTCGGCGGCGGAAAAGTAGAGGCGGGTGGTGCGGTCGCTGATTTCAGGGTCCCTGGCCACCATGCCCCTGACGGCAACGGTGCCGCGGTCATCGTAGTAGCGCAGGTCATCAGCACGGATAATATTCAGGCTCTGGTAGGCATACCAGGACGCGGCGAAAAGGGCAATCAGGCTGAGGCTGCTTAAAATAATTAATTTGCGGTGCTTTTTCTGAAAAAGAAGGAACGGCAGTGGTACGAGACCGGCTAACAGCAGGGCCGGCGGCAGGTCAAACTTGCCCCCCAGGTAAATGCCGACTACCCAGGCGGCGCTGAGCAATATGAGTGGCACAAGCGTCCTTCCGGAAGGTCAATCGGAAACCGTAATCAGGTGCTTGATTTTTTCATAGGTCGCTACCCCGATACCTTCCACGCTGGTTATTTCACTGATATGTCTGAACCGCCCGTTCTGCTGGCGGTAGTCTATGATGGCCTGGGCCCTGGTTTCGCCAATGCCGGGCAGCGCCTGTAGCAGCCAGGCCTCGGCATGGTTCAGGTCTACCTTTTGTGTTGTTTCTGCCTCATTGATAGAGGGTATGTGGAGCGAGATTTTATTCAGGTCGGCGTTAGCGGTCATCCCGCCGGCTGTCTCTATCAGGGTGGCGATGCCGTCTCCGTCTTGCAGCGGGTATATGCCGGGAACATTGACCGCACCGCTAACGGCTATCTGGCCATTGATTTCGGGGGAAGGGGGCAGCGTAATCTCAACTGGTTGATTTTGGCTGTACTTTGACCATATTAATATGCTGCCGACCAGAACCACCATAATGAGGAGCAGGCTAACCGCCGTCCAGAATTTATTGGACCTGGTCACGGCTGCCTCCTGAAAGGAGGTTTTATATAATGTGAATGGACTGATTCGGTTTGGATGTGTTTGGTGGCCTTCAGGACTCTTTCCTTTGCCGTCTCCATGGGGAAAATCTGGTGGTTAAATGCCGGTCAGGTTGGCGCGAAGTTCCTCCTCCAGCTCCAGAGAGGTTAGGGCTATTATCTGGTCGCCTTCGCGGAGAACGGTGTTGGGGTTGGGTATTACCGGCTTACGGTCCCGGGGAATTATCAGTGCCAGCCTAGCTCCCTCGGGCGGTGAGACTTCCTTGATGGGTTTACCAATGGTCTTTGAGCCTGGGGGGATTCTTATCTCCACAATCTCCAGCCCCTTATCGCTTCGCGTCAGCAAATGTGTCAGCGGGTGGGTGGGCACTTCTTTCTCTATGGCTTCCAGGATAATATCGGTAGCGCTTACGGTAACATCGATGCCCAGCTTCTTGAAAATGGTCTCGTTCCGGGGGTTTCGGATGCGGGCGATAGTGCGGGGTACATTGAATTTATGTTTGGCTACCTGGCAGGCGACTAGGTTGTCTTCGTCGTCTCCGGTAACGGCCACCAGCATGTCCGCCCTGCCGGTACCTACCTCAGTCAGCGTGGCCGCCTCGCAGCCGTCACCTCGCACGCAGACACTACCCATTTCCTCGTTGATAATGTCGCAGAAATAGGCATTCTTCTCCAGTATGACTATCTCATGTCCTTCATCAAGCAGGGCTCTGGCCAGATAATAACCTACCCTACCACCGCCAACGATGATGATATACATTTCTTGCCTCTTAGCTCTCTATTTTTTCTCTCACCAGCTCGGCAAAGATGGTCGTCGGGCTGAAGGCCTCTAGGCCAAGGGTATCATACAGTTCCTGGCGCAGCGGGTCATAGATTCGGGAGATAACTCGCGGCACGTTGAAAATGTGCTTGGCAATCTGGGCGGCCATGACGTTCCGGTTGTCTCCCTGTGTCATGGCGACGAAGACATCTGCCTTTCTAATGCCCGCTCTCTCCAGTGTATCCTCATCCATGCCGTTGCCGAGCAGCGCCGCACCGTTGAAGTCAGGCGGTAGCCTGCGGAAACTGTAAGCATCAGTATCAATAACGGTGATTTCATGTCCGTCTTGTTCCAGCAGGCTGGCTAGCTGAGCACCGACTCTGCCGCAGCCCATAATAATTATTTTCATCATTAACCTCAGCCAATATTAGTGTTGGTATAGTATCACCGGGCAGGGCGAATTTTTCAGCACATAGGGAACCACGCTGCCCAGACTGAATTGCCCGAAGCGTCTCTTGTACTTGACACCCATCAAAATAAGGTCGACCTCGCGGTCCACCGCTTCATCGATTATCGCTGGGCCTACCTCGCGGGCCTGGAGAACATCGGTCTCCACCTCGTACTCTTCTTCTTCGGCCAGGATTTCCAGATGGTCGAGGATGTTCTCAGCTTTTTCGATTTCGGGTCTGATTTCGGCATTAAGGGGCAGGGCGCGTTTGATGGTAATAACGTAAACTGACCAGATCTTACCTTTTTCTTTCCTGGCGAGCCTGATGGCGAGCTTCAGGGCTTCGACATCAGCCTCACTACCTACCACTGGAATCAGAACCTTATTGAATTCCATTTTTACTCATAGTTTTTGGTATAGGGGTATTATAATCCTCCATATGAAAATCTACAATATGGCGCTGTCTTTTCCTACTGGTTCTCCTGCCGCTTTGGGGTATGAGTCAGTGGCAGGTTTTCCCGTTTCCGGTAGAAATAGTAAATGATGATACCGGCGACCATCCAGCCGAGACCGACCCACCGGCTGTAGGGCTGAGTAATCAGAATGATAATCCAGATTATGGCGAGCGCGCAAAAGCCGAGGATGGCGCTTATCGGTAGCTCACGTCCTTTTATCTTTATATTCCCGCCAAGCTTGAACGGGCGGGGCAGTTCCGGTCGCCTGATGCGCATACTGATGATTGAGGCGTGGGCAAACATGAAGGCAAGCAGGGAACCAACCGCGTACAACGCGCCCATGTTTTTAAAGACGTCAGCTTCAAAAAAGCCGGGAATCAGGATGAGAATGGCTATCATGCTGAACAGGATTACGGATATGTACGGTGTTTTGAATTTGGGATGAATCCGGCTCAGCGCTGGCGGTACCAGCTTATGGTTGCCCAGCGAGAAGGCAAGGCGAGAAATACCAATGAGCCCGGCATTGGTGGCGATGAGCAGAATGGTACCGGCCAGGATGGCGATAAGTGGCTTGAGTATATTCTGTAGAACCGCCAGCGGCAGGTTGGCGGCAATGCCGGCGACCGGGTCACGGGACCAGTCAGTGGCCAGCTCCTGCGGCGTCATGGTCGATAGCGATACCAGCGAGATACCGGCAAAGATGACCAGAACGGCCACAATCATCATCACCAGCGCCCTCGGCACCCTCTTTTCCGGCTGTCTGGTCTCTTCCGCCATCTGCGACATGGTTTCAATTCCGGTATAGGCGATGGCGGCCAGGGCAATGCCGATAATCAGGTTCTCCGGTGCCGGCCAGTTATCAACAATGCGACTGATTAAGACCGTTGGATTGAAGAGAAGGATAAAGCCAATAACCACCAGTGAAACCTGCGTGGCCAGGTCCAGCACGGCGGCGCTGATGTTAACAAATGATGTCTCCTTGATACCGATAACATTCAGGGTCATGAGGAAGAGGACAATACTCATGGAAGCCAGAGTGCCGATGACAGCCGAGTCTTTGAATGGCTCCCAGAAAAAGCCAAGATAGGGGGGAATGGTAAAGGCGGAGATGGAAATGGTAACAATATAGCTCAGCATAAGTGCCCAGCCGGCGGCAAAGCCAGCCAAATCATTAAATCCGTGCCGGGCGAAGCTGGCCGAGCCGCCCGCTTCTGGCAGCGCGGCAGTACCTTCAGCATAGGTGAGGGCGGTAAAGATGAAGAGAATACCGGCAACACCCAGTGCCACGGGCGTTGCCCCCATCGCTACCAGGGCAACTATACCCAGAGCATAGTAGATGGAGGAGCCAACATTGCCGTAACCAGCACTGAAGACGGCTGGAATGCCGAGTACCCGCCGCAAACGGAATCGTTTGATTCTGCGGGGACGAAAGAACCGGTCACCGGGTTTGGGTTGCCAAGCGTTATGCATACTGTGTATTTTCAGACTGCCATTTCTATCAGTACAATAGGCTATTTTATGCCCCTTCAAGGCGGCTGTCAAATTTTATCTAATGGGCGTGGGTATTGACAAATGTCACATAAATGGCTATAATGTGTGTCAAATGTCATAGGAAAAAGGTACTGCCATGATAATCAGAACGAGGATATTTGAGCTGTGCAATGGGCACTACCGCAACCTGTCGGAACTGGCTCATGCCATGGGTCTTTCCGTGAGCCAGGTCTATCGAGTTCGTGAGGGGAAACGCCATATCAATCAAAAGTTCATCGTCGGCGCCAAGAAAGCGTTTCCCAGTTACGGGCTGGATGACCTTTTTTACCTCGATAACGGCCAGTTAAATGGCATGGCCGTAGGGACAGGTGTCACCGGACATTACCAGGCCATTAATTAAAGAGAAAAAACATTTAACATCAGGGAACTAAAAAATTTGCTGGGTAGTAGCCATTTAACCGATGAAGGGTGGTGAAAAATGCAACTGGTAGTCTTACAATTGATTTCTGGCATGGTTAACGATGGCATCCGTCACGTATGTGGGTTCATCAAGAAGTCATGGGTGGAAACGGATAGATTTAGCAAGGACGAGCTGCTGCTATCCCCGGTAAAGCTCGAAGAAAGAGGTCCCGGGAAGCATTTCACTCAGGACTGAGATTGGCGGGTAAAGCCACTGATACCGCCGCTTCTTCTACGGGTAAGCCTCGATATTTAAAGCCCGGTTTCTTCTGGCTGTACCTTGCGCAGCGTTTCCCTTACTTCGGGATGGTCAATATAAAGCGTCCCGTTCAAATGGTCGATTTCATGTTCCAGCGCCTGGGCCAGCAGGCCCTCGGCTTTTAGCCTGACTTCCTTGCCATTTTGGTCGCGGCCCTTCACGGTTACGGCCTCGGCGCGTTTTATCTCTCCAAAGTAGCCGGGCACGCTGAGGCAACCCTCGGCGATGACCCGCTCCCCCCGGCGCCGGACTATTTCCGGATTGATTAAAACAATATCTTCTTCCTCAGGCATACCGATGACGATAACCCGCAAGGGTACACCCACCTGCGGCGCCGCCAGCCCGACGCGACCCGGCTCGGCGTGCATCGTCTCCAGCATGTCGCGGATAAGCTTTTTGATGGAGCGGTCAACGGTACGGACTTTTTTTGCCTTCTGTTTCAGCACCGAATCGGGAGCGGTGCGAATTGGCAGGATGGCCATAATAATTCCTCGGCGGATAAAATCGCTTACAGTTTACTAGAGCAGGCTCGCCGGGTCAATGTCAACCACCCAGCCCTGCGGGAAAGTTATCTGAGAGAGGAAAGAGGGTAGCTCGTTGCCGCGCAGTATTATTTGCCACCGGTAGCGGCCTCTGAGGCGGTGGATGAAGGTCGGGGCGGGGCCAATCAGGCTGAGAGCGCTGATGCCCCGGGCGTCCCTTTCCAGTGTCAGCACATTTCTCATTTTTTCCGCCTCTCGCTGGCAGACGGCGTCGTTGCTGTGGCTGAAGGTCAGCAGCGCCAGACGGGAGAAGGGTGGATTATGCAGTTGACGCCGGTAGTCAATCTCTTTTTCGTAAAAAGCCAGGTAATCATGGCTGGCGGCCGCCTGGATGGCATAGTGGTCCGGCGAGAAGGTCTGGATAATTACCCGCCCGCCCAGAGGCCCCCGGCCAGCCCTGCCGGCCACCTGGCTCAGTAATTGGAAAGTGCGCTCGCCAGACCGGAAATCGGGCAGGTTCAGGCTGGTGTCCGCACTCACCACGCCCACCAGCGTTACCTGTGGCAGGTCCAGCCCTTTGGCCACCATCTGCGTGCCGATGAGAATATCCGCTTTGTGGTCGCGGAACTGGCGCAGTATTCTCTCGTGTGAATCTTTGCTGCGGGTCATATCGCTGTCCCAGCGGAGCAGTCGTGCCCGCGGCATGGTGTAACTGACTTCCTGCTCCAGCTTCTGCGTGCCGAGTCCCAAATATTTCATCTGCCGACTGGAACAGCGCGGGCAGCGGTCAGGCACCGGCGTTTTCTGGTTGCACTGGTGGCAGACCAGCACGTCTTCAGTATAGTGGTGGGTCAGCGGTACCTCGCAGCGCCGACAGCGCAGCACGAAGCCGCAATGCCGGCACTGAATAAAGGTGGCGCCACCCCGCCGGTTGAGGAATAAAATCACCTGCTCCCCGCCATTTACGGCCTGCGTCATCGCCTTTGACAGGGCACGACTGAATATGCTGCGGTTGCCCGCTTTTAATTCTTCCCTCATGTCCACGATATCTACGCCGGGCAGCGGCGCACTGGCCACCGGGACGACGCGTTCCGGTAGCTGAAGAAGTCCACAGGTGCCTTCCCGGGCACGGGAGTAGGTGACCGTATCAGGGGTGGCGCTGCCCAGGATGGCCACCGCCCCCATCAGTTCGGCCAGCTTCAGGGCCGTATCGCGGGCGTGGTAGCGGGGTGACTGATCTTCCTGCTTGTAGGTCCACTCGTGTTCCTCATCGAGCACAATCAGCCCGAGGTCGGGCTGGGGGGCAAAGAGGGCGCTCCTGGGGCCGATGACCACGTCAAATTCGCCGTCCCTTATCCTATGCCATTCGTCATACTGTTCCCCCGCCGAGAGCCGACTGTGCAGGACGGCGACCCGCTGCGGGAAGCGGGCGACGAAGCGCTCTATGGTCTGCGGGGTGAGGGCGATTTCCGGCACCAGGACAATGCCCCGCCGCCCCATTTTCACCGTTTCCGCCAGTGCCCGCAGGTAGACCTCGGTCTTACCGCTGCCGGTAACGCCATGTAGCAGAAAGACCCCGGGGTGTGCCCGGGCATCATGTATCGCTTCACGGAGGCGCGAGGAAACGTCTTCCTGTGCCCGGGTCAATTCAGGCGGCGGTGCGGACATAATGTCCTGATATGAAATCGGCGCCCGTCTGACTTCGACATACTCGAAAATGATAAACCCCTGGCGCACCAGGGCATCGGCGGCGGCCTTGTCCACGCCCAGCTTCTGCCTGGCTTCCGCCCAGGAGACTGGTCCCGTCTGCTCGCTTAAAAAATCGAAAAGACCTGCCTGTTTGAAGGCCCTTTTTCTCTTCAGTCCCGCCGATATCTCCGGGGCACTGGTTGTGGGCACGTTAAGGCGCAGGAAGGGTACTTTCTTGGGCCTTATCTTTATCGGCTCAAGTTCGTAGGTTCTCACCGCCAGCTTCTGTCTTACCAGCTGTGAGACGATGGCCTGCGCTTTCTTTTCCCCGAGTTTCTTCTCCAGCTCTCTGAGGCCGACCTTCGTCTGCTGGCGCAGCCTGGCAAGCACCTGACGCTGCTCCGGAGTGAGAGTGGAAACGGCCTGTTCATCGGCCTCCGGCACTGCGGAGACAAAGGTCAGCGTTTTCCTCTCGAATCCCGGCGGCAGCATGAGGGCCACCGCATCAAACAGGGGAGAGAGGTAGTAGTCGCTTAGCCATCGGGCTAGGTTGACCCGGGCGGGGGTTAGAAACGGGCGGGGCTCAATAACATCAATAATGTCTCTGGTCTCGGCCACGGCCGGCTGGGGGCTGAGCGCCATGACAATGCCCTGGAGAGTGCGTTCGCCAAAGGGGACCCATACCGCCTGCCCCACCTCGATATTCAGGTGCGGGGGTATGGCATAGCTGAAAGTACGGCGCTGGGCAATCGGGGAATTGACACTGACCTCAGCATATTTCATACCGTACTCCACCGATTGCCCCAAAACTTCCGTTGCCCTGTCGTGCGGGTTGGTGCTTTTAACGGTAAGCGTTGCCGGGAAGATTACTCTTTGGCTTTTTCTTCCGTTGCTTCTTCGGTCTTTTCTTCTGTCGGCGCTGTTTCCGGCTCTTCGGCAGCGAGCTCACCTTCGGGCTGGGCTGGTTCTGGTTCCGCTGCCTCTGGAGAAAGCTCACCCTGAGCCTGGGTCACCTCTGGCTCTACCTCTTCCGTTGCCGCGGGCGCTTTTTCTTCTTCGGCGACTGCTTCCTCGCCAGCTATTTCCTCGGTGGGGGCCTCTTCCGCTTCGGCTATCAGCTCTGCTTCGACTGGTTCTTCTGACGCTGGTACTTCCTCTTCTTCGGCCTCAGCTGCCAGAGACTCCATCTGGGCCAGTTCTTTCTCCCGGTCCACCCGGCGCTCTTTGATACGGGCTGACTTGCCGCTGCGTCCGCGCAGATAGTACAGTTTGGCCCGGCGCACCTTTCCGTGGCGGATTATTTCCACCCGCTCCACTCTCGGTGAGTACAGCGGGAAAGTGCGCTCCACACCGACGCCATAGGCGATGCGTCTGACGGTAAAGGTGGCGCCTACCCCACCCCCCTGCATCTTGATGACCACGCCCTGGAATGGCTGGGTGCGTTCCTTGCCACCTTCAGTTACTTTGTTGTAAACGCGTACCGTGTCCCCCGGGGCGATGTCAGGAATTCTGGGATTGCGTTTGACAGCTATCAGCGAATCAATATTCATTTCTCGGGCTCCTTGTTCAGACTGGATTTGGCTTTATCTAAAGCAGTGAATTGCTCCACTAGCTGCTTTTCTTCCTGGCCGAGTCTGGCCGTAGCGATGAGGTCCGGGCGGCGTTCCAGGGTGCGCCGGATGATCTGTTCCCGGCGCCAGCGTGCAATCTGGGCATGGTTTCCGGAGAGCAGTACCTCGGGGACCGGCCAGCCCTGAAAATCAGCCGGTCGGGTATACTGGGGATATTCCAGCAGGCCATGCACGTGTGAATCTTCCTGCGCCGAATTTTCCGAGCCGAGCACTCCCGGGAGCAGGCGAAGGACGGCGTCAATGACCACCAGGGCCGGCAGTTCGCCGCCGGTCAGCACGTAATCACCGATGCTGATTTCATCGGTGACGAGGTGTTCCACCACGCGCTCGTCAATGCCCTCATAATGGCCGCAGAGCAGGACGAGGTGTCGGTACTTTGACAGTTCCGCCGCGATTTGCTGGTTGAAGAGGCGACCCTGCGGCGTGAGCAGGACAATCGGCGGTTCCTCAGTCCCGGGTTTTTCCGCGACCTGGGCCTTGACCGCGGCCACCGCCTCAAAGATAGGCTCGGGTTTGAATATCATGCCCGGACCACCGCCATATGGGTAATCATCCACGGTGTGGTGCCTATCATGGGTGTAGTCACGGATGTTATGCACGTTGATACTGACCAGGTCCTGGTCAATAGCCCGTTTGAAGATGCCGAAACTGAACGGCGCATCAAACATCTGCGGAAATATGGTCAGCACATCAATACGCATCGAAAAACCCCTGCCGCCGGCTATGAATGCTCGGTGACCACCCCTTTAATAATATCAACGGCGTGCGGTATGGCCGGCAACACCACCTCAAGACATTCCCTGACCGCCCTGGGACTGCCGGGCAGGTTGATTATCAGGCAGTGACCTCTAACCCCGGCCGTAGCCCGGCTCAACATTGCCATCGGTGTTTTGCTCAATGATTTGGCTCGCATCGCCTCCGCGAAACCGGGGACAACCCGGTCGACAATGGCAATAGTAGCTTCCGGCGTAACATCACGCTCGCCAAGCCCGGTACCGCCGGTGGTGATGATGACATCCGTCTCTCCTCTGTCCGCCCATTCCGTCAGCTTCTGGCAGATAATGTCCATCTCATCAGGGACAATCTCATAATTAACCACTTCGCTGTCCAGGTCAGAGAGAATTTCCCTGATGGTCTGACCGCTTTCATCATAGCGCTGGCCAAGTGCCCCTTTATCACTGATGGTGAGTATACCGATGGTAAGCATTGTTGTGCACCAAAACAAATTCCATTTTACCACATATGAGGCGGATAACCAAATGAAAAAAATTTTATGGAAAATTCAATAAATTTGGCTCAAAAGTCTTGACAAACGAGCGCTCCCGTGTTATAAAGTGTGTTATATAGTGGTAAAAAGTGGGGAGTAGTGGTGAAAAAGGGTGAATAGCCAGGTGGTTTGAATGTTTTACGGTGAGTACAACTACAAGATAGATGAAAAAGGTCGGGTAGCGATACCACCCCGCTTCCGAAAGGAACTGAAGGACGGCGTGGTCCTGTCTCCGGGAGCGGAAAAGTGCATTAACGTGTACTCGCTTCCAGAATGGCGCAAACTGGCTACCTCTCTTACCAGTGGCCCGCTGACCCCCAGCAAGATGAGAAGGCTGAATCGGGCCATCTTTGCTACCGCTTTCAGTGTGGCCATTGACGGGCAGGGCAGGGTAGCCCTGCCGGTACCACTGCGCGAGCACGCTGAAATTCAGGAAGACATCGTCGTTACCGGAGCCAATAACTACCTGGAAATCTGGAATCAGGTTTTCTGGGAAGAAGAAAAGGCAATCAGTCAGGAGCAGTCCTGGCAGATTATAGAGAGTCTGGAGCGACGTGATGAGTCCAAGTAAACGTGGCTCACCATACCACGTCCCGGTCCTGCTCGAAGAGACAATGGCGGCGCTGGCAGTTCAGCCCGGGGGCCGCTACGTTGACTGCACGGTGGGGGGTGGCGGTCATGCCCGGGCAATTCTGGAACGCAGTTCCCCCGGTGGGCAGTTGCTCGGCATGGATGCCGACCCCGGAGCGATAAAGACAGCCCAGAAAAAACTTGAGGCGCATCGGAATTCCATCCTCCTGGTCAATGATAACTTTGTCAACCTGCAGGCAACCTGCATCAAGTACGATTTCTTTCCGGTACATGGCATCTTGTTTGACCTTGGCCTTTCCTCGATGCAGCTGAACGGGGACGGGCGCGGCTTCAGTTTTCAGCATGATGCCCCTCTCGATATGCGCTTTAACCCCGGGCAGGAAGTAACGGCCGCCGATATTGTCAATACTTCACCGGAAACTGAACTGGCACGAATTATTCGAACCTATGGCGAGGAAGTCTACAGCCGCCAGATAGCGCGGCTTATCGTGCGCGAACGTCCCATCACCTCAACTCTTCATCTGGCCCGCATCGTGGAAAGGGCGGTAAGACGGAGGACAGGCAAAATCCACCCGGCCACCAAGACATTTCAGGCACTCCGGATAGCGGTAAATCTGGAGCTAGAAAACCTGGAGATAGCACTGAAACAGGCAATTGAACTCCTCGGCTTTGAAGGCAGACTGGTGGTGATAAGCTACCATTCTCTGGAAGACCGCATTGTGAAGCGCTTCATGCAGCGGGAAGCCCGGGGATGTATCTGCCCTCCCGGCACACCGGTATGCATCTGCGGGCATAAACCCCGGCTGAAGCTCATTCGCCGGCATGTGGTTGTGCCTTCCGAGGACGAGGTGCAAGCCAATCCACGCAGTCGCAGCGCCAAGCTGAGAGTGGCCACGCGTCTAATTGCCCAGAACGATTGCTTGGCCACAGACGAGATGGAAATTCTCTGGGCGGAGATAAAAACGAGAGCCTGGAGAAGGCCGGCGCTGTTGCGCAAACTGCAGATGGTATTTGCTATGGCCTGAGCTGGCCAGGGCTAAAGGTAATGCTCCAAGGTGCAGCATCTATAAGGGGAGTAAGTAATGGAACAGGTACAGCAAGATAAATGGGGAGCGGGTAGAGCTACAATAGGCACCGCTCTTGTTGACCTGAAGCTGAAAATAGCCGAGCACCTCGTCAATCAGGCTGGTAGCTACCGCCCGGACGAAGTGTACAGTATCCTGGCGGAAACCAAAGTTGGGGCCAGGAGGAGGACCGACCTCGTGGACAAGATGAGGGTGGTCTTTTCCATGTCCTGATAGTGTTAACTGGATTAAGAGCTATAGCCAAGGAGGCTCTGAAATGTAAATCATAACCGAACTTTAGCAGTCTAAACCTATTGAGAAGGAGGGATAGATGAAAAATCGAACTGTAGCGGCCATTGATGTTGGTACCACCAAAGTATGTACCGTTGTTGCGGACCTTAACGAGATTGGTACGCCGCGCGTTGTCGGTGTTGGCATTGCCCCATCAGTTGGTTTGCATAAAGGTCTGGTGGTCAACATCAATGAGGCCAGAGAGTCAATCAGAGAGTCAGTAAAGAAAGCGGAGCAGGCAAGCAACTACAAGGTTGAATCAGCCTATGTCGGCGTAACCGGGCGTCATGTCACCTCGCTGAACAATCGCGGCGTGGTGGCGATAACGCGGAACGACCGTGTGGTGCGCACGGATGACCTGAAACGTGTGCTGTCCTCAGCACAGAGCGTCAAGGTCCCCAGCGACCGCAGGCTCCTTCATGTTATTCCGAGGTCATACGCTGTTGACGGTCAGGCTCACGTCAAGAACCCAATTGGCATGCATGGCTTCAGGCTGGACGTGGAGACCCATGTTATCACCGCGGCCGTGACCTCAATACAGAACCTGGTGAAGTGCATCCGCAGCATTGGCATTGATATTGAGGACCTCGTCCTCGAACCTCTCGCCAGCAGCGAGGCAATACTGACCCCGGATGAGAAAGAGGTCGGCGTGGTACTGGCTGACATCGGCGGTGGAACGACTGATATTGCCGTCTTCAAAGATGGCAGCATCTGGCACACCTCGATACTGCCGGTCGCCGGCTATCAGCTTACCAGAGACGTTTCCATCGGTCTGGGGCTGCCTTTTGACGTTGCCGAGGAGATGAAGAAACGATACGGCAGCGTGATGCCCGTTTATGAAGGCAGGACCGAGGAAACCACGGCGATATCTCAGGATGGCCATGGCGTTTCCTATCAGGACCTGTGCGACATCATCCGCGCCCGCGTTGAAGAGATTCTGAAGCTCATCCTGCTTGAACTGCCCAACTCTGAATATGAAACCCTGGTGCCAGCCGGCCTGGTACTTACCGGTGGTAGCTCCAATCTGGCAGGCATCTCCACGCTGGGGCGCGAGATACTGCAGCTTCCGGTCAGGGTGGGTGCTCCGTCCAATATGGAAGGCATCGCCGACGTCCTCTGCGACCCGTCATACGCGACGAGCGTTGGTCTTTTGGCCTGGGGCGTGAAGCATGAGCGCAGCCAGGGCCGGACGCGCTGGAACTTTGGCTCCGCAATCCGGCGCATGGCTTTAAGGCTGAAGGGCCTTTTCAGCTAGTAAATTGAGTATGAAAGTTAGCCGATTAATGCAATAAGGAGGGGGAAATGGCAAAGTCAAGTTTTGTGGCGAATCCAGCCAAAATTAAAGTTATTGGCTTGGGTGGTGGCGGCAGCAATGCGATAACCCGCATGGTCAGGGAAGAAATCCAGGGTGGGGAATTCATTGCCATGAATACCGATGCCCAGGCCTTGGCGGTTACGGAAGCTCCAATAAGGGTTCAGCTTGGCGAGAAACTGACCAGAGGGCTAGGTGTTGGTGGTGACCATAACCTGGGCCAGAAAGCTGCTGAAGAGAGCCGTGACGAATTGCAGGACCTGGTTGGCGGTGCGGATATGGTATTTGTCACCTGTGGCATGGGTGGCGGCACCGGCACCGGCGCTGCGTCTGTCGTGGCCGAGATAGCCAAGCAGAGTGGCGCCCTGACCATTGCCGTAGTCACCAAGCCGTTCGGCTTTGAAGGTGTGAACCGCACGCAAGTAGCCAATGAAGGTATCACTAGGCTGATGGGCAAGGTTGATACCCTGATAATTATTCCCAACGACAAGCTGCTTACACTCTGCGACCAGAAGACGGGTGTGGATAGTGCCTTCAAGCTGGCCGACGATGTTCTCAGGCATGGTGTTCAGGCTATCGCTGAGGTTATCACCACTCCCGGGCTGATTAACCTGGACTTCGCCGATGTCAAAGCAATCATGAAGGACGCTGGACCGGCCTGGATGTCCATTGGCCGGGGCTCAGGCCAGAACCGTGCTGTGGAGGCTGCCAAGCAGGCCTTGGCCAGCCCGTTGCTGGATGTTTCCATCAACGGCTCAAAGGCGGTTCTCTTCAACGTGGTCGGCAGTACCAGTCTTACCTTGTTTGAGGTGAACGAGGCTGCTGACATTATCCGGCAGGCAGTAGACCCTGAGGCCAATATCATCTTCGGTGTGGCTCATGACCCGGAGATGGAAAACGATGTCCGGATTACCCTGATTGCCACCGGGTTTGTGTCCAAGCTCGGGCTGACCGGAGCCGGTCAGGAGGATGAATTGACCCAGCTTCTCAAGGGCATCAAGAGCGAAGATGAGTTAGACGTGCCTTCGTTCCTGCGCCGTCCCATGGTCAGTCACCGGCGCCAGGCGATTACGCCGGCCATGAAACCGATGCAACCGCCACTGATGACGCCGTCTGAAAGGCAGGCAGCAAAGTAGCTGGTAGCGACCGGCGTGATGTCGGTCGAAAAATAGGCACTCCCGGCGCCAAGAAGACGGCGTAAGGGCCAGCCGTTCTTGAAGCGGGGAGCAGGTATATGGTACATTATATACGGGAGCAAACAGGCGTGGCTTCAAGCGGAGTTGCAGGTTACTACAATGGAAAAGGCAAGGTCCGCAACGGCAATGGGCTCAAGTTTGCTTATTGCCCCTACTGCAATAAAAAGGGGCTGTATAAGGTGGCCCATCGGTATGAGCGCTGTCGCTGTTGCGGATTGCACCGTGTGCTATTGCCAGGGCAGGACTTCTGATTATCTGAATCTCTGGAGATAGAATACTTGCCGGCCAATAACCGGTTGGCCGCGATGGCGTTTTGTTGACAATTGTTTTCACAGTCTTTATCCTAATTATGTGACGCTGCTAACACGGCAGACGTTGAATCAGAAATGGTTCCATATTAGGCATGCGAGTCATTGCCGGTAAAGCGAAAGGGCACCAGCTCAGGTTCCCCAGAGGAACCACCACCCGTCCCGCGACAGATTTGGTCAAGGGAGCGATTTTTTCCATTCTGGATAACATGGCTGACGATTGGTCGCAGGTACTTGACCTGTTTTCCGGTAGCGGGCAACTCGGTATAGAGGCGTTAAGCCGTGGCGCGGGCTGGGTTGACTTTGTTGAAAGGGAACCACGGTGTTGTGCTATAATAAAACAAAATCTGGAAAAGACAGGTTTTTCAAATCAAGCGCATGTTTATTGTTGCAGCATCACCAAAGCACTTTCCTTTCTGGACAAGGAGTACAATATCATTCTGATGGACCCTCCTTATTCTGATTCTTCAATCGGGAATTTGATAACTCAGCTGGCCGAATCCAGGCTGGTCGGTAATCGCTCGGTAGTCGTGGTGACGCACTCATCTCTCCTGCCCTTTGCTACTGCCTATGGTGCTCTGGGCTTGGTTAAGGAGCACCGTCACGGTGATAGCTGTATTGCTGTGTTCCACAAAGGAGGTACATCGTGACCGTAGCCGTTTATCCGGGGACTTTTGACCCGATTACCAATGGCCACCTTGATATCGTACGGCGGGCGGCCAAATTATTTGACCGCATAATCATCGGCGTGTACGAAAAATCAAACAAGCACCTCATCTTCAGCACTGAGGAGCGGGTGGAACTGGTCAGACGGGCAGTGGCCAGTATATCAAACGTTGAGGTAAAATCGTTCAGCGGGCTGACGGTTGATTTTACCCGGAAAGAAAAAGCCCAGGTCATGATTCGTGGCCTGAGGATGAATGCCGATTTTGAAAAAGAATTTGAGATGGCGTTAATGAATCGCAAGCTGGCTCCTGACCTGGACCTGTTCTGCCTGATGGCCAGCCAGGAGTATCAGTTTCTCAGTTCCAGCCTGCTGAAAGAGGTAGCTCGGCTGAAGGGTAATATCAACGACCTCGTGCCAGAGCATGTGGCTGAAGCCCTGCGAAATAAAGTTAACAGTGCCATGTAATTGCTGAATTGGATATCTAGCTTTTTTATCCAAATTTGCTATTCTGGTAGAAAAGGAGGTAGATGTATGGCGTACAAGATTACCGAGGAGTGCATAAGCTGTGGGGCTTGTGAACCGGAGTGTCCGAACCAGGCCATCAGCGAAGGGGAGACCATCTACGTGATTGACCCCAATAAGTGCACCGAATGTGTTGGCTCCCATGAATCCTCGCGCTGCGCTGAGGTTTGCCCGGTTGATGCCTGCGTGCCTGATCCGGCGCACAAGGAAGGCCGCGAGCAGCTTCTGGAAAAGTGGAAGAAGCTGCATCCGGGAGAAACGCCGTCCGGTACCTAGCGTTAACTTAACGTAATATCACATACCGGTAATTGGAGAAAAAGGGGGCTACGGCCGGTTGCTTCTGTATGGCGTAGCCCCCATATCTAAATCTTTGCTTTCTGCGGTGGCTAATTTTCTCTTACTGGAAAAAAGAGCGCACCGAGTCGAATTCCCCGGGCAACAGCGCCAGCACCATAGGGAAACCGTCCAGCAGAAAGGTGGCCAGGGCTGATTCCGCAATCGGGTCAGATATGCCCAGGAATTTGGTCCAGATGGCCAGCAGAGCACCGCAGAATATGCCACCCATTATCAGGCCCAGAAGTGCCCCACCCAGCCGGTTTACCCAGCCCAGCAGTACGATTGAGGCCAGCCACTTCAGCACGCCGGCAATGACACTCATTACGAGCATAACCAGGACGAGTATGATGGCGAAGGCCACCACCCGTGCCAGCGTCTCCTGGGGTATGAAGGTGAGATTTTCCGCCAGGCCAGCGTAGAAACGCCCGGCCAGAACGACGCCGACGATTACCCCGACCAGCGTTAATACGGCCTTGATGATGCCAATTCTCAGACCGATGAGGGTGGCGATGCCGATTATCACCAGAAGTGCGATGTCAAGCCAGCTCATGGTTATTCAGTCCTTCGCCGTGTCGCTGTTTATACCCTTATTATTATCATTCATAGTGCAGCGCGTCAATAGGGTTGAGCCGGGCGGCCCTCATTGCCGGGTACAGTCCGGAGGCAAGCCCGATGATTAACGAGACCATGAAGGCCAGCATGATGATGTCGATAGAGACAGTCGCGGCCAGTTTGAAACCGCCGATATCTATCTGTGAGATTATCCAGGACAGGAGCCAGCCGCCGGCGACACCGATACCGCCGCCGGCAAGACCCATCGTGGCGGCCTCAATGAGGAATTGGATCAGGATATCGCGTCTCTTGGCCCCCACCGCTTTGCGGATGCCTATCTCCCGTGTTCGCTCCGTGACCGAAACGAGCATAATGTTCATGATGCCGATGCTGCCGACAACCAGCGATATGCTGGCGATGGCACCCAGAACGATAGAGAATACCGCCGTTACCTGACCGACAATTTCCATGACCTGCTCCTGGCTGACCACGGCGAAATCATCCTTATCATCGCTCTTCAGATTGTGACGACGGCGCAGAATGGACTCAATCTCCTCGGTGACTACCTCCCTGTCTGCCGTGTCGGACAGCTGGAAGTTTATGGAAGCCACGGCATCCTGGCCGGTGGCGGTCTGCTGGGGGAACAGGCGCGCCTGATAGGTGGTGATGGGTACAATCACCACTTCATCAAAACTGACGCCAAACATGGCGCCGCCTTTGGCTTCCAGCACCCCGATGACAGTAAACCGCTGCTTCTTCATCTTTACCTGTTTCCCCACCGCGTCCTCGTCACCGAACAGGTCTTCGACGATATCGCTGCCCAGCACCACCACGTTGGCCCGTTGTGCTACGTGATGTTCGGTAAAGAACTGACCTGAGGCTATGGAATATCGCATCACTTCCAGGTACTCGGGAGTGGCGCCATGGAGCAGTCCGCTCTTGGTCTCGCTGCCGGCGGTTACGGTGATGAAATTCTCATTTACCGGGGCGATATTTTCGATACCATCTATATTTTCCAGGGCACGGGCATCATCCATAGTCAGCGTTGGTAGCGCATATGCCGGGGACATGGAGAAGCCTCCCTCCACTTCGGGGTTGCTGGGCATTATGCTGAGCACATTTGTGCCTAGTTGTTCATAAGCGGCGGCAATGGAGGCTTCAGCGCCTCTGGCCACTGACATAAGGGTAATGACTGACCCCACGCCGATGATGATGCCGAGCATGGTCAGCGAGGACCGCAGCTTGTTGGCGAATAACGACCTGATGGCAATGACCACAGAATCTATTAACTTCACCTATATCTCCTGCCGTTTAATATTCCATCAAATGCCAATATCTTTTCGTTTGCGTATCGTTTTATCGTTGTGGGTGACTTTTTCGTCACTGACAATCTTGCCGTCCAGTAAACGTATTATGCGCTGGGCTTGGGTGGCCACGTCCATTTCATGTGTGACCAGAATCACCGTAATCCCTTCCTGGTGGAGCTTGCAGAAAATGCGGATAATCTCCGTGGTGGCGGAGCTGTCCAGATTGCCGGTGGGTTCATCCGCCAGAATGAGAGACGGCTGGTTCACCAGTGCCCGGGCAATGGCCACGCGCTGTTGCTCGCCGCCGGACAGTTCGGTGGGTTTATGGGTGGCACGTCCCCCCAGCCCCACTCTTTCCAGTGCTTCCAGACTGCTCTTGCGGCGCTGCCCACCGCCGCTGTAGATGAGGGGCAGCTCCACGTTGGCCAGAGCTGAAACGCGGGGTAGGAGGTTGAACGTCTGGAAGACAAAGCCTATTTTCTTGTTTCTCAGCTCGGCGAGCTGGTTATCATTCAGCCGGCTGACATCCACGCCGTCCAGCATATATCTACCGGTGGTAGGTTTATCCAGAAAGCCGATGATGTTCATCAGCGTTGACTTGCCAGAGCCGGAGGCACCAATGATGGCCACCATCTCACCCTGCTTGATGGCCAGGTCGATTCCCCGGAGAGCGGGCACCTCAACCTTACCCATCCGGTAGATTTTGGCGATGTTCTCAAGCTTTATCACTTCGTGCTCCTAATTTTCACGGTCAATATAAGCCATGCCTGGTTGTGCCTGCTACCGTTTGCCAGTGGCCAGGACGGTTTCACCAGCTTTTAGGCCGCTGACGATTTCCGCATCGAAACCGTTGCTGATGCCGACCACCACCGGTCTTTCTTCCAGTTCCTTGCCAACGACGACGTTGACGATGGTGTTACCCTCGCTATCTTTGCTGATGGCGCGGTCCGGCACCAACAGGACATCAGTGCGGCTGGCCAGAACGATATCGGTCTCGGCACTCATGCCGACCCTGATGCCCGAGCCCTCGGGTACATCAAGCTCGATTTTAACGTTGAAGACGATGACGCCGCCGACCTCAAGCGGCAGCGGGTAGATGGTGGCGACCACGCCGTCGAACTCTTTGTCGGGCAGGGCATCAAGGGTTATGATTACCTCTTGGCCCACCTCCATGTCAGGAATATCTATTTCATCCACTTCCACGACTAGTTCCATGCTGGTGGGGTCAATCAGGCGCATAATCTGTGTGGGTGCCATCGTTGGCGACGGTATCATATCACCTTCTTCGGCAGTGACGCTGGCCACTATGCCGTCAAAGGGGGCGACGAGGGTCGCCTCGTTCAGGTCTTTATTCGCCTGTTCCACGGAATTTCTGGCCAGTGCCACTGACTGTCTGGCCTGCTCAACGGCCGCTTTCGCCGCTTCTACCTGCAGTTCTTTCAGGTCAATGTCCTGGTTCAGCTTATCAAGGTTTTTCTGGGCCTGGGTTTCAGCCAGTTCGGCAGCCTCCAGTTGCATCCTGGCGATGGCTACCTCCTCGGTGTCATAGGCGTTTCTTTTGGCGTCCAGCACTGCCTCGGCAGCTGCCAGCCTAGCCTGTGCGTAGATAATCGTGGCATCGGGCAGGTTCTGCTCCAGTGCGTACTGCAGAAAGGCCTCGGCGTTGTCCACATCTTTCTGCGCGGTTTCAATATCCGGCCAGGTGTATATGTCGCGGGTTTCATCAAGGTAGTGCTCAGCTGACCTGACGTCTATCTGCGCGTTGAACAGGGCCAGTTCCAGAGTATCCTGCTGGTCGATGACATTATCAAGGTCATATTCGGCGGTTTTCTGGCTCAACTCTGCCTGGGTGAGGGTGACTTCGGTCTGGGTAAGCGCATATTCAGCCTGTTCCTTGGCCAGCTCCAGGGAATCAATGTCAAGCTCGGCCAGAATGTCACCCTTGGTCACCCGGTCGCCCTTCTCCACGTATATCCTGGCGATGCGGCCACCGCTGCTAAAGCTCAAATTCGCATCCGTTGCCGTCTCAATATTGCCACTGCCGCTGACGGTAACCAGCAGGTCTCCCTTTTCCACCTCAGCATACTTTTCTACCTCCGTTTCCGTCTCGCCCAGGGGGTTGCAGGCGGTAACCGTGGTCAGGACGAGCAGTATTAAAAAAGCGGCGATGATTCTTAACTTCTTCATGCTGTGCCTCCAGGTAAAAAATACATAATACCTCACTCACGACCTTGTTTTACCACTTGGGCACCCTTCTGGTGTTCTTTTTCCCATCTTGCCAGCAGGGTAGGGAACTCCTGTTCCAGAAAAGTATACACATCAAGCATCTCCTCCAGCCATTTCCTGGTGACCAGAGTTTTAGCACCGAGCAACTCCAGCCCGTGTTCGGCGAGCTGCCGCACCATCCTGATTTCACCGGTAAGCCCGCGACCTATCATATGCTGCCAGGCATCGGAGCGCAGCCGGAAATAGTCATGTCTGACTCCGGGCAGGCTGAGGCGCTCGATGAGGCCGAGCTGGATGAGGAGACGGGTCATGGTGCTGATGGACCCTTTACTGGCCATTAGGGCTTCGGTAAGCTGTTCCATTGACTGGTGTGGGGGGTCGGAAACGAGCAGCCAGCCCAGAATGCGGCCGGCCATGCGGGGAATGCCGGTCTGCTCGAAGACAATACCGACTTCCTCGGCAAACTGTTTTTCTCCTGCCTGGAGCTTGCTCTTCATTCCACGTTCCTCAGCACTATTTTATAGTCTATATTATAATGTGTATAGAACGTTTTGTCAAGACTGAACATATAAAATATTAAAAATTTAATGAAAATTTAACCGAAACAGGGTGAGGAACGGTAATGAAGCGGGTTATTTCCCGAGTTCTTTTGCCCGGCGGTGGGCAGCGGCGACTGCCTGATAGACCAGTGCGCTGAACTTGCCGCTTTCAAACTGCTGCAGGGCGGCGGCGGTGGTGCCACCGGGCGAGGTTACCATGCGGCGCAGTTCGGCCGGGGATTTCCCGGACTTCTTCAGTAGCTGGCCGGAACCGAGCATGGTCTGCAATACCAGTTCCTGTGCCGTATCCTCGGCGAAGCCGAGCTTGACCGCAGCCTCAACGAGGCATTCTACAAAGAGGAAGAAGTAGGCCGGCCCGCTCCCGCTCACCGCGGTGGCCATATCTAGGTATGCTTCATCGGCCATAAAAATTTCTTTGCCCATAGTACCCAGGATGGCCCGGGCCTGTTCTTTTTGCGTTGCGGTCACCTCCGGAGTGGCCGTCCAGACGCTGATGCCTTCGCCAATCTGGGCGGGCGTATTGGGCATCACCCGGACGACCTGGCGGTGACCGATACCTTTACATAATGTATCTATCCGAGCACCAGCGACGATGGAAAGGACAAGCTGGCCCGCTTTGATCCGGCCCTTCAGGTCGGGCATCACCTCGGGCAGGTTCTGTGGTTTAATCGCCAGAATTATGATATCGCCCTTGGCCGCGGCATCGCGGTTGCTTTCGGTAACGGATATCCGGTAGGTCTGCTTGAGGTACTGACGGCGCTCTTCCTTAGCGTCACTGACCCAGGTGGTCTGCGGAGTGCTCAGGCCGCGGTGCAGCACGGCGGCCAGTATCGCCTCCCCCATCGCTCCCCCGCCAATAAAGGCTATTTTCATGGTTTCCACAGTTTTTTACACTTACTGCACAACGAAGTTTATCAGCCTGCCGGGCACGTAAATTCTCTTCAGGACTTTCCTGCCTTTGAGGTAGTCGTTAGCTTTGATGGCCTTCTCCTGGAGTATCTGCGGGAGTTCGTCCTCGGTTATGGATGCCGGCACGGTAATGCGGTCGCGTAGCTTGCCGTTGACCTGTACCACCAGCGTTATCTTCTCGTCTCTGGCCAGTGTCTTGTCCCACTGCGGCCAGGGCTGGTTGTGGATGCTGTACGGTCGTCCTGTCCTCTCCCAGAGCTCCTCAGTGACATGGGGGGTGGTGGGTGCCAGGAGCCGGAGCAGGATATCAATTGACTCTGCCCACGCCCGGGTACTGACGGAGCCGGTCTCCTTCACTCTGGCAAGGTAGTTGGTGTACTCCATCAGTGCCGACAGCATGATATTGAAGCGGAACTTTTCCACGTCCTCGGTGGCTTTCCTGATGGTCTGATGGGCAAAGCGGGATAGTTCTCTTTCCGCCTGACCGGTGCTGTCGGGCGGTGCTTTTTCGTTGGTCTGATAGTCGCCGAGCGCCAGCTGCCAGATGCGGTTCAGCCAGCGACTAATGCCGCTGATGCTGCTGTCGTTCCACTCGCCGCCCTGCTCCCAGGGGGCCAGGAACATGAGATAGGCACGGACCGTGTCCGCTCCCAGCTCGGATACGTACGCGTCCGGGGTAATCACATTACCGAGCGATTTGCTCATCTTCTGCTTCTCGGCAATGATGATTCCTTGGTTGAAGAGGCGGGTAAAAGGCTCGTCGAAGTCGACTATCCCCATGTCGCGCAGTGCCTTGACAAAGAAGCGGGAGTAAAGCAGGTGCATCACGGCGTGCTCGGCCCCACCGGTATAGAGGTCAACCGGCATCCAGAACTTGACTTTATCGTCGTCGAAGGGGGCGTTGTTGCTATCGGGGCTGGTATAGCGCAGGAAGTACCAAGAAGAACACATGAAGGTATCCATGGTGTCCGTTTCACGCTTGCCTGGCCCGCCGCAGCGCGGGCAGGTGGTATTGACGAACTGTTCATTGTATTTCAGCGGCGATTCGCCGGTGGGCCGGAACTCGGCATCTTCGGGCAGCAGCACCGGCAGGTCTTTCTCGGGGACGGGGACAATGCCGCACTTATCGCAGTAGACCATGGGGATGGGCGCGCCCCAGTAACGCTGACGTGAGATGAGCCAGTCCCGCAGTCGGTAGCTGACCGTCCGCTTGCCCCAGCCCTTTTCTTCAAGGAAGTCTGAAACGGCCTCAATGCCCTGCTGGCTGGGCAGCCCATCGAAGTGGCCGGAGTTCACCAGGGTTCCCTCTTCAATATAAGCTTCTTCCAGTTCCTCACCCTGCCAGTCCGGCGGTGCGATGACCACGCGTATCGGGATATTATACTTCTTGGCAAAAGCGAAGTCGCGCTCATCATGGGCCGGCACGCCCATCACTGCTCCCGTGCCGTAGCTCAGCAGCACATAGTCGGCAATCCAGATGGCAACTTTCTCGCCGTTCAGGCGGTTGGTGCAGTATGAGCCGGTAAAGACACCATCCTTTTCCTTCTCGGTGGACAGCCTCTCGATTTCGCTGAGGCGTCTTGACCGCTCAATATAGGCGTCAACCTCGGCCTTTCTATCCGGCGTGGTCAGTACCGAGACCAGCGGGTGCTCGGGTGCGAACACCATAAAGGTAACGCCAAAGGTGGTATCGGGGCGGGTGGTGAAGACCCGGATTTCTTTTTCCGGCGTGCCCGGGCGGTCAAGGGCAAAGGATATCTCCGTGCCCTCGCTGCGGCCTATCCAGTTGCGCTGCATGATTTGAATGCGCTCTGGCCAGTCAATGCCGTCGAAGCTCATCAATTCATCGGCGTACCTGGTGATGCGGAAGAACCACTGCTCAAGGTCGCGGCGGGTAACGGCGGTGCCGCAGCGCTCGCAGAAGCCGCCGCCCAGCACCTGCTCGTTGGCGAGCACCGTCTGGCACTGGGGGCACCAGTTCACCGGCGCCTTGCCCCGGTAGGCCAGGCCGGCCTCGTACAGCTTCAGGAAGAACCACTCCGTCCACTTGTAGTACTCGGGAAGGCAGGATACCACCTCGCGGCTCCAGTCATAGATAGCGCCGATGCTGCGCAGCTGGCGGCGCATATTCGCCACGTTCTGCATCGTCCAGGTGAAGGGATGTATGCCGCGCTTGATGGCCGCGTTCTCGGCGGGGAGGCCGAAGGCATCAAAGCCCATCGGATGGAGCACATTATGGCCCTGCATGCGCTTGAAGCGGGCGTGGACGTCCGATGGCGCCATGGCATACCAGTGCCCGATGTGAAGGTCACCGGACGTATAAGGAAACATGGTCAGCGCGTACCATTTTGGCCTCGGGTCATCTTCGCTGACCTGGTAGAGTTTGTCCTTATCCCAGCGCTGCTGCCATTTCTCCTCGATTTCCTGAGGGTTGTACCTGTCTATCATGTATCCTCCGTTGCCAGAACACTATCCAAACGCTCGCATAGGCAATAAATGAAGCAGAGAAGCGAGATATTGCGAAAAGAGGGGTTTATACCCCTCTAAAACGCCTCTCTTCCTTATGTTCACTCCATAAGTCTAGCTCAATTGACTGAGGCTCGTCAACAAGCTGCCTCTGGCGCAGCCATGTAGTTTCAAAAACAGAGAGACTGGATGCTTATTAGCTATCCAGCCTCCCTTATATTCTCGACGTCGAAAACTGTAACTTATTTAAGCTTTGCCAATTCGGAACATCTTGGTGCCGCATGAGGGACATACACCCTGAGTTGCCGGTTTGCCATTCTTCATGCGAATTTGCTTGGCGTCTTTCATTTCCCTCTTGGCACGGCACTTCACACAATACGCCTGCATAGTTTTCCCCTCCTTTAAGTTTATTAGGATTAGTAGCAAGAATAAACTATTCCTTGCCTGTTGTCAATAGCTGTGAAGGTTAAAAAAGCATGAATTTGAGTGTCATATGACAAAATAACCCTGTAGACTGGTCTTATTTCTTATCTGGTCTTTGTCCTTTGCCCCGATACTTATCCGCTTGGGCCCGCCAGATATGGACGTTGCTCGCAAAGCGGAATATCAACTATAATTAGTCAAATCACTGGCGGAAATGGCAACAAAAACCATATTTCCCCCCGACCCTGATTATCCATCCGGTCCACGGTAGTTCAAACCGGGCAGGCGGGAAGTGTTCAAGCTCGATGACAGCTAGGGTAACTTCTAGCACTACACGGTCAGGTTTAAAAAAGCACTCTCTAATTAGCGAAAGGAGCGAGTATTGCGGGCTTCTTGGCGATTCAGCGACAGAATATTTTACGGTTGGGTGGTGGTGGCCGTCTTTCTGGTAATTGGCATCACGCTCTACGGCATACACTTCTCATTCGGTGTGTTTTTCAAGTCAATTGAGGCTGAATTCAGCCTCACCCGGGCGGCAACCTCGGCCATACTATCCGCCAACATGTTGCTGGCCGGTCTGTGCTCTTTCTTTGCTGGCTGGGCTTTGGACCATTATGGGCCGAGACGTGTGGTCCTGCTCATGGGTATATTCACTGGTTTGAGCTTGGTGCTGACCAGCCTGACCAATGCTCGCTGGCAGCTATTCATCACCTATAGCCTGTTACTAGCTATGGGCACCGGCCCCCTTTACGTGGTGCCAATGTCTGCCGTCTCCCGCTGGTTTGACTGTAAAAGAGGGCTGGCGCTGGGTCTCTCCAGCTTAGGGATAGGGCTGGGAATGATGATCATGGCGCCGTTCGCCACCTATCTCATCACCAATTATAGCTGGCATATCGCCTATCTGGTGATAGGGCTGCTTGCCTGGGTAATCGTGGTGCCTTTATCAAGGCTTTTGAAAAGAGACCCGGGTGAAATCGGCGCGCTACCTGACGGAGTCAAGATTGGCCATGTTGAGCCACCGGTTAAAACAGAGGCTTTGCCCGTGGTTCACCACACTCTCCTGTCTATTGTTCGAAATCGTAATTTCTGGATTTTCGTGCCTATCTGGTTCTTGTTTGCTGGCTGTGTATTTCTCATATTTACCCATCTTGTACCCCATATCACCGATAGTGGCTTTTCTCCGCTGGAAGCAGCAACAGTACTCAGTCTCATTGGTGTAGCTTCTCTTCCAGGCAGATTATTGATGGGTATTGCTTCCGATAGAATAGGGAGGAAGCTAACCCCCATTATCAGCACGCTGGTGCAGGCGGTGGTTATAGTGGGGTTGGTATGGGCACAAAGCCTGTGGAGTCTATACCTATTTGCCGTCGTATATGGTTTCTTTTACAGCGGGCTTGGCACCAGTGGGGGCGCGTTAATAAGCGATACTTTTGGTGTGAAAAATATCGGTGCCGTGTTTGGATTGCTAGAAGTTGGCTTTGGCATCGGGGCGGCGCTTGGGGCAGCGATGGGAGGATATATCTTCGATGTCAGTGGCAGCTATAAGGCAGCCTTCATGATTGGTGCTCTAGCCATGCTGGTGGCCACTGTGCTCATCGCGTTTATCAGACGGGAAACAGGCCGGTCTGTTGCTGGCAGATAGGTGGTGTGGTTTAGTAAACAAATAAATAGGCGGCGAGTTGAGCCAGCCTCATGGCATAGCCCGGGATGATGCCCAGCAGCAGGACACCGATACAGCATAGGAACAGGGCCAGCCGCAGTGCCCCAGAGGAGGGCACTTTTTCTGCGGAAGCCGCCTCACCCAGCCACATCACCTTGACCACGCGCAGATAGTAGTAGGCGGAGATGACGCTGTTGATGACGGCGATTATCACCAGCCAGAGCAGCCCGTGGTGCACCGCAGCGCTGAAGATATAAAACTTGGCCATGAAACCGGCCGCTGGCGGCATGCCCACCAGCGAGATAAGGCAGAGTGTCAGCGCCAGGGCCAGTAGTGGTGCCCTTTTGCCCATCCCGGAATAGTCCGCAATGAGGTCGCTGTCCAGCTTATTAGAGATGGCGATGATGGCGATGAAAGCGCCCAGGTTGGTGAAGGCATAGCTGGCGAGGAAGAAGAGGACGCCGCTCTGCCCGAGTATGCTCTCCGCCGATGCCACGCCCATGGCGGCCAGCCCGACCATGAGGTAGCCGGCCTGGGCGATGCTGGAGTACCCGAGCATACGCTTGATATTGGTCTGCGGTATGGCTAGGATGTTGCCGATGGTCATGCTGATTACGGCCAGCGCGGCAAAGATAGCCCCCCAGTGCAGGCTCAGCCAGACGGGCACGCCGAAGGCGGAGAAGAAGACCCGCAGGATGATGGCAAAGCCCGCCGCCTTGCTGGCCACGGACAGGTAGGCGGTTATCGGCGTCGGGGCACCCTCGTAGACGTCAGGTACCCACATCTGGAAGGGGACAGCGGCAATCTTGAAGCCGAAGCCGGCGACCAGCAGTACGATGCCCAGTAGCAGCCCGGGGCTGGCTAGTAGTGTCATCGGGGGCAGCGCCTGGAGAATCCGGGCAATCTCGGAAAGCTGCGTTTTGCCGGTGAAACCGAAGACCAGCGCCATGCCGTAGAGCAGTACTGCCGAAGCAATGGCCCCCAGCAGCAGGTACTTCAGCGAGGCCTCGGTTGACTTTTTATCTTTTAGGAAACCGACCAGGGCATAGAGGGAGATGCTGGTCAGCTCAAGGGCGATGTAGATGGCAATCAGGTTGGTGGTGGCCGCCATCAGCATCATACCCAGCGTTGAGAGCAGCACCAGGGCATAGTATTCACCCTGGAAGCGTGAGAACTTGCTGGCGTAATCGGTAGAGGCGAGAATAACCAGGAAGGCAATGCCCAGAAAGAGGAGCTTGAAGAAGAGGGCAAAACTGTCCACCGCCAGCATGTTGTTGAAGATGGCCGGGTAGCTGCCGCCCCACATGGCGATGGTGACGCCACCGGCAATCACCAGACCGGAAAGGCTGACCTGCGCCAACCACCGCTTCTGCTCGATGAATAAGTCGAGCAGGATAACGATGGCCGCAACCGCCAGCAGCGTTATCTCCGGTATGAACAGGGCCAGGTTCAACTTCTACTCCTTGACATCGTTCTAGCCACCTAACAGTCCCATAATGGGCGAGATACCGAGCTTGATAACGTCGGTGATAATGGCCGGATAAATGCCGACCAGCATAATCACTGCTATGAGAGCAAACATATATACTTTCTCCAGGGTATCGGCATCAGCTGTGCCGTCGTACTGCTCCAGCGGCGGACCGTAAAAAACGCGCTGCAGCATCCATAATATATAGCCGGCGGTAACCACCACGCCGAGCACACCCAGGATGGTATAGCCCTGAATCCAGGGCACGACTGTTGAAGAGTAGCTGCCGACAAAGACCAAAAACTCGGCGGCAAAGCCACTGGTGCTGGGCAGACCCAGAGAGGCCAGACCGGCCACGGAGAAGACCACGGTGATTACCGGCACCTGTCTTGCCAGGCCGCCCAGTCTGCGCAGGTCGCGCTCGTGGGCGTTGTGCATCACCAGCCCTACCATGGCGAAGAGCAGGCCGGTGACCAGGCCGTGGCTGAACATCTGTAAAGCGGCACCGACCAGGCTCACCTTGCCCAGGGCGAAGATACCCAGCAGGACATAGCCCATGTGGCTGATGCTGCTGTATGCAATCAGCCGCTTGAAGTCGGTCTGGCGCATGGTAACCGCCGCACCGTAAAGCACGCCGATGATGGCCAGTATGACCAGTATGATGGCGTACTGCTGGGCCACTGGCGGGAACATGGTCACGCAGAGTCGAATCATGCCGTAGCCGCCCATCTTGATGAGCACGCCGGCCAGCATGACGCTGACCGCGGTCGGCGCGTCGGTATGGGCATCGGGCAGCCAGGTGTGGAACGGAAAGACCGGCAGCTTGACGGCAAAGCCGATGAGCAACAGCCAGAAAATAGGTGCCGCTGGCATGATGGACTGCACCAGTCCCAGACCGCCCCGGCCAATCTCCAGCATGCTCAGGCTGCCGGTGGTGAAGTAAAGGCTGAGGATGCCAGCCAGCATAAAGGCGCTGCCGAAGAGGGTATATACCACGTACTTGATGGCCGAGTATTCTTTGCGTCCCGCCCCCCAGATATTGATTAAGAAGTACATCGGGATGACCTCTATCTCCCACATGATGAAGAAGAGCAGCAGGTCGAAGGAGAGGAAGACGCCGAGGATGCTGGTCTCCAGGAGCAGGAGCCAGGCGAAGTACTCGCGTACCCTGAGGTCAATCTTCCAGGAAATCAAGACGGCCAGGAAGCCGAGGAAAGCGGTGAGCAGCATCAAAGGCAGGCTCAGGCCGTCCACGCCCAAGTGGTAGTAGGCGTTGATGGGGGCAATCCACAGCGCCCTCTCTTCGAACTGAATCAGGCCGGCGGCTTCGGGCGACCGGTCAAACAGGGCGAAAAGGATGATAGCCAAAGCAAACGGCACGAAGGTGAAGAGCGCCGCCGTCCATTTGATTACTCTGGCTCGATTACTGAGCACAAAAGCAATGAGCACCGCGCCCACCGCAGGCAGGAAGAGTATCGTTGTCAGATAGCCTGAACCCAGCAATTTAAACTCCTCTTTTTAACCGAAGAAGTAAATCACGAAAACAATCGCCAGTATGCCGATGCCGATGAAAAGGCCGTAGAGCTGGAGCTGCCCGGTCTGGGCATGGCGGATGACCCGGCCACTGACGATGGCGCCATCGGCCACGCCGTTGACCGTCCCGTCCACGACCTTGTTATCGAACTGCTCAAAGGCGGCGAAAAGTCCTTTGAGCAGGGCATTCCTCACGATGATATTCTCATAAAGTTCGTCAAACCAGTATTTGCGGTAGAACAGCGTGTAGAGCGGCTTGAACATGCCGCCGATTCTTTCCGCGGAAAGCCACGATTTACGGTACATGGCGTAGGCAAGTAAGATTCCGGCCCCCGCTAGTAGCAACGAAATCCAGGGGAGCGGTTGGGTGAAGGGGTGGAAGAGGCCGGCAAAGAAACTGTGAGTCTCCCCGTGCCCCATGAAGACATCAAAGTGCCCGGTTACATTCCAGAACCCGGAGAATATGGCGAGTGTGGCCAGGATTATCAGTGGTATGGTCATTACCCGGGGCGATTCATGGGGCTGACCGTGGTGCGCCTCGTGGCCGTGGGCGTTGGGGTCGCCGCCCCGGTACTCCCCGCCGAAGGTCATGAACACGGCGCGGAACATGTAGAAGGCAGTCATGAAGACGGTAATCATCGCCAGGTAGAAGAGCACTGGCTGGTGTTCAAAGGCGCTGATAACAATCTCGTCCTTGCTCCAGAAGCCGGAGAGCGGCCAGATGCCGGCGATGCTCAGCGAGGCGATGACAAAAGTAATGTAGGTCCAGGGCATGTACTTTTTCAGGCCGCCCATCAGGCGCATGTCAAAGGTGCCGGTGGCGTGGTTGACGCTGCCCGCCCCGAGAAATAAGAGCGCCTTGAAAAAGGCGTGATTGAACAGGTGCCAGATGCCGATGGCTACCCCGCCCGCGCCCAGGCCGAGCATCATGTAGCCGAGCTGGCTGATGGTGGAGTAGGCCAGCACCCGCTTGATGTCGTTCATTACCAGCCCCATGGAGGCGGCGAAGATGGCGGTTACCCCGCCGATGATGGCCACCGTGGTCAGGGCTTCCGTGGAATGCGCGAAGAGGGGGAACATGCGGGCCACCAGGAAGACGCCCGCCGCGACCATCGTGGCCGCATGGATGAGGGCGCTGACCGGTGTCGGGCCCTCCATGGCGTCGGGCAGCCAGACGTGCAGCGGGAACTGGGCTGACTTGCCCACCGCGCCGGCGAAGATGCCAATAGCCGCCCAGGTGAGCGTGGTGCCCGCCAGCGCGCCGGCGATGGCCATCTCGTGGAGCTCGTGGATATCGAAAGTGCCCATGTTCAGGTAGAGCAGCAGTATGCCGGCTAAAAAGCCGAAGTCGCCGAGCCGGGTAACGATGAACGCCTTCTTGGCGGCATCGGCGGCAGAGGGCTTGTGGAACCAGAAGCCAATGAGCAGGTACGAGCACAACCCCACCATCTCCCAGAAGACGAACAGGAAGAGCAGGTTATCGGCCATCACCAGCCCAATCATCGAGGCGGTGAAGAGCGACATCCAGGCGTAGTAGCGGTGATAGCCGGGGTCGCCGTGCATGTAGCCCTGCGAATAAATCTGCACCATCAGGCTGACTACGGTAACCACGATGAGCATCACCGTCGTCAGGGAGTCCATAATCAGCCCTAGGTGGATAGTGACGCCGTCCTCGATGACCACCCAGGTCACGTCAGGGACGGGAATCTCATGGTGGGGCGAGCCCATAACGGTGAAGAGTGCCCAGATGGACAGGGCCAGTGAGCCGCCAATGGCTAAAATGGTGATATAGCCGGCCACCTTCGATTCCGCTTTAATGAAGGGCCGGACAAAAAAGCCGATGATGACAAAGGAGAAGAGCGGGAGCAGGAATATCAGCCAGATAAACTGGTGCGGTATCATAGCTTCCTCAATACGTCCTTTATAACGTGTCCCTTATCTTTCGGCACCAGGATGGAGTACTCGGCGAACTCCTGGCCGATGGGTACGCCTGAGGCGGGCATGATGCGGGTGGGAACCCCTTCTCCCTCGAAGAGCTCTTTCCACATCTCGGCGACCATCAGGCTTCTGGCTTTTTTAACTTCTACCCACATTTGTTACCACTTCAACAAGTCTATTTTACTTACGTCTATGTCTTCTAGGCCGCGGTAGATGGCGAAGATAATGGCCAGACCGACGGCCACCTCGGCCGCGGCCACCACGATGACGAAGATGGCAAAGACCTGACCGGTGAGCATGGCCGGCACCACGTAGCGTGAGAAGGCCACCAGCGTGATGTTGACCGCGTTGAGCATTAGCTCCACGCACATCAGGATGATGACCGCGTTGCGCTTGGCCAGCACGCCGTAAAGTCCGATGGAGAACAGGACGGCGGACAGTATTAAATAATGTTGCAGACCTATTTCCATTTATTTCTCCCTGGCCAGGACAATTGCGCCTATGATAGCTGAGAGCAGCAGTACCGCGGCGATTTCCACCGGCAATAAATAGCCGCCCTTGCCGAAAAGGCTGTTGGCCAGCGCCGTGGTGGTCGGTGCTGCCGGCGGCATGCTTGATATCGGCCACGGCGTGTTGATTAGCGTCAGGACGAGCACTTCCAGAAACAGGATGGCCACGATGAAAGCGGGTATCTGGAACCGACTGTTGGGGCTGCCCCGCTGTACCTCCCGGGTCATCATGATGGCCAGGATAATCAGCACCGATATGGCGCCCACATAGACCAGAATCTGGACAGCGGCCAGGAAGTCGGCGCTGAGGGTGATGTAAAGACCGGCCACCATTAAAAAGCACAGTATCAGCGATAGCGCCGCGCGGAAGACGTTGCGCAGCAGCACCACGCCCAGCGCGGCCATGACCGCCACCACTGCCAGTAACCAGAAAGATACAGCCAGTCCCATCACTTTTTCTCCGTTATCTTCTCCACGAGCAGGGTCTGCTTGGGCAATTTTCTGGCCTTATCCGGGTAGAAATAGCCGCTGACCTTCCGCTCCGGCGTTTCCGTCATGACCTCTTTGCCCTGCACCAGTTCGCTGCGGCGGTATTTCGCACACTCATAGTTGTGGCTGAAGTACAGCGCTTCGTACGGACAGGCTTCCACACAGAGGCCGCAGTTGATGCAGTAGCCGGTATCGATTTCGTATTTCTCAACGGCGTATTTGTTTTCCTCTATATTCGTCGAGGTGACGATTTCGATGGCGCCCTGCGGGCAGGTCTTGGCGCAGGTGCCGCAGCCGGTGCACTTCTGCTGGTTCCAGACGAGTTCATTACCCCGGAAGCGCCGCGAGATGTTGAGTCGCTGCTCAGGGTACTGAGATACCGTCGGGTGGCGCAGCAGGTGCCGGATGGTCACCGTCAGGCCCTTGGCGATACCTATGCCGTAACGTTCAAACTTCAATTCTGCCCCATCCTAACCGGAAGAAAAATTTCGACCATATAAGTACCATGAGCGCCATAACGGCGATATTGACGATAATCATTGCCCAGGCCAGCTCGGTGGGCCAGCCGGCCAGCACCTGCCACGCGGTGATGAACAGATTTATAATTGACATGGGGAAGAGGAACTTCCAGGCGAGGGCCATCAACTGGTCGATTCTTATTCTGGGCAGGGTGGTGCGCGTCCAGACCATGGCGAAGAAGACGATGACCACCTTGATAATGAACCAGAGCCAGGGCGGCAGCAGCGGGCCTCTCCAGCCGCCGAGGAAGAGGGTGGTGATGATGGCGGAGATGGCCACCGCCTCGGCATACTCCACTAGATAGAACATGGCGAACTTCATGCCCGAGTACTCGGTGTGGAAGCCGGCCACGATTTCCGAGTCGGCCTCCATGAGGTCGAACGGGCTGCGGTTTATCTCGGCGCAGCCGGCAGCAAAGAAAAGCAGGAAGCCGAGAGGCTGGAGCAGGATAAACGGTACGTCCTGTGCCAGCACCATCTGGTTCAATGATAATGAGCCGGCAATCAGGACCACGCCGACGATGGCCAGTACCAGCGGTATCTCGTAGCTGACGACGGCGGCCACATTGCGCATGGCACCGAGCAGAGAGTACTTGTTGCTGGAGCCCCACCCTGCCATGAAAATGCCCACCGTGGACACCGAGCTGATGGCCACCACGTAGAGGATGCCGATATTGAGGTCGGCCAGCAGGGCCCCGTTCTGGAACGGTATCACGGCGAAGAGCATCAGCGCGGGCGCGAAGGCAATCACCGGCGCCAGCCAGTGGACGAGCTTATCGGCGGCCGTCGGGACAATATTCTCTTTGAGCAGCACCTTGATGGCGTCGGCCACGGGCTGGAGGAGGCCAAAGGGACCAGTGCGGTTTGGCCCCAGGCGTGACTGCATCCGGCCCATCCCACGCCGCTCGATGTAGATGACGCCCATCACCATGGTCAGGACAAAACCGATGATGACCACGGTAAAGAAGAGCCAGTGCCACCAGAAGCCGCCCGGCCAGTCGGGTGGGACGGCCTGTAACCTGGCCAGATGGTAAAGACTAAGCTCTGCGGTTGCCATTATCTATCAATCTCACCCACGGTAATATCAATGCTGCCAAAGATAATGATGACATCGGCCACCTTCCAGCCGCGCACCATATCGCGCAGTGCCGTCAGGTTTATCAGGCTCGGCGGGCGGATATGGCAGCGGTAGGGGGCGATGGAATTATCGGATACCAGATAGAAACCGAGTTCGCCCTTGGGGCATTCTAAACGGGCATAGGCCTCACCCGCAGGCGGCCGGATGAGGTGGGGCACATCTGCTTTCACCGGACCGGATGGCATTTGTGCCATCGCCTGCTCGATAATGCGCAGGCTCTGCCGCATTTCTGCTACCCTCTGGCGGTAGCGGTCGTAGCAGTCGCCCGATTCTTGGGTTGGCACGTCAAAATCAAAGCGGTCGTATACCGAATACGGGTCAGCCTTGCGGATGTCCCAGTTCACGCCGCTGGCGCGGAGCACCGGCCCGCTGACCGAGCAGTTTATCGCCTGCTCTTTGCTTAAAATACCGACCCCCCTGGAACGGGCGATTAATATCTCGTTCTGCATTAAAAGGCGGTCGTACTCGTCCATGAATCGCGGTATCATGTCCATGAACTTGCGCAGGGCGGGCATGAACTCCTCGGGCAGGTCCTGGCTGACGCCGCCCACGCGCATGTAGTTATAGGTAAGCCGCTGGCCGCTGACCATCTCAAAGAGGTCAACGATTCTCTCCCGCTCCCGGAACATGTAGAGGAAGGGGGTGAAGTAGGCACCGCAGTCGTTCAAAAAGGAGCCCACGGCAATCAGGAGGGCGGCGATGCGCTGCAGTTCCGCTATGATAACCCGGATGTACTCGGCGCGCTCCGGCACTTTAATCCTCGCCAGCTTCTCCACCGCCAGGCAGTAGGCGAAGTTATTGCTCATCGAGGAGATATAGTCGAGCCGGTCGGTGAGGGGGATGATGCCGGTATAGGTCCTCTGCTCGGCCAGTTTTTCTATGCCGCGGTGCAGGTAGCCGAACACTGGCTCGATGTCAACCACCACCTCGCCGTCCAGCGTGGCCCTCATGCGGAACACGCCGTGGGTGCTGGGGTGCACCGGGCCCATATTGAGCACAAAAGGTTCGGTTCGCAGCGCCATTATATAAAGTCCTTCCGCAGCGGATGTCCGGCAAAGCCCTCCCAGAGGAAAATGCGCTTCATGTTGGGGTGGCCCTCGAAGGTGATGCCGAAAAGGTCGTAGATTTCTCTTTCCTGAAAGTCAGCCCCCTGCCACAGGCCCACCACCGAGGGCAAGACCGGGTTCTCGCGGTCGTAACATCGCGTCTTGATGGTCAGGCTGTGGTTATGTTCCAGGGAACTGAGTAAATAAATAACTTCAAAATGATCGTAGTAATCGACCACGGTGATAAAATTGAGAAAGTCGAAGTCCAGGCCTTCGCTATCTCTCAGGAAGCGGGCGACGTCGGCCAGGGAATCACTCTTCACCACCAGGTTATCCTGGCCGGACTCCACCACGCTGCCGGGGAATTTCTCTTCAATTTTACTGGCAATTTCTTTGCCGGAAAGTGAAACCGTCATCTTTCGAGTAACTTTCTCACATCGATGTTTTTGCGTCGGGCAATCTTTTTCTGCAGCATCTGAATGCCGTAAATGAGGGCCTCAGGGCGGGGCGGGCAGCCCGGCACATAGACGTCCACCGGTATTATCCGGTTGTAGCCCGGTACCACGGCATACTCCGCCGAGGCGAAGATACCGCCGCTGATGGCGCAGGCCCCCATGGCGATGACCCATTTTGGCTCCGCCATCTGGTTGTAGATACGCCTCACGTTTGGCGCCATCTTCCAGGTCAGCGTGCCGGCGGTAATCATCAGGTCGGCCTGGCGGGGCGAGGCGCGCAAAATCTCCATGCCGAAACGTGCCAGGTCAAAGCGCGGGCCGTTGGCGGCAATCAGCTCGAAGGCACAGCAGGCGGGAAAGCAGATGGCCGGCCAGAGCGAGGAGCGCCGCCCCCAGTTAATCACCGCGTCTACCGTGGTCAGCAGAATATTCTGCTCCAGCGCCTCATCAAGCCACCGGTCAGGGTCAGGAATCGGCTCCTGGCTATCTGCCTTCAGGTCTTCGATAACCTGGCCCTCTGCCCGGTCCAGGTCAATATCGGCATAAATATATTTTCTGGCGGGCTTTATTTCCATTCCAGGACCTTCTTTTTCCAGGCATAGACGTAGCCGACCAGTATGATGGCCACCAGTATCAATATGGCGACAAGGCTGGCCATGCCCAGCGCTCGCAGGTTGACCGCCCAGGGGTACAGGAAGACCACCAGCACGTCAAGGGCCAGGAATATCAGGGCATAGAAATAGTAATGGAAGTTGAACTGGACCCAGGTCTTGCCGATGGTCTCCATGCCGCATTCAAAGATGGAGTTTTTTATGGGGTTGGGGTTGTGGGGGACGATTTTAAGGAACCTGAGGGCGATGGGGATAATTACCATGAGAAGAGTAAAAAGAACAGCCGCGATAAGAAACAGTCCAATAGAGCCGTAGTTCGTGAGCAACTACCTGCCTCGCAAAAAAATTTATGGTCGTAGTATATCATACTCACTTTCGGCAAGGCAAGTTGTCCATGCAGGGGCTCTTTTTCTGGTTTAGCTGCGGAAGATTAACAGCACTACGGCCGTAATGGAGCTGACAAAAGAGACGATAGCAGAACCCATGAAGACTTTCACCAGAATATTTCTGACCATCTCCAGTGTCTCGTAGCACCAGTCCAGGTGCTCAATATAAACGTTGAACCAGCCCTGTCCGACCATGAAGACGATGATGGTCAAGAAAGCGGAGATGAAGAAGATGTAAAGGGCTACTTTAAGGCTGGTATTCCCCGTATCTTTAGTCTCGTTTGCCATATCAATTCACCTGAGAGAATTGTAAACGAAGTATAAGGCGCTTTCTATGCTATGTCAATAATGTTCCACCTGAAACAAGGAAATCTTATGGACGTCAGTACTGTGTTTTATTGACATTGCTCCGGCTCCTTTTGTAAACTGACTTCGTCCAAGCATTGCATCATCGCTATTTTCAGTCTGGAGTAATATAATCATGTCTTTGGAAAAGGCGGCTCAGGAACTGGCCGAACTGGTCAGGCATGGCCAGGCCGATTATGTTGAGGCTCATCTTGAGGAGAGCCAGATTAGCCACATTATTTACCGGGGCAAAGAACTGGAGTCGATTGGCCGCTCGGAATCAGTTGGCGGCAACGTGCGGGCGATGGTCAGGGGAGGCTGGGGCTTTGTCAGCTTCAACAGTCTGGATAACCTGCGGGGCAGGGTAGAGATGGCCATCAGTCAGGCCAGTCTGGTCGGCAGCGGGACCAGCCGGCTCGCCGCGGTGGCGCCCGCCGTTGACCGGGTGCCGGCGGGAGTGGACAGGGAACCGGTAACCATACCCCTGGCCGAAAAGAAGCAACTGCTGGACGAGTACAATGAAATTATCTGGCGGCAGCCCGAGATACAGACTTCTAACCTTGGCTACGGTGATAGTCGCCGGAAGACCATTTTCCTGAGTTCACTGGGCAGCTACATTGAGCAGGAAAGGGTCGATGTCAGCCTGCGCATCGCGGCGGTGGCCGCCCGGGACGGCGATGTCCAGCAGGCGGGGTTGAGCATGGGCAGTCGCGGCGACCTGGCGCCAATCCGTCAACTCCACCAGGAGGTCGAGCGCCTGTCACGTCATGCCGTGGCGCTGCTCTCAGCACCGCAGGCCAGGAGCGGGGAGCACACGGTGGTCCTTGACCCGGTGCTGGCCGGCGTCTTCGTTCATGAGGCCTTCGGGCACCTGTCCGAGTCAGATTTCGTCTATGAAAATGACCGCCTGCGTGAGATTATGACGCTGGGGAAGCAGTTCGGCAGCCGGGAGCTCAATATTGTGGACACAGCCACGTTGCCCGGACTTCGTGGCAGCTATAAATACGACGATGAAGGCGTTCCGGCCACCAGGACATATCTCATCAGGGAAGGCAGACTGGTGGGCCGGCTGCACTCCAGGGAGACGGCGGCCAAAATGAAGGAGAAGCCAACCGGCAATGCCCGTGCCGTAAGCTACCGGTTTCCTCCCATCGTCCGCATGACCAATACTTACATTGAGCCGGGCGAGGTATCGTTTGAGGATATGATAGGCGATATCAAGGAAGGCATCTATGTCAGGAACTGGTACGGGGGCACCACCAGCATGGAGATGTTCACTTTTTCGGCTGGTGAGGCCTATATGATTCGTAACGGCAAAATCGCCGAGGCACTGCGCCCCGTGGTGCTGACCGGCAACGTGTTTGATACTCTCCACAACATAGATGCCATTGGCAATGACCTGGACATGAACCAGGGTGGTGGCTGCGGTAAGGGAGGGCAGATGCCGCTGCCGGTTTCAAATGGCAGCCCCCATATCCGAATCCGCCGCTGTCTGGTGGGGGGTAGATAGTTGGAAGAGATACTGGTTCAGGCGCAAAAAGAGGCCGAGGCAGCGGAGGTGTTTTTCGTTTCCTCGGAGGACATCCAGGTTCATTTCGAGACCAATCGACTGAAGCATCTCCAGACCAAGCAGCAGACCAGCGTGGCGCTGCGTATCATTCGCGGCGGCAGAATCGGCTACGCCATCACCACCAACCCTGATGACTATCCAAATCTGGTCAGTAACGCGGTGGAGACAGCGCAATTCGGAGTGCCGGCCAAATTTGAAATGCCGTCGGCCAATTCATATCCGCAGATTGAAGTTTTCCGTGCCGATGTCGAGTCAGTACCCGTGGAGGCAATGGTCAGGCTTGGTGAAGAGCTCATTACCGCAGTTACCGGCCATACGCCGGGCATCATCTGCGAGGCTGAGGTGTCCCGGGGTACGGTTTCGGTGCGGCTGATTAATTCTCGCGGCGGACAGGCAGAGTACCGCAAAAGCTATTTCGGCTTTGACCTAGAGGGTAACCTGATAAAAGGCTCCGATATGCTTTTCGTTGGCGATAGTGCCAGCTCTTGCCAGCCAATACTTGAGCCAGGAACGGTAAGGGACTCCGTATTGCAGCAACTGGAGCTGGCCAGAGAGCAGGCATCAGTGCCCACGAAATCGATGCCGGTGGTCTTCACCCCGCATGGCTTGGCCAGTGCCCTTGTCTTGCCGCTGATGGCGGCCTTCAATGGCAAAACAGTCCTGGAAGGGGCTTCCCCGGTTGGGCAGAAGCTCGGTGAAACGGTCTTTGACCGGAAACTCCAGCTCTGGGATGACCCGACGGTTGCTCTCCGGCCGAGCAGCCGGCCCTGCGATGACGAGGGCATGCCCAGCCAGCGCACCCCGCTTATCGAGGTTGGCAAGGTGGCCGGCTTCCTCTACGACCTTCAGACGGCGGCTCTGGCCAGCACCCGGAGTACCGGCAATGGCAGCCGCGGCCATGGCGGACTGCCCGCGCCATCTCCGAGCGCTTTTGTTATCGCCCCGGGCAGCACCACCTTTGACGAGATGGTCGGTGACATCAGGGAGGGGCTGGTGGTGGAGCAGCTTATGGGCGCCGAGCAGGGAAACATCCTGGGCGGCGATTTCAGCGGCAATGTCCTGCTCGGCTACAAGGTGGAAAATGGTAAAATAGTGGGCAGGGTGAAGGATACCATGGTCTCCGGGAATGTATATCAGGTGCTGAAGGAAATCGTGGCCCTTGGCCGCGAGACCAGATGGGTGGGCGGCTTTTTGCAGACCCCATACATATACTGCCCCGCTCTGGCGGTGGCCAGTAAGGGATAGACTTTAACTGGCAGTCAAAAGTAGGGAGTTCAAGAGGGGCGAAGCCCCTCTCATAAATCTTTCCCCTTCCCCTTATCGAAGGGGAAGGGGATAAAGGGGATGGGGTTACCTAATAAAAATGCTGGAGTAAAAAGAGGTGTGGTGAAATGAACGAGTTAGTCAGGCTTCACGCCCGCCCTAGGTTAAATGCCCCGAATATGCTTGCCGCCTGGCCCGGCGTCGGGAACGTCGCCATGATTGTGGCCACCTATCTGCAGAGAAAGCTGAACTTCAAGGAACTCGGTGAGATTGAGCCATCCAGCTTTTTCGACCCCGTCGGCGTGGTGGTCAGGGACAACGTGGTTGAGGAGCCGAAGTTCCCGCAGAGCAAGTTCTACTACTGGAAAAACAGGGGTGAAGGCAGCGACCTCATCGTGTTCATCGGCGAGGACCAGCCAGCGGCCAAAGGCTATGATCTGGCCAACTGCGTCCTCGATGTTGCTGAGAGGTTTAAGGTGCCGAGGATATTCACCTGCGCCGCGGCTCTGACCCGCATTCATCATACCGAATCGCCCGGCGTACTGGGGGTGGCGACTGACCCATCGGCGGCAGGCGTTTTCAAGAAGTACAACCTGATACATGCCAGCAATTTGCAAATCGCGGGGCTCAACGGGTTGCTGCTGGGGGTGGCCAAGGAGCGGGAAATCGAGGGCATCTGCCTGCTCGGGGAGGTGCCGGTCTACGCTACCCGCATTCAGAACCCGATGGCGGCGCTGGCGGTACTCGAGGTGCTGACCACGATGCTCGGTGTGGAGGTTGACCTCGATGAACTGGCGCAGCTGGCCGTGGAAACAAAGGAGAGAATGAAGCAGGTGGCCTCGCAGGCGATGGGCGAGTATATTGACTATTTTACCGAGCCGATATGGGAGCGTGGGGAGGAGGAGGACGAGGAAGGGTAACCTGAGGGCGGAGTATGATGCTGGGCACCAAGGTCAGGCTGCGTGAGAAAAAACTAACCGACGCCCGCAACGATTACCGGTGGCAGACCAGTCCGGAGCTTGCCCGGCTTGATGCCATGCCCCTGCCGAACCTCTCTTTTTCCCGCTATCTTCTCGACTTCGCGGCGACGCTGCGCAATCCTGCCCCGAAGCGCCGTACCTTCGCCATCGAGACCCTTGACGGCAGACACATCGGCAACTGCGTGTATTACAACATTGATAGGGCGAAGGGGGAGGCTGAGCTGGGGATTATGATTGGTGACGCTAAATACTGGGGCAAAGGCTATGGCACTGATACCGTGAACACGCTTGTGGACTACCTGTTCCATGAGCTGGATATGCAGCGGATTCACCTGAAGACTCTGGACTGGAACGGGCGGGCGCAGCGTTGCTTCCTGAAGTGCGGCTTCGCTCCCTGCGGGCAGCGGGTGGAAAACGGGAATAATTTTTTGCTCATGGAGATGAAAAGAGAGTGCTGGCAGAAAAGCAAGGCCCGGATTAAGGAGGTCAGTTCTTGAAGACGATTTACACTTCGCCGGTGGACTGGCTGGGCGACCGCGTGCGCATCCTTGACCAGAGCCGACTGCCCGACGAAGAAGTTTACCTGGAGCTGGCTGACTACCGTGAGGTGGCCTCAGCCATCGCAGAATTGAAAATAAGGGGTGCCCCGGCCATCGGGGTGTCTGGAGCTTACGGAATTGCGCTGGGGGCATTAAAAATTGAATCTGAACAGAAGGGTGATTTTCAGGGAAAGCTGGATGAGGTGATAGCCACTATGGCTGCCACCCGCCCCACCGCCCGCAACCTTTTCTGGGCGCTCCAGCGTATGCAGCAGGCGGCTGAGGTCGGCGATGATGTTAAGGAAATAAAATCGGCGCTAGTAGCCGAGGCGGTGAAAATTCATGAGGCAGAAAGGGAAGCGACGCGCCAGTTGAGCCAGCACGGTGCCGGGCTTATTAAGGACGAGGATACCGTGCTGGTGCACTGCAACGCCGGTCCGCTGGCCACTGCCGGCTACGGCACGGCGCTTGGTGCCGTCCTGTTTGCGGCGGAGCAGGGGAAAAAGATTAAGGTGCTCGCCACGGAGACACGCCCGGTGCTTCAGGGGGCGAGAATTACCGCCTGGGAACTGAAGAAGGCCGGCGTTCCCGTGACGCTGATTGCCGACTCCGCGGTGGGCTATTTTATGAGGCAGGGTGAAGTCAACTGCATCATTGTTGGGGCCGACCGCATTGCCGCCAACGGGGACACGGCCAATAAAATCGGCACGTACATGCTGGCAGTGCTGGCCGGAGAAAATAACGTCCCGTTTTACGTTGCCGCCCCTCTCAGCACCATTGACCCCGCCCTCGCCACCGGCGAACAGGTCCCCATCGAGCAGAGAAAGCCGGAGGAGATAACACATATCAGGGGTGTGCGTATTGCTCCGGAAGGCGTGGCAGTGCAAAATCCCGCCTTTGACGTTACCCCCCACCAGTACGTCACCGCCATCATCACCGAGAGGGGTATAATAAAAGCGCCGTTCGGGGAGGGGATTGGAGGGGTATTGTGAAAACATATAAGCAAACAAAAGAAGAATTATTAGAACATTTAAGAGCCCAAATACAATTTATGAAACTGTCATCAAAGTCTTTCGATGATGGTTTTGAGGACGAGGCAAAGAGACTGGCTGTAGTAATTCGTGTTTTAGTACACGATACACGGAATTCAACATCTTTATTGACTTTGTTAGGTAAAAAGGATATAGGGTTTTACGATTCATCTGTTCCTTACGACCCAAGAAATTTATTGACATATAATGGTTTAACTATGATGAGAATATCAACTTCTGAAGGTGCTAGTTATGTTGCTCCGCTTGATAATGGTCCTCCGTCAAGAAGTAGAACTAGAAAAATATCTTTCAAAGTATGGTGGGATGGCGTGTTTGTCATAAAAGATAAATATGGGAAGACACTCACTAGGAAAGATTTGACCCTTAGTGTGGCAAATGCTGATGGTGGAGCTCACGTTGACCCTAACCTAGATGAAACTTACTCTAATCTTACCCGATTTAATTCAATAGGGTGGAAATTTTTTAATCGCGAAGTTGAAGACAGCTTTAAAAATAGTCTGGTTTTACCGAGTATCCGTCAAATTGCACATGAGGTCTTGAAAACGTTAAATGATGAGTTTTCGTACTTATTCTAAATATATGTATATTCGAGGAGGCCATCTATGCCAGAAGCTAAGATAGCGGTCATCGGCGGGAGCGGGCTGTATGACATCGAGGGGTTGCAGGATATAGAAGAAGTTGACATAAATACTCCATTCGGCCGGCCGAGCGATAAAATCGTGGTGGGGAAGCTGGAAGGGGTGGGGGTCGCCTTTCTGCCCCGGCATGGGCGGGGGCACCGCATACTACCCACCGAGGTGCCGTACCGGGCCAATATCTACGCCCTGAAATCGCTGGGGGCGGAGAGAATCATCGGCATCAACTCGGTGGGGAGCCTCAAAGAGGAATTCAAGCCCAACGACCTGCTCATTCCCGACCAGCTTATCGACCGCACCCGCCAGCGGGCCAATACCTTCTTCGGCGAGGGCATCGTCGCCCACGTCCCCTTCGGCGAGCCTTTCTGCCCGTCGCTGGGCCAGCTCGTCTACAAGGCGGCCAAAGATGCCGGCGCCACCGTGCATAAGGGCGGCACCTACGTGGTCATGGAGGGGCCGGCCTTCTCCACTAAAGCGGAGTCCATGCTCTACCGCTCCTGGGGGGCGGACGTCATCGGCATGACGGCGCTGCCCGAGGCCAAACTGGCGCGGGAGGCGGAAATATGCTACGCTGTTATTGCCTGTGTTACCGATTACGACTGCTGGCGGCGGGGGCATGACGCCGTTACCGCCGAGATGATAATCAATCGTCTGCGCCAGAACATTGACACGGCCAAAAAAATCATCAGGCTGGCGGTGGGCAGGGTCCCCAAAAAGCGCGACTGCGACTGTGCCACGGCGTTGAGCACGGCGCTGGTAACGGCACCGGATGTCATGCCCGAGGCGCAGAAGCAAAAGCTTGACCTGCTCATCGGCAAGTATCTGAAAAAGGACTAGACATATGCCCGGAGTTGAATTTAACTGTTTACCAACGATTATCGGCAGCGTGCCCCACACTGACCCTGATGTGGCCTGTGCGCAGATTACGCATTACCTCAGGGATATCCCGGCCTGGCCGCAACTGCCCAAGCGCTCATTTCTGGAGAATATGTATGTCCAGTACAGCCAGGGGTTCCCCGGGGTGGTGGTTGACGAGGCCGAGAAAAAAATACAGGTGAACCGCCAGCAGGACCTGAACCGCCCTCTGGAGCAGCTTTACCATGCCTTTCTGGAAAATAAGGCGGATGGGTTTGCCATTAGCGACGACTACGCCGCCGGGCTGCACCGCTTCCTGTCTCTCGATGACCTGTCGCCCAAGGCGGTCAAAGGCCATGTCACCGGCCCCGTGACCTGGGGGCTGACCGTGGTTGACGAGGACGGCAAGGGCATCCTCTATGACGACCTGCTCGGCGACGCCGTGCCCAAGCTGCTGCGGCTGAAAGCGGTCTGGCAGGAAAAAATGCTGAAAAAGCTTTGCCGCCGCACCATTATCTTCGTCGATGAGCCGTATATGTCGGCCTTTGGCTCGGTGGGCATGATGCTTTCGAAGGAGAAGGTGGTCAGCCTGCTGAACGAGGTCTTCGGCGGCATTGAGGGGCTGAAGGGCGTCCACTGCTGTGGCAACACCGACTGGTCGGTGATACTGGGCAGCGAGGTCGATATTATAAGCTTTGACACCTACAACTACGCCCAGTCTTTGAGGCTCTACCCTCAGGAAGTGAAGAAGTTCCTCGACCGGGGAGGTAGCGTTGCCTGGGGCATTGTCCCCAATGAGGAGGAGGCGGTAGGCAAAGAGTCTGCTGCCAGCCTCAAGGACCGACTTGAGGAAGCGATGGCCCCCTTCACCCGGAAAGGCATTCCTTTCCGGCAGCTGCTCGCGCAGGGGTTGATTACCCCCAGCTGCGGGCTGGCTTCTCTCGCCACCGAGGCGGCGGCCGTCCGGGCTCTGGAACTGCTTGCTGAGCTATCAGACCGGCTCAGAACACAATATGGCTAAGGAAGGGCAAAGCGTAAATGGAATGTAACATTGAAGCCAATAAGGCCAGATGCACCTGCACCTATGAGTCCTGTTCCAGAAAGGGCAAGTGCTGCGATTGCATTGCCTATCACCTTAAATATGACGAGCTTCCCGGCTGCGTTTTCCCGCCGGAAGTGGAAAAGACCTTTGACCGTTCTTTTGCCCGGTTTGCCCGGGTGGTTGCCGGGGATAAAAGCTGATAAAGGCGGTGACGCGGGCCATGAATAAGACCAGACGAGTGGCTACGCTGAAACACCGGCGCAAACTTAAAAAGCTGAAGGAAAAGCGCCAGGCAGAACTACGGGAAAAGAAAAAGTAGTTCTTTGCTGAACGCATCAGGCAGGTAGTGGGCCATTGCCACCTATGAAGACAGTGTACCTGCTTACGGGCAGTCCGGGAAGCGGGAAGACCAGCCTGGTCAGACAGGCGGTTGCGGAACTGAAGGGCAAAGCTGGCGGCTTCTATACCGAGGAAATACGCGTTCAGGGCATGAGGCTTGGCTTCAGGCTGGTCACTCTGGATGGGCAGGAGACGGTGCTGGCTCACGTTGACTTCCGGGGCCGGTATCGGGTGGGGAAATACGGCGTTGCTGTCGCTGGCCTGGAGAAGGTGGGTGTGCCGGCGCTTGAGGAGGCAATCAGGCAGCGCGATGTCATCGTCATTGATGAGATAGGCAAGATGGAGCTGTTTTCAAATCGTTTTCGTGAAGTCGTTCTGGCAGCCGTACACAGCGGCAAGCCGGTGCTCGGCACCATCATGCTCAAGCCGCACCCGTGGGCCGATGCTATTAAACGCCAGCCGCAGGTCAACTTGGTTGAAGTTACCCGCACTGGTTACCATCGTGTGCTGGCGGACATAAAGCAATGGCTGGGGGTGAAATGAGCCAGGGCAACTTTCCCGAGCTGATTCAGGCACTGCTTGACCCGAAAGTATATCCGCATTCGCCCCCGCAGGTGGCGCTGGTGCAGACCCAGATGTCGTTCCTTTTTCTGGCCGGCGACCTTGTCTACAAGGTGAAGAAGCCGGTAAATCTGGGCTATCTGGACTACACCACGCTGGAGAAGCGCCATTTCTTCTGCCGGAAAGAGGTCGAGTTGAACCGGCGCCTCTGCCCTGACGCTTATCTGGGCGTGGTGGCCATCACCAGGCAGGGGGGTCGGGTATCTATAGATGGCCGCGGCCAGCCCCTGGAGTACGCTGTCAAAATGCGCCGTCTGCCTCAGGAGGCGATGCTGAATGCCCGGCTCGTTCGGGGTGAGGTTATGCCGGAGATGCTGTCGGCAGTGGCGGCAAAGCTGGCCGATTTTCACCGCCGGGCGGAGACCAACGCGGAAATTAGCGCCTTTGGCGACCTGGGTATCATCAGACAGAATACGATGGAGAATTTTGCCCAGACGGATAAGTATATCGGCACCACCATTTCCCCGGAAAGATATCAGCGCCTGAAGGCCTATAGCGAAGATTTTCTGGTGCGGAACGCCCCTCTATTTCGCCACCGTGTCAGCGAGGGTAAAATCAGGGACTGCCACGGCGACCTCCATGCCGCGCACATCTGCTTCTGGAAAGGCATCTGCATCTACGACTGCATTGAGTTCAATGACCGCTTTCGCTATGGCGACGTCGCCTCGGAGGTGGCCTTTCTGGCCATGGACCTGGACCACTACGGTCGGGCCGATTTGTCGCGCCATTTCGTCAACGCCTATATATCAGCGAGTGGAGACACAGAGTTAAAAACATTGCTCGATTTCTATCGATGCTACCGGGCATATGTGAGAGGTAAGGTGGAGGGTTTCAAGCTCGATGACCAGCATATTGACGGAATGGAGAAAGAGAAAATACTGACCACCGCCAGGGACTATTTTGAGCTTGCCGATTCGTATATAATGCAGGGTTAGAGGAAATAAACTGGAGTAAAGGTGGGGGCAGGATGAGAGAGCCGTTCCAGAAATTCATTGAAGCTGAACTGGGCTTGGGTTTTGTGCTTATCGCCTGCGGCCTGCCCGGCACCTGGAAGACCGAGACCACCGAGGAGGTGGCCCGGCTCACCGGCTACCCGCTGCTGCGCACCGACCTTATCCGGCTGGAGCTGCTGAAAAATGAAGACGTTTTCGACGAAAAAGTGGCGGCCAGTATGGACAAGCGCACCATGGTCTATGACGAGATGTTCCGGCGGGCAGAGGAAATTTTAGCTAATAAGGGCGAAGGGGTCATACTGGACGCTACCTTCATTACCCAGTCATTGCGGCGGCGGGCGGCAGCCATAGCCGCGGGACATAATTTGCGGTTCATCATCCTGCAGACGGACTGTCCGCAGGCGGCGGCAATCAGGCGGATACTGGCGCGGACCAAAGAGAACTACGAGTCAAACGCCCTCACCGAGCAGGCCTACCTCAACAATAAAAAGAGGTTCGAAGCTGTGGACCTGAATGACCTGAAGGGCCTGTACCCGGACCTTGATATCGTTTACCTGATAGTTGATACCAGCCAGGATTCACCGCAAGACTGGTACATCACCGGTGTGAAGAAGAAATAGGCTTAGCTAGATATTTTCTCCCTGGTATCTGCCCCGGTAGCCTTTCGTTTTTCCAGTCAGTTTGAAGAAGATGAGCTGCACGACTCTGGCGTTGCGCTGCAGTCGGATGCCTTGGGGGTTGTAGACCACCAGCAGCGACTGCGAGCGCCCGGAGTAGCCGGCGTCCCAGACCGCCGTCTCGATGGTGACGCCGCAGCGGAGCAGGCTGGAGCGGGGTGCCGCCAGCGCCGTGACGTCCTCGGGCAGGTGGACGACCTCGTTGTAGGTAATCAGGTATATGCCAGGCACAAGGTCGATATAGCCCAGTCCATCAAAGACCAGCGGCGCCAGCTCGGAGACCTGCCGCTGGCTATTGTCCACGGCGATGGCCCCGGCCGACTGAAGCAGCGCGATATCGCGCAGGGTGAGGTCAACGCCGTTGGGCTGAAGCTGCTGCTTCAGGTCAACCAGCCCTTCAACCAGAGGGGCTTTCCCTTTCAGCAACCGGCGTATTTCGGCACGGGACAGTACGGCTGTCATTTCTCCACTCTAAAATCAGGTCGTTGTCTAGTATACACTTTTCTGGCCGGTTGTTCACCCTGTTTTCGGTGTTTCCTTTACAGATGGTGCCGCTTTCGCTACAATAGGGCCGGTGATGATTAAAGCGGTCTTCTTCGACCTTTACCATACGCTGCTTGGCTATGACCCGCCACGGGAAGAACTCCAGGCAAAGGCGCTGCAGGAACTGGGCATTGACGTAAGTCCTGAGGACTTCCGCCGGCCTATCGTTACCGCCGATGAGTATATCTATCATGAGCATTCCCGTGCTTCCATCAGCCAGCGTTCCAAAGAGGAGCAAATGGCGGTCTGGGCGCAGTACGAGCGCATACTGCTTCGGGAAGCCGGCATTGAAGCTGAGGAACAGCTTCTTCACGGCCTGCTGGGCAAAATGCAGCAGTTCGAGCTGAAACACGTGCTTTTTGACGACGTTTTACCGGTGTTGCATGAACTCAAAAAGCGGGGGCTGATTCTGGGCCTCATCTCCAATGTGGATAAGGACATCACTTCGCTGCTGGCTGACCTGGGGCTGACCGAATGGCTTCAGGTGGTGGTGACCTCCCAGGAGGTCGGCTTCACCAAACCGAGCCCGGAGATATTTCGAGAGGCAGTGAAAAGGGCCGGAATCAAGCCTCATGAGGCCATCTTCGTTGGCGACCAGTACCAGATAGATGCCGTCGCTGCCAGCCGGGTGGGGATGAAGGGGATTTTGCTTGACCGGATCGACTATTTCGCCGGGGTGACTGATTGCCCCCGACTCCGGAACCTCGGGCAGCTCGTGGCCTACCTGGCCTGACTAGGCAGGTTTACCGCTGGCTCTTACCGTTTTGCCGCCATGCCCAATGGGCAAACCGCGCATTTCCCATGTATGCAGAGCGTCTTGTAAATATGAATTAACCCCTGCTGCCGCTTTGCTGAATTTATAGGCACGCGGCTCCTGCCCAGCTGTTTTGACATATGTTTTTCAATGGCATTGGTGTCTGGCTTTGGATAGGCGTTGAATATCGCCAGGGTCTTGGCGGCTAATTCCGGTTTTGCCTTCAGTCGGCTCCAGGCGTAGCTAAAGGGCAGGACGGCGTTTACGACGATGACGGCGGCGCGGCTGGTGCCGATTAGTGCCGGGGCGATGTGTCGGCAGTAGCACCCGAATTCATAGTGTGTCTTCCAGTAGCCACTGGCCATCACCATCAGGCCTGTTATCAGGGCAAAGTATGCCTGGTCAATTCTTATTTCCGATATTAAATTGATAATCTCTTCGAGTACGCCCTCTTTGCCATAGCGAAGTACCAGATAGCTTATACCGGCAATGCGGCGTACTGGGGAATTATTCGGTCTGACCTTGAGCAGGCGCCAGCTATCGGCTGACATAGTCTGGCGGTGCCCATATTCCGACCAGTATCTTTCCAGTTCTTCGACCCAGTGCTCGCCTGTTACCGCAGAGTGGTAAATACCTTGCTGAGAAGGCAGTAGACCCGCCGTACCCAGAAGCAGCGCCTGCTGCCGGACAAGGCAGCTGTCATCTGGTAGGTGACATTGGACCATAGCTTCCAGGTGGTGCAGGGGCACCCTGCGGGCCAGTTCCTCGAAGGGGAGCTTGTTTTTGGCGTAACCCATTGCCCCCATTATTCCCCGGTAAAATACCTCATCTGGCGTGTCTCGGCTTAGTTCGTCCTGGAACGCGGCCGCTTTGGCCAGAAAGCGTTCCTGCCCGGCAGCATCCAGCATTTTATCTATGCTTTCTATCGATAGTGATTTGGCGGCCTGATAGCAGGGCAGGGAAGGGGTACTGGCTGGATTGTCAGTCTGTGTCTGTTTCCCGGTAGCTGTTTCGGGATGTTTGCTCAGCACCAGAATCGGGACTGCCTCGCCGCTCTGCAGGTAGGTAACTGGCTCGGTATCGCGCCACATCACCACATGCAGGATGGTACTGTTATAGGCTGGGTCCTGATGGTGCTGGTGCCTTCTCCAATCGCTTGACCACCGGTGAAACTCGATATCACCCTTCGTCAGCCCCTGGTTCGATAAGATAACCGCGTCTCTTAAATCAGCGCCCCGGTCGTCATTTTCTCTGCCTGGGTAGACCAGGTGTATCCGTTCGCCTTCTTCGGTAATGATATCGGTTCTGCCCGGAAGCCTTTGCCAGACCTGAATGAGAAACTGTTCTGAGATTCCACTTCCCGACAGTGTCATCTGATATTTTTGCCGCTGGTGGCTGTCTGCTCTCTGCTTGGCTGGTGAAATCATTGGCACAGTGGACATGACATCTTATGTTTTGGTAAATGTGGGGCACCACAATAACTGGCAGGTGATAATTTACCTGACGTGGTCATAATACACGTAAACGTGTACATTGTCAAGAGCGAGGCGCACTATTCTTTTGGTGGAGATGCGGTATATTTGAATTTAGACCGCTCGGCAATGATGGAAAGCAGCGTGGCTGAGGCACCACGTGGCCGGTACATGCCGGTCTCCCACTCGCTGATGGTCTGCTGGCGTGTTCCCAGCTGGGCTGCAAACTCGCGCTGGGTGAGCCCCATATGTTGACGCAATGCCTGGATACGCTGGCTATCCCAGTTCTTCTTTCGCACTTCATACTGTTTTTTCATTGTGCTCATCTTACACGATTTAGTGTAGGCTGTCAAAAGACGGGCCATAGCCGGCAGTACATAAATTTAGAAAAAGAAAGAAATGGAGAAATCATTGAAGAAAATGGCCAAAAATCATATGTAAATGGCTATCAATTGCGCTGATAGGCAAAATATGGTAATCTATAGTGTTGCTGTGAATAGCATATTGCTGGTATTATATTTTTAGCACTCTCAACCCGAGAGTGCTAAATCATGAAAATCAACCATTGTTTAATTTCTAGTAAGGAGGACAGGAATGGCAGTCAAGTTACAGCCACTCGCAGACCGATTGGTGGTCAAACCGATTGAAGCCGAGGAGAAAACCAAGGCAGGTATCTATTTGCCGGATACGGCCAAGGAGAAACCTCAGGAGGGTGAGGTGGTCGCAGTTGGTCCGGGTAGGCTATCCGATGATGGCAAGCGCCTCGCCATGGACGTCAAGGTTGGCGATATCGTTGTCTATGCCAAATATGGCGGCACCGAAATCAAAATCGACGACGAAGAGTATATGATTCTGCGCGAGAGCGATATTCTGGCCAAGAAGGGCAAGTAAGTACCGAAACACTGTAAGGAGGAAAAAATGGCGAAACAGATAATTTTTGACCAGGAGGCGAGACAATCGCTGAAAAAAGGGATAGATATTCTGGCTGACGCGGTCAAGGTAACGCTGGGCCCGAAAGGGCGTCCGGTAGCCTTGGACAAGAAGTGGGGAGCACCATCAGTAATCGATGATGGCGTTACTATTGCCAAGGATATTGAGCTCCAGGACCCGTTTGAGAATATGGGTGTACAGCTGGTCAAAGAAGCGGCCAGCAAGACCAACGATGCCTGTGGCGATGGCACCACCACCTCGACTGTTCTGGCGCATGCCATAATCACCGGTGGCTTCAAGAATGTAGCTGCCGGGGCTGACCCACTGGCACTGAAAAGAGGCATTGAGAAAGCCACTGGCGCCATCATTGAGGAGCTGAAGACAGTCTCAACACCGGTTAAAGATAAAGGGCAGATTGCCCAGGTGGCCACCATCACCGCCAAAGACCGGGAAATCGGCAGCCTCATTGCCGAGGTGATGGACAAGGTGGGCAAAGACGGCGTGATTACGGTGGAGGAGTCAAAGGGCATTACCTATGAGACGGAATACGTTGAAGGTATGCAGTTTGACCGTGGCTACATAAGCCCCTACTTCATCACCAACCCCGAACGTATGGAAGCGGAGATTGAAGACCCCTATATCCTGATTACGGACAAGAAGATTTCGGCGGTGTCCGACCTTCTGCCGGCGCTGGAGAAGATACTACAGGTATCGAAGAACCTGCTGGTGGTGGCGGAGGACGTGGACGGTGAAGCCCTGGCCACTCTGGTGGTCAATAAATTGCGCGGCACCATCAATATCCTCGCCGTCAAGGCGCCTGGATTTGGCGACCGGCGCAAGGCGATGCTCGAGGACATGGCCATTCTTACCGGCGGCAAGGTCATCTCTGAGGAAGTCGGGCGCAAACTGGACTCGGTTACCGTTGAGGACCTGGGTCGGGCGCGGAGGGTAACCTCAGACAAAGACAAGACCACCATCGTAGAAGGTAAAGGGGCGGACGATGATATCAAGGCGCGCATCAAGCAGATAAAGGCCCAGATTGAGGAGACCACCTCTGACTTCGACCGTGAGAAACTTCAGGAGCGGCAGGCCAAGCTGGCCGGTGGTGTGGCGGTCATCAAGGTGGGCGCGGCCACCGAGGTCGAGCTCAAGGAGAAGAAGCACCGCGTTGAGGATGCTCTTTCGGCCACGCGAGCGGCGGTGGAAGAGGGTATTCTGCCCGGCGGTGGTGTGGCCCTGCTCAATTCGCTCAAAGCTCTGGACAAGCTGCAGGTCAGCGGTGACGAGGACACGGGCGTTGACATTGTGAAGAAAGCTGTGGAGGAGCCAATCCGCTGGATTGCGGTCAACGCCGGCAAGGACGGTTCGGTGGTCGTTGATGCGGTCAAGAAGAGTCCGGCCGGCACCGGCTACGATGCTGAGGCCGACGAATTTGGCGATATGGTGCAGAAGGGCATCATTGACCCGACCAAGGTGGTCAGGAGCGCCCTGCAAAATGCCGCCAGCATTGCCTCCATGGTCCTTATCACCGAATCGCTGGTGACCGATATTCCGGAGAAAGAGAAAACACCGCCCATGCCCGGTGGTGGCGGCATGGACTACGGCATGTAAGGCCAGGTGCCTGCGCTGTAGATAGTTAACCGAACATGTTTGGGCCGCGGCCCTTTTTATGTGACGGGAGTTTAAGAGGTACGGAAATAAGCGCCCGTGGTCAGGGCTTGAGCACCACTTTCAGCTGGTCCGGGTCTTCGTCGAGCAGCTTGAAGGCCTCAGCCACCTTTTCCAGGGGGAAGGTCGAGGTTATCAGCGGCTCTATCTGTATCAGATTGTGGTGCATGACTTTAAGGCAATCGGGAGTCCAGACCTGGATTTGCTGAGGTGTGTAATGGCGGAAAGCAACGGAGCGGATGTCCAGAGCTTCATGGTGCCAGCGCTGAAAGTTATCTATGGTTATCGAGTGGAGAAAGTCGCCCTGAAAGACTATGATGCCCATTGGCTTCACTATGTTGGTGGCCAGGTTCATGTACTCTTCCACGGTGGTGTCAATGTAGGCGGCGGTCTGGGCCACTATGTCAAACCCTTTGCCACCGGTCAGCTCCATGGACACATCATAGGCATTAACTTTGGTCGTGTTGAATACGTTATCGGCACCGAGCTTCTTGGCCATGTCGAGCCTGAAATCGCGGTTATCAAAGACGGTAACGGAGAGAGCGCCGCTTTTTTTCAAGCCCTGAGCGACTATCTGGCCGATGAAATTGGCGCCGGTGACGGCTACGGTGTCGCCGAGCTTGATACCAGAGCGGAACACGACGCAGGTAAACGGGCATACCGTTTCCGCCAGTGAAGCCAGTTCCATATCCATTCCCTCGGGGACCGGGACCACGTCCATGGGGTGTGCCACCCAGTAGTCCGACATGCCACCCGGGGTGATATTTCCAGAAACGCGGGGACTGTGCATCAGAATAACCCGGTCGCCTTCTTTGTACTCGTGGATTCTGGCACCGACGGCGACCACGGTGCCGCCGGCCTCGTGCCCGACAAACATGGGGAATTGGGGTGTTTCGTGGCGCCTGGCATGGAAGTAATACCCTTTACGGTACATCTGGATATCGGCCAGGCAGATTGACGCCGAGTGGGTCTTGACCAGAATCTGGTCGGAGGCTGGTTCAATATCTCTCTCAATCAGGGTTATCTTTTTGATGCCTTCCAGTGCTGCGGAACGTGTCTTCATATATCCCTCCTTCTGTTTCAGTCTATAACTCGTTAGCGGCTGGCGAGTGGCGGCCAGGCTATCTGCCGCCATTGCATCCAGGGCCGATTAAGTGAGCGTCACGGTATCTTTGTAGTGCGGGGCCTGGGTTCGCCACCCGGTCTGCTCACTGAGAAATTCAGCAAGGCTGGTCGCGGCCTTTTCCTCACCGTGGGTCACGAAAACACAGCGCGGCGGCTGGCGCATATCTGACAGCCAGGTTAACAGCCCTTCGCGGTCAGCATGAGCCGAAAAACCCTGTATCTGGACCACGCGTGCCTGTACCGGATAGACCTGTCCTAACAGCCGGATTTGCTTTGCCCCATCCAGGAGTTGTCGGCCCGGTGTTCCCTCTGCCTGATAGCCAATGAATAGTATGGTGTTCTCCGGCCGGGTAATGTTATTTACCAGGTGGTGTTTGATGCGGCCGCCCGTTACCATACCACTACCGGCGATGATTATGGCGCTCCCTTTGATGAGGTTGATTGCCTTGGACTCCTCCGCGGTCTGCACCATCTTCAGGTGGTCAAAACTGAAAGGCGAATTCCCCTGGCGCAGACGCTGCATCATTTCCCGGTCGAAGAGTTCAGCGTGGCGCTGGAAAACCTCGGTAATGCGTATTGCCATGGGGCTGTCTAAAAAGACGGTTACCGGCGGGACTTCATTGCGCAGGAATAGTTCGTTCAGATGGTAGAGCAGTTCCTGGCTGCGCTCCAGGGCGAAGCTTGGTATAATTATGTTGCCACCTGCCTTCAATGTCTCGTTGATGCAGTCACGCAACTGTGTTTGAATGTCGCTGTTTTTGTGTTCGCTATGGGTGCGGTCACCATAGGTCGACTCGATTACCACATAGTCGGCCTCATGGAAAATGGCCGGGTCATTGATAATAGGGCGGTCAGGTTCGCCAACATCACCGGAAAAGAGTACGCGGCGCTTCTCACCGTCCTGAGCTACCGTAATGGCAATAGTCGCCGAGCCAAGCACGTGGCCGGCATCATAGAAGCAGCCTTCCATGCTATCTTTCACCCGGACGCAGCTGATGTATTCTACAGCGGCGAAATGCGGGGTAACCGCCTCCGCATCCTCGGTGGTGTAAAGCGGTACCTCCGGGTACGGGCCGCGTCGACCTTCCTGTCGGTGGCGCTCCGCTTTATAGATGGCGTCCTCTTCCTGCAGGTGTGCCGAATCGAGCAGTATAATCTGGGCTATCTCGGACGTTGCCTGCGTGCAGTATATCTTGCTTTTGTAGCCATCACGCACCAGCTTGGGCAGCAGGCCGCAGTGGTCGAGGTGGGCATGGGTTAGAAAGACGGCGTCAATGGTCTTGGGGTCGAAGGGAAATACGTCCCAGTTCCGGTCCTGGTATTTGCGCTCCTGGTACAACCCGCAGTCCACCAGTACCCTGGCATCAGAGTCTTCTAATAAGTAGCAGGAACCGGTGACGTTGCGCGACGCACCGAGAAAGGCGAGTTTAGCCGGCATAGAGCCCTAAATCCTTATCGCACGACATGTCAAAAGTATACCCGGTCCAATAATGATGGCAGCATCTGGTGGGACCTGCCTGCCTGAGTCATTATAGTGAATTATGGCTTCTAAAGCAATTTAATACCATACGGCGTGAAGTAGCTATAGCTTCAGCAGCTCTTCCAGAGGTTCATCCGGTGGGACCGGCCCCACAATCGCCAAGCGGAGTTTCTCGCCGGTTAGAAGTTCACCGGCAAGCTGCCGCAGTTCTTCGGCGGTTATTTTATCAATTATGGCAACGACATCGTCAACGGTGAGGATACGCCCGGTGAGCAGTTCCTGACCGCCAAGCCAGCCGGCCACACTGCGGCTGTCCTCCATGCGCAGCAACAAACGTCCTTTGGAGAATTCCTTGGCCTTGTTCAGTTCTGCTTCCGGCGTCGTCTCCTTGAGCTGGGCCAGCTCCTCGGTGATGGCCTTGATGGCCAGATTTAAATTTTTTATATCCACGCCAGCGACGACGATGAGTGAGCCGGCGTCCAGAAAATGGTCGACATAGCTGCTGATGCTGTAGGCCAGTCCCAGCTTGTCCCGGATATTGCTGAACAAGCGACTACTCATGCCGTCGCCGAGGATGACGTTGAGCATGTCAGCGGCAAACCGCTTTGGGTGGAGGAGGGGCAGGCCCGGCAGCGCCAGGCAGAGGTGCACCTGCTCGAGCTCCCGGTTCTCGATGCGCAGCCTGGGGAACTGTTTTTCTTCGTAGGTAAGGAACTCGCGGCGGGAAGGCCGTCCCTGCCACTTGCCCAGCGCCTGATTGACCATACTTACCATCTCCTCGTGCTGGATGTCACCGGCGGCGGCCACCACAGTATTGCCTGGCTGGTAGTGGTCGGCGAGGTAATCAAGCATGAGCTCACGGCCGATACCGCTGACGGAGTCGCGGCTGCCGGCAATATCGCGCCCCAGCGGGTGGTCGGGCCAGAGCATCTCATCAATGAGCATCCCCACCCGCTGTGAGGGTGAGTCGTGGCTCATGTTGATTTCTTCGATGATGACCTGGCGCTCCTTTTCCATGTCCTCCGCATTGAATCGGGAATTGAGGAGCATATCCACCAGCACGTCAAAGGCAGTCTTGATGTAGGGTGTGGCCACCTTGCACCAGTAAACGGTGAGTTCCTTGTCCGTGCCGCCATTGAGAATACCGCCCACACCTTCAATGGCGGTGGAGATGTCCCGGGCAGAGGGCCTCCTGGCGGTGCCGCGGAAACACAGATGTTCAATGAAGTGGGAGATACCGGCCTGGGTATCAGCTTCATAGCGGGAGCCGGTACCGATGAAGAAACTGATTGACACCGAGCGGTTCTGGGGCATGGTTGAAGTTACGATGCGCAGCCCATTATCCAGCGTGCTTTTCTGGTACAATAAATCACCTCAAATCGTAATTATTTGACATAAAGTTATTCTCTGCCGGGTCGTTTCATAGCCTGTCGGCACCGGTTGAGTATGGAAAGGACCGTAAAAGGCTCTTCAATCAGGGGGAAGGTGGGCACGCCTTTCGGTTCCAGGAATGCCTTGGCCGCCTCCATGTGCTTTTTCTCCGCGCTGAAAGTGACATAAAGCGGCTTTGCCGGGTACTTCTTGGCCAGCCTGACCAGAAAGTCCAGGGGCGGCACGCCAACGTCATCGGTCAGCATCAGAATGGGCACCACGGCGTCAATATTTTTATCTCTCATCAGTGCTTCAATAGCCTCGCTGTAGCTGAACTCGATGCCGTGGTCAAGGGCCGATGGCCAGATATCCACCGGATTGCGCATCCGGATGTAGTCCGGGCTTATCTCCTGCAGTCGCCTTCTCGTTTTTTCTTCCATCTCGGGGACATCAAGCTCCCAATGCTGATGGCAGAGGTCGGCCAGCACCACCAGCATGGCGCCGGAAGGCGCCAGAAAGCTCACCCGGTTACCCTCTGGCAGTGGCATACTGGCCAGCGCTTTGGCCGCCAGGACGAGGTGCGAGTACTGGTAAAGGCGGGTAATGCCGGACTGCCTGATGGCGCCATCCAGAATACGCTCGTCCGAGGCCATGGCGGCGGTATGGGTCACGGCGGCTTTGGCCCCCTCCCCGGTACTGCCCCCCATGAGCAGGAATACCGGCTTGCGTCTGGTTACCTGGCGCGCCACCTCGATAAAGCGGGCCGGCCGCTTGATGTTTTCCAGGTACAGGAAGATGGCTTTTGTCTCCGGGTCGTCAGCGTAGTACTCCAGGACGTCGCTCTCATCGACGTCGATTTTGTTGCCCAGGCCGGTTACCCTGGCCACGCCGAAGTTTTCCCCGGTGATGATATAGCGCATAGTGTGCGTGGCGAAGTTGCCCGTCTGGGCGATGTAAGAGACGTTTCCACGCGGGATTTTGCCGAGCGGGAAAATGCTGGTGGTGAAGTGACAGGGGGTTGAGGTGTGGCCGGAGGTATTGGGGCCGAGGGCATTGACGCCGGTCTCAGCGATGACGCGTGTCAGTTCCTTCTGGAGTGCCTCGCCGTTCTCATCTACTTCGGAGAAACCGCCGGCGCAGAGGACGAAAGATTTTATATCCTTGGCAGCGCATTCCCTGACCGCTGACGCCGTACCCCGGGCGGGGATAACGATAACCGCCAGGTCAACACCGTCCGGTAAATCGGCGATTGACGAGAAGACAGGTATGCCCATGATATCGCCGCCCCTGGGGTTGACCGGGTAGACCTTGCCCTTATAGCCATTGGCCAGTATATTGCGCATCACGGTGTAGCCCGCCTTGCCCGGTGTGGCCGAGGCACCAATGACGGCGATGCTGTCCGGTTCGTAGAACCTGGTTAAATCTTTCCTGGGCACCGTCTTCAATGCTGGCTCTATCTTTGTGGCTTTGATGGTGACCAGCGCGTCCACGGCCACCGGCTGGCCGTCAGGCCTGATTTTAAGCGGGTTAATATCGATTGACTGCACTGCCTGGTACCGAAGGCCGATTTCGCCGAGGGTTACCAGAATCCGTGCCAGCGCCTCGAGGTCAACGGCGGCCTCGCCGCGGAAAGACTGGAGCAGCTTTTTATGCTGGATTTCCTGGACCATTTCCCGCGCGTCCTGAGCGGTTAAGGGAGCCACGCGGAAGACGATGTCTTTAAAAATCTCGGTCATGATGCCGCCAAGCCCGAACATGGCGCAGGGGCCGAAATGACCATCGTGGATCAGACCGCAGACCAGCTCTCGCTCACCCTTGACCATCTCCTGCACCAGCACTGCTTCGCTGCCCGGTATCCGCAGCAAGCGCTGGCTTTCCTGCTTCACCTCGGCCTGACTTTTCAGGTTCAGGGCGATGCCCTGTATTTCTGTTTTGTGAAAGAGGTCTTTCCCGGATGCTTTCAGGACTACCGGGAACCCGATTTTTGCCGCCTCTTTCACCGCGGCATCGGCATCGCTGGCGGTGGCCTCGCGGCACACCGGGATGCTAAAACGGGCACAAAATCGTTTGGCGTCATACTCGTTCAGAGCGTTCTGGCCTTTACTTAAAGCTTCCTCAATAATATCCATAAATGGTGTTACCGTGCTTTCCCGAAAAATACTCGGCTTAAAATTATTACACAGCGGCCCGTCGATGGCAAGTTTGTCCTCCTTAAATTGACTTTGCCGCAGGGCGTTGCTAACATTAAGGCAGGAGGCAGCATGACCCGGGGACAGAGCAAATCCAGGCTGGCGCTATTTCCAGCGAATGCCGGCGTCAACGAGAAGAACCACCTGATGCTTGGCGGCTGTGATGCCGCGGCGCTGGCGGCAGAGTTCGGTACGCCGTTATATGTTTTCGATGAGGCAGCACTGCGCCAGAAGTGCGCCGAGTTCAGGGACGAGTTTGGCCGGCGCTACCCGGACACGTCTATTGTCTACGCGGGTAAGGCCTTCATCAACCGGGCGCTGGCACTCCTTTTCAAGGAGGCAGGACTCGGGCTGGACGTTGTTTCCGGCGGTGAGCTGAGCATCGCCCGTTCCGTTGATTTCCCGATGCAGAAAGTCTACTTCCACGGCAACAACAAGTCAGCCGAGGAACTGAGCATGGCCCTGGAAGCAAAAGTCGGGCGCATTGTCATCGATAGTTTCCCGGAGTTGGATATGCTGTCAGCCATGGCCGGGCAGCGACGTGCCAGGCCCGATGTTTTGCTACGATTGACCCCCGGCGTTGATCCGCACACGCACAAGCACATTGCCACCGGCATCGTGGACAGCAAGTTCGGTATCCCTCTGGCCAGTGCTGAGGAAGCGGTAGCCAGGGCAATGTCAACCGCCAGTCTTAATCTCATCGGGCTGCATTTTCACCTCGGCTCGCAGATTTTCGAACTGGAGCCGTACGGCGAAGCAATAAAGGTCATACTGGAACTGGCTGCCGATATGAAGTCCAGGCATGGCTTTGAACTCCAAGAGCTCGATGTTGGCGGCGGCTTTGCCGTCCAGTACACCGTGGCTGCGCTGGCACCATCGATATTCGACTATGCCGAAATAATAGTGGCCACGGTAAATGAGAAGTGCCGGGAGCTCAAGCTCAACCTGCCGAAGCTGGTCATCGAGCCGGGTCGCTCCATTGTGGGGCGGGCCGGGGTGGTGCTGTATAGCGTTGGCGTGGTCAAGGAAATACCCGGCATCAGATGTTACGTATCCGTTGATGGCGGCATGGCGGACAATATCCGCCCCGCCCTTTACGGCGCCCGGTATGAGGCGGTGGTGGCGAACAAAATGAACGATGGGGCAAAGAAGAAAGTTACCATTGCCGGCAAGTTCTGCGAGTCCGGCGACATTCTGATAAAGGACATTGACCTTCCCGTGGTGGCCGCCGGTGATATTCTGGCGGTGCCCGACTGCGGGGCCTACTGCCTGGCAATGGGCAGCAACTACAATGCCGCACTGAAGCCGGCTGTGGTTATGGTCAATGACGGCCGGGCGCGTCTCATCCGCCGACGGGAAACGCATGAGGACTTGCTCCGGTGCGACCTGATGGAAAGGTAGAATCGTTATGTGGCAGGTAGTGGGGCAGGATAGGGCAGTCTCAATTTTGCAGCGCGGCCTGGAAGGCGGCACGCTCGCTCACGCTTATATGCTGGTAGGGCCGGCTCACGTGGGCAAGATGACGCTGGCGCTCAATCTGGCACAGGCCCTGAACTGCGAGTCTCCGGAGCCGCCCTGCGGTCAGTGCCCGTCCTGCCAGAAGGTGGCTGCCGGCAGTCATGCCGATGTCCAGGTAATCGGGCTGGCACAGAATGGGGAAGCGGCTGAGGCCAAACTTATCAGCATTGACCAGGTACGGGATATGCAGCACTCGGCCAGCCTGCCACCCTTTGAGGGCAAATACAAGGTATTTATCATCGAGGACGCGGAACTGCTGTCCATTGAAGCGGCCAACTGCCTGCTCAAAACCCTGGAGGAGCCTGTGGCCAAGATGGCCTTCCTTTTACTGACCACGAACGAGAAACTCCTGCCGGAGACGGTGGTCTCGCGCTGCCAGCGTCTGGAGCTGATGCCGCTGCCGGCGCCGCAGATGGAAGAAGCACTCCAGAAACGCTGGGAAATTGAGCCACCACGGGCAAAACTCCTCGCCCGGTTGTCAATGGGATGTCTGGGCTGGGCAGTTACGGCGGCGGCCGACGACCGGATATTGCAGGCGAGGACGGAAAAGCTGGCGCAATTGGATGAAGTTATTCAAGTGGACACCGGGGCACGCTTTGACCATGCCGCGCGGCTGGCCGCTCAATTTGCCCAGAACCGGGCGGCGGTAGCAGAAATACTTGACCTCTGGCTGGGCTGGTGGCGTGACCTGCTGCTGGTGAAGGCGGGGTGTGCGGACTACGTGACCAATACTGACCAGTTGCGTAAATTGCAGGAAATGGTAAATCATTATACCATGGAACAGATAAGAGGTTGTCTGGGCAGCATCAGGGCGGCGGAAAAGCAACTCGGGCAGAACGCCAATCCGCGACTGGTGCTGGAAGTGCTGATGCTTGATATGCCGGCAAAGCCGGCTGGTAATATGGGAGAAATGACGACAAAGGTAATGGTGAACGATGGCTGACCAGATTGTTGGCGTTAGATTCAAGACAGCGGGCAAGGTCTATTACTTTGACCCGGCCGGTCTGGACCTTGAGGTCGGTGACCACGTTATCGTGGAGACGAGTCGTGGCATGGAGCTGGGGAAGGTGGTCTTCGCGCCGCGGCAGGTGCTGGCCAACGAGATAGACGGGCCGCTCAAGCCGGTGACGCGCAAGGCTGAGCCGGAGGACGTTTCACATGTCCAGGAGCTTGAGATTAAGGCTGAGGAAGCTTTAATCGAGTGCGGGAAGATAATTGATGAGCTCCAGCTGCCGATGAAACTCATTTCGGCAGGGTACAGTGTTGATGGCAGTCGCCTTACTTTCCTGTTCAGTGCCGAGCACAGAGTGGATTTCCGTGAGCTGGTGCGCCGGCTGACCAGGCAGTTCAGGGTAAAGGTGGAACTGCGGCAGGTCGGCACCAGAGATGAGGCCAAACTCCTGGGTGGCTTTGGGCGGTGCGGTCGTCCCTTATGTTGCATGAGCTTTATTACTGAGTTCGACCCGGTTTCCATCCGGATGGCGAAGGACCAGGACCTGCCACTGAACCCGATGAAGATTTCCGGTGTCTGTGGCCGTTTGATGTGCTGTCTGGGCTATGAGAGCGAGCAGTACCGCACCATGAAGGAAAAGATGCCCAGGGTGGGACAGCAGGTTTCAACCGCCATGGGCGATGCCACCGTCGTGGGCAATAATCCGCTTAAGGAAACGGTGCTCGTGCAGCTGGAGAGCGAGGCGACCGTGGAGTTGCCGCTTGGTGAGGTCTCTTACTAGACACCCGGTTCATTGCAGCAGATATTTGTGCCATTCCTGCCTGGTCTGGCGGTAGTGATAGGGGATGCTGAAGAACATGCCATCACCAGGATATGCCGGCTTGTGGGTGAGCTTCATCCCGGCTTCCTGTGGAGTTCTTCCTGCCTTGCGGCGGTTGCAGGGCACGCAGGCGCTGACCACGTTTTCCCAGGTGTGCTGTCCACCTCGGTAGCGGGGTATGACGTGGTCTATGGTCAACTGCTTGGTCTCCTTGCCGCAGTACTGGCAGGTATACTTATCACGGTTGAAGACCTCATAGCGGGACAGCTTTTTCTGCCGGTAGGGACGTTTTACCATGAAGGCGAGGCGGATTACGGAAGGAAGCTCGAAGCTATTACTGACGGTGTGGATAAAGCCGGCGCCGTTCTCCAGCATCTCCGCCTTGCCCTGATAAATGAGCACGACGGCGCGTCTGGCCCGGCATATGGTTAGCGGTTCGTAACTCTGGTTCAACACCAGAACGGGAAGGTTTATCATCTTCTGAGCTTCTTTCCTTCCGAGACTACCTCATTTTACTGGAAAAACCCCGGCATAAGCAAACCAGTAAAATTTTAGCGACCAAAGCCCGACGTCTTTTTACTTCTGCTTAAAAACTTCCGGGTTCACGCAGTTGGGCGGCATTTCTCCCTTGAGTCCGGCAAGGAGGTTAGCCGCGGCCATGTTGGCCATCTTGGTCCGGGTGGCTACGCTGGCACTGGCGATGTGGGGGGCAATGGTGACGTTCTCCAGTGTCAGTAGCGGGTCGTCCATGGGGATGGGCTCCGGCTCGGTAACGTCCAGCCCGGCGGCGAATATCTGCCCCGATTTCAGCGCTTCATAAAGGGCTTTCTGGTCAACCACCGGCCCGCGGGAACTGTTGACAAAGATAGCCGTTGGCTTCATGGCGGTAAATTCCCTGGTGCTCATCATGTGTCGCGTTTCCGCGGTGAGTGGGACGTGAACGGTAACAAAGTCAGACCGGGCGAGCAGGTCATAAAGATTGGGGACGTACTCCAGCGCGTATTTCTTTTCCTCCTCCGGCTTTCTCCTTATGGCGTCATGGTAGAGCACCTTCATGTCGAAGCCCCGGGCGCGCTTGGCTATCTCCAGACCGATGCGCCCGCAGCCAACGATGCCGAGGGTGGCGTGGTGAATGTCATAGCCGAGCAGAATCATTGGCCCCCAGGTCTTCCATTTACCGCCTCTCGTCCAGCGGTCGCCCTCGGCTACTCTTCTGCCGGCGGCCATAAGCAAAGACCAGGCAAAGTCAGCGGTCGTCTCGGTGAGCACGCCGGGGGTATTGCCCACCACGATACCGCGCTTGGTGGCTTCGGGGACGTCAATGTTGTCGAAGCCGACCGCCATGTTGCTGACCACCTTCAGCTTTGGGGCGGCGTCCATCAGCCCACCATCAACCTTGTCGGTGAGCAGGGAGAGCAGCCCATCAATATCTCGTACCTTCTTCAGGAGGACATCACGGGGCGGGGGAAGTTCATCTTCCCACAAGTCCATCTCGGTGGCCTCAGCAATCCTGTCCAGGGCTTCCTGGGCCATCTTCCGAGCGACGAAAACCTTGGGTTTGGCCATTTCACTGTCTCCTTCCGGCAAATCTATTTTTTGGTGCGGCTGGCGATAAAGCGCATGGCGCATTCGGCGGCATTGGATAGCAGTTTCTCCGCCTCGGCCATGGACTGCTCGAGCGTGATTGGTCCCGGGGCAATGCTGAGCACGGCATCAATTCCTTGGTCGAAGACCACCCGGCAATCGTCAGCTACCTCGCCCGCCAGCGCGATGACCGTGGCGCCGAATTTTTTGGCGGCCAGAGCTACGCCGGTGGGCACCTTGCCCATCGCTGACTGGCAGTCGATACGGCCCTCGGCGGTGAAGACGAGTTCCGCGCCTTTCAAATCGGCCACTAGATTGGTTGCCCTGATAACGACATCGATTCCGGGCACCATTTTAGCTTTCAGAAAGACCATCAGCCCCAGTCCCAGCCCGCCGGCCGCCCCGGCCCCGGGTACTTCCCTGAGGTCGATATCAAGGTCTCTCTTGATAACGTCCGCGTAGTGCCCGAGCGCGGCGTCAAGCTGCTTCACCATCTCGGGAGTAGCGCCCTTCTGTGGGCCATAGATGGCGGAAGCCCCGCGAGGCCCGCAGAGCGGGTTGTTAACATCGGAGGCGAGGGTTACTTCAAAGTCGGCCAGCCGCGGGTCCATCTTGGCGGTGTCAATTCGCGCCAGCTTGGCCAGCGCGGCACCGCCAAAGGGGAGTTCTTTATCATCAGCGTCAAAAAACCTGGCACCGAGCGCCTGCGCCATGCCGGCACCACCGTCGTTGGTGGCGCTGCCGCCGACGCCGATAATCAGCTTCCGGCAGCCGTGGTCAAGTGCGGCGCAAATCAGCTCACCGGTGCCGTAGGTGGTGGTGACAAATGGGTTGCGCTTCTCCGGGGGCACCAGCGGCAGGCCCGAGGCGGAGGCCATCTCAATCACGGCGGTGGTCTTATCGCTCAGGATTCCCCAGTGGGCGTTTACCCTTTCCTGCAGTGGTCCGGTCACCTCCGTGGCCATCAGTTCGCCGCCGGTGGCATCCACCAGCGCCTGCACCGTACCCTCACCGCCGTCGGCCATTGGCTTCAGTACCGTTGCCGCATCCGGTAAGATGCGCTTCACGCCTGCCTCAATAGCCCGGGCCACTTCCAGAGCGGTCAGGTTTCCCTTAAATCCTTGGGGTGCAATGACTATCTTCATGGCATCGCTCCAGTAGAGAATTGTTTGCTATGTTCAACCGTTGCCTTTGGCATTCCGGTAGGCTTCGTCGAGTAGTTCCACGATTTCAAGGACAGATATCGGCAGCTTCTGCTGACTTACGCCGCAGGCGAGCTGCATGATGCAGGCGGGGCAGCTTGAGACCAGCGTATCGGCGCCGGTCTTGGCTACGTTACCCATCTTTCGTTCCAGCACTTTCTGGGATAAGTCGTAGTTCTTGAAGGCGTAGCTCCCGGCAGCGCCGCAGCACATATCCGACTCCGCCATGTCAACAAACTCCACGCCCGGTATGCTCTTCAGTATGGTGCGTGGCTGGTTCTTTATTTTCTGATAGTGGGAGAGGTGGCAGGGGTCATGGAAGGTGACTTTTCTTTTAAGCTCGCCCATCTCGGTGTTCAGGCCGATGTCAACCAGGAATTCACTGATATCCCTGACTTTGCCGGCGAATTCCCTGGCCTTCTCCGCCCATTCCGGGTCATCGGCCAGCAGTTTGGTATAGTCTTTCAGGAAGGAACTGCAACTGGCACAGGGTGTGACGATGGCGTCTATCTTGAGCTTGCTGGCCAGCTCGATGTTTTTTCTGGCCAAATCCCGGGCTGATGCCATATCTCCGTAACCGGCGGCGGGCAGACCACAGCAGACGAAGTCGGGCACGGTGACGGCTGTCTGGTTCTTGTTGAGCACGCGAATCGTGGCCGCGGCCTTTTCTGGCGAGAAATTGGGCGCATAACAGCCAACGAAATAGGCAACGTGGTGTCTGGGTTTGGCTATCTTTTTCGCCACGCGCTTTATGGCGTCCATGCCTTTGCTGGCGGGCACTCTCGGCACCATCGCTTCCGCTTTTCCAGCATCACCGAGCAATCTGGTCAGCCCGGTCTTTCTGCCCAGGGCGCGCAGGCCGGTAACATCGGCCAGCCTGAGGAGCCGCGAAGCCCTGTAGAGCAATTCCGGGTCGGGCAGCAATTTTTGGAACAGCAGGCGCTGTAGCCATGGTTGCCCTTTCTGCCTGAGCAGCTCCTGCCTGGCCCGGAAAATGACTTCCCCGGTCTGCACACCGGGCGGGCAGTGCTCCGTGCAACCGTTACAGGTCAGGCAGTTGAATATCTGTTCATCCAGGTCGGACAGCTCCAGTCTTTTATCAAGAATGGCGCTGCGGAGCAGCGCCACCCGTCCCCGGGCACTGGCCCATTCTATTCCAGTTATTCTATAGGTAGGACAGCCTGGCAGGCAGAGCCCACATTTGTTGCATTTCTGTAAAACTTCCTCAAGTTCTTCAGCCACGGTTGGCATAATCAGTGTAACCCTCCTACCAGCCGACCCCGATTCAGAACATTTCTCGGGTCGAACTCAGTTCTCAGTCGCCTCATTAGTCGATAGTCGCTACGTGGCGGCAGAACGGACATCTCTTTTCGGAACGAGAGCGGTGCCGATTCAACGAGGAAGAACCCGCCCAGACCGGCGGCGGCCTTTTTCAGTACGCCGGTGACGTTTACCAGCTTTTCTACCTCATCGGTCAGGTAGGTATAGAGTATGCCGCTGCCGCAGTGAGTCGTCATGCCGGTTTTTACGCCATGGCTGGCGCTTATTTTCTTCACCTGTTGCACCATATCTCCCAGCTTGCTGATGGGTACCGAGGCCTTGCCCTGAAAAGTGGCAGGACCGGCACCGAGCATTGCCTCATGGACATCGCAATACGCCGCCCAGGCACGGGACGCTTTTTCGCCTTCCAGTGTGATGGTTGTTTTCGCCTTGTTTGCCTCGGCGAGGGAGGCAATATCCTTCCGGTGCCGCGCCACATCGCCCTTCGTGCCTTCAGAGTTGACGATTAAAAGCACCTCTCCGTTATTGAGGCTTGAGCCGACGGTTTCCGCCACATTGTAACCGGCCACCGAGTCAACAAGCTCAATGGCGCTGGGCGTCAGTGGTGAGTTCAGCAGCCGGCCGACCATGCGGAAGGCGTCTTCAGGGTCGGAGAAGGTTATATAGAGACCTGTGCTCGCTTCCGGCGTGGGGAAGAGTCTCAGCACGGCCTCGGTGATGATGCCCAGGGTGCCCCATGAACCGATGTACATCCGGCACAGGTCTATACCGGCCACGTTCTTCATCGTCTTCCCGCCGGTATGGATGATGTCGCCGGTTGGGCTGACGACCGTGACGCCGAGAACAAGGTCGCGAACTAGGCCATACATAGTCCTCCGCGGCCCGCTGGCATTGGTGGCGATTTCCCCGCCGATGGTCGAACGCTCCATATGGAATGGGTCCAGAGGGAAGAAGAGGTTCTCTTTCGCCAGTTGCTTCTGGAGCTCACCGTTGACCATGCCCGCCTGTATCTGGACGGTGAAATTGCTGGCATCGAACTCGATAATCTGGTTCATATTTTTCAGGCAGACCACAGTGTCGGCCGCTTCCAGGCATGGCCCGGTCTGTTGCCTGGAGCCGCCTCCCCACGGGACCAGCGTGGTTCGGGACTCATTGGCCGCCCTGACGATATGTGCTACCTGCTCTGTTGAAGCGGGAAAGGCAACGGCTTTCGTGGGGATTCCATCAACCGTGTAGGGTGCGGTTGCTTTTTCGCCGGTCAGTATATTCTTGGCACCCACGATTTCGCTGAGCTTCTGATAGAATGCCTGCTTGTCCTGTGCAACGGTATCCCCCTTCACCGCGCCACCCCTTCCTTTACTGGTCGCGGTGCTTCTGTCTCCGGTGGGAACATCTTCCCCGGGTTAAAAATATCATCAGGGTCAAAGACGTGCTTCACCTTGCGCATGGCGGCCATATCTGCCGGGTCAAACATATGGCCCATGGCATCCATCTTCTCCAGGCCGATGCCGTGCTCACCGGATATGGTACCGCCCATGGCGATACAGGCATCGAGGATATCGGCTCCGGCCTTTTTTGCCGCTTCCTGTTCCTCCGGCTTATTGACGTCAAACAGAATCAAAGGGTGGAGGTTACCGTCACCGGCGTGGGCCACATTGACGATGAGCACCTGGTACTGCTTGGACAGTTCGCCCACTTTATGGAGTGCTTCCGGTAGCTTATCACGTGGTACGGTCCCGTCGCATACAATGTAGGGGGGGCAGATTCTGGCTACCGACCCGAAGGCACCGCGGCGGCCTGCCCAGATGGCATCGCGTTCGGCGCTGGTCTGGGCGATGCGCAGTTCACGCACTTTATTTTGCTGGCAGAAATGTGATATCTCCTGCACCTGCTTCTCCAGGGTATCAGACAGCCCGGCTACTTCAATCAGGAGAATGCCGGCGGCATCGGTGGGGTAACCGGCTTTCACGCTCTGCTCGATTACCCGGCAGATATTCTGGTCAAGAAGCTCCATAGCTTCGGGCACGATGCCGGCGCCAATGATGTCGGAGACGGACTGACTGCAATCTTCAAGGTGGTCGAATATGGCCAGCATGGTTTGTGATGCTTCCGGTTTGGGAATGATATGCAGTGTCAACTTCGTGGCTATGCCCAGCATTCCCTCTGAACCAATGAACAGGCCTCTTAAATCGTAGCCGGGGAAGTCTTCGGCGTAGTCTCCGATGTTTATCACCTCGCCATCGGCCAGAACGACTTCCATGCCGAAGACGTATTTGGAGGTAACTCCGTAGCGAAGGCACAGGGGGCCACCGGCGTTCTCACCGATGTTGCCGCCCATGGTGGAGGTTTTCTGGCTGGCCGGGTCGGGCGGGTAAAAATAGCCCAGCGGTGCCAGGGCGTTCTGCAAATCGAGATTGATCACTCCAGGCTCAACCACCGCCCTGCGGTCGGCGGTATTTATCTCCAGAATTCGGTTCATGCGGCTGATTTCAAGGATTATACCCCCTTTAATCGGTATGGTGCCGCCGGATAGATTGGTGCCGGCACCACGAGGCACTACCGGTATCTTTTCTCGATGCGCTATCTTCAGTATTGCCGAGACATCAGCCGTGCTGCGGGGCAAGACGATGACATCCGGCAGCTCCTGCCTCATGGTGGCATCATAGGAATAGGCGATTAAGTCTTTAAGGTCGGCCAGGACACCCTCTTTGCCGACTATCCTGGTTAAATCTTTGATAAGGCCCCGTGCCAGCAAGTTCTGTTTTGCCTCCTTCCCGTACAGGCTATGCCGTAGAGCGGTCAGTAATGCTGCGACCCGTTGGTATCCCCCGGGTTATTTGGCTAAAGCCTGGCCCATGCCTCCATGAGGGTACGTTTGGCATTGGCCACCACCACATCCGGGTTTTGCCCGGCGAGCGGCTTGACCTCGAAGGCAACCACGTTCTGTTTTCCCTCGCCGATGTAACCGATTTCCATCAGGGCCTTTAAAAGCAGCTTTACTTCTTCAACATCATTTTCCCCGATGGCGAGGCCAAAGGGAGGGTGTTTGTCTCCGTAGGCAGGGTGGCTCTTGTCTTTCAGTATGCAGCTGCCGACATGCACGTGTGTCAGGTAATCTTTAGCTGTCTTGACCGCATGGTCAGGCGTTTCTTTAAGCAGCGGCAGATGACTGAGGTCGAGCATCAGGCCGAAGTTCGGATATTGTCTTTTCACCTCCCTGGCTACTTCCGCTGCCTCTACCGTGGGCCCGATGAGGCATTTCTTATCGTAATCACGGTCAAAGGTCTCCATGGTGATGTCGAGTTTCCCTTTGCTCTGCGCGTAGCTGCAAATCTGGCAAAGGGAGTCGACCAGCAGTTCCTTTGCCTGGCTGTATTTCTCCTTGGCCGGTGCCGGCCCGCTGAGCACGGCCAGCTTTTTGGCACCTATCATAATGGCTTCATTGATACCCGTTTTAATCATGGAGATGGCAGCCTCCCGCTGCTGTGGTACCACGCTATTGAGGTCGAGGTTGTTATTCCGCAGCAGCGGCTGACCAGCATAACCGATAACCAGATGGCTTGCCTGGAGTATCTGCATTACCTCGTCCCTGATTTCCTTCGGAATCAAGGTGATTTCGATGGCACCGAAAAATGCGTCCTCGGCAATCTTTCTGATGGACTCAACCGTATCCATCTCTGGGTAGGCCATCAGTTGCACGATGCCGACCTTCATATAAGAGTGCAGGTTATCTATCATAGTAACTTACTCCTTCGGGAAATTTTCTGGAGTGTAATGTGTATTTACACCGGGATAAGCGGTGAAAGGGCACGCTGCGGCGGGGTACTTTCTAAAGGCACTGCTATCGGGTTCGATTTCTCTCTTAAGGATGCCAGAGTTGACTGAAATACCGTTGGCCGATGTCTGGATGACGGCTTCGGTTCCTGGTATCCTGCTCATACGTTACCTCTGTGTAGCTGTGCAACAGGGGGCGCTCAACTCAAATATAGCATAGCACCTATATGGCGTCAAGAAAAGTACTTACTCTTCCAGCAGGGGGAAGATGAGGGGGCCTTCCGGAATTACGGTGATTTCGGCATTTTCTCCCATAGCGGAAAAGGCCCTCTCTAGGCCGTCCTCGACCGTGCTGATTGGCGTTATCATCATGTCACGGACGACGCACTCATCCAGGTTTGAGACGAGGTAAATATCCTGTTTGAGCTGAGTGCGGGCCAGGACCTGGTTCTCCCACTGGACGCCGACAGGCTCTTCCCGTTTTACCTTCCGTATCACCTCTTTGGGAGAATCAACCGAGCGGTGAAGTTCCAGGAAAGCTTCCGGACCGATGCCGGTGCTGCACGATGAGGCCGCGATTATTATGCCACCGTCGCGGGTAACCTGCGCGGCAGTGTCAATGCCCTTGCAGGTCTGGTACAGGTCCAGGTCAAGCGGTGCCCCGCTGTTGGTGGTTATGGTGATGTCGGCTCTCTGAGTCACTTTAACGCCCGCGATTTCCCCCTCTATCTGGCAGCCTCTTTCATGTGCCTGGAATGGGTGGCCGGCAACAACGTGTGTTATCTTCCTGTCTTTATTGAGCAGTACATTGACGATAAAGTTGAGCTTGGCCATCCGTGCCTGTTCCACGAGGTCCTCGTGCAGCGGATTTCCTTTCAGAATGCCGGTGCGTGTTTTGGGGTGCTCTATCATCTGGTAGCTGTGGTTATGGTAGGCGGAACGCACGCTGAACACTCCCGGGGCGATGCTCTTCCGCCCCCCGGAAAAGCCGGCAAAGAAGTGTGGCTCGATAAAGCCGGTGCTGATGCGGAAATCGGCGGCAATGACGCGGCGGTTGATATCCACTGGTGTGCCCCGTGAAGTGGTGCCGATATATATGGTGTCATTCACATCGTGGTTGACAACTTTATAACTGGCCACGATGTCTTTGCCCAGTTTCCTGGCCAGTTCGTCCTTATTCAGCGGCGGGTGCAGGCCGAGGGCGACGATGATGGTGATGTTTTCTCGCGGCACCGTGCTTTCCAGCTCGGCGAGCAGGGGCGGCAGGATGCGGTCATCGGGGCAGGGCCGGGTATTGTCGGTGGCTATCACTACCACCTTATCGCTCGGTTTCACCAGGTCGCGCAGCGGCGGCGAGCCTATGGGCGAGCGCAGGCTCTGGGTGATGGCGGCGCCTTCATCGGCCAGGCTCCGGGCATCCTGTCTGGTGAGGACACAGACAATGTTCCTGGTTGGTATCTGAGCCTTTATGGTGCCTTCCCCGAAGGGTAATTCAATCTCGGTCAGTTTCATTCCGGCGCTGTCCCCTGAGTTCAGAATAGTTTTAGGCCGTGATTACGACTGGCCATGAAATCGGTTTATTTGCCGGCGGCTTTTGCCAGCAGCTTGGCGGCACGCACCGGATTAAAGATGCCGCAGGTACAGTTCGGTGTCATCACTCTGGCGGCCTCCTCCGGAGTTTTCTGTCCCGCCCTGACCTCTTCAATCATAGCCTTGACCAGGTTGGCGGAAATCATGGCGTGGCCGCACATGGTGGCAACTTCGAGAATTTCATTGGGGGGCAGTTTTTCTGTCTTCCCCCAGATGCCGAGCGAGAAGTTGGCCGTGTGGTGTTTCAGTCCGGCCTCTTCCAGGCACCGGTTCACCGTTTCGAAGATGCCACTCACCACCACCGAAAGTCCCAGGTCTGCTTCTTTGAGGTCTTTCAGCGCTCCCGCCAGCGACTGCGGGTTATCAAATACGGCATGTGTATCGCCGCGGGTATCGGTGATGATTTCCTCGGGCGGGTATTCATACATGCTGCCCTTGGTCTCACAGCCGATATTCACCGGATTATGCCGGAGGCAAATACGCAGGAACTCCTGTAACTTCGGGACGTAATCAGTATCGTTGATACCGATGGCCTTGAGCATCATGATAACGTAGTCCCCGCGCAGGCTCTCCGCTGTGCCGCGACGGTGCAGTGTATGTGTCATCTGCTTACTCCTTGAACCCGGGCAGACTGCTGTAATAAAGTACTACCCATTATACAATGGGTAGTACTGGCACTGCACTATTTGCTTTAGGAGCACGGGCAGCTATTTCTTGGCCATGGCGGCCAGCAGCTCGGCGGCCCGTTTCGGGTTGAAGATGCCGCAGGCACACTGAGGTGAAAGCACTTTGGCTGCTTCTTCAGGAGTCTTTCGCCCGGCTTTTATCTCGTCCACCATGGACTTCACCAGGTTGGAAGCCACCATGGAGTGGCCACACATGGTAGTGACTTCTTGGACTTCTTTGGATGGCAGCTTCTTGGTGTTGCCCCAGATACCTCCCGAGAAATCAACCGAGTGTGGCTTGAGCCCGGCTTTTTCACAGATACAGTCTACTGAGTCGAACGGACCACTGACCACCACGGACATTCCCAGGTCAGCGTCTTTGAGGTCCTGCAAGACTTTAGTTGCCGTATCGCTATCGGTGAAAACGCCATGCACAATGCTGGTGCTAGAAACCTTGGACAATATGTCGTCCATATTGGAATTAAATATATTGCCACTCTGCATGTCACCGGCGTTGACCGGATTATGGCGCATCATTATCCTCAGGAACTCGCGCATTTTTTCGTCAGCCCCGTTCTCGTTAAACCTCTTGGCGGCCATACACAGGAAAATAAAGTCTTTATCTAAGCTCTCTTTACTTCCCTGACGGTGCAAAGTATGTGTCATTTATGATTCCTCCTTGAATAACGGGCGACCTAGGCCGACGTTGACTTTACCGTTGATGTATAGAGGCACGTTGAGTTCCTTCAGAGGCTTTTCGCAGAGCGCGGAACCATCTGCCTCAAGTTTGGTGGAGATAGTCAAAGTGAAAACCGTTTCAATCTGTGCAGCGGCCTCCCGGATTGCTTTGATCACCGCCGGTATATTATCAACCGCAGTGATGCTCTCAATCATGGCCGAACACGCTTTTTCATTGAGAATCTCATCGTTCAGCTTGCCGGTGCTCTTGTCAACCATAAGATGAGTGACCGGGTTATCATCAGCAAACTCAACTCCCGTTTTGGCCATCGCCTGGGCTACCTTCTCGACGTCGTAGAATCTAACCCCGACGCCGGGGCGCCCCATCTCCGCAGTTATGCCGACAAAACCTCTCTTGAAACGGCCGGTAACATCGGTGGTCTTCGCCTCTTCCGTGCCTCTGCCGGGAACCCTAGTCTCCTTGTGTACTATAAGGGGATTGGAGAAAGCAGCCCTCGCCGAACGAGGCCACTCGTGAACTTCCTCAACAAAGGCGTCAACTGGACATACCTCCGCTCTGAAACAGACTCCGCATTCAACACACTCGTCCTCATCAATGGCGGCCACGTCGTCCTTCATGCTGATGGCTGCCATCGGGCAGTAGGGCAGGCAGGCCTCACAGGCAATGCAGAGTTCAGGATCTATTTTCAATGCTGTTTCCTCCTTCTTCTGATTATCCGCTCTTTACCGTTCTGAAAATTGTAAACAGGTTCCACAGTATTGTTTGTTGTGCTGTATATATTACTTTGCTGCCATGGCGGCCATCAGCTTGGCCGCTCGGGCCGGGTTGAATACACCGCAGGCACATTGAGGTGCCAGGATTTTGGCGGCTTCTTCAGGAGTCTTCCGCCCGGCTTTTATCTCATCCACCATGGACTTTATCAGGTTGGCCGATATCATGGCGTGGCCGCACATAGTGGCAACCTCAAGGATTTCATTGGGGGGCAGTTTTTCCGTCTTGCCCCAGACACCGAGTGAGAAATTGGCCGTGTGGTGCTTCAGCCCCGCTTTCCCGATACACTCATCGACTTTCTCATAAATGCCGCTGACCACCACGGACATTCCCAGGTCCGCCTTTTCCAGGTCTTTTAGCATGTTGGCTACCTGTTCCTGTTTGACAAATACGGCGTGGACAACAGCCTGCGCCGCCTCAACGACTTCTTCCTTGGGGTGGCTGTACATATTCCCCAGCTTTATGGCGCCTATGTTCACGGGGTCATAGCGCACCGCAATCTCGAGGAATTTCTTCAGCTTGGGGGCATGGCCTTCGTCATTGAAGCCAACGGCGGGCAAACAGAGCAGCACATAATCTTCACTCAGGCTCTCTCTGGTCCCGCGACGATGCAAAGTGTGTGTCATTCGTATCCTCCTGATTAAACATTAGCCACTGGCCGACCCAGGCCAACGTTCTGTTTTCCGTTGATGTAGTAGGGGATGTCCATCTTGTCCAGCAGTTTGCGCAGTGGGTAGGAGCCATCGGGGTCGGCAC
>DAOUMS010000002.1:0-142435 GCA_034409565.1 Dehalococcoidales bacterium
ACACCGTGCCGACGCGGATATCAATCGACTGACCATTTTTGGTGCTGACCGAGAACTGGCCGTCCTGCGGACGGTGATGGTCGGCGATATTCATGTTGGCCAGAATCTTGATGCGTGAAATAAGCGGCATGGCCGTTGACAATGGCAAAGACAGCATATTGTGCAGCGTGCCATCGATGCGATAGCGCGCCAGCAGTTTATCTTCCTGGGGTTGGAGGTGTATGTCGGAGGCGCGGGCCTTCACCGCCTCGTCGATAATTAGGGTGAGCGCCCGGGCCACTGGGGCATCGGTTACCGTGTCCAGCTTGACCTGCGGCTCGGTCTCTTCCGACTCCAGCGAGAGGCTGGAAATCTGCTTTTCTATTTCCTCGTATGACTGGTAGTTGAAGTCTATGGCTTCCTGGACTTCCGCAGCACTGGCTTTCAACGGCACGATGTGCATCTGGCTGCTGGCGGCCAGCGCCTCCAGGGCAATGATATCGGACGGGTTGGCCATGGCCACGTGGAGCACGTTGCCGCTTATTTCCAGGGGAATGGCAGCGTGTTTCCTCGCCAGAGCCTCGGGGATAAGGTGCAGCGCTTCGGGCTGGATCAGGTGCTTGCGGAGCCTGCTCGGCGGTATCTTGATTTGTGCCTCTTCAATATTTACATCTGGCATTACATCTGGCATTAGACGTTGCTTCTCCCTTCGACCGTGCTGAACACGCTCACAGAAGTTATCTTATCGAGATGAGTGGCTATTGGCAATAGCCATTTAGTCATAGGTAAAAAGCGTGAATTGGCAGGCAAGTTTGCCTATACCCGGTATTAAAATAAAGCGGCTAGGCTGAATAACATATAAAGATGGGGATAGAATTTCTTAACAATTTCTAAAATCCGCGGATTTAAATGGGCTGTTGTTGAGGTACGAAGATAAAGAGCTGGAGCGAGGCAGTGCCTCGCTCCAGCTTCCTGTCTTTAGTTAAGAAACAGCGTGCTTATTTGCCGGCAACCTTGTGGTTGGCCAGCTTCTCCAGTGCCAGCACCAGGGCGGAGTGGTCGAGGTTACTATCGCCCTGGGCCGTCAGTGCATTGAAGAGTTCCTGGGCTACGGCACAACCGGGCAGGCTCATCCCCAGGCTGCGAGCTCCCTGCAGGGCATTGTTCAGGTCTTTTTGCTGGTGGCGAATGCGGAAGCCCGGCTGGAAAGTACGCTCAATCATGCGCTTGCCATGCAGGTCGAGGATGCGGCTCTGGGCGAAGCCACCCAGCAGCGCCTCTCTCACCTTGCTCGGGTCGGCTCCCGCCTTGGAGGCGAAGAGGAGGGCTTCACTGATGGCCATGATGGTCTCGCCGACCACTATCTGGTTGGCCACCTTGCAGGTCTGTCCGTCGCCATTACCGCCAATGTGGACGATGTTCTTGCCCATGAGCTCGAAGTAGGGCTTGATTTTGGCAAAGACCGCTGCCTTACCACCGACCATGATGGACAGGGTGGCGTTCTCCGCACCTACCTGCCCGCCGGATACCGGGCCGTCCAGCATTTCCACGCCCTTTTCCGCCAGCTTCTTGGCGAACTCCTTGGTGGCAATCGGGGAGATGGAGCTCATATCCACCACAATCGAGTCCTTCTTGACACCTTCGATGACGCCATTCTTGCCGAAGAGGGCAGCTTCCACATCCGGCGTATCCGGTACCATCATGAAGACGATATCGGATTTCTCGGCTACCTCCTTGCAGCTAGCGCAGGCAACGGCGCCTTTGGATGCCAGCTCTTTGACCGGGGCATCAACCACGTCGTAAATGTTGAGCTTGTTGCCTGCCTCCATCAGGTGCTGGGCCATAGGCTTGCCCATTATGCCCACGCCAATGAATCCAAGATTTGCCATGCTCTCTTTCCTCCTTTATTTAAGATAAGGTTTGACCCATCCCAGGCCGTCTTCGGTAACACCAGCCGGCTTGTATTCGCAGCCAATCCAGCCGGTGTATCCTGCTTCGTCAATGAACTTGAATAGATTGGTGAAGTTGATTTCGCCGGTGCCCGGCTCATTCCGTTTTGGGTTGTCGGCGAGCTGAATGTGGCCAATACGGCTCACATTTTCCTGTATGGTTTTGGTGAGGTTGCCCTCCATGACCTGCATGTGGTAGATGTCATACTGCAGCCAGAGATTTGGATGTTTGACTTCCTCAAACAGCTTGAGTACGTCCTGCGTGCGCACCAGGTAAAATCCGGGGACGTCTTTGTCGTTAAGCGCCTCGACCAGCAGGGAAATGCCCTCTTTCTGTAGCGCTTCGGCGGCGAATTTCAGGTTTTTGACCACCGTCTGGCGCACTTTGTCCGCCGGAACGTCTTTGGGGGTGAGGCCGACCAGGCAGTTGATGCGGGTGCATTTCAGGGCCTTGGCGTATTCAATGGTTTTCCCTAATCCTTCCTGGAACTCATTTTCGCGCCCCGGCAGGCAGGCGATGCCCCTCTCCCCGGCCGCCCAGTTACCGGCGGGCACGTTGTGCAGGACAAATTCCAGGCCGAGTTTGTCCAGTTTGGCGGCGATTTCTTCCTTGGGCAGCTCGTAGGGGAACTGGCATTCCACGGCTTTGAAACCGGCTTTGGCCGCCCGTTCAAAGCGGTCGCCAAAACCGACGTCGGTAAACAGCATGGACAGATTGGCACTGAATTTGGGCATATTCATCCCTCCTTAACTTTGCTAGTTTGTGGTGGCGATTTTCACGGAAAGTCCAAACAGCATTATAGTCCAAGGTGGAGAAGGTTGCAAGGGTTAATACCACCGGCCTGACAATCTTTTTAATTAACTTTTAAAGGCCTACTTCACCCTGACCAGTATAATAATATCGCCCGGCTGGCCGTCGGTGAGCTGGCGGGCATTGCGCAGTTTCACCCGGCTGCCGTTTTTCACACCGGCGGGAATTTTTACCCGCAGCTTCCGGCCTCTGCGGACAAGGTCTTTCTCCATCCCTTTCGCTGCCTGTTCCCGCGTCAGCGTGATTTCGTAGCGGACTTCGGGGCGGGGTGGGGGCTGGGGTCTACCGAATATTTCTTCCAGGTTGATGCCGCCCGGCGCCTCGAACCTGATGCCTCTGCCCGGGCCGCGGGTGCCACGACTGAACGTCCGGAAAGAAAATCCCCGGCCTCTTAAAGCATCGCCGAAGATATTGTCCAAAAAATCGAAGCCCAGCCCGGAGCCCCGGAAGTCCTTCATCAGGTCTTCAAAAGTGGTGCGGGTGAAAGGGCTGCCGAAGATATCGCCGATGTTGCCCACGGTGCCGAACTGGTCATACTGCTGCCGCTTCCGCGGGTCGCCGAGGACGCCGAAAGCCTCGTTCATTTCCTTGAACTTATCATTGGCCCACTGCTCCTTGCCCGGGTTACGGTCGGGATGGTACTGCATCGCCAGCTTCCGGTACGCCTTCTTGATTTGCTCCTGGCTGGCATTCCTCGGCACCCCCAGAATCTGATAGTAGTCCTTGGCCATGATTGATTATTACCTCTCCCGAAAGTATAAGTATATCACAGCCGGGGACTCTTGTTCAGGTCGAAGGTAGGGGGTAGAATGGTGATAACGAGAAAAAGGATGGTGCACCATGGCAGAGCAACTGGGCAAGATTGAGAAGCCGGAGGCGAAAGAGTTCGCCAGCAAGAGGAAGCTCTATCTCGTCCCGCTGGTTTTCTCGGGGAAGAATGCGCCGGAGGATTACCGGGAAAAGTACGAGCGCTACTGGCAGCAGGTCAGCGAGCACGTGGCGAACCTTGAGGCCAGGCTCGGTAAAGTGGGGCATATCTATCATGAAGCGGTCTATCGGGCGGGCAAAGAGGGGCTGGAGGCAATAGAAAAATTTAACACCGATAGCAGCCGGGTCGTCAAAGAGAAGAGCGAAGGCGGGGCCCTGATTGAAGCCGTTGAGGACAGGGCGCTGGCCGAGGAAAGCATGGACTGGGAGAGGTTTATCCTCATGGGCTTTGTCAGCCAGAAGGTGGCGCAGCAGGTCTCCGAACTGTATGTTGAGGCACTGCGCCAGCGATATGAATATATCGTCAGGCAGATTAATGAGACCCTTGAGGCTGACCATGCCGGACTGCTCTTCATCCGGGAAGGTCATCTGGCGCAGTTCCCGGAAGATATAGAGGTGTTCAGCGTGGCCCCGCCGGCGCTTGACGAAATTCACCGCTGGCAGCGTGAGCAGATGTCCGGGGAAAAGAAAGAGGAGCCTAAGAAATGAGCACCGTTTACTAAAAGGCTCGTATACGTATAATGATTTGACAAGGTATGGTAAAATACTTCAAAAGGTAAAGGGGGTGATAGCTTTCAACGGGAGGATTCAGGCTGCCATGTTAAGAGGCTCGTGCATTTTTAAAAAGGAGGACAAGATGAGTAAAAAGCTAGTATTGACCTTGACGATGTCCGTGGTGCTGATAGGCAGCCTGCTTGCTGCCTGTGCTGCCCCGGCACCCGCTCCCGCCCCGGCTCCTGCTCCAGCGCCGGCCCCGGCACCCACTCCAGCTCCCGCCCCGGCCCCGGCTCCCGCCCCAGCGCCAGCGCCAGCTCCCGCTCCGGCCCCAGCACCCGCTCCCGCTCCAGCTCAACCGGAGAAGGTAATTACCTGGAAGGGACAGGCTCACGTGACAGCAGGCTCGCTTATGTACCGGTCCCTCGAGCGCATGAGTGAGAAGGTTACCGCAGCCAGTGGTGGGCGCTTGGTAATGAAGTGCAACCCGGCGGACGCTATTGTCCCGGCGACAAAAGAGTTTGACGGGATAGACGGCGGCGCTTTGGACTACTCCCTGACCGCCTATGGCTACTGGACTGACAAGTTCTCCGCGGCGCAGTTATTCACCTATCAGATTGCCGGGCTTTCGCCCATGGAACACGCTGCCTGGCACTTGGTGGGGGGAGGGGACGAGTTGGCTGCCGAGATGATTGCCGGCTATAACGTGAAGTTGCTCACCGGCAGCATTCTTACCCCGGAGATTTTCCTGTGGACCCATAAGGAGCTGAAATCACCAGCCGACATGAAAGGCCTGAAATACCGTTCCGGCGGTGGTGACGAGCCGACCATTTTTGGTGATTACCTGGGTACGGCTGGCGTCTTCATGCCTACCGGGGAAATCTATGAATCAATGCAACGGAACGTAATCGATGGTTTTCAGTGCAGCAGCCCGGCGGTGGACTACTCAATGGGCTTCCAGGAAGTAGCGGAATACTGCTGGCTTTCACCGATACGCCAGCCCGCTGAGTTCCATTCTTACTTGTTCAATACCAAATCCTGGGCAGAGCTGCCTGATGACCTCAAAGTGCTGGTGGAGGAGATGTGCCTGGCCACAGGGTTGGAGCACTACACTTATATGATGCGCGAGGATATTGCCGCCCTAGCCAAGCTCAAAGAGTATGGCACCAATGTCATGCCAGTACCGGCATCAATAGAGCAGGCAATCATTGAAGCCGCTGATGATTACTACGCCGAAAAGAAAGCCGAAGACCCGATGATTGCCAAAGTTATGGACTCCATAGATGCCTTCAAGAAGACGTACCGGGAAGCTTACCAGCGTCTGTAATCTTTTTGCCCCCTGCTTCGAGAATTTTCTCGAAGCAGGGGACTTGTACGCATTATGAAAACCGTAGTTCGATTTATTGATGCAATCAGTGAGCGGACGGGAAGGACGGCTCACTGGCTATGTGCCATCTTGGTTTTGTTTATGGTGGTCGCTGTCATCATGCGCTACGTTTTCGGCGCGTCCACACTGTGGGCATATGAAGTGGGCCTCATGATGGGTGCCACCATCTACGCCATGGCTATGCCATACGTCCACAAGCATAGTGGTCATGTCAGGGTTGACGTTTTTTATCACCGGCTTTCACCCCGGAGAAAGGCAATTATTGACATTATTGGTTTCTTGCTGTTTTTCGTCCCGCTGCTGCTGCTGCTGGTCAGCCTGTCCGTCGGCTGGGCCTGGAAGGCCTGGGAAATTAATGAAAAAATGTATGAGACCGGCTGGTACCCGCCGGCCGCCCCGTTAAGAACGGCTGTGGCCTACGGAATTTGCCTGTTTGCCCTGCAGGGACTGGCTCATTTTATCCGTGACCTATATTTAGTAATAAGGAACAAGCCATTATGATTGAACTGAGTCCGGAGCTTCTCACTTTCGTAATGCTGGGCGGAGTCTTGGTCGGGGTTTTGTCCGGTTACCCCATCGGTATTGTCATCGGTGCTTTAGCCTTGATTGTTGGCTTCTTTGGCTTTGGCACTGCGGTTGGTCAGGTAATTTACCCCCGTTTTTATGAACTGCTGCTGAATTATACCATCCTGGCGGTGCCCCTGTTTGTTTTCATGGGGGCGATGCTGGAACGTTCGGGGATAACGGAAAAGCTGTATGATGCTTTATACCTGTGGCTGGGCGGGCTCAGAGGTGGACTGGCTATAGTTACCGTATTGGTCGGCACCATAATGGCTGCCTGTGTGGGTATAATCGCTGCCTCAATCACTATGCTCACACTGGTCGCGATGCCTTCCATGTTAAAGCGAGGTTACGGTAAAAGCCTGGCTTCCGGCTCAATCTGTGCCGGCGGCTGCCTGGGTATTCTGATTCCGCCGAGTATTATGTTAATCGTTTATGGGCCAATGGCCCAGATTTCAGTCGGCAAGCTCCTCTTCGGCGCCTTTCTCCCCGGTTTTCTGCTTTCGGCTCTGTATGTGACCTACATTATCGTCAGGAGTTTCCTGCAGCCGAACATAGCCCCGGCCGTACCGGTTGAAGAAAGGACGGTCCCCTTCGTCAAGAAAACGGCCATGCTTCTCACCTCACTGGTCCCACCGGTGCTGCTGGTCTTGTCGGTACTGGGCGTCATCTTTTTTGGGATAGCTCCTCCCACCGAGGCGGCCAGTATGGGCGCCTTTGTCGCTACCCTCTTGACCATCATTTACCGTAGGTTCAGCTTGCGCGTGCTGGGAGAAGTAACGATGATTACGTTCCGTGTCTCCGGCTTTATTCTGCTCATTGCGGCCGCAGCTTACGCCTTTGTTGGGGTATTTATTGGTGGTGGTGGTGGGGATGTTATCGAGGAATTAATCATGGCCACTCCCGGCGGCAAATGGGGCATCTTCGCCATGGTGATGTTTATTGTCTTCATCCTAGGCATGTTTATGGATTGGCTGCCCATCGTCTTCATCATGGTGCCAATAGTAACTCCCATTGCCGAAACCCTGGGGTTTCATCCGGTCTGGTTTGCCATCATGATTTGCGTTAATCTTCAGATGTGCTTTATGACCCCTCCTTTTGCCGGGGGCATATTCATTCTGAAAGGTTCGACCCTGCCGGAGTGGGGGATAACCATGGGCGATATCATCCGGGGGGTAATTCCTTTTGTCATTCTCGTCATGGTGGGGATTGCTCTGTTAACCATCTTCCCGCAGATAGTCCTCTGGTTACCCAGCATGATGATAAAGTAGCCAAACGTTGCTGGCTGCAATAGAAGTCTTTTCAGGAGGTAAAGAAGAGCGTGTCCATTCTAATAACTGGTGGAACTGGTAGACTGGGAACTGGACTGGCCAAGGAACTGGTGGGGAGGGGGGAAAAGGTGGTCCTGTTTGATGTTGCCACGCGTGAGGAACGCCTCACAGATATCAAGGATAAGGTGAAAGTTGTCCTGGGCGACCTGAAGGTCTGGCCGGAAGTGCTGAACGTGGTAAAGGATAATGATGTTGAAGGTATATTTCACCACGGGTCGATGCTCAGCTTGCCCTCTGATGAAAACCCGTGGGCCTCTTTCCAGACAAACGTAATGGGAACCATGCACGTCCTCGAAGCCGCCAGGTTATTCGGCGTAAAACGCGTGGTCTTTGCCAGCACTGAGGCCACTTATGGCCTGGGCACCACCGGCGTTATCACCGAGGAAACATTGCAACGCCCCATCACCATGTACGGTGCCGGTAAACTCTACGGTGAGCTTTTAGGCCGGTTTTACCGGCGCAAATTTGGCCTTGACTTCCGTGCCATACGCTATTTCACTGTGCTGTATCCTGGCGCCAAAGTCCGCGCTCTGCCCACTTTTATGCACTGGATGATTGAGCATGCTGCCCTGGGTAAACCGTTTGAGTGTTACGTCAGCGAAGATGCGGTACAGCCGGTAACTTACTATCAGGACGCCATTATGGCCACGATAATGCTGTATTATGCCCCGAAAGAAAAAATCAAGACGGTATGCTATAACCTCGCTGGCGTGTCACCAGCACCATCCGCAAAAGCCCTGGAACTGGCGGTCAGGAAATTTTTTCCCGATGCTAAAATCACCTACAAGCCTGACCCGGCAGTCATGGAGTATTACCGTACCCGTAAAGTGGAGGCTGTTGATGATAGCCCGGCGCAGCAGGAATGGGGCTGGAAGCCGTCAAATACGCCTCTGGAAAAAGTGGTCGAAGATTTTATTCATGAAGTCAGAACGAGGCCTGAAGTATACGGTCTGAAATAGTATCGTTTAGGTGCTGCATATAAAATGGCCATTTTAATTACTGGTGGGACCGGTTTCATTGGTATTGGACTGGCGCATCGGTTGGTGGCCAGAGGCGAGGACGTCGTCCTGTTCGATGTCTCTCCGCGAAGTGAGCGGGTGGCGGATATTAAAGACAAAGCAAGCATTATCCAGGGCGACCTCAAAGTCTGGCCGGAAGTGCTCAATGCCGTAAAGGATAATCGGGTTGACGGCATCTTCCACCTGGGTTCCATGCTTAGCCTGCCTTCTGAGGCGAATCCCTGGGCCTCTTTCCAGACAAACTTAATGGGAACCATGCACGTCCTCGAAGCCGCCAGGCTTTTCGGCGTAAAACGTTTTGTCTTTGCCAGCACGGCCGCAACCTACGGGCTGGGCTCTGGTGAGGTGGTGGATGATGATACTCTGCAGCGACCGATTACCATGTATGGTGCCGGTAAATTATATGGTGAACTGCTGGGCAGGTTTTACCGAAGAAAGTTCGGCCTCGATTTTCGAGCCTTGCGGTATTGTGCAGTGATGGGGCCGGGAGTTAAGACCATGGCGGTAACTCAGTATAATGCCTGGATGGTCGAAAATGCCGCGCTGGGCAAGCCTTATGAGTGCTTTGTCGCTGAAGATACCGCGATTCCAGTGACCTACTTCAAAGACGCTATTAACGCTATAGAAAAGCTGTATTACGCCCCCGAAGAAAAAATCAAAACGGTATGTTACAACATCTCCGGAGTATCACCGGCGCAGTCAGCCAAGCAACTGGAACTGGCCATTAAAAAATTCGTCTCTGATGCCAGGATTACCTACAAACCAGACCCGGTGACAATGGAGTTTTTCCACAGTCAAAAAATGAAAGCGGTGGATGACAGCAAGGCCCGTGAGGAATGGGGCTGGGCGCCGCAATATACGGATTTTGAAACGGTGGTTGAAGATTTCGTCCAGGAAGTGAGAACAAAGGCCGGGTTCTATGGCTTGACATAAACTGCTTCTGTGGCCCAACTACTTCTAATTATGGCTTGTTCTTATTACCCCTCGCCTGTTACTCACCAGAATAGCACGGTAAACGCTTGACCCTGGTTATATCTGGCTTGACGCTTATACTGCCTATTTGCTACACTCGCGCAGTGCTATCTTTTGAACAAGAGTTATTCAATTTTATCAGCCATGTTTACAGTCTTATAGGGTGGCCCGGGGTCATAGCCCTCATGGCTGTGGAGAGCGCTTGTATACCGGTGCCCAGCGAAGTAATCATGCCGCTGGCTGGCTGGATGCTAATTAAAGAAAGAGCCCTATCTGCCTTCTTTATCCTGGCGGCTGGTGCTTACGGGGCGTTAGGAAATACCATTGGCTCCGCCATTGCCTACGGCGTGGGCATGTGGGGAGGTCGCCCTTTTCTGGAAAGGTACGGGAAATATATTCTGATAGCAAAACACGACCTTGAGCTGGCTGACCGGTGGTTCAGCCGAAGTGGCAGCTGGTCAATTTTTACTTCGCGGTTGTTACCGGTGGTGCGTACCTTTATCAGTCTGCCCGCTGGTATCGCCAAGATGCATTTCAGCAAGTTCCTCGTCTATACCTTCATTGGCTCCTTTATCTGGAGTGCTGGCCTGGCGTATGGCGGTTATAAGTTGGGCGAACACTGGGAGCAACTACGTGAGGTTATGCGTCCTTTTGACCCGCTTATTGTGGCTTTGATTCTGGCCGCAGTTGTTTTCTATGTTTACAGACACGTGAAAAAAGTACAGAATGGTAAAAGGTGATGGCAATCAGGGCTGGTTAGATTTGAGTTCATTTAACTTCCTGATATTTAAATTCATTATGATTCAAATACTGGTGAGTAAATGTTTCCGCTGGGGCATGTTGGCATCACTTTAGGTACCATTGGTCTTCTGACTGGCGTAATAAGGCGCCTTAGCCATAATGCCACCATTGATGAAGCGGAGTCTTTAGTGACATCAGCAAATGCTGATGCCGGTACCGGAAGCGCCTCCGGCGACCGGACCTCTTGGCTCACTTCTTGGGCAAACAACCGGGACTACATGTCTTTAATTCTCGGTTCAATGCTGCCGGATATCATAGATAAACCGGTTGGGCTTGGTATCTGTAAGGATAGATTCAGTAACGGGAGGATATTTTCCCATACACTTCTCTTTCCGGCGATATTGTCTGCTGCCGGCTTTTTGCTCTATCGGTGTTGTGGTAAAACCAGTGGTATCTCATTATCGGTGGGTGCCTTCGCTCATCTGATGATGGACAGAATGTGGCGCGAGCCCAAAACTCTATTCTGGCCGCTGTTTGGTCTGCGTTTTAAGAGAGTGGATACAAGTAATTGGCTGGGCAAAGTATTACGCGACTTATTCCATGACCCGGCGGTTTACATACCGGAGATAATCGGCGCCAGGATTTTGTGGCGCAGGGGGAGACGTTGACGCCGTCGTCAGTTTCAGACGACCTGATTTGAAAAGTACCCCGTCACCAATAAAAGATATCTGCCAAATGGCTGTTTAAGCTTATGTAATATTGACAATTGTCAATCTAAAGTTTAAAATTCTAATTACTTGCGGGGAAAGGGTTACCTTCTGTAGCAGGTGATGTTAACGTGTTCTGCCAGTCAGATTAATTCTGGCGGCAGCACAGGGCTTGATTGGGTTACGAAACGGGTGAAGAAATGACGCAGTTAAAGGTCTCGGTGGTCATACCGACTTTGAACAGTGCCAGAACGCTTGAGAGCTGCTTGACCGCCATCAGAAAAAATGGCAGCAAGTACGCTTATGAGCTAATAATTGTGGATGCCGGCAGCACGGATGATACGCTGGAGCTTGCCCGACCCCACGTGGACAGGATTCTGAAAGGCGAGCCGGGGCGGATTAACCGCAATATTGGCATTGAGATAGCGCAGGGGGAGATTATCTGCTTCACCGATAGCGACTGCATCGTGCCGCAGAACTGGATGAACGACCTCGTCGACGGGCTGCTCAGGTTGCACCGCCGGGACAACCGTATAGTGGGGGTTGGCGGTGGTAATGTCCCGCTGCTGGAGAACCCTTCGCTTATGGAGATGGCCATAGCTGAAGCCTTCCGGTCGCCGCTGGTCTCTTTCCGGGCGCGGAATACCGCCGTATACCCGGAGGAGAGAGAGGTCGTCCACAATCCGCCGCACAACTCGGCCCTGTTTAAATGGGCCATTCTGGAAGCTGGTGGCTTTGAAGAGGCGCCGGGCTACGGCTACGGGGAGGACTCCGCTCTGGACGCCAGGTTAATCGAGAAGGGTTACCGGCTCTATTACCTTCCTGGGCTGCTCATCCAGCACAAGCATGCTTCCAGTTTTAAGAAGTTCGCCCGGCAGATGTATGCCTATGGCTGGGGCAGGGTGAAGCTGGGCAGGAAGTATAAGAAGTACTTCCAGTTCCATCATTATGGCCCCATCCTTTTGTGTCTGATGACTTTTAGCCCTCTGCTTTTTATACCTCTGGGAATGGCGATAATAAATGCTTTATATGTTACGCTTAAAGAAAAGAAGTTATCGCTCTTTTTGCCTCTAATTCTGCTGACGATGACCTTCTATGTCACCTACGGATTCGGTGAGATTGTCCAGTTTGTAAAGCAAAGCAAGAGGGGAGCAAATTGAATGGCTGAGCCAGGTATTTTATTTCTGAACCCCCCTTCGGTTTCCCGGTTTGATGCCGCTGGCGCTAGGTTTCAGGCCCGTAGGAAGGCCAATACCATGTGGTACCCGGCGTGGCTGGCTTACGCCGCCGGGCTCTGCCAGCAGGAGTTCGGGGTGAATTTAATTGACTGCCCCGCGGGGGGCAGCAAGCTGCCCGCTCTGATTGAAGAACTGCGGGAACAGGAACCAAAGATAGCGGTCGTCTACACCAGCACCCCCAGCATCCTGAACGATATACGTGTCTGCCAGGAACTGAAAAACAATTTCCCGGACATAAAAACGGTGCTGGTGGGCCCGCATGTGACCGTTTTACCGGAGCCATCCCTGCGTCTCTCTGAGGCGGTGTGGGGCGTGGTGCGGGGAGAGTTCGAATATACCATCCTGGAGCTGACCCGGGCTCTGGCGCAGGGAAGCGGTTATGGAAATATTCCGGGTTTAAGCTGGAGCGACGGCGGTGAAATCATACATAACCCCGACCGGCCCCTGCTGGAAGACCTGGACGCCCTGCCCTTTGTCGCCCCGGTATATAACGAGTACCTGGACATTAACCGGTACTATCTCTCCTTTGCCCTGCATCCCTATGTGCCGATATATTCCAGTCGGGGGTGTCCGGCCAGGTGTACCTTCTGCCTGTGGCCACAGACGATAAGCGGTCACAAACCGCGCACCAGAACGCCGGAAAACGTGGTTGCGGAGCTGGAATACATCGCGCGGGAGATGCCGCAGGTGCAGGAAATCGTCTTCGATGATGATACCTTTACCGTAGACGCCAAAAGGGTAGAGAGGATATGCGACCTGATTATAGACAGGAAGTTGCCAATAACCTGGTCAGCGAACGCCAGGGCCAATGTGGGCCGGGATACGCTGAAAAGAATGAGACAGGCGGGCTGCCGGCTGTTGATGATTGGCTATGAGAGCGGCAACGATGAAATCCTGCGCGCTGTCAAGAAAGGGGTGTCGCTGGCACAGATGGAGGCCTTTACCCGGGACGCCAAGAGCGAGGACATCATGTTGCACGGCGGGTTCATTATCGGCCTTCCCGGCGAAACTAAAGAGACCATGAAGAATACGGTCGCCTTTGCCAAGAGGCTGGGACTGGACAGCGGCCAGTTCTCGGTGGCCACACCGTTGCCGGGCACCGAGTTCTACGACTGGTGTAAAAAGCAGGGTTATCTCGGCGAGGACACCTTTCTCAACGCCGATAACCTTGAGGCTCTACTGGACGAGACCGGCTACCAGAGCTGCATCTTGGAATACCCGGGCCTCAGCGGTCGGGAGATAATCGAGGCCGTGGACCGGGCCACGGTTTCTTTTTACTGGCGGCCGCGGTTTTTCCTTACCATGCTGCGCCATTCCTTCAGGGGGCGGCGGGAGATAAAGAGGTTATGGCTCGGCGGGCCCAGCTTTGTGAGATACTGCCTCCGCCGGTGGTGGCGGAGGGCGTTCCGGCCAGCAGCGAAGCAAGTCTATAGGTAAGGGCAAGCTAGATTTGAAAATCGGCATGATTTGTCCTGAAATCGGCGACCACGGCGGCAGCGGCTTTATCGGTGGTGGGGCGGTCAGCGCCCTGCGTCTCTCAGCCGGACTGGCGAAAAGAGGGCATGAGATAACCATTATCACCACCCCTCACCGCTATCCCGGGGAAGCCGCCGGGAGTCTGGACTGGGCCGAGGTCAGGTGCCTGACCGTTGCCGGCGGTTACCTGTCGCTGCGGTACGGGCTGTCCTTCATCCGGAAAACCGTTGCCGAGGTGAGGCAGCAGCGTGGCCGTAAATTTGACATCATCCATGTCCATTCCGGCTATGCCAGCCTGAGCATTCTCACCTGGGTGCTCAAAAAAAGCACCGGCGTCCCCGCTGTCCACAGCCTTTACTGTCCGCTCAGGACGAAACCTTCGGGGAAAGTCAGGGCGGTGGACTTTTTACCCGTCTCTCTCCTTTCGGAACGCTGCCTGAAGCGAGTGGACAGGATTGTGGCTATCAGTCGTAACGTGGCCGATTCTCTGGTCAGGGCGAATATACCGTCGGCTAAGATATCGGTCATCCCGCCGGCAATTGACCTTGATATTTATAACCCCCGCGTGCAGGGTGACATGAGAAACAGGCTGGGGATAACACCGGACCAGCCAGTGCTGTTATTTGTGGGCAATCTTAACTGGCGGAAGGGCATACATATTCTGCTTGAGGCGCTGGCCTCCGTGGTGAAAAAGACCCCTGAAGTGAGACTGCTCATGGTGCTGAATATACCCATCGAGAAATATGAAAGTGAGGACTTGAGTGGTGCCAGGGATGAGATGGGCCTCATGCACAAGGTGAAGAACGATATAAAAGTCCTGGGGCTGGCGGAGAACGTTGTTCCGCTGGGCATTATGCCTGATTTGGCCGGGGTTATCTCGGCCAGTGATTTTCTGGTCGCTCCCTTTACCGGCACGACCGGCGTTGCTGACTACCCGATTTCAACCCTAGAGGCGATGGCCTGCGGTAAGCCGGTGATTGCCACCAGAGTCGGCGGGTTGCCGGAGGTAATCAGCGACCGTAAGAACGGTCTGCTGGTCAGCCCGGGTAACCCTCAGGAGCTGGCGGATGCCATTCTGTATCTGCTTGAGCACCGGGAGGAGGCGCAAAAGATGGGTATGGAGGGCGCCCGGCGGGTAGCTGAGGAATTCTCCACCGAAGTGGTGGTTAATAAGATGGAGCGAATATACAAAGCGCTGTGCGGTGGTGAGTAAACGCCGTTTACGGTGGTGAACTAGGCGGTGAAGCTTTCTCGGGGTATAATTGAGGGGTGATAATCGCCATAGAGGGCCTTGACGGCAGCGGGAAGACCACGCAGGCCAGGATGCTGGTGGAGATGCTTAACGGTGCGGGGCATCAGGCCATGTACATCAGACCGCTTTTTATCTTCGTAAAAGAAGGCAGCGCCTCTGACCGTATAAGCCCGAGGCGGGCCAGGGTCGGGGGTTCAAATATCTTCAGGAGAGCGGTGCTGGGCGTGGCGGGTTATCTCTACGCGCTGGCCTGCTATTTCAAGATGAGGTTCGGGATGGGCAGGGGAAAAGTAATTGTCTGTGACCGGTATTTCTACCAGTTCTTCTTTGACCTGTTCGGCCGGTCTGGTGCCAGGGTGGCGGCCGCCTTTCCCAGGCCGGACATGGTGTTTTTCCTCAGCGCTGAGCTAAATACTCTATGTTCAAGAATGACCAGCATGTCGGACCGGGCGGTTGACCGGGGCTATTACCAGGCAACAGGGCAGTTATTCGATATACTGTCCGAAAAGCATGGCTTCATAAATATAGATGCCAGCCTCAGCCAAGAAACGGTCAGTGATATTATTTTCGGGCATCTATCAGGGAGGCTGGAGAAGTAGATGGCTGAGCTAACCCCGACGGGACTGATTTTAACGCTGCTCGACCCGGAATATGCCCCGGGGACGGACATTATCAAGGTTGTCGGAGAAAATAAACATTTGCTCAAGCCTGCAGTTAAGCTGGCGGAAAGAAACGGGCTTTATTATTTCCTCATGCGCACGTTTAAAGAACTTAATCTGGATTTGCCTTTCGAGAGCGAGAAACGGTGGCAGGAGGAGAACCGGCGGCTGGAGGAGCTCAAAAAAACTATCAGGCTGCTGAATGATGTGGCTGAAGAATGCGGTGTGAAGTACATCTGGATTAAGTCCTGCAACCGGATTCCCCATGTCCCCAGGGACGTTGACATTTTTGTCCGGAAGGAAGAAGAGGAGGCCATCGCGGCGGCACTGGCTGGAGAAGGCATGCGCTATGACCAACCCAGCAAAATACAGGTTTTGCTAGAAAAAAAAGGTCTGCTCAGAGTAGATATTTACACTGAACTCTGCTATTTTACGGTGGACTTCCTTTCTGCAGATTTTCTGTGGTCGTCGGTTATTGAAGATGAGATGTTCGGGATAGTGTATCCTGATTTGAACAGGGAAGTAGATTTTCTCCTGTGTCTTGTCCACGCTCTATTTGGCCATAGAAGTATGTCACTGCTTGACTTCTTGCATATGAAATCCCTCAGGGATAGTATCGATGTTAATACCTGTAAAAAAGTGGCTTCCGAAAATAACTGGGGGTCTATGTTCGATTTATGTTTGCAGGAATTCGATGCTCTGCGTGAAAGTATCTATGAGAAAGGAGAACCCGTAAGATTCCCTTACATATTCAAGACAAGTTTTGTCTTTCATTGTGCTTCGATGATAGAGGGTTTACACCTCAATATGCTTAAAAAAATAGCCCTATACATATCTCTCAGCATGGACAAACTACGTGCCTCACAAAGAGATACCGCTTTGTATAAGCTGCTCAGGTCCTTTGAACCAACAAGGCTGTTGCTTAATAAGATTATTACTATCTTCAGAGTTATGCGTGGTGATAGGACAGCGTAGCCTGCTGTCTCTCAGACCCCAAATATTCTTAGCATCTTGTCGACAAAGGGATGGCGTCTTCGGAGCTTTTGTAATGGAAGGGATATGAGGGAGAAAATCCCCAGCCTGTCTGTTATCATAAAAACAAAGTATCTTCGGCAGCGAGGTGCCAGAATACTCCCGCCGTGCTGCCGGCACAAAAGATAATCTTCTCGTAACCTGGCTCTTAGTATCTTTCTTTTTTCCAATTTTGGTGAGTAGAAGATGCCATCAATATCAACTCTATTGTTAGCCAGTACTTTGTCAATTCGGTGCATTGGGAATACCTTCCCCACCCGTACCCAGAACTCGTAGCAGTTTCCCATGGTGTTAAACAAGCCCACCCGCTCAATGACCTCTGGCCGGTAGAAAGTCGATTGAAGATGCATGTAGCACCTATCGTAAATAGCTTCCTTCATATCGAAGTCTTTTACGGGATACTTGCCGATTATTTCCCCCGCTTCATTTACGTAATTGGCCTCACCAAACAAGAAGTGTGCATCGGGGTTTGAGCGGAAAAATTCGACCACTGCCTTTATTGCGTCCTGTTCATAGGTGCCGTCTGAATCCAACCAGCCAAAGATTTCTCCTCTTGCCATCCCTATGCCTTTGTTCACTGCTTCTCCTGTACCCCTGTCAGGTTCTGAGATAAACTTAATTCGATCAGGATGTGAGGCTGCGTAGTGGCTTAACATTTTTAAAGTGGTGTCAGTTGAGCCACCATCAACAAGAATATGCTCAATATGAGGGTAGCTCTGACCTAAAACGCTTTGAATGCAGGTCTCCAGGTATTTAATACCATTGAGAACCGGGGTAATAACGCTGACCAGTGGATAGGGCGAGCCCCCCTTCGTCTGGCTGATTTCCCTATCCTGAGATGGCGATTCATCCATTTTTACCTTCTCTCTTTGGTTGGTTTTCTGGCTCGGTGACCCCTCTGATGCTTGTCAACTGCTCTATACGCCTTGGCTCTCTCCGTAATTAGAAGTATACCAAAAACCAGTTGCTGAAGTGAATTTTCAGTGTGCCGCATTCAGGAGTCACGATGGCTAGACTGCACCAAGATTAGATGACTGAAGTCAGAGCAACTCACCAAAGCGTTATTGAATGATTGCCGCATCTTTTGTTAGTATTACTTACAACAGGCATGCAAAATATAAGAATAAGAAATCCTCTTCAGATAAATGACTGGCCAATTGCCGGGTTTCTCAAGGTCATACTCGGCATCCAATTTGCAGTGTGGCTTGTTATAGGTCTTGATGTCCTGGGCTGGCAAATACCGGGCTTGCGACAGGTTGTCGTGCTTATCTACCTTTCGTATGTTCCTGGAATTATCATCTTGCGTATACTCAGGCTGCACAAACTGGGTAAAGTTGAGACTTTACTCTATTCAGTTGGATTAAGCGTTGCTGCGGTGATGTTTACTGGCCTATTGATGAACGCATGTTATCCGCTATTTGGGATTTCACGGCCGATATCAGTTATACCTTTGGTTATAACGATAAGTATATTGGTGTTAACACTCTGTGTGGTAAGTTACATACGCGACCGGGATTTCGCTGACACTGAATATTTTAACGTGTCCAATGTGCTATCACCTCAAGTCCTGCTTTTATGCTGTATTCCTTTTATAAGTGTGGTTGGGACATATCTGGTTAATTTTTACCACAATAATATCCTTCTGCTTTTTTTAATTGTCGTCATCATCATGGTAGTGTTCTTGGCCGGTATTAACAAGTATTTTCACAAGGACTTATACCCTTGGATTATTCTTGTCATCGCCATCTCACTTGTGTTCTACCGTAGCTTACTGACAATGTACATCAGCGGTACCGATATACATGGGGAGTACTATTATTCAAACTTAGTCATAAAAAATGGTGTTTGGAATGCAGAACTTTCTAGTGCATACAATTCTGTACTCTCTGTCATAATGCTCGCACCAATCACCTCAATTATTTGTTCAATTGATTTAACGTGGGTGTACAAGTTGCTCTATCCCTTATTGCTTGCCTTGGCTGCGCTTGGCTTATTCCGACTATTTCAAAAACAAACTGATGCCAGAATCGCTTTTTTAGGCAGCTTCTTTTTCATGGCTACAGTTAACTTTTACACTGACCTGCCAACGATGATGAGGCAAGTGGTGGCTACGTTCTTCCTCGTTTTACTGGTTTTAATGGTGGTGGAGAAAAACATAGCAGGAGTGAAGAGGTTCTTTTTACTCATCATTTTCAGTGTTTCACTGGTGGTATCTCATTACGGATTATCGTACATTGTTATGTTGTGTTTTTTGGGTGCATGGTTCATTTTCGTTTTGGATCTGCATGTCCTGCCGCGCAAATTGATAGACATTTATCATTCCAGATTTCAAAAGCGCAAAAGCTACAGGACTGAAAGCATCTCAAGTTCTTCGAGCAGAGTTTACAAGGTAATCAGCTTAATATTTGTCATCATATTTGCCGCCCTTGCCTATGCTTGGTATACAAGCGTTTCAGGTTCCATCATGGTTCATCATATGACTAGTTATCTCCGGCAGATCCTGGGGAGCATTCCTACGGATCTCTATGTAGGTCCTGCGGAGACGACGAAGCAGTTAGTTACCGGTAACCTTCCTGCAACACCAATGGAGTCCTTGTTTATACTCATTAGGTTTCCTACTCGAATGGCGGTGTATCTCTTCATCGTTACTGGCTTCTTTGTAGTCTGGTTCAAACAAAAAGAATTTAAGTTTTCCAATGAATTCTTTTACCTTACTATCCCAATGCTCATCATATATCTTGGCACCATACAACTTCCTTTCTTCAAGCCAGTATTGTCTGTTCCACAATTTGATTTAGGGCGCTTTGCTCACATGACGCTGGTTTTCCTCTCGGTTTATTTTGTGATTGGCGGCATGTGGGTTATTCGAATAGTATGCCGGGCGGTTAAGCTATCACGAATGGATGTAATGCAGCGACTTTCATTCGCTTTACTTTGTCTGTTCGCTGTTCTTTACTTCTCAATCCAGATTCAGCTTCTACATGTGGTCACTGGTATGGGTGGTTGGTCGTATTCACTAACCCAAGAGAGAATAAAGGAGGAAGGGACGCTGCTGGATAAAGTGCATTTATATAATAGTCTCACACCAGAGCAGGAAGTCTTCAGTGCCGAGTGGCTTTCTGGCTATATGAAACCAGAAGAGAAGATCTACGCAACCTATAGTGATTCGCGGGTTCATACCTTGACCAGCTATGGTATGGTACCGATTCCAAATGTCGTGGTACTGACGGCTAGTACTCAGGCGATGGAAAAAGATGCCTATGTATACTTGCAGTATGTAAACATAGTCGAGGGCATAGGGACCGAGCTTGACAGAACGCGACCGTGGCCACATCATGTGGTTATTTATTCAATAGATGAGATTCGTCCTCTCTGGGAAGATAAGAACAGGATATACTCTAACGGCGGCAGTGAGGTTTACAGATAGGCAGATGCTATAATCATTGCCGGCTATACTTTGGGGTTTTGGCTTTTAGACCAATTAATTTAGGCGGAACGGAGCAGGCGGCGGATTCTCTCTCTGGTAAAAGTGGCTAACTTGGTTAAAGACGGCCGCAGGAAAGAAGGGGAGAGGCGAACCAGGTTGTTCACTGACCGTGTGACAGACGCAACAAACTGCGGCGACCGTACTCTTCTGCTTATCCTCACCATAAAATCCCACCCAAAATATGCAAGCTTCCAGATGCCTGCCCACAGTTTGGCTCTCCGGAAGCCCATAGCAGCAAATACGGCCTGCCACATATTTTCAGCATTGCAGGTTCCTGTTACCCTAGCATTACCGGCCTGGGCAATCGACTTTCTTTCCTCATCGTGGTGTAAATAGTACCTTACCTTTTCTAAAAGGTCTTCCTTGTCACGGAAGAGGACAAAATCCTTGCCGGCCTCAAATAATCCTGCCGTTGCTACCGTGTCATCCTCAATCAGGAGGGCTTTACAAGCCATAATCTCAAATGACCTTTTCCTTAACCCTCCCTTTTCATTATCGTTACTGATGCTCAGCGCTATTTTGCTCCTGTTAAGTATCCAGGCATAGTCTTCGGCTGATACTTTATAAAGACGCGTCCAGACCTTAACCCCGTTGTCTCTCAGGAAGTTAATGCATTCTTCTCTTTTTCTGCCCACCGGGACCGACCCCCAGAAACAGACATCTATGTCCCGTTCTCGTCTCTGGTTATAAAAATAGATTGGAGACACGGCAGGGTATCCTTGGATAACCTTTGGATTGCCGGCAAGCTTGTCAGGGCGTGGCAATGGATACGTAATTCCCAGATAGCTTGCACAGCCTAGCCAATCATCATGCCGGTGGCAGTTGTCAGGGCAGGTATCATAAATGTACACCTTTATCCCAAGCTCATTCGTGATGTGGCTGATAGCTTCTCTAGGGGGCTCGACTATCTCGGTTGAAAATACGTCAGGAGTATTTTTCTGCGGGATTAGAACGACCAGCTCCGGCTTGAACCACTGACAGGTCTTTAGCAACCTGTCCCACATTTTCTGCTTTCCCACCGCATGATACTGTAGGTCATAATAGAAAGTACGGACCCAGGCGGCCCTGTTACCAAACTGCATGGGTTTATCGAGCAATGCCCGATACGTCGTCTTTTTTAGTCCGGCTTCATAAGTCGAGTCGGTTGCCAGCAGAATTCTGTTTGCTCTGTTCGGTGACAAAAAAAATCGTGCGGTCAGTTTAAGCAGATGGATTATGTCTCTGGCGCTTGTTGATTTATTTCTGATTGGCTGGTAATGCACAATATCTATCTGGTCTTTTTCAAGGTTCTCGGCAGCAACGCCTGCCGCACCAGTTCTGAGCTGCCTTATTTTTTCATTTTCTACAAGGGGCAAAACTCTCCCCGTTTTCCTTGCCTCCAGTGCCGTCAGGTTAATAAGCCTGCCATCATCAGGCCCCATGGCTTCAACCCCCGCTTTCACCCAGGGATGCCAGCAATGCAGCAGCCACTCCGTTTGGTGCCAGATTTCACGGTATCCTTTGTTGACCAGTCTCCAGCCGCCCTCATAAACACAGCCCAAAAAAGCGTGATAAACTGGATGCTCGCCAAAGCCGCCAATCTCTATAAGCGATTTTCTGGTGGCACAGAGGCAGGCCCCATAATTCCTGCGGTGAATTATGTCGTGCTCGGTGGTGAGACCGCGCGGTTTCTGGGCCACATTATCCCAGTTGGCCAGTGGCGGTGTGCTCATAATTGTTTCCCAGGCTACATCGTTTCTGAAGGGATAGAAGCTTATATTTTCATTCCTCACTTCATCCAGATACAGGAGAATATTATCGTCATGGTGCTGGTCAAAGGTGCTGACTATTGACTCCAGGAACGTGGGTGAGAAAACGGCGTCAGAATCAGGTATAACGATAATCTCTCCACAAGCGGCGACAATCCCTTCATTGAACATCAGGTGCTTGAAATACATGCCGGTTCTATTTAGAACCAGCCATTTGTCCAGCTTCCCTTGATTTTGGTATTCCTCCAGAGCTTTAGGACGGCGGCTGTAATATTCAATCCATATAATTTCATAATTTTCGCGGGGAAAGGTCTGCTTGTTCAAGTAATTTATGGCGTGGAAGCTTTCCCGCACGCTCCAGTCAATTAATATGATACTTACCTTTTTCATCTCTCATAAGCTCCTCGTGGCATGTAACCCAGAGTATAATCTGCGATGAATACGGGTGCATATGGCTTCTTGCCCGGATTCAATTAGCCTCGGAAAAAGAGTGATTAATAACGCAGGCACCCTCTACATGTGTGGGCATTTCATATGGCATCTCAAAAGGTTGGCAGGTGGTGATGGTGAAGCCAATGGCGTTTTCCCAGTTGTCACAGCGACCCAGCACCCGGCGTACTAGGCTCAGTGAGACCCGGTATTTACCGCTGGTTAAAGGCAGAGGGCCAACCTCGACCTTTATTCTTTTGATGCGACTGCTGAAATACCTGCCGTGGAAGGCGGCTGAGCCACCGGTAGTAACGAGCTGCCCCAGTTCATTGTAAATGCGGAACTCAGGGCTGAAATCACCATCAGGCTCACCGCATAAATCGGCGACCAGAACCAGTTTGTCACCATAATTGAAGGTGTTTGTGTTTTCGCCCCGAATATTCTGAATTTCAACCCGGCGGAAGCAAAATGACGATTTACTGATTTCCTCCGGTTCTCTCTCAACAATGCAGGCAGCTTGGTCAAGGGTTCTTAGCTGCTTGTTCTGGTAATGTGCCACCACCTCCGTGGCGGGTCCCTTCTCCACTATTCGGCCGTTATCCAGCCAGATAGCATTTCGGCACAGACTCTGAATTGCCCCCATGTTATGGCTGACGAAAAGCACCGTGCGTTCCCTTCGGGCAACATCCTCCATCTTGCCCAGGCACTTCTTCTGAAAAGCGATGTCGCCAACCGCCAGGACCTCGTCCACCAGTAAAATCTCCGGCTCAAGATGGGCCGCCACCGAAAAGGCGAGCCTGACATACATGCCGCTGGAGTATCTCTTCACCGGGGTATCGATAAATTTGCCAATCTCGGCAAAGTTGACGATTTCCTCAAACCTCTGCTGGATTTCGCCTTTCCGCATGCCTAGAATGGCACCGTTTAGAAAAATATTCTCTCTGCCCGTAAGTTCCGGGTGAAATCCCACGCCAACCTCGAGCAGGCTTGACAGCCGACCATGAACGCGTGCGGAGCCGCTCGTCGGCTCCGTTATCCGGGACAGTATTTTCAGAAGGGTGCTCTTTCCAGCCCCATTTTGGCCAATAATACCCAGGACTTCACCTTCATTGACTTCAAGGGAAACGTCCTTGAGTGCCCAGATGACGTCTTTCTCATTGCCATTCTTGAATTTGGTCAGGCTCCTCAATCTGCGCAGGTTCCTTACCGGCGCACGCACGGCATCAACAATGGCATCGCGGAGGGTATTGTGGCTTCTTTCCGCTACACCTATTCGGTAACACTTGGACAAATTGTCGACTACGATTAACGGCGTGGACATAATCTATCTATCAGTTGCCTACTCCCGTTATAGCTCTTGCCAGAATCTGAATATATCTGCGAGCCCGCTCATAGGCTCGCCGCCCGAGTAAAATTCTAGCGCACTTGCTGCACAGTCTCAATATTACCATCGAATTGTGCAGCAGTTTCAATTGGTCAGGGGCCACTTTTGCCCTCTGGCTTTGCGCATAGGTGAAAAAATCACCAGCCGATAGAATGTCGCTGAAATTATGCTTCTCTCCTTTGAATCGTAATGGGACCCTTCCAATAAGATTTTGCTCACTTGTTTGTGCGTGGCCCGTAACTTTCCGGATATCGGAATGATTACGAATCGCCAGGTCATATTCTTTTTGCAGTTGAGAAACGTCAATGCCAATCTTCTTAAGCCGCTTAATGTCCCTTCGAATATCATCGAAATAACCTGTCCAGTCTATGGTCCACGGCAAATTTAGCCGTTTTTGCGTGTCTAGTAGGGTGGCGGATATACAATTACTGAACAGATAGGATTTGAAAGGCATATCGGACAGAAGGTTTTCGGTCGCCCAGGCTATCCACTCCTGATACTCCGGTCTTGTCGTCTTGAGGTCGCGAAGCTGCTGTGAGGTGTTCTGGCTCCACTGACCGAAGATGGCCACCGGACTATCACAATGCAGAAAATATTCCGTATTAGCCAGAACGTGGCAAGCGATATCATAGTCTCCCATATGCCCATGAGGGAGAAGCGTGCCATAACGTTTTATCAGTTCCTGTATGAAAGAGGTCTTATAGAAGGAGTTGGTGACGTCAGGAGTCCCGGGAATAAGCGCCCTGTGAGCGAAAATTTTCTGAAGATGAGTTCTTGCATTCTTAATATAGACTTCATTGCTGCAGGCAGGTATGGTGAGCAGGTTTCTTTTTTTAGGCTCATGCCAGTCAGGGAAATGGTAGACGGCGGTGTTTGGGAAGGTTAGTATATTCGTATCAAAATTGCTTAGGAGTTTATGACACTTGTCGAGGGCACCTGAGATTAACACATCGTCATCAAAGAAAAGCAGAGAAAATTTGCCTTTTGCGTAATTCAGAGAGGATTCACAAAAATCGACTTTGGGTATCCACGTTGGTGAGTGAATGTAGCGTACCCTCTTGTCCTTTATGCCCTTCACCAGTGTTCCGGTGTTATCAGTCGAAGCATTGTCACAAATGACTACCTCGAAATCCTCGAAGTCCTGGCTGAGGACTGATTTTAAGGCACTATTTACCAGGAGGTCAGCGCGATTACGTGTCGGTATTACGATGGAAAAAAGGGGAGATTCCTCAATCAGCTTGCTCTTTTGTCTCATCATCACTAATCTAAACGCTCCAATTCTTCACCTTAGATAACATCGGCAAAGTAGCGCTCCGTCTGCTTGAAGTAAAAGGCACCGATGGCGAATATGACCAGGCTTGCCAGGGTAGAAACCAGCAGCATCTGTGTGGGAAAGGCAGTAGTGCCCAATAAAACAGAGCGGAAGCTCTCAATGACTCCAGCCATAGGGTTTAAGGCATAGATAAGATGATATTCCTCTGGCACTATGGATGTGGGGTAGACGACAGGTGAGGCAAACATCCAGAGCTGCACCAGTAACGTCATGGTGTATTTGATGTCCCGGTACTTCACGTTTAATGCGGAAAGCAGCATGCCGGTCCCGCTTGCGGTGAGAACGACAATAAGCAGCAGCAGCGGTACGAGCAGTGTCATTACCGTAGGATATATGTGGTAGTACAGCATCATGCCGAGCAGGATGATAAAGGCAATGGCGAAATCCAGTAGAAAGCCAATGACCGGCGCCAGAGGGGCAAAAAGGCGGGGGAAATACACTTTGGCTATCATCTCTCTATCCTGGATTAGGCTGTTGCCCGAGAAGGTGATAGCGTTGGCAAAATAAGTCCAGACAACCATAGCAGAGAAATTAAAGACGGGATAGGGGACACCCTCGGAGGGTATCTTGGCCAGTTTGCCAAAGAAGATGGTAAATATAATCATCATGAAAAGGGGCTGGATAACGGCCCACAATCCGCCGAGTACGGTTTGTTTATAGCGTACCTTTATATCGCGAATGACCAGAAAGTAGAACAGGTCACGGTATCTTTTCAGCTCTCTGAAGTCAAAGAGCTGCCAGCCTTTTCTGGGTTTGATGACCGTGTACGGCTTGGTTTCCATTGGCTCTGTGGCGTCCTCCAATCCGTTCCCTTGTCTTAACTCGTCAAACTTTTGTCAATTAGCTCGCAGCCGGTCTGAAAAACTCCTTCGGCTGATTTCAGAGCTATTTTATTCCACATGCCTATCCAAAAACTCGGTGTACAAATGACTTCAACCGCGGTCGAGATTGTATGAAAGCAACAAGGCTGCCCCAGCGCTTTTCCCCGACGATGCCGGCAATCATGAAACGAATCAATAGCGACGGTCTCACTCTTAATGACCTGGCGCAGGTGACCAGAACGCCCAGCCTCCTGAGCCTCGGGAATAAAATATCAGAAATCCGCTTGTTTGCCCAGATATCGGCCCCTCCCTGTACCAGCCCCAGGCTGTGCCAGATGGTCTTTCTAAACCTGAAGTATTCAGATAAATGCCGCTTGCAATCAACGGTATGCACAGTCGGCCTGGCCGGGTCCGGCGAGGTCGCATTGTACTCAAACAGAATACCGGTGCTGCCGAGCAGGTGGCTCAGATTCTGCCCGTAGTAACGCACCTGCTTCTCAGACATTTCAAAGAAAGATACGGTGTTGATGGCGAGGTCAATTCTGGCGCTGTCGGCTGCGAGGTCATCAAACATAAAATTGGGGATGAATTTAAACCCGGAATCATCATCAAGAAGTGCGGATTTATCCGTTCCATCATAAATGGTGTGTCTATATTCCGGACAGGCAACGGCCAGATACAGCGCAGAAAAAAGCAGCGACTCCGGAATATCACAGATATAGTAATTCGCCTGGGGAAAGATACGCTTTAATTGATAAGCCAGACCACCGTATCCCGCCCCGATTTCCAGGATATTGACGCGGCGCTTCGCCGCCAGTTTTTTGCGGAGCCAATCGATAACGCCTGCCGTCCACAGCCAGACAAGATATTTCTGATAGACATAAGAGTCGTGGTTAACCACGCCCCCATCTACATCCCAGCCGATTTCCCCTAGAATTTTAGGTACTTTGACCATGATATCCCTGGGCAAGCGGCGGGTGATAGTGATATACCGGCGAGCCCAGTCATCAGGGGCAGGCGCTATTCTCTCTATTTCCTCATCGTAATTATCCGGTATTGGCTGTAGAATCGGTTCCTTCCCGTAGCTATTGGAGAACTCTGCCAGCTGGTAACCGGTAAATACGGAATGTAACCTCAGTCTATTGATGACCTCATATCTGGGTGTTACCACCAGTTTATATAGGTTGTAGGCAGCGATTGAATTGTCCTCTGACCAATTACCGGCAGGAAGCGCTATGTCCGCGTCAAGACCGTGTTTCTGAACATAGGAAGCCCTTGCTTCATTAATTTTTCGAATCTTTTCACAGATGCGGCAAGCCGTATCAAACTCCTCCGGCGAAATTGGCCGGAGGTCTCTCAGGCGAACCCTTTCATTTATTTTCATCGGTTCTATCCCTGCTAGCTGAATTTTCGATTCAGCACCGCTGCTTTAACCAAAGGTCTAGTTACAGCATAACCACTCAGCCATTTTAGGTGGCTATTCCAAGTACGCTTAATCTAAGGCAAATTTTCACTGCTTTTCAATGAATTCCTTGATAACCTCATCCAGGTAGTCTAGCTGGTTCTCGGCGATGTCCTGGTGAACTCCGATGTGAAGACCGTGGTCAGCGACATATTCGGCTTCAGGGAAATCACCCAGCTTGTAACCCAGAAATTGAAAACCGGGGCACTGGGTAGGCATTGACTGGAACAGATTGCGGCTGTCCACGCCGTTCTTCTCCAGATAGCCCACGAAGGCGTCGCGGGAGAAAGGCGCTCCTTCTTTCAGCACAACCGGTAGAGCGTGAGGCCCGATTTTCTCATCATCATCATCCTCTTTTATGGTATACATGAACTGAGGATATTTCCTGATGACCGCTGACATAGTCTGGAAATTGTGACGGCGCTTTGCCACGATATCGTGATAACAGTCCAGGGACCCTAGGCCAATGGCCGCTTCCAACTCGTTCATCTTGGCAGAGAAGCCAAACCTTTCGAAGACGAAGCGGATATCTGTCTTCGCCGGGTTATCAAAGCGCTTGGCACAGTAGCCAGAGCCGGTGTTCAGGACACAGGTGGCACACTTGCAGGCGCGCCCGTGAGAGCGCAGTGAGCGCAGGATTGCCGCCTTATCCTCGTCATCGGTAATGACAATGCCGCCTTCGCCGGTAGTAATAATGTGAGCGACATACAGGCTAAAAGCTCCCATATCGCCTATGGTGCCCACATTTCTCCCTTTATAGACTGCCCCGTAGGCTTCAGCGGCGTCTTCGACAACAGAAAGTTCATGACGCCTGGCTATCTGAATAATCAGGTTCATATCTGCCGGCTTACCCATCAGGTGGACCGGCATAATGGCCCGTGTCCGCTGGGTGATAGCTTTCTCGATAAGCTTGGGATTGATATTGAGAGTCTCCCGTTCAATATCCACGAAAACCGGGGTAAACCCAGCATGCAACACGGCATTGCCCGTGGACACGAAACTCAATGCCGGAATGATGATTTCGTCACCGCGCCGAGCACCGTAGTCATATAACACGGCCAGGGCCAGAGCAGCGGCATCGGTGCCGGTGCTGACAGCGACTGCTTCACGAACGCCATAGAGTTCAGCAAACCTTTTTTCAAATTCATGGACCAGCCAGCCGCTGGAAATCCGCTTGCTTTCCAGCGCCTCCAGAATGAGCTTTTTGGCTTTATCAGTAATGGTAATGGTACCGAATGGGATTTTTTTCCCGGTCTCCTTGGCCATGAACCTTCCCTTGGGTATATTATAGCAGCATTTCGCCTGCCGGAGAGCGTTTACCTGTTACAGCGAGGAGGCCCGACAGCAAAACAATCTAGACACGACTACGATATTGCCCGCTTCGCTGGCAATGATAGCCACGAGCTGCCAAATAATCTCCACGCATGCTCACTTGACATCAACGAGTTTCCGGTGGATTTTATGTGTGAGCATATCCTGAATATGTTGGACAACTTCTGGACCAAATTTTTCACCAATCATTTGCTGGTACCTAGGGTTGCTGAAGTATTCCCGGAAGGCCTTATCTCGGAAACGCAGTACCTCTGCTGCGGATAAATACTTGGTTGGCAGAGGTAAAGTATTTTTAGAGTACTGCCCGTATCCGTGCCAGTACTTGGGTAGTTCTATACCCTGCCTCACGGCATCTTCGTAGAGTTGTGAACCTGGGTAGGCCATGGCTGTGTAGAAGTTGACATATTCAAAGTTGAACCGCTTGGCGGTGTCGAGTGTTTCCTGCATTGTTTCTGCACTATCATCGGGGAGGCCAAACATGAAGTTGGCATTGATATAAATGCCGGTGGCGCGCGTCATGTTAATTGCCTGCTCCATTTTATCTTGGCCGTACTCCTTGGCCACGCCGTTACGGACCTGACTGCTGGCCGATTCGAAGCCGTAACAGGTCCAGTGGATACCGGCCTGCTTCATCTTTTTCAGCATATTTTCATTGATGGTATCAACACGGGCATAAGCCCAGATATTCAGGTCGTAACCCCGCTCTATGATGAGCTCGCAAATATGGCTGACCCGGTCTTCCCTGAGGGCGAATAGTTCGTCCAGGAACTTGATATTTTTAATCCTGAAATTTTTTACCAGAAAATCTATTTCCTCAACCACTTTCTCTGGGCTGCGGAAGCGGATGCCCGGCTTGCCGTTATGAAGTGCGTGAATATTGCAGTAACTGCAATTGAAGGGACAGCCGATACTGGTATAAATGACACCGTAGGGTTTTCTCTGGTTGAGGTGGTCAAAGCAGTGCCAGTTATGAGCTCGATACCTGTCCATGGGTAGGAGGTCCCAGGCTGCCATAGGCAGGTCATCTGGATTAACCAGGGGTGCCAGCGGGTTTGATACAATGTTGCCGTTTTGCCGGTACCAGAGGCCCGGTACATGATGGTAGCTGTCTGGCGCTTCGCCTGATTTCAGAATCTGCAACAGTTCGAGGATAGTATGAAATCCTTCTCCCTGACAGACAAAATCAACCGCCTCTTTCCTGAGTGTCTGTTCCGGGAGTGCTGAAGGATGCAGGCCGGCGAGCATGGACTTGATATCAGGGGCTTTCCTCCTCAAAGCAGCGGCGACTTCACCGGCAGCGGTCATCTTGGGAGTAGAAGAAGCCGACGGATTTATCCCCAGCACTACGATATCTACGAGAAGCGGATTATACTCAACAATCTGCTCGGCGGTGTATTCCGGGCTCCAGTTCTCTGCCGCAGCATCGAGTATCCTGACCGAATAGCCAGCCTGCCGGATGAATGAGGCAATCAGAGCGCACCAGAGTGGTGGTTCAATCCCGGAAAGAGTAGAGCTCAACTCGCCATACATCTGAGCCCGGGCACCGGGATTAACTATCAATAAGTCCACATCGTGTTGCAATGACACTGTTTATCCCTCTCTGGTCTCTGTATTGATTTTACTTAAGCCATGTCAGGATGGTTTGGGTAACGCTGTTTTCATCAAGTCCGCATGTGGATTGGATGTTCTCCCGGCTGCCGTAGGTATAGTAATATCTATTGGGAATGCCGATGCGCTTGATTGACATGGTTTTACCGTTATCAATCAGAACTTCAGCAACGGCGCTTCCCACTCCGCCGTCAAGTACATGCTCTTCCAGGGTCACTATCCTCTTGGCGTCTTGAATGGTCTGCAAAAGGGCTTTTTCATTTATTGGTTTTATTCTGTACAAATCTATGATCCCGGCATCAACCGAGTGCTCAGCCAGCTTGTCGGAAACCTCTAGTGCCCGGTGAACCATATTGCCGGTAGCGATAATCCACAGGTCCTTGCCCGTTTTAAGAGCGTTCAGGCCGTTGGAAAAGCTATCGCTTGAAGCATTGATAGACGGGAGTACTTCTCTGTCCAGTCGCACGTAACTGGGCCCGGGCAGCTTATAGGCTATCTCGGCAAATTTACCAGCCATGACGCTGTCAGAAGCGTTGAGTATGGTCATGTTGGGCAGGGCACGCATCACGGATATGTCCTCGGTGGCATGATGGGTGGGGCCAGAATCACTGTAACTGAACCCCGCACCAACCCCGACAGTGGTTACCGGGATATTCATGAGGGAGAAATCTACTTTAATCAGTTCGTAAGGGCGCAGCGTAGCGAATGGCATAATAGCATACACGAATACTTTCTTACCGCTTAGTGTCAAGCCAGTAGCTACGGTCACCATATTCTGTTCAGCAATCCCGATATTGATGAACTGTTTGCTCAGGTCTCTCCTGAACTTATCGAGGCTGGGCGCACCCATGTCGCCGCTGATTAGAATAACATTTTTGTCTTTACTGGCGATTTCATAAAATCGGTCGAAGAAGGCGTCGCGCTGTGATATTCTGTTCACTTTATGATGCCCCCTTTCGCAGTTCCATTTTAGCCATTTCTGCCTGTTCGCCCTTCGGTGCTATGCCGTGCCAGAGTGCCACATTTTCCATGAAGGAGACACCCTTGCCCTTTACCGTGTTGGCTATGATGACCAATGGGCTGCCCTGACGTGTGCGAACTTCACCTAGCACCGAGAAGATATCGGTAAAGGAATGTCCGTCAATGACGGCTGTCTCCCAGCCGAAGGCCTCCCATTTCTTGTCCAGTGGATTTAAGCGCACGCAGTTTTCGGTAAAATCAGTTACGCAGAGCTGGTTGCGGTCAATGATGGCAATCAGGTTGCTCAATTGATGATGGCCGGCAAACATGGCGGATTCCCATACTGAGCCCTCATGGCATTCACCATCGCCGAGAAGGGTGAATATCAGGTGATTTTTATTATCCATTCTGGCGGCATATGCCATGCCCGCCCCGATGCCCAATCCGTGCCCCAGCGAACCCGACGTAATTTCTACCCCTGGAACGTCGTTTTGCAGGTGTACGCCAAACATCGCATCGGCCTTGCAAAATTTATAGATTTCTTCCTTAGGGAAGAAACCGAGGTCGCCCAGCACAGCGTATAACACCGGGCTGGCCTGACCCTTGCTTAAAATAAACCGGTCGCGGTCTTCCCATTTGGGGTTAGACACATCATGTCTGAGTATGCCTCCGTAATAAAGGGCAACCAGAATCTCCGCACAGGAAAACGATGAGGTTACATGCCCCGTGTTAGCTAAGGTACAAGCATCCAGGATTAGCCTTCTAATTTCGTTGGATTTGGTTTCCAACTCAGCTATTTTATCTTGGGCGGATGATATCCTCATTGCTTTTCTCCCTCTTAAATTGTGCCTGTATAATTATCCAAGTTCCCTCTTGGCTATCTCTAATTGCTTGCCGCTGGGCACTAAGGTGTGACCGCGCGGGCTATCTTCCATGAAGGACAGGCCTTTCCCTTTAATGGTGTTGGCAATTATTATCAGAGGCTTGGTGGAGCTTCTTGAACGCGAATTTTTAAAGGCAGCAAAAATCTCTTCAAAGCAATGCCCATTAATGCAAGCCACATCCCAGCCGAATGACATCCATTTGTGCTGGAGAGGCTCTAAGCGAAGAAAGTTTTCCGTAAAATCAGTTACGCAAAGCTGGTTCCGGTCGGCTATGGCAATCAGATTATTGAGCTGAAGATGTCCGGCAAACATAGCTGCTTCCCAGATGGATCCCTCATAACATTCACCGTCTCCAAGCAGACAGACGGTGGAATAACTCTTGTTATCCATCTTGGCGCATAGTGCCAGCCCCGCGGCAATACCCAATCCATGACCCAGTGAGCCGGTGGTCGTCTCTATACCAGGGACATTTTTATCGGGATGCACCCCCAGAATACTGCCAGGCTGACAGAAGTCCCCCAAATCATCGTTTGGGAGAAAACCCAGGTCAGCCAGTATGGGATACAGTGCCACGCCACCATGTCCTTTGCTTAAAATAAATCGGTCACGTTCCTCCCAGTTTGGGTCGGCCGAATCAAAACGCAGGATTCTCCCATAATAAAGTGCGACCAGAATTTCAACGCATGAAAGCGATGACGCGAGGTGTCCACTGCCGGCATAAGCGCACATTTCCAGAGTCTGCTTGCGCACCCACTTTGCCTTCTCTGCTAAGTCTATTTTCTTAAGTTGTGTTTCCATTGGTTACAGCTTTCGGCAAATCCATCTGCTGTCGTCGGTTGCGGTAAAAACAGCTTCAATTGCCCGTGAAAAATCCGTTTCTTCAGTATTATTTTGTGGTCTACATTTCCGGGCTGTCTAAAAAGAGCGTGGGGTGAATGCCTCAGGGAAAGCTATTCCAAGATGATATATGACGCTCGTGATGTTATTGGCAGCCTGTTTATTTTATACTTTTGTCCTAGCACCTCTCTAAATGCCAAGGTTTCACCGGGAAAAGTTTCGTCACATAGCTCATCAAAGCCGATGACAGAGCCTCTATTTAAATGAGGTCTGAGTAGTTCCAGGCATTGCTTTGTTGGTTCATATAAGTCCATATCAAAGTAGGCCAGAGACACCATGGTTTCGGGATGCTGGGAAAGGTAATCTTTCAGAGTTTGACTCGCGTCTCCTTTAATAATTTCATATCTCTTAATATGGCTTACCGGATTGAACTTCTCTTGGCAGTTCAGTATGCTTGCGAGATATTCATCATATTTCTCGGTGGTGCCATACCCGGCCTGCCTGGCAGCCTTATCTGAACCGTCTTTATCACTTACGGAAGGGAAACCTTCAAACGTATCAAACCCTATTATCTTCCGATGTCTATTGAAAGGCTCATATATACCCCGCAGAGCAGAAAAGAGGGACATATTTTGTCCCCATCGTGTCCCGAAGTCCATAATAACACCGTGAATAGAGAGTTGTAGTAGAAAAATATGTTGCAAGAACAATATTCTGGCAAATAACTTTGAGTTTAAAAATAGTCCTATGTTTTGAAGTATTTCGTCTTCAGGCACGGGACAATTTTTAAACAGCTTTAGGAATTGTCTATACGCCTCAAGCTCATGCTGGCTTGAAAATGTTTTTAATCCCTTATCACTTATCTGCATTAATATAAAACACCAATATTTCCAGCGGCCGAATTAGGTTCGTAGAAGATAATCTGGCTGCCGGTATTTTCGAATCGGAAGGGCACATGTAGCAGTCCGTGTAGGCTCTCCTTCACCCTAGAGCGTAGTTCCGGGCTAACAAAAATCAGAATGAAGCCACCGCCTCCAGCCCCCAAGAGCTTTCCGCCCACGGCACCGGCTTTCATGGCCGTCTCATAAATCTCATCGATTTCCGGCGTGGTAATCTTGTTCGTCAGGCGGCGCTTCAACTGCCAGCTTTCGTTCAGCAGCCTGCCGAAGTCCAGCAGGTCATTTGCCCCGTTGAGTATTTTTAAGGCTTCACCGACCATTAGCTGCATTTGCGTCAGCTCCCGGACACGATTTGGCGTCTCCGTGATTTGCACGCTAGCCACCGTTGACGCCATACGCGAAAGACCGGTAAAGAAAAGCATTAGATGGTTCTGTAGTGCTTCATAGCGTTTCGTATCCATCATAATGGGCCTTATGTCAATGGAATTCCCGTGATTGAAATCAACTCTTTTTAATCCGCCAAATGCCACCAGTACCTGATCCTGACAGCCAACGCTCTCCTTAATCAATCTCTGCTCAATATGTATGGCATCTTTCGCTAGCTGCATTTTGGAAGGCATCATACCTTTAAGTCCGTAAAGCGCGTGGATCAGTCCGACAGTGAAGGCAGAACTGGAGCCAAGCCCGGTTCTGGCGGGCAGGTCACCGTCATGGTGAATCTCCACACCCTCCTTGATATTAATGAATCTGAGCGTCTCCCTTACTGCTGGATGGACGATTTCATCGATTTCACGCACATTTTCAATCTGAGAGTAGACAATTCGGTGTTTGTGTTCGAAGAATTGTGGCAGATAGCGGCAGGTTATATAGCAGTATTTATCAATGGTCGTGCCGAGCACTGTCCCGCCAAACTTCTCAAACCAGACAGGGTAGTCAGTGCCGCCGCCAAAAAAGGAAATGCGGAATGGAGTTCTGCTGATTATCATTCTCTATATCCTTTAACAGGTTTCCTGACATGTCTCATAACTGGTTTCATGACATGACAATTGTCCATAATATACATCCTCGAAAACCCTTTTGTCAATACTTTTTATCTTAAATTTGATAATTACTTGGTCAGACGTTACCGTACTTATTCCCTCTGATAATACTGTAGCCTTTAATTAATTCGGCAATGCCGGCTTGAAGAGAGATATCTGGCTTAAATCCGGTGGCTTCAATCTTGGCATTGCTGACAATGTAATTCCTTTTATCCGGGTCTTCGCCCACCTCAGCCTCGACAAAGTAGAATTCCGGGACCTGCTTTTTAATCTCCTCGCACAATTCCCACTTGCTGAGGTTGGCATCGCTCAGCCCAACGTTATAGGGCTCATCCTTCATCCGGTCAAAATTCTCCAGGCTGTGGATAAAGGCCTTGGCGACATCGCGGACGTGGATATAGTTTCTCTTGAAATGGGCTTCAAAAAGTACCAGGAAGCGGTCAGTGACCGCCCGATAGGTAAAATCATTTACCAGCAAGTCAAGGCGCATTCTGGGGCTGATGCCAAACGCCGTCGCCAGGCGCAGGGTAATGCAGTTGCCGGCATCAAGCAAAATTTGTTCTATGTCAGCTTTAAGACGTCCGTAAAGAGAAACAGGGTTTAGCGGCGTCTCTTCAGTACAGTATACTCCATCCTGTCCGATGCCATAACCGCTGTTAGTGGTGGGGAAAACGATTATCTGGTTGGGGCTGCGTAATTCCAATATCATCTTGACGGCATCAACATTAACCGTTCTTGCCCCAACCGGGTCCCTGGTACAGAGTGGGGCACCGGTCAGACAGGCCAGGGGGAAAATCGCCTCCGCTTCTTTAAGGAGACCCGAAATTAACTCCTTGTCCCGGGCGTCCCCCCGGATAATAGTCAGCTTTCTATTATGGCAGCAATCCAGGAGGGATGTCTGGTGGTATAGAAAGCTGTCCAGAGCGATAACCTCATAGCCGCGCTCAAGTAGTGTTGGTACCAGGACCGACCCAATATAACCTGCCGCTCCAGTGACCAGTATCTTCATTCGATAATACTCCTTAGTGTTTCAGGGTTTGCCCTGTTCCCGGTACCATTGATAAGTCTGCCGGATGCCTTCTTCAACATGGATTCGTGGGGACCAGCCCATTTTTTTAATTTTACTGTTGTCCAGGAGTTTTCGTGGTGCCCCATCTGGTTTTGATTTATCAAAAACTATCTCTCCCTTGAAACCAATTACCCCGACCAGTATACATGCCAGCTCTCTAATTGAAAAGTCTTTACCCGAGCCAAGGTTGATTATCTCTGACTTGTCATATTTATGCATCAGGAAGACCGCGGCATCAGCCAAATCATCAATGTGCAGGCATTCTCGCCGTGGTGCCCCACTGCCCCAGACAATAACTTTGTCCTGATTAGTTGACTTGGCCTCATGTATTCTCCTCATCAGAGCGGGCAGAAAATGGCCGGTTTCAGCGTCGAAGTCGTCATCTGGGCCGTAGACATCGGCCGCAACCGCCGCAATAAAGTTGGTACCGTACTGGCGATTATAAGACTGGCACATCTTCAGGCCTGCAATCTTGGCCAGAGCATAAGGCTCGCTGGTGGGCTCAAGTCTGCCGGAGAGCAAATATGCCTCCTTCATGGGCTGGGGGCATTCTTTGGGATAAATGCAGGAGCTGCCAAAGAAAAGCATTTTTTTAACCCCGGACTGCCATGCCGCATGTATCACGTTGGACTGGCTCTGTATATTCTGATAGATGAATTCAGCCGGGTACTGGTTGTTGGCCAGAATGCCACCTACCTTGGTGGAAGGCAGGAAGACGTAGTCCGGTTTTTCCGCGGTGAAAAATCGAAAAACGGCTGCCTGATTGGTCAGGTCAAGTTCAGCGCCGGTCCTGCCCAGTAGTCGCGTATAGCCATCCTGCCGCAGGCGACGTGTTACGGCCGCACCAATCATGCCTTCATGATTGGCAATGTAAATCTTCGCGTCTTTTTCCATCAAACCTGTATCCTAAATTCAGCACGCTGCGAAGACCACTACCAAGCCAGCGCCCCACTGCATCACTCAATCTACTTAATCCCGGCTAGTTCTCTCTCCACCAGTTCGCAGATAATGTGCCCGATGGTAATGTGGGATTCCTGGATTCGTGGTGTGCTCTCTGAGGGTACCGCTATGGTCAAGTCGACCACATCAGTCAGCCTGCCGTGCTTGCCGCCAGTCAGGCCAATTGTCTTGGCGCCTTTTATCCTGGCCACTTTCATCGCTTCAATAACATTGGGCGAGTTGCCACTGGTGGAGATACCTATTACCGTATCCTCTTTGTTCACCAGTGCCTCTATCTGGCGACTGAAGACTGTCTCATATCCGTAGTCATTGGCCACTGCCGTCAGGATAGAGTTATTCGTGTTAAGGGCTAAAGCGGGAAAAGCACGTCTTTCCATTAGAAATTTCCCCACCAGCTCGCCGGCGATGTGCTGGGCATCAGCCGCGCTCCCCCCGTTGCCAAACAGCACCACCTTGCCGCCCTGCCGATAAGTGGCAACAATAAATCTGACTGCTTCCGCTATCTCATCGACCTGGCTCTGGATGATGGCCCTCTTTACTCTGGCGCTCTCCTCCAGCAATCGCGCGATTTCCTGGTGCCGGACTTTTGCCTCGTTCCCGTAAGATGATTCACTTTTCATCACAGTTTGTCCCTTCTCCTAGCAAATAGGCGGCATAACGAGAGCCCGACCGTTCATTAATTATGACAAAGGAGTTGAGCCTAGTCAACTGTAGCCTACAGACGGTTTATTTATGAGGAAAAACGAGGAGGTATGAAGCTGTATAGACTGTATCTGTTTAAAAAAGCGGGTGTCTGGGTTATACTATTCTAGAGTGAAATATAAGAGCCTGACCTGCGGCTGGCTTTAACATTTGTGGTAACAGGAAGGTTTGCTTTATTGAACAGGGTGCTTTCCATCATTCTGGGGGTACTACTTATCGGTGCTGTTGGCGGCCTCATTTACATCTCAGTGTCTCCAGGGGCTGGGGAAAGATTTACCGAATTCTACATTCTGGGACCGGAAGGAGAAGCCGCCGGTTACCCTGAAGAAGTGGTGCTCGGCGAAGAGGCGAGGTTAGTGGTGGGGATTGTCAACCGGGAATACCGTGAGGTCAGCTACCATATTGAAATCACCATTGCTGGCGAGAAAAACGGGGAAATCGGGCCGGTGGTGCTGAATCACGAGCAGAAGTGGGAACAGGAGGTCAGCTTCCGACCGGAAAAAGTGGGGGCCGGGCAGAAGGTGGAATTTTTATTGTATAAGAATGGGTCGCCAGTACCCTCTGCGGAGCGACTGCACCTGTGGGTAGATGTCAGGGAATAAGCGCTGGCTCTGGATTTATTAAAGTTGAATTAGCGTGTAATCCTCATTTTTATTATATGAAAGAGGTCCAGGAAACCAACCAGCCAACCACGTAGCAGTTTGGTTTTACCAGCGCGCGCTTTGTACCTGATGGGTATTTCCTTCCAGTGGTATTTATTATAATGGCAGGCCTCAAGCTTCAACTCGTGGGAGAGAGGCCAGATATCCGAGTCCAGCCTTAGAGAATCCAAGATATTTTTTCGAAAAACCCACATCCCGGACTCAGGGTCTCTCATCTTCATGCCGAAAAGCAACCTTACGGCAATAGATAAGATGGTGTTTCCCAGTTTGTTCCGAAATGACATGGCGCCTTTTTCCATCAAGGGGAAGCGATTTGTAGTGATGAAATCCAACCCTTTCATTTCCAGAATTTTAACTAGCTCCGGGATGCTCTCCAGCGGGTAGGTAGCGTCGGCGTCACAGGTGGCAATGATGTCTCCCCTGGCATGGGCGAAGCCGGTCTTAAAAGCCCTCCCGTAGCCGCGTCTCAGCTCGCGGATAACATCCGCGCCCGCCCTTCTGGCTTTCTCCCCGGTGCCATCGATGGAACCATTATCAATGACCACAATCTGGGTGCGGTAGCCCATAGACGCAAGCTCTCCGGTCGGGATAGCTTCAATTGTTTTCTCAATCCCGTCTTTTTCATTCAAAGCCGGTATGATAATGCTTATTGTCTTTTTCATCTGCGGTTTCCGGTTAGCCATTTATATCACCATTTTGCTTTTTCTACAAGTTGTGGTGGTGTGTCCGATGGTCACGATGGCCATTTTTCAGCCCTATCTTTCATATCCAGGTTGGCCTGCTTATATTTCTCGGCGGTGCCGATGTCCAGCAGGTAATCACCGTTCTTCAGATGATAGCCATATAGAGGCATCCCCAGCTCGATAAGACAGGGGAAAACATTGTAGGCAAAGTCGCAAAAGCCTTCCTCCGGGACATAATCAAGAACCTTCTTCTCCAGAATATAGACGCCGCCACTGCTGAGATGGCTTTTTTCCGAGCCGCGGGGTGGTTTCTCCGTAAAACCCAGTATTCTGCCTCCGCCGTCTACTTCCACCACGCCGACTTCCCAGGGGTTGGGCATCTCGCGTATCGCCAGTGTGGCCACTGCCCGCCGGTCCCGGTGAAATTTCAGCATGGCACCGAGGTCCAGGTCGGTTAGGACGTCGCCGTAAACGACGGCAAAAGGACTGTCGAAAAAGGACGCCATTTTCTTCACGCCGCCGGCCGTGCCGAGCAGCTTCTCCTCGAGAGAATAGACTATTTTCATACCGAGACGAGCGCCATCACCGAGGCGGCTCTGCACCCTGGCGGTGAGGTGGTGCAGATTTATGGCGACCTCGGTGATGCCGTAATGTTTCAGCCAGCGGAGCGTGTATTCAATCAGCGGTACCCCGGACACAGGCAGCAACACCTTGGGCTCCGTTAAGGTGAGCGGCCTGAGCCTGGTTCCTTCGCCGGCGGCCAGTATCATTGCCTTCATTTTTTGCCTGTGTCACCTGGTGCTGATGGTTCGCTGCCCGGCATAGCCGCGAGGGTGCTCCCTCCGCCACTGCCAGGCACTGGCTATAATAGTATTTATATCAGGGTATTTGACCTGCCAGCCGAGCTCGCGTCTGGCCAGCTCCGAGCTGGCGACCAGAGTCGCCGGGTCACCATCCCGTCGGGGACAGGCTACCGTCTGAATCTTGGCGCCGGTGACCCGCTCGGCGGCAGCAATCACCTCCAGCACTGAGTAGCCCTCACCATTGCCCAGATTGTAGGCCCGGCCACTGTACTCCTCAAGTTTTTCCAGACCCAGGAGGTGGGCCCGGGCAATATCAGTCACATGAACATAGTCCCGGACACAGGTCCCGTCCCTGGTGGGATAATCTGTGCCGAATACATTTACATGGCTTTCATTATTCAGAGCAGCGTCGAGCACATTGGGGATGAGGTGGGTCTCGGGGCGGTGGTCTTCTCCGAGCTCTTGGCTTGACCCGGCGGCGTTAAAGTAGCGGAAAGAGATGTGCCGCAAGCCGTAAGCTTTACCGTACCAGTCCAGGATGCGCTCGAAGATGAGCTTGGATTCCCCGTAGGCGTTTACCGGTCTCTGGGGGTGGCTTTCGGCAATGGGGGTGCTTTCCGGCTCGCCGTAAACGGCAGCGCTGGAAGAGAAAATGAGCCCACGGACATCGTATTTGAGCATGGTATCCAGTAAATTCAGGCCACCAGTGATATTGTTCTGAAAATACCTGCTGGGGTCGGTCAGGGAATATTCCACCACCGTTTCCGCCGCCAGGTGCATCACCGCATCAGGACGGGTCTGGCGTAAGATTTCATCCAGAGCTTCGCCCTGCTGGATATCCGCGACCATCAGCTTCGCTCCGGGGGGCACGGCATCGCGGTGTCCCTGCTGAAGATTATCTATGATGGTAACTACATGCCCCTGAGCTACCACTTCCTCAGCCACCACGCTGCCCACATACCCGGCGCCACCAGTGACCAATACATTCATGCCAATTCTCTCTACCTGACCGCCCTGATTATGCCCTGGTTTTTCATTGCCCTTTCGGCCCTGGTGTAGGAATCTACCATCCCGTGCTGGGACTCCACCCAGTCAAGGTAATCCCTGATGATTTGCGTCAGCGGAATCTGAGGCTTCCAGCCAAGTTTTTTCAGCTTGGAAATATCAGAGACAATATGACGGTTATCACCGAGACGGAATTGCCCGGGGACTTCAGGCTCAAGGTCTTTTCCGGCAGTCCTGAGGAAGTACCGGGCGTATTCCCGTACCGTCAGAGGGTTATCGCCGCCAACGTTAAGTACTTCGAAGTCAGCGGCTCCATTTTCCAGGGCCAGCAGATTGGCCCGGGCGACATCTGAAATGTGGACGTAGTCACGCAGCTGCTGGCCATCTTCATAAATAATCGGCGGTAGGTTGTTGAATAGGCGTACGGTGAAGATGCGGAGGATGCCGGAGTAGGCATTGTAAAAGCTCTGCCGTGGCCCCTGGGTAATGCTGTAACGTAAGGCCACGGTGGGGATGCCAAATCTTTTCCCCAGATTAAGCGCGTAAAGCTCCTGGGAGTACTTGGAAATAGCATACTGGCTGTGGGGATTTGTTTTCGGTTCATCGGTGGGCCTGGGCTTCATATTCTGATGGCAAACAGGGCATTTCACTTCCCAATCACCTTTTTCCAGCTGCTCCAGAGAGCGCGGCGGGGGGTACTGGACACCATGCCCGGCACACTCGTATTTCCCTTCACCGTATACCGCCTGGGAGCTGCCCAAAATAACTTTTTTTACCGGCAGCCTGTTATTGACGATGATTTCATAGAGGAGCGCCGTGCCGGCACCGTTGACCCGGGCAAATTTGCTGAAATCAGAGAGGTAACCTTGATATGCGGCGAGGTGGAAGACAAAATCCACTCCTTGCAGGGCTTTTGAGAGGTCGCTTTGCTTGCAAACGTCTCCCTTTATGAATTCTATATCATCGGGAATGTAGGCCGGTTTCCGCCCTTCCGGGTGCACCGGTGGTTCAAGGTTGTCCAGAATGCGTACGGAATACCCCTTTTTTAGCAGGAGGTCGGTGATATGAGAGCCTATGAAGCCAGCGCCACCGGTAACTAATGCTTTCATTCCTCAGGCCCGTAATTGAAAATAACCTTGCTGCCGTCCGGCTGGAAGCGGAAGGGCAATTCTCTCAGTCCATGGAGGGCGGCACGCACGTCATCTTGCTGGCCATTGGTGCAGTAAAGAAGCAGGAAGCCGCCACCGCCAGCGCCCGTGATTTTCCCTCCCACCGCGCCCGCATCGTGGGCCACCTGATACATGTCATTAATCTCGGGGTTGCTCACCTTGCTGGCGAGTTCCTTTTTTAGCTGCCAGCTCCGGTGCAGAAGCCGACCTATCTCATCAAAGTTGCCCTCAAGGACAGCTTTTCTTGCTTCCTGGGCCATTTTTTTCATTTCCAGAAGCACGCCGGTGTTTTTCTGGATATTGGTTTTCTGTTCCGATAGAATTTCATCTGATTTCCTAGTTTTGCCGGTGTAGAAGAGAAGAAGAGAGCGGTTCAATCTCCTTTTGGCCTCCGGGAGAATATCAATCTTCTCGACTTCAATACCATTGTGGTTGAAAGTAATGTACTGCATATTGCCGAACGCGGCAATGACCTGATCCTGCCTGCCAGCCGGTTTCCCCAGGATGTCTACTTCTATCTGGCAGGCCTGTTCGGCCAGTTCTCTGGCGGTCACGGTCTGTCCCTGGTAGGCATATAAAGACTGGAGCAGGCCCACAGTGACGGCACTGGATGAGCCCAGACCGGTGCCCTCGGAAGGTACATCGGCCAGGGTAGTAATTTCGACGGCTTTATCCACGCCCGTTTTTTTCATTGCTTCCCGTACCAGTTCATGTTTCAACTGGTCAACGTGCTCGACTATTTCCTTCTGCGAGTAGTTTACATAAATCATATTATCGAATCTTTCCTTAACGATAATATAGACGCACTTGTTTATAGCCGTGCTCAGGACAGCGCCACCGTAGTTGAGGTAAAAGTCATCGAAGTCAGTACCGCCACCCAAAAAACTTACCCTTAGCGGAGTCTGGACTACAATCATCTGTGTTTTTTATCCTGGTTATAAATTATTGTTGAAGCGGTCAATAAATGTCAATTCACGGCACTCTGCCACGTCAGGTAATAAGTCAGGTAACAGTTTAATTAAGGACAGTTATCACTTTTAAAAGCATTATAAGATAGAAGTGGACAAATGTCAATATATGTGCTTTTTGTCACTTTAAGATTTTTCATTCCAAAAAAAGTAATGCCCGATAGCGCAAATAATACTTCAGGTACTATTCTAACACTTATGTTGCCTTGCTTGCCGCCAGGGGGGCCTTTACAGTACTTCAGCTCCTGCCCTCTTGAGATGTTTGCCTTTACCAGTTACAATTACTGATGACAATTGGCGGAGATAATAATGTCGGTTGGCTGTGAATTTACCAACTGTCAGTAAATAGCGGGATGGCTCAATGTTCTGGTCGCGTGTCAAACGTGTAATTAAATCAGACTCCTGCAGGCTGATGCCAATTCTGGCCCTGGGCTTTTATCTCACTTTTATTCCCCACCTTGACTATCCCTATCCGGTGCACGTTGACGAATGGGTGCAGCTGGCCTATTCAGAAACGATTCTCCAGGCTGGAGATATGGAGTTTGTGGAGCCATTCTACGGTGAGGTTGTAGAAGGGCTGACCGGTTCCGAGTATGGCCTGGGCTATTATCTGTCTACTGGCTCGCATTTATTCTGGGCCATTGTGCACCAGATTACCGGTATCCCCTGGCTCATCATTTACCGCTATTTCCCGAGCCTGTTTTTCCTGCTTATTGTCCTGGCCGGTTACATGGTGGGCAGGCGACAGGGCTTTGGCCTGGAAGCCGCCTTTTTTACCTGTTTGATTCCGACTACGGTGGGGGTTCTCGGGCCGGGCTTTCTCGTGCCAGTGATTCTGGCACTGCTCTTTATTCCACTGGCCCTCTTTGTCGCCTTTAACTTCAGGTCCGTCTGGTCATATCTGGTCGTATTTATTTTCACCTGTTTTTTGCTTCTGGCTCATGCGGCGACTGCGGTCGGGCTGGTCATTGCCCTGTCGCCTTACCTTCTGGTCACGCTGAAAAATGACTGGAAGCACTCTCTGGCCCTGGGCGCTGCCCTAATCTTACCCTTTGTCGCCCCATTACCTTGGATATTCAGGTTGTCGGCATCGACCGCCCGGTCCCTTTTTGAGCCAAAGCCTTTAGTGGAGTATGTTGTCCTGCCGTCAATCATTGAGGTCTACGGTTATCTGCCCGTCTTGTTCTGTATCCTGGGCGTGGTTATCCTGATAGTGAAGGGGGGAAATCAAAAGCGCGGCCTTGCCTTGGGACTGCTGGCCATGCTCGCCATGATGGTGGTCTTTTATCAATTCCACTATGGAGTCCCCATAATGTTCTACCGCGGGTTCATGTATGCGCTGGTTCTGCTGGCCATAGTAGCCGGGGCCGGCTTGATGTGGTTTAGCAATCTGACGTTGCCTCACCGATTTTATGAATGGCGCTTGTTGGCCTGGTCGAAAAATTACCTGAAGGTGACATTGCTGCTGGTTTGTCTCGTTTTAGTATTGGCGACAACGGTTCCTAACCGGCTGAACGAGACATATTACCACATGATTGATGAGCGGGATTACGAGGCATTTGTCTGGATAAAGGAAAATATTGGTGAAGATTATGAGAAGGCGATATTGGACCCCTGGAAGGCAACCGCCTTTACGGCGCTTACCGGTAAAAAAGTCTACGGCAGGATCCAGCGTTACCCTGGAGAAAGGGCTAAAAGAGCTTCGGCATTTCTGGAAGAAAGATGTCAGGATACAGATTTCCTGCGGGAAAACGGTATAACAATTGTCTATTCCCTGTTTGACTGTGACAATCCCGATTTAATCGAGCTGCGACCTCACGTCTATATATTAAAGAGTCAAGACTAGTCATTTTATGGAACGTGGTAATAAACAGGTCAGATTGTAGAGAAGAATATGGACTTGCTGAATGCGGTAAAACAGACGCTTGATTTCTCTCTCCCTCTGCTTGAGCCGGTCCCGTTCCTGAGAGCGGTTCTGGGACTGCTGCTGGTCTTTTTCCTGCCCGGCTTTGCTTGGACGCTCATCTTTTTCCGACGGGTGGCGGTAATCGAGAGGGTGGTGCTGTCCGCCGGCCTGTCCATAGCCCTGGTCACCCTGGCCGTGTGCGCCCTGAATTTGCTCCTGGATGTTGAAATCAGCGGCCGGAACTCTTTGCTTACCATTATCGTAATCGCCGGTGTGCCCGTAATCCCATATTGCATACTGAGATTTCGTGGAGGAAAACAGGACGATATGGCGGCCAAGTCTGATTGACCTTGCCCTGGACGATATGATTTCGCAGTCATTATGTTATGATGGTGTGTTGCTAAGTTTAAAATCTGGAGGCAATGGTGGCAAAAGCTAAGGCGATTATACTGGCGGTGGTGGCTGTTGTTGCCATAGGCCTGCTACTTTTCTTTGCCAGTCCGGTGCCAGAGGTGGAGCGGGGGGTTGAGCTTTTGCGCCCGATGGCCATCGGGCTGTCTGTGCTGGCGGGTATTATCCTGTTGGGGATATTCGTAAAACATATTAAAGCTATTATGCGGTCGGTGGTGGCTAACTTGCCGTCAATAGTTACGGTTATTGCTGCCGGGGCGCTGGTCTTTATGCTGGTCTATGTCACCTGGCCGATAGAAATGGCGCTGAAAGTTGAGCTGTTGCGGTCGGTGCTTATTGCCTCACTGGCGCTGGTAGGTTTTGCCAGTGTTATGCTTGTGGAGTTAATTCGCGGCAGCGGGGGCTTTATGGTTGAGCCTGGGGTATCCGACACTGGCATCAGAAAATTGAGGGCTTTGCTGAGCCGGTCGGCCATTCTCGGCTGCCTGGCGATTCTGGCCATCATGGTTTATTTCGTGGTCTTTGAAATTAATATATTTTTTGTGGCCTGGATATTTTTTATATTGCAATTGGCGCTGTTAATTTTCCCCCTGGCACTGGTCAGAATTAGGGTACCTAGTTAATTCGGCTGGAGGTACGGGCGCATCATGTTTGGTGGCTGTAATGGCCCCGGTAAATAAAGATTAGCGGAGGTGATAGTGAACAGGGCAATTGATATACTGATGAAGGTGTTTCTCGTCCTTGTCGCCGTCGGTGCGCTGGCTGTGCTGGCGGTTTTCATTAACTGGCCGGCAGGGCTGGAGCATAAAATCAACCTCTTGCGGTCGTTACTCATCGCAGCCACGGCGCTGCTGGGTTTTACTGGCGTCTTTCTGCTAAAGATAATCAGAGACGGCGAGGTATTGGTCAGGGAATTTGGCATGTCCGAAAGAAGAGTGAACAATCTTCGGGTATTTATCTCCTGGTCCGGGATTATTGGTTTTTTGGCCATACTGGCGGTCATGTTTTATTTCATCACCTATGAAATTAATTTGATAATGGTGGCCTGGATATTATTTATACTGCAATTAGAGTTTTTTGTTTTCCCCTTGATATTTGCCAGAGTCATTACTTTCCATTAATATCAAAGATAGAGATTAACTGAATTGCAGCCAATCAGGGGAGGTTTACCGTGGCCTTAGTAAATGACTATATAAAGGGTTTGATTGCTTGCTTGCATCAACTTTCCCGGCAAAGCATAGCCGAGATTGTCGAGGTAATTTATAACGCCTATCTGAATAACAGGCAAATATTTATCATGGGCAATGGCGGTAGTGCCGCCACGGCGTCCCATTTTGCCCGCGACCTGAGAATAGGGACGGCGGTTGAGGGTAAACCGCGTGTGCGCGCCACGAGTATAACCGATAATATGGCCATGATTACTTCTCTGGCCAATGATGTTAACTATGAAGCCATCTTCAAGGAGCAGCTGGTGGGCCAGTTGCAGGCAGGCGATGTGGTCATCGGGATAAGCGCTTCCGGTAATTCCCCGAACGTGCTGCGGGCAATAGAGTATGCCCGTGAGAATGGCGCGATAACCATTGCCCTTACCGGTTTTGGTGGCGGTAAGTTAAAAGACCTGGTGGATAAGGCAATCATTGTCGCCAGCCGGGACTATGGCCAGGTGGAAGACGTTCACCTGAGTTTAAGCCATATGATTCCCTACGAGGTAAAGGCAAAAATTGCCAGCCGCTAGTCCCCAGCCGGCTGATTAAGCGCTCCCCTCATTAAGTCCCCTGACTGATTGTGCGCCCTGGCACGGTTTCGCACCCCCACAGAACCGCTTCGTCGGTGCTATCCCAGAAGATTGATGACCGTCTTTGTGTTGCAAACACGCAGCCTTTTGATTAGAATGCTTAAACTGGATATGGAGATTGCCACCCATGAGATTAAGCGATAAGGTGGCGGTGATTACGGGAGGCGGCTCGGGCATCGGGCTGGCCATTACCCGCGCTTTTGCTGCCGAAGGCGCGATGGTGGTCATCGCGGCGCGCACTGCGCCCAGGCTAAACGAGGCGGCGGCTGCCATCAATGCCAACGGGGGCAGAGCCGTGGCCATACCGGTCGATATCACCGACGAGAATCAGGTCCGGCAGATGGTGGCGCAGACCCTTGCCGAATACGGAAGGATAGATATTCTGGTCAATAATGCGGGCATTCCCGGTCCCACAGCCAGCATAGCTGATATGGCACTGGACCGATGGAACGAGGTACTGGCCGTAAATCTGACGGGAACGATGCTCTGTTCCAGGGAAGTATTGAAAGGCATGATAGCACGGAAGAGCGGCAATATTATCAATATAAGCTCGGTAGGGGGGATGTCCGGTTTCCCGATGAGAAGCCCGTACTGTGTCACCAAGATGGGCGTTATTGCCTTTACCGAGACGCTGGCCATTGAAGCCGGAGAGGACAACATCCGTGTGAACTGTATCAGCCCCGCGGCGGTGAGGGGCGACCGTATCCTCAACGCCTCCAGAGCCAAGGCTGAGGCGCTTGGTGTTGAGCAAGAGGAAATACTGGCCAGGCTTATTAAAGACTTCTCTCTCAAGAGACTTATTGAACCATCAGAAGTTGCGGCGGCGGCGGTTTTTCTGGCCTCAGATGAATCAAGTGCCATCACCGGTCATACGCTGGCAGTAAACTGCGGGATGCATATTTCGCACTATTAGCAGATTTCCTGGGCTGAAGCCGAGGATGGTGCTCTGGGCACTACGCTCTTAGTTGCCGCCGGATACCCGGCATCAGGCAGAGTATTCGATGGAGAATCGCCTTTTGAATCTCTGTAATATGGCTATGGTCTTCGTCCCGAAGAACCCCAGGAAGACGGCATTGCCCAGAGCGTGAAAAGTATCGAACCAGACGCTGGTAAGTTGATAGGTGAGGAAAGTCCTGAAGGTGAGAGGGTAAATAAAGGAGGCCCAGTACCAGGTGTTCATTATCCAGCCGTAGAGATAGCCCCAGATAACTCCGAGTATAATCAGCGATACTTTGCCCAGGGCAAAGCGCCTGATGTAGGCGGCGGAAACACCGGCCAGACCCCAGGCAAACATCTGGTACAGTGTCCACGGCCCCTGGCCAAGGAAAAAGTTGGAGACAAGCGCCGTCATCGCTCCAACCATAAAGCCGGCGACCGGTCCGAAAACGTACCCGGAACAGATAATCAGGTAGGTGCACGGCTGGATATTGGGTATCACCGCAAAAGGCACTCTGGATACCGCGGATATGGTCCCCAGCATGGCGATTAAGGCGATTTCCTTTGAACTCATGGCGGTGGCTTCAAACTCAAAGAAGAAGCCGAGGATGGCCAGTATAACCACTATGGTGGCCGTCACTCCCCAGTTCTGAAAAAACGCCATTGGCGTCTGCGGAAACAGGGGAGCCGCAAAAGCCGCCATGCCTATGACCAGTATCAGCGCCAGAAAAAGGTAACCCCTTTTCATTGCAGTAGTTGCATAACCTCCGCCACGGTCAATATATCGCCGGGCACGCCATTTTTCTCAAACGCCTGAACCAGACGGTTTATCTGCGGCGAAAAGAGCAGTGCCCTGGAGAGCACATCTCGCTTGTTTCCGTCTACCACAATCCTGCCCTCACCCAGTAAGACCACTCTATCCGCATACTCGGCCACTGTTTCCACGTCATGGGTGACCAGAATCACGGTATTCCCCTGACCGGTATATTCACGCAGAAAGTTCATTAACTCGGCTTTAAGCCGGTACTCCATGCCCCGGGTTGGCTCATCCAGGATGAGGATTTTGGGCTGGACCGCCAGCACCGAGGCCAGCGCCACCCGCTGTTTCTCTCCGCCGCTTAAGGCGCGCGGGTACTGCTTCCGGTATTTATCCAGCTGGAACCTCCCCAGTACTTCGTCAATCCGCGACCTTACTTCCCTGTCCTCCAGCCCCAGATTCTTTAAAGTGAAGCTTATCTCTTCCTCTACGGTATCGGCGAAGAGGTGGTCGTTGGGGTTCTGGAAAACAAAGCCGACCTGTCTCGCCAGTTCAGCGATGGTGGCCTGGCGAGTATCGATCCCCTGAATCGTCACCGAGCCTTTGGTGGGCTGCAAAAGGCCGTTGCAGTGCTTGACCAGCGTCGTCTTCCCTGAGGCGTTTCTCCCCATAATGGCCACGAACTCCCCTTCGCCTATACTGAGGTTAATGTCTTTCAAGGCGGTTGGACCGTCAGGATAGACATGCCACAGTTTTTTCACCTCAATTACCGGTTTACCGATGTCCTTTTTCTCCGGTTGCGGCAACTTTCCAGAAATCCTCGAGAACACTTCCTTGAGCACCATCCGGCCCTCTTTCACGGTGAGGGGCGTCTCGTTATCGGTGGTGCCCATTATCTCCAGTTGGTGGGCCAGCCTGATTACCGGCGGCATACCGACTCCGGCACCGGAGATGGCCTGGTAGTTATCGTGCAGCACTTTTTTCGTGCTGCCGTCAACGATGATTTTCCCCCCATCGAGCACGATTAGCCGGTCGGTGTGCTGGATTACTCTGTCCAGCCGGTGCTCAATCAGGATTACGGTGAGGCTCAGTTCATCGTTCAATCGCTGCACTATGGAAAGCACCTCTTCGGCACTCTTGGGGTCTAATTCAGAAGTTGGCTCATCCAGCATCAGGATTTCCGGGTGTAAAGCCAGCACTGAAGCGATGGCCACCTTCTGTTTTTCGCCGCCGGACAGTTCATGTAGCGGGCGGCGGCGCAGGGCCGCGATGCCAAGCGTGTCCAGCGATTCCTCAATCCGCCGGGCAATAAGGTTTCGGGGAAAGGCAAGGTTCTCCAGGCCGAAAGCGATTTCTCTTTCCACGTCCTGAGTTACCAGCTGGTTCTCCGGGTCCTGAAATATCATCCCCACCCTGGTGGCCAGCTCTCTGGGCGAATGCTGCGCGGTGTTGAGCCCCTCCACCTCCACCCTGCCAGTCACTTTCCCACCATAAAAATGGGGAATCAGACCGTTGACGCACCGGCACAGGCTCGATTTCCCGCCCGCTGAAGGGCCGGTGACCAGGACAAACTCCCCGTCCTCAATCTCAAGATTTATGTTTTCGAGGGCGGGATTTTGCGCGCCGCTATAACAGAAGGTGAAGTTCTTTATCTTAATCAAGCTCAACCCTCTTTTTTACAGATGCCAGTGGCGCCATCAGACCCAATGAAAGCAATAGCAGCGCCAGCATGAAGTATTCTAAGCCGTCGAGGCTTATCCTTGCCATCGTTGGATAGTACTGGTAGCTGCCCTGGCCCAGCCAGAGCATAAAAATGCCGAGTGCAAGAGGCAGAAAACTGACTATCAGTATGCCGACATCAATTTTGCTCAGCCTTACTTGGTGGTAGGAGGTCCTTTTTTCACCGTGGCCGAATGCCCTCGACTCCATGGCCTCGGCTACCTGAACGGTTCTATCCAGGGAATTGGAGAGTAGCGGGATGATGATGGCCAGGCGACTTTTTATCCGCTGGAACAGATTTCCCCGGTCAAGCTCCAGGCCCCTTGACCGCTGCACGTCGCTGATGCGTTCTACATCGTCAATCAGAGTGGGGATGAACCTAGTGGTGAGTGAAGTCACCAGCACCGATTTATAAGGCAGCTTCATCTTTATCATCGCCAGCATCAGGTCGTCAGGGTGCACGGTGAAAGTAAGTATGGCGAAGGCGGAGATTATCGCCAGCAGACGTAAAGACATGCCTACCCCGAATAGTACTGCCTCTACGGTCAGGACCGGGGTACCCAGCACTGGAATCCGGAAAGGGGCCTGCCAGAAAACGTGCGTGCCGTGAGAGCTGACCAGGGCATTGATAATGATTATCGCTAGACAGAGATAGAAGGCAAACTTCATCACCGATGCCCATTCTCTTCCCACCCTGGCCGCTATTACCGGGGGCAGCGTGGCCAGGAACAGCAGCGCAACGTAAACGGGGTTATCGAAAACTAAGGCGAGGACAAAGACGCTGGTGACCCATCCCAGCTTGCAGAAAGGATTGAGCTTGTGGATGGCGGTGCCTTTATCTTTATATCGGAAACTTATCACCGGGGTACCCTGATTATCTCCCCTTCTGCCACCACCACCGCGCCGGCATACTGGAACTTGCTGTGATGGTCAAGCAAAGCCTCCAGGGCATTGCTCACTCCAGCTTCGTCTGTGCCCGAGACCAGCCAGACCACGTTCTCGCAGGCGCCGATGCCTTTCGGGTTCCAGGGGTTTTGCGTTGCCTGGATGAGCCCGGTACCGGCACCGTATTCGGCGGTTATCTCGCCATCGTTATTGATGACAGTGAGGTCTCCGTTCTCAAAGTGGGCGAAAAAGCCCAGCCGCTGCCAGTTCTGGTTCAGCTCTGAGATAAGGCGGTTTTCAGGAGCGCTGACCAGAATAATATTGGAGTTTCCCTGCCCGCTTTCGGTTAGCTCGTCAGTGCTTCTGATGCTAACGTCCTTTACTCCCAGCTGAGTGAGGTTCTCCTCCAGCCTTACGGCGTCCTCTTTCAGATAATCCGGACACACAATCAGGGTCGGACTTACTCTGCCGCCAAAACCGTGCCGGAAAGCCGACGGATAAACATCAATAATAGCCGGAATGAAATGACGGAAGCCCCAGCTATGAAAGTCCCAGTGCTGGACATCACCGTCATGCAGTTTATAATCGAGCGCCCCAATATTGGACTGAATGCCGTTGATATAGAAAAACCAGTCCTTCTTCGTTTTCTGGCTCCCGGCGTAGCCGGAGCGGACCCCGTTTATGGCATTGACAAAGCCACCGCCATAGACGGTTTCAACCTCCGCTACCTCCATCAGTGCTGCCATCGCGGAAGTATCCGGTAATACCTCCCGCGTTTCGCCTAGCATCAGTTCCCGTCCGAAATCCTGGGTAATGGTAACGGTTACGGTGATGGTGCCGGATTCTTTTTCTGCCGGCGGCGCGGGTGGTGCCGTCTGAGCGGGGCAGGCGCATATGGCGGCGCTTACCAGCAGAGAGACTGCCGATAGCGCCAGCAGTCTTATCGCCTTCATTTTTACCCTAGTAGTAATAGGTATATCTCCTGATCAGGAAGAAAATAAGTAACCCCAGCAGTATTACTCCCGCAACTATGCCGCCGATTAAAAGCCAGTTGATTGGCTCTTCCGCCGGGGGTGGTGGTAAGGGGGGCAGCGGCTTTGGCGGCGACTTCTCAGCTTCAGGCGCTTCCGGTTGGGGGGATGGTTGGGGCAATGCCGATTTGGTCGGAGGTGAAGGGGTTGCCGGTGATGGTGTCACGGATGAGCCCTTCTCCACCACGGCAAACGAGCCTGTCAGTCCATTAACGTCAACCGTGTAAGTCCCGGCAGCCTCCGGGGCGATACTGAAGCTGACCTCTTCCTCATCACCCCCGATAACTTCAACCTCCTCGACCTCCACTTCAGCGCCATTTATCTTGAGCGCTACTTCACAAGTGCTGGTGAGGGCACCGGTATTGGTAATGAAAGCGCTGACAATTACGGTCTCCCCGATTTCAACTTCATCGGGCTCTATCCGTAAATCAGTGGCGGTAAAGCTCGCCGGACGGACATTGGCCAAGATGGTGAAGTTGGTGAAGTGGCTTATCTTTACCGTGATGGTGTTTTTCTCCGGGTCGACCGTACCTGCCAGTTCCACCCACTCTTCCGCATCTTCATCCCAGTAGCCGATAACCAGGTTTTCCTCAGCCACACCCTCGGGTATTTTGGACGCACTATACTCAATGGTAAGACTTATGGGCGGGTCAAAGGTGGCGCCGTCAGGCCCGAAGTCATAAGTATTGCCGATGATATTCGATTGTTCGGGAGGGTCAGGTGGGTCTTCCGCCTCTTCTATGCGTATGCTGGACAGCCTGCCACCGGTCTTGGTTTTACCAATGGTGTCCTCCGATATATGGAGTTCAACCCTGCGGTCGGCACTCTCGGCGGTAACATCCTCGGTGAATCTCCCGTCGCTGGTTACAGAACCAAGTACCGGAGTCAGTCCGGCTATCCCGCCACCACCCCCGCCTCCGCCGCCACCGCCGCCGCCACCCCCGCCATCATCAGATGGGGCCTCTACCGTTGCCACTGGATATGGTTTACCAAGCAATGCGGGTATCGTGTAGGACGTCATCCATTCTGGATTTGAGCTTGTGCTTGCCTGCCAGTTAAAGGAGCCTGAAGCCGCCTGCAGACTCAACAGGTGGCCTACCGGATTGTTGCCATTGTTTGTCCAATCGTTACTAGTCGGGTCTTGCCCGGCAGCCTTAATAGCACCGATTGCCCAGGCATCAGCCGCCGCGTTAGACGCCCCTTGAGATAGAAAGCCGCCATTGCTCTGCTGTTGCGATTTCAAATAGGCAAGGGCATTGGTTATGACTTCAGAACTGGCACTTTCTCCGGCCGCCAGCAAAGCCATCACGGCCGCGGCCGTATTATCAACATCACTATCTCCGCCGACGGCATAGCTCCATCCGTGGTCAGCGTTCTGCTCTTCTTTAATAAACGCGACGGAACTGGTAATGTATCCTGAACTTGGCGCTTCACTCACCGAGATTAGTGCCAAGATACTCCAGAAGTCATCATTCAGCATGGTGGTGAGACCGAACTGCTCGCCATCGTGATATGTTTTTAATTTGGCGGCGTGGTCAACTCCGCCAAAGTTCCACGGGTCTTCCCCTGCGGCGGCTATGGCCAGTACGGCCCGTGCCCAATCGGTGGCAATATCGCCCAAACTGTTAACGTTATCTTCCAAGTAGTCGATAACTGAGTTGTCGCCCACTTCCCAGTTAGCCGGGACTTCCCCGGCGGCGGCTATGGCCATCACTGCCCAGGCAGAGGTTCCTAACGAGTGAATGCTGCCGCTGGCAGCCTGGGCATCCCGTAGGTAGTCCAGGGCGCTGGCTATCCAGTTGTTGCTGGCGCTTAGTGGATAGGCATAGGCATGGCTGACCGACAGGTCCAGCTCCCTTGATTCTCCGGGTTCATATACCGCTGTCTGAATGGCTTGAGTGCCATTTATCCAGAAGGTTATGGTCTGGCCAACATCAGCTTCATTCCCGGCGACAGCCAGCCTCTCGCCAAAGGTGCCGGTGCCACCATAATTACCGGCCTCGGTAATGATGAAATTACCGCGCTCAACACTATTTATCTTGGCGATAATTTTGGCGCCTACCGGGGCTGGGGCACCGTTGACCGTCGCACTACCTCTGAATTCCTCGGGAAAGGTGGTATCGGCAAAGGCACGGCTCACGTCCTGGACGAGCATTATCGAGCTCAGCAGGATACCGATAACGGTCAGTAAACAGGACTTGTGCCTTATCTTGATTGATAACATCTGTTCCCTTTCCTGTTTAGTTTCCTATCGCCGCCAGTTCTCCGTCTGAGGTCATATATATCCAGTAGCCATATCCAGGATTCATTGACCTGCTCTCAGAGTGGTTGCCGCTGGTGGTGTTATTGATGATTGAGTCCTCGTATCTCTGGTTCTCGGCATCGAAGCCAATTAAATATGCCCACTTCGATTCAACGGAGGTGAGGGCTGAGTTTGCCGATGTTGCCTGGGTATCGGAAAAGCCGATGGTGCTCCAGCCGGCATACAGTTGTTTCGTCGGTGGGGTGCTTATCGGATTGGTGTCAAAGGCAAAGTATATTTCCGTGGCACCGGAAGAATAAACCCATATGCCGGTTAACGGCGAGACAGTGTTATCTGAAGTCATGGCCTCCCAGCCAGATGGTGCCGTGCATACCCATATGGAGTGATTGTCCGTGCTCACATCACCGAAGACCTGCTCGGCAGTCTTGTGTCCGTCTTTCAGTTTTTTCGGCGTGGCCACGAAGTTCCAACCGGTGAGCAGGCCGTGCTTCATCTGGGGTGCGGATACCGCCTTGGTCAGCTGGTTATTATCGGTATCGGATTCAGGGATAGCGTTATCTGGGTCCACTGCGATTTGCAGCGTATAGTCGCCTATAGCTGGTGACCACCCGGTAAAATTGGCCGTTACCTGTTCCCCGGCTGCCAGCGTGGCAATAGTCTCGGTTTCCACGGCGGTATCATTGGCGCTGAGAGTTACCTCGATGGTCTCCGCTGTTCCCGTGCCGTTGTTCTTTATCACCGCGGTTATATCGTTTGCCTGCCCGTTATTAATGAAAGTTGGCAGGCTTATGGATATTGGCTCCAGGTCGATTGGGCTACCTGCCGGTGTGCCAAAGGCATATACCCTGTCCAGGGCTATGGTGAATACCTTGCCGCCGGCCACGGCGGGGGATGAACCACCGTAGGCTGAGCTCCATATCGTAGCGCCGGTATCCAAATCGAGGGCATATGTGCCGTAGCTGCCGACACCGCTATAAGGGTCTTCCAGGTTACCAACCACCACGGCATTGCCGCCTGCCGCCATGGAGCACGTCCAGCCGCCAATGTCGTCCACCTGCCACAACTGGGAGCCGTCTTCAGTGGAGAAGCAATAGGTCGCCAAATCCCACCATCCCGGCGAACCGCCGCAGATATAGACCTTGCCATCTATTATGGCGGGCGTGGCATCGGTACTCTGCATAGCAGCAGTTTCCCATATAGAGGAACCATTGTCAGAATTTACCGCGTAGAGCTTCCCGGTACCGCCAAAATTATAGGTGGCATAATAGACTGCGTCACCGGCGACCACTGCCGAGCCAGCAACCGCGAGAGGGGCTGTATTGTGCCATATCTGGCTGCCGCTGGATACGTTTACACTGTAAACATGGCCATTACTGCCCCACTCCCAGCTGGTAAGGTAGACTCTGCCATTGTCATAGGCAGGGGTACCCTGGGCATAGCCGCTTACGTCAAAGGTCCAGATATGAGCGCCGTCTGTTTCATTGAGACAGTAATAATGAGAACCGTCCCAATCATTGGCAAAGACCTTACCATCAGCCACGGTGACACTGCCGTTAGTTGCTCCCGCAGCCGAGGGTATGGTGTAAGTCCAGTTTACAGTGCCGTCGCTGGCATTGATACTGTACACGTTGGTGCCGCTGGCCATGAAGACCTTACTGTCATGGTACGCGGGTGATGCCCAGGAATCCCAGGAAGAGCCGCTTAAATCATCGCTGGTCCAGACAAGTGCCCCGGTCGATGCATTAAGGCACTTTATGTGGTCTACCGCCGTAGTATCGCCGTTGCAATAGACATATACATAACCATCGGCCACTAGCACAGATGAGGATTCAACGGCGTTTATATCATCGCTGGACCATACCAGGCTGGCACTATCAGGCGCGTTTGAGCTGGTATTGCCGGTGTTAGCCGCGTCTTTGTGGAATTGCGGCCAATCAGTGCCCCCATTCCCAGACACTGATGGCGCCCCTGTACCAAGTAGGCCAAGTACTAAGAATAGACCAACCAAAAGAATACTTAACCTGCGCATTGTCAGATTGCCTCCAAAATAAAGTGGGGTTGTTTATAAACAATTGTACTTGATTATAATGGCTCGAACTGGGGATGTCAATGCCTGAGTCTCCCATTTTGGCGAATAAAAAACCGGTGTGATTCGGTCACACCGGCAGGAACCATCAAGGCGTTCTGGCGGCCGGTTGCCAGGGACTGGTGTCCCTTCAGCTTTTCTTCACATCAATCGTTTCATAGTCTATGTTTTCCTCGCCAAATTTCCTGGTCAAAGCAGGAATCTCATCGTCAACACAGACTATGACCGGGCACAGGCCAGTTCTGACGGCCTCAATGGCCGCCTCAGTTACCCCATAAACGTAAATATTACTGATGCCGAGTTTTCTCAGGGCAACCACCGCTTCGATACCGATGGCACCGACCAGCCCTTGATTACTTATTTGTTTTTTCAGTGGCTCAATAGCGACGGTCTTAGAACCGCCTCTTTCTATGCCGGGTACCTTCAAGACCGTTACTTTGCCTATTTTAAGCGGTATTATGCCTTCTATGCTGGATACTCCCACGTCTTCACCGGCCCTGGCGGCAGTGGTGGCTATTCCCCTGGCCCCTGTTGCCATATTTGCCGCCGCGAAGAGCATCCCGTCCTTCATCTCCAGACCTACCGTTTGGCCGGCCATTAAATCATCCGCCGCCACCGCAGCACAGACCGAGATATTGGTAATCGCGCGCTCTATAAAAGTGTCATACTCTCTCAAGCCCCTTAAAATTCTTATCACCCAGTTCACGCCTTCGTTGGTTAATCTGTACTTGGAGCGGCCATCAGAAACGAGCAGGCCTTCTTCTACCAGTTGCCGTGTGTAATCCGAGATAGCCTGAGGGGTTACCTGTAGTTTTTTAGCAATGTCCTGCTGCTGGATATTGGGTCCGCTATGAGCTACCTCGACAAGTATCTGGAACCTGGTCGCCAGGCTCTTATTGCGCAGTATTTCTATCATGGTTCACCCTAATTGATATCTAATCAAGTGCGCTTTATTTTGGCCTTATTATAGGGCGTTTCCCAGCCACAAGCAACTTCCGCCAATCTGGAACGGAAACCGCCGGGAAGTAGGCTGGTCATCAAGCGGACGCAAATATACCGGGCGTAATTTTGTGCGCTTGGCTAACTAAATAGACTTTTGTGTCACCAGTAACGTAATCTGGCTTAACTGGACTGCCTTCAGCCTGTACTCGCTTCCAGCAATTTCGCCGCCGGTGCCGGTAGGGGTTCATACTCCACAACCTTATCCAGGCTTGGCCCCATGGAAGCATCGGTTTCCCTGTCCACCATTATCTCAACCACGGAAGGCCTTTTTGATTCTACGGCTCTTTGCAGAGCCGCCTTTATTTCCGTCGGCTTTTCTACCCGTTGACCATAGGCACCATAGGTCTCGGCGAATTTAACGAAGTCCACCAGCATCTCCCCATACCACGTATTGACTTCATAGTTCATATCGTAGACATACTTTTCCTGCTGGCGGATAAGACTCAGGTAACCATTATTGATGACAACAACGATAACAGGGATGTCATACATTACGGCCATAGCCATTTCCTGGCCGCAAAAGCCCATGTCATAGTCACCGGCTATGCTTACCACGGTCTTCTCCGGGTTGGCGATTTTAGCCCCTATAGCTGCTGGCAAGTCCCAGCCCAAGGGGCCGGCCCCGCCAGGTAGAATATAATGTCGTGGCTTGAATATCCTCTGGAATTGCGAAGACCAGATTTGATAAAGACCGATACAGGTAACGAAGACAGTGTCCTCGTCAAAAAAGTCGTTAATTTCCTTGAATACTCGTGGCGGCTTGATGGGAACGTCATCAAAGTCCAGCCGCCGTTCCAGTTGCGGACGCAGTCGCGGTATAGCCTTTTCTCGCTGAGAAGGTTTCCTGGTGGGAAGCACGTTCTTGGCTACTTTTAGCAGTGCCTGTAAGGCGGGTTTGGCGTCGGCGACGATACCCAGGTCGGCCGGAATAATGCGACCTATTTGCGTCGGCTCAATATCAATGTGAATGAATTTCCTGCCTTTGGTGTAGACATCGAGAGCACCAGTGTGTCTATCAGAAAAACGGCAGCCAACTCCGAGCACTAGGTCCGATTCGAGAAACGTCTTATTGCCATATGGTGTATTGCATGAGGTGCCTACCTGCCCGGCATAAAGCGGGTGGTCAGCAGCTATGCCTCCCTTGCCCATCAGCGTGGTAACCACCGGTGTCGAGAGATACTCGGCAAGCTGGACAAACTCATTACAGGTATCGGCAAGTATCACCCCGCCGCCTAAAAGCATTATCGGTCTTTCGGCCTGGAGTATCATTTCCAGCGCTTTTCTGATTTTCCCCTCATCCGGCGACGGCTTCCATACTTCAAGTGACGAATCAGAATCAGGGTCATACTCGATTTCACGCCGCTGGACGTCCAGCGGCAGGTCAATCAGCACGGAGCCGGGGCGTCCCTCTCGGGCAATGCGGAAGGCTTCCCGCGTTATGTAGGGAAGTCGGTCTGCCTCTTTTACGCAGTAGCTCCTCTTGGTTACGGGCTTGACAATCTCAGCTATGTCTACCGCCTGGAACGCCTCTTTGCCCAACTGAGCGGTTACTGCCTGTCCGGTAATGGCGATTATGGGGACGGAGTCCACCTGGGCGGTGTAGAGACCGGTTACCATATTTGTCCCGGCCGGACCTGAGGTCCCCACGCATATGCCTACCTTGCCGCTGGCCCGGGCATAGCCATCGGCAGCATGCGAGGCGCCCTCTTCATGACGTGCCAGGTAATGCTTGATTTTACCTGACTTACGCAGGGCGCTGTAGAAAGGCAGAATACCAGCCCCGGGAATCCCAAAGATAACCTCCACACCCTCATCTTCCAGGACTTTTACCATTGCTTCAGCCGCCTGCATTCTGGCCATTTTTAAAACTCCTTATATCAGTAAATACAGGATTGAAGGCCTTTTCCCTATCCTGTCTGGTATCCCATAGCTCTGGAAATCTCAAGGGAGCAGCTTTTTACCAGGGGCTCTATATCATTTATTCGCTTGCTGCTGAGACGGGCGGAAGGACCGGAAACACTCAGTGCCGCGATGACACCGCCCGTGCTGTTTTTCACCGGTGAAGCTATGCACTTCACACCTATTTCTGTTTCTTCGTCGTCTATGGCAATGCCTTCTCGTTTCACTTTTTTCAGTTCCCGCTTGAGGCTTTTTATATCCGTTATGGTCTTTGGCGTGTGCGGTAACAGGCCGTTGCTGTTTAAAGCTTTCTCCAGTTCTTCATCACCCATGTAGGCCAGTAACACTTTGCCCACCCCCGTGCAGTAGAGGGGCACCCTGTTTCCTATCTGCGTGAAGATACGCAGGCTTTTATTCGATTCAATGTGATCGATGTAAACGGCTTCATTGCGGTCGAGGATGGCGATATTCACCGATTCCCCAACCATCTTATTAAGGGCATCCAGAATAGGGGAGGCAATGTCTCTGATTTTCATCCGCCGGCCCAAAACATTGCTGTACTGCAGGAATTTGGTGCTCAGCGAATACTTTTGCCTTTTCTGCTTCTGATTGAGGTAGCCTCTTTTTACCAGAGTGAGGACAATACGATGAGTCGTAGTGATGTTCAGGTCACACAAATTAGCCAGTTCAGAGAGACCGAGCTCATCGTCATGGTCGAGGAAAACTTCCAGAATATCCAGGGCTTTACCAATAGTAGACATGATTACTTTCAAATAGTGAAATACAGTTTCATTATATTATATATTAAACGAATTTTTTATGTGTGTCAATACTCTGGTAAACTATCACACAAACGCTTTGATAGTCCCTTTTCTCGCCTGCTTTGTGCGCCAGCAATATCAAGTGCATTGATGAGGCAGGAGGGGTTGAATATAGGTATAGTTATAGTATAATCATACCGCTTGCTGGACAGTTGTAATCTAGGTAAGGAGGCTACCATGAAAAAACTGGCGAACATTCACCGACCAGATATTTCACATAGAGAGGCTTTACTGCTGCGCATAGAGCGGATAACAGAAGCGCCGCTGCTGATTCTGTCTTTCGCCATGATTCCGCTTCTGGTTGGCCCTTTCTTCTGGAAGCTCTCTCCGCAGGAAGAAAATCTGTTTCTTACCCTTGATTCATTTATATGGGCCCTATTTGCAGTTGACCTGATTATCAAAACCTTAATTGCCCCCCACAGGTTGCCCTATCTCCGCAGACACTGGCTGGAAATACTGGTTGTGGTCGTGCCCTTTTTCCGGCCTTTGCGTCTTCTCAGGATATTTATTTTTGGCTCCCGGGCCTGGCTTGGCTTCAGGCGTCTGGTGCACGTTGACTTTCTGCTGGTTTATGGAATAGGCCTGGTCACTATCGCCTCGACGGTAGTGGCTTCTGTCGAAGGGGGAGAGCAGGCTTCCATTAATTCTTTCGCCGATGTGCTCTGGTGGGCGGTGGTAACGATTACCACCGTTGGCTACGGGGATATGGTGCCGGTAACGGTGGCGGGAAAAGCGGTGGCTACGATACTGATGCTGGGAGGGGTGGCCTTCTTCAGTGGGATGACGGCAAACCTGGCCTCGTTTCTGGTTAAAGGAAGTGACACGGAAAAGAAAGCCCTGTCCCAGTTGACGAAAGAAATAGAAAGCCTGCGCGGCGAATTAGCCAGGTTGCGCGGAGACGTTGCCGGATGAGTCTGTAGACAGCTCCACCGCAGCATATGCATCCCGTAGCTAAAATCGGCTAAAATATATATAGTATAATAGCAGAATATAAATCGTTACAGGTTGAGTTGCATCATGTCGATTGTAGAAGCTAAATCAAGAGTAGTTATAGAAGGCGTCCAGCCTGAAATTGATGGGGGGCGCTTCCCCATCAAACGGGTGGTTGGCGAGGAAGTTACGGTTGAGGCAGACATATTTGCCGATGGCCATGAGTCCCTCTCGGCCTGCCTGCGGCACCGCCGTGAGGATGAGCCAGACTGGACCGAGACGCCCATGGAGTTCCTGGTGAACGACCGATGGCGAGGTTCCTTTGTTGTCGAGAAAATCGGGTGTTACCGATATACCATAATTGCCTGGGTTGACAGATTCAAATCATGGCGCCAGGACCTCAGCAAACGCGTGGAAGCCCGCCAGAAGGACATTAAGGTCAATCTCCTGGTCGGTGCCGATATAATTGCGGAGGCACAGCCAATGGCCTCCCGCCGGGACAGTAAACTGATGGCAGAGTGGGTAGACACCCTGCGGTCGAAGCAGATTGCCCGGAATGAAAAGGTGAAGCTTGCCTTGAGCGAGGCTGTAGCCCGGCTTATGGAGCGTTACGCTGACCGGCGATTTGCCGTTACCTATCCCGGGGAACTGGTGGTATCCGTTGACCGTAAAAGAGCGCGCTTCAGTTCGTGGTACGAGATGTTCCCCCGCTCCTGTGCCCCGAAGCCGAACCAGCACGGGACTTTCCGGGACTGCGAAGCCCACCTCCCTTATATCGCGGAACTGGGTTTCGACATCCTTTACCTGCCGCCCATTCATCCTATCGGGCACACCAACCGCAAAGGCAAGAACAATACCCTCACCGCGGCACCGGACGACCCCGGAACCCCCTGGGCCATCGGCGCCGAGGAAGGGGGACATAAAGCCATCCATCCCCAGCTTGGCACGTTGCAGGACTTCCAGAAACTTGTCAGTAAGGCCAGAGACTACGGCATTGAAGTTGCCCTTGATATAGCCTTTCAATGCTCCCCCGACCACCCCTATGTGAAAGAGCATCCGGAATGGTTCCGCTGGCGTCCTGACGGCACGATTCAGTACGCGGAAAACCCGCCCAAAAAATATCAGGACATCTATCCCCTGGAGTTTGAGTCGGAGAACTGGCAGGAGCTCTGGGAAGAGCTGAGAAGCGTGGTGCTGTTCTGGATAGAAAACGAGGTGCGCATCTTCCGCATTGACAATCCCCATACCAAACCGTTCGCATTCTGGGAGTGGTTAATCGGCGGTATCAAAGCTGATTACCCGGAGGTCATCTTTCTGTCCGAAGCGTTTACCCGTCCCAAAATCATGTACCAGCTGGCCAAGCTCGGTTTCAGCCAGTCCTACACGTACTTTACCTGGCGCAATGCCAAATGGGAGCTTGAGCAGTACTTCACCGAGCTGACGCAGACACCGGTGAGTGAGTTCTACCGCCCCAATCTCTGGCCGAACACGCCGGACATCCTGAATAATTACCTGCGGGACGGGGGCCGGCCGGCCTTCATCACCAGGTTGGTCTTGGCCGCCACCCTCGGGGCAAACTATGGGATTTACGGGCCCGCTTTTGAGCTCTGCGAAAACCGCCGCAAGGACACGGTAAGCGAGGAATACCTGGACTCGGAGAAATATGAAATCAAACACTGGGACATTGGGCGGCCGGATAGCCTGAAGGATATTATAAAGCTGGTGAATAAAGCTCGTCGGGAAAACCCGGCGCTCCAGAGCGACCGCAGCCTGCGTTTTCATGCGGTGGACAATGACCAGCTTATCTGCTACAGCAAATGCACCCGGGATGGCGCAAACGCGGTGCTGGTCGTGGTGAACCTGGACTACCGGTACCGGCAATCGGGCTGGGTAACCCTCTCTCTTGATGAACTGGGTATTGCTCAGGACCAGACGTACCGGATACATGACCTCCTTGATGATGCCACTTACACATGGAGGGGCCCGCGCAACTACGTGGAACTCAGCCCCGAGAAACTGCCGGCCCATATTTTCCGCGTGGAAAAACAGGGCCGGAGAAAGCGAGGGTAGCGCAAAATGTCACCCAGAGCCAAAGAATATTTCTGGCAGGATAGCGACCCCCTCTGGTATAAGGACGCCATCATATATGAGCTCCACCCCCGGGCTTTTTACGATAGTGACGGAGATGGTGTCGGTGACTTTCCCGGGCTCACTGAAAAGCTCAATTATCTGCAGGACCTGGGGATTAATACCATCTGGCTCCTCCCTTTCTATCCGTCTCCGCTCAAAGATGACGGCTACGATATTTCCAACTATACCGGTATCCAGCCCGTGTATGGGACGATACGGGATTTCAGGCTTTTACTGCGAGAGGCCGATGCCCGTGGCCTGCGCATCGTCACCGAGCTCGTGCTAAACCACACGTCAGACCAGCACCCGTGGTTCCAGCGAGCACGCCGCGCCAAGAAGCAGAGCCGCTTCCGGGACTTTTATGTCTGGAACGACTCGCCGGACAAATACAGGGACGCGCGGATTATTTTTAAAGATTTCGAGTTATCAAACTGGTCCTTTGACCCTCTCGCCAGGGCCTATTACTGGCACCGTTTTTACTCCCACCAGCCTGACCTGAACTTCGATAATCCACAGGTTCAGAAGACCATAATTAAGACGGTCAATTTCTGGATGAGTATGGGGGTGTCCGGGCTGCGTCTTGATGCTGTGCCTTATCTTTTCGAGCGGGAAGGGACGAACTGTGAGAACCTTGAAGAAACGCACGCCTTTCTGAAAAAACTGCGCCTCGAGCTTGACCAGCAGTTCCAGAATCGAATGTTTCTTGCCGAGGCCAACCAGTGGTCCGAGGACGCCATAGCTTACTTCGGCGATGGTGATGAATGCCACATGGCTTATCATTTCCCGCTGATGCCACGTCTGTTCATGGCGATTCGCATGGAGGACCGCTTCCCCATCATTGACATCCTGCAGCATACCCCGGCCATCCCGGATAACTGTCAGTGGGCACTGTTTTTGCGCAACCACGATGAGCTCACGCTGGAGATGGTAACTGACGAGGAGCGGGACTATATGTACCGGGTTTACGCCTTTGACTCTCAGGCAAGAGTGAATCTGGGCATAAGACGTCGGCTTGCCCCTCTGCTCAACAACGACCGCCGCAAAATAGAATTGATGAACGGGCTTTTATTTTCGCTGCCGGGCACGCCGGTGCTCTATTACGGGGACGAAATCGGCATGGGGGACAACTTCTACCTCGGCGACCGCAACGGTGTCCGCACACCGATGCAGTGGAGCCCGGAGAAGAATGCCGGCTTCTCCAGTGCCAACCCCCAGCGGCTCTACCTGCCACCGATTATCGACCCCGAATATCACTATCAGGCAATAAACGTGGAAAACCAGCAGAACAATGCCGATTCCCTCCTCTGGTGGACAAAGCGCTTGATTGCCCAGAGGAAACGGTTTCGAGCCTTCGGACGGGGGAGCCTTGAATTTGTACCGGCAGATAATAGGAAGATTCTGGTCTTTACCCGCCGCTTTCAGGAAGAGACCATCCTGGTGGTGGCTAACCTTTCCCGACTGGCACAGCATGTCAACCTTGACCTGGCTGCCGATGAGGGCAAGATACCGGTTGAGGTCTTCGGGCAGTCCGACTTCCCTGTTATTGGAGATTCTCCCTACACGCTCACTTTAAGCCCTTTCGCCTTCTACTGGTTTTCTTTAGAATCGAGACAGCCGGTTGAGATAAGCCCAGCCGCGACGCCGGCCGGGCTCTCCGTGCCCATGCTCCGTATCAGGGGGGACTGGGCGGATCTGCTCAAACGTGAAATCCGACCCTTTTTGGCCACCGTGCTGCTCAGCCATATGCGCCAGAAGCGCTGGTTTGGCGGCAAGGCACGGCAGGCACACGCGGCGAGCATAGTGGACTTTGTCAGCATACCGTTTGATGGTTCCACCGCCCAGTTTATCTTCCTGAACGTAGAATACACCGAGGGCGACCCTGAAACCTACCTTATTCCCATCGCTTTCGCCTCTGGAGAACGGGCCAATGAAATGGCCAGCGAATCGCCGCAGTCTGTTATCGCACAGGTAGAGCTGAAACGCAAGGGGGCAAAAAGCGAAGGCGTCATCTTTGATGCCCTGATTGAGAATGATTTTACCGCCGCTCTTTTTGAGGCCATAGCCCGACGTCGGCGCTGGAAAGGGCTGGAGGGAAGGATAGTTGCCTTCCCCACCCGCGTTTTTCAGAAGCTGCGGGGCCCAGCTACGGAAGCGCTGCCCCAGACTGTCCTGAAGACGGAGCAGACCAACACCTCAATCATGTATGGTGGCCGTCTGATGCTGAAACTTTTCCGTCGCATGGAAGCAGGGACAAGCCCGGAACTAGAGGTAGGCCGGTTTCTCACCGAGAAAGTAGCTTTCCCCAACGCGCCTCCTGTAGCCGGTGCTCTGGAATACCACAGCCGGTTCATTCCGGAGCCGGTGACACTCGGGATACTTCACGGTTATATACCCAATGAAGGAAATGCCTGGCAGTATACTCTGGATGAGCTCGGCTTTTTCTTCGACCGGGTGCTGGCCCACCCGGAAGTGGAGTCGCCGCCGCTTATAAAAGGTTCTTTGTTAGACATCGCTGAAATGAGCATACCCGAATCAGCCGAGGAGACCATTGGCCCCTACCTTACCTCGGCGCAGCGCCTGGCACAACGTACCGCCGAGCTGCACCTGATGCTGGCCTCGGCCAGTGTCGACGCCCGGTTCACTCCAGAGCCGTTTTCTCTCGGCTACCAGCGTTCCCTTTTCCATTCCATGAGAAGTTATACCAACCAGGTGTTGCGCCTTCTACAGCAGCGATTGCCAAAGCTGCTGGATGATGCCAAACCTATTGCCAAGACAATTCTAGATGAGGAAAGCTCCATTGTACAGCGTTTTCAGGAAATCACCAGACAAAAAATCGCCGGTATGCGTATCCGCTGCCACGGCGACTACCACCTGGGTCAGGTGCTCTACACGGGTGATGACTTCGTCATCATTGACTTTGAAGGCGAACCGGCCCGCTATCTCACCGAGCGACGCATCAAGCGCTCCCCGCTCAGGGATGTGGCGGGCATGATACGCTCTTTCCATTACGCCGCCTACGTTGCGCTGCGCAGCCGGGCAGACACAGTGCTTCGTGAGGAGGACCTCCCGGTACTGGAGGAGTGGTCGAAAGCCTGGTACCTCTGGGTATCGGTGGCGTTTCTCAAGGCTTATCTGGAACTGGTTTCTGATTTACCGGTACTGCCTGCCTCCAAGGAAGGTAGAAAAGTCCTCCTCGATGCGTACCTCATGGAGAAAGCCCTTTATGAGGTAAACTACGAACTGAACAACCGGCCGGACTGGGTTCATCTGCCACTTCAAGGCGTCCTGCAGATACTGGAAGCTGAAGAGTAAGATGGGTGCGGTGACAGGGCCTCTCCACGAACTTGCCCGCCTCTACGGTGTGCAGACGGCATATTACAACGTTCTTCACCAGCACCGGCCGGCCTCTGCGGACACGCTGTTTGCCATCCTGAAAGCCCTGGGGACGCCTCTGGAAAGGCTGGAGGACGTCCCTTCGGCTCTGCGGGAGCAGCGAAAAGAGCTCTGGCAGCGCTCCCTGGCGCCGGTGGCTGTGGCCTGGAATGGTAACCTCTCTGCGCTCAGTTTGCGGCTTCCTTCCTCCCTGGCTGATACTAAGTTGGTCTGCCATCTGGCGATGGAGAACGGCGAGCGCCGGGAACAGTCATATCTTGCCGGCGACCTCAAGACGCTGGAAACGAAAGAAGTGGAGGGGACGAGATACGAAGTGAAGGAACTCTATTGGAAAGGCATATTGCCACCCGGCTACCACTGGCTTTCGTTTCAAATCAGGGGAGAAACTGCCGAGACCCTGGTCATCTCCGCCCCCGTCACGTTTTACTGTCCTCCGGAAGCGGAGGCATCCCTGAGGTGGGGAGTTTTTATACCCCTGTATGCCCTCACCAGCGGAAAGGGGTGGGGCAGCGGCGACCTTTCCGACCTCCAGGCACTCGTTTCGTGGGTGGGGGATATGGGGGGAAACATCGTCGGCATGCTGCCGATGCTCGCCTCTTTTCTTGACGACACCTTGGACCCGAGTCCGTACACCCCGGCCAGTCGGCTCCTCTGGAACGAGTTTTACCTCGATATTATGAGCGTACCGGAGCTGGAGAGCTGCCCGAAAGCGCAGGCCCTTCTGGCATCGGCGCCATTTCAGCAGGATATTGAGTCGCTGCGTAACGCGTCTCAGGTGGATTACCAGCGCATTATGCTAAAGAAACGGCAGGTTCTGGAAGAGTTATGCTGGTGCCTGTTCGCCGTACCCTCAAAACGTCGCGACGCGCTTCTACGTTTCATTAAATCAAACCCGGTCGTTGAGGACTACGCCTGTTTCCGCGCCGCCAGAGAACGGCATGGGCCTTCATGGCAAGCGTGGCCTCAGCCACTGGCCAGTGGCGTTATCGGGAAAGAAGACTATGACGAGGAAGCAAAACGCTATTATCTCTACTCCCAGTGGCTGGTACAGGAACAGGTAGAGCACCTGCGGAAAACAGCGCGAGCCAGCAATGTTATGCTGTACTTGGACCTCCCGCTCGGCATTCATCCCGAGGGCTATGACGTCTGGTGGGAGCGCGATGCTTTCCTTTCTGGCATATCCGCCGGGGCACCTCCAGATGCCGTTTTCACCAGGGGACAGGACTGGGGCTTCCCGCCACTGCACCCGGAAAGGATACGGGGACAGGGCTACCGCTACTTCATTGCCTATCTGCGCCATCACCTAGAATCGGCCGGCGTGCTGCGCATTGACCATGTCATGGGGTTGCACCGCCTCTTCTGCATACCGAAAGGTATGTCTGCCAGCGAGGGCACATATGTGCGTTACCACCCTGATGAACTCTACGCTATTTTATCCCTTGAGTCCCACCGCAGCCGGACGGTAATCGTCGGGGAGGACCTGGGCACGGTGCCTCCCTATGTCCGGCCGATGATGAAAAAGCACGGCGTCCACCGTATGTACGTTATGCACTACGAACTCGCCTCCGCTGGCACAGGGCAAATCCTCAAACCCGTTCCCGCTAAAGCCATTGCCAGCCTTAATACCCACGATATGTTTCCCTTTGCTGCCGTCTGGGACGGGACGGACATAGCGCAAAGGGCAGCCATTGGCCTTCTGGATAAGGCAGCGGCCAACAGGGAGAGAAGGTTCTGGGAGGAAAGGAAAAGAGCGCTGGTCAGATTCTTGAAGGAAAAAGGTTTTCTGGATGAGACCCCGGCCAGCGCTGAAGCCGTGCTGAAAGCCTGTCTGGCGTTTTTGAGTGCCAGCGACGCCGCCATGGTGCTGGTCAACCTGGAAGACCTCTGGCTTGAGACCAGACCACAGAACATACCGAGCACCGCTGATGACGTTTATCCCAACTGGCGCCACAAGGCCCGCTACCACCTTGACGAACTTTGCCAGATGCCCCAGGTAGTTGCTACACTACGTATGGTGGACCGAATCCGAAGGAGAGGGGAAACGCCGCGATGACACGGAAAAAGGGGCCTAAAACGAGCTTGAAGGGTACCGGAGGCGTGTCCTATGAGGTGCCGCTTCTTTCTGATGATGACCTCTACCTGTTCAACGAAGGCTCACACTACCGGCTTTATGAGAAGCTGGGCGCGCACCCCGCCTCTGCTGGTGCGGAACAGGGAACATACTTTGCCGTATGGGCACCTGATGCCCGGCAGGTCTCCGTCGTGGGCGATTTCAACGGCTGGAACAACAACAGCCACCCTCTTCGACCCCGCGGACAGTCCGGCATTTGGGAAGGGTTTATTCCAAATCTGGACCGGGGCCGCCTTTACAAGTACCACATTGTCTCCCGCTACAAGGGATATCAGGTCGACAAGGCCGACCCGTTTGCCGTTTTCACCGAAATCCCGCCCAAGACGGCGTGCGTTACCTGGGACCTGGAATACTCATGGGGGGACAGGGAATGGATGACAGAGCGGCGCCGTCGCAATGCGCTTGATGCCCCCATCTCCGTCTACGAGGTGCACCTTGGCTCCTGGCAAAGGGTGCCGGACGAAAAATATCGGTCGCTCTCATACCGTGAAATGGCACCGCTGCTGGCTGACTACGCCAACAAGATGGGGTTTACCCACGTGGAATTCCTGCCGGTGATGGAGCACCCCTTTTTCGGCTCGTGGGGTTACCAGACAACCGGTTACTTTGCCCCCTCCGGCCGCTACGGTACCCCCCAGGACTTCATGTACCTGGTTGACCACCTGCACCAGCAGGGCATCGGTGTCATTCTGGACTGGGTGCCCTCTCATTTCCCCACCGATGAGCACGGGCTGGGCTTCTTTGACGGCACGCATCTGTATGAGCACGCCGACATGAGGAAGGGCTTTCACCCCGACTGGAACAGCTACATCTTCAATTACGGGCGCAGCGAGGTGTGCAACTTCCTCATCAGCAACGCCCTTTTCTGGCTGGACAAGTACCACGTTGACGGACTGCGCGTGGACGCCGTTGCCTCCATGCTCTACTTGGACTACTCGCGTAAAAAGGGGGAGTGGCTCCCGAACAATTACGGGGGGCGGGAGAACCTGGAAGCCCTCGATTTTTTGCGTAAGCTCAATCAGGAGATATACCTGAACTTTCCTGACGTGCAGACCGTCGCCGAAGAGTCCACTGCTTGGCCCATGGTATCGCGGCCGACCTACCTCGGCGGGCTCGGCTTCGGCCTGAAGTGGGATATGGGCTGGATGCACGACACGTTGCAGTACATGAGCCGGAACCCTGTCCACCGCAAGTACCATCACAATGACCTCACCTTCCGCATGTTATACGCCTTCAGTGAAAATTTCATTCTGCCCCTCTCCCACGATGAGGTGGTCTACGGCAAGGGCTCTCTCCTGGGTAAGATGCCCGGAGATGACTGGCAGAAACTGGCCAATTTACGGCTCCTTTTAGGTTATATGTATGCGCAGCCGGCAAAGAAACTGCTCTTCATGGGCGGTGAGTTCGGGCAGTGGAGCGAATGGCGCCACGACGGCAGCCTGGACTGGTACCTGCTGGACTATGACCGGCACGCCGCCATGCAGAGGTGGGTGCAGGCGCTAAACCGAGTCTACCGCAGCGAAACGGCGCTGCACGAGCTTGACTGTGAGCCGGCCGGCTTTGAATGGATTGATACGGCTGATGCTTTGCATAGTACCCTCAGCTTCATACGGCGGGGGAAGTCAGATGATACCCCTGTCCTCGTGGTGTGCAATTTCACGCCGACGATGCATACCCAGTATAAAGTGGGTGTACCGTGCGGCGGCCAGTGGGTCGAGCTCCTGAACAGCGATGCTGCTGAGTACGGCGGCAGCGGCCGGAGAAACCCGGAGAGCATCAAGGCTGCCGCTGCGGGCTGCCATGGTCGTCCCTATTCTCTTACCATCACCCTTCCGCCGCTGTCTATCGTTTTCTTCAGACCGAGGAAACGAGGAAAGTGAAAGCGCAGGGTTTACCCGGTGCCACCTACCTCGGCGATGGACGCTGCCAGTTCCTTGTCTGGGCGCCGTCGGCAAAAACGGTTGAAGTCCGCCTCACTGTGCCCGAGGAGCGTGTGCTTCCCCTTAAAAAAGATAGCAAAGGTTATCATCTTACCATCGCCGAAAATTTGATGCCTGACTCTCTTTACTTCTACCGCCTCGATGGAAAGATTGAGCGCCCTGACCCGGCCTCGCGCTTCCAGCCGCAGGGCGTCCACGGCCCCTCTCAGGTGGTAGATAGTAAATTCCCTTGGGGGGACGCAGGCTGGACCGGCCTGCCGCTTGAGGACTATATTATCTACGAGCTGCACACCGGAACGTTCACTGCCGAGGGCACCTTCACCGCCATCATCCCCCACCTCGATAAGCTCAAAGAGCTGGGAATTACCGCCCTGGAGCTTATGCCGGTGGCGCAGTTCCCGGGGAACCGCAACTGGGGCTATGACGGGGTGTACCCCTTCGCCGTGCAGGCGTCTTATGGCGGCCCTGAGGGCTTGAAGCAGCTCGTTGACGCCTGCCACCGTCAGGGGCTCGCCGTCATTCTGGACGTGGTCTACAACCACCTCGGGCCGGAGGGCAACTACCTTGCCGACTTCGGGCCGTACTTCACCGGGCACTACCAGACGCCGTGGGGGCGAGCGCTGAACTTTGACGGGCACGATAGCGATGAGGTGCGTCGTTTCTTCATGGAAAACGCGCTTTACTGGATACGGGAGTTCCACATTGATGCCCTGAGACTGGACGCCCTCCACGCCATACTTGATATGTCTCCCTTCACCTTCATAGAAGAACTGGCGCACTCGGTGCACGCTGAAGCCAGGAGACTGAAGCGCCGTGTATACGTCATCGGGGAGAGCGCTGCCAACGACGTCCGCCTTATCCGAGATGTCCCGTCAGGGGGCTACGGACTTGATGCCCAGTGGAATGACGACTTTCACCACGCGGTTCACGTCCTGCTTACCAGCGAAAAGACCGGCTACTATCAGGACTACGGGGAATTCAGACAGCTGGTCAAAGCTTTTGAACAGGGTTTTGTTTATTCCGGAGAGTATTCCGCCTACCGCCGGCGCAGACACGGCACATCCTCGGCGGCTATCCCCGCCGGGCGCTTCGTCGTCTTCATGCAGAACCACGACCAGGTGGGTAATCGCGCTCAGGGCGACCGCCTGAGTGGTATTGTCTCCTTTGAGAAGCTGAAGCTTGCCGCTGCCCTCTACTTGCTCTCGCCCTTCGTCCCCCTTGTTTTCATGGGCGAGGAGTACGGTGAGACAGCGCCCTTCCCCTACTTCGTCAGCCACTCGGAGCCAGCCCTGATTGAAGCAGTGCGCCGGGGCCGTCGCGAGGAGTTCGCCGTCTTCCGCCGGCAGGGGGAGATACCCGACCCTCAGGATGAGGCAACTTTTGAAAGTGCCCGCCTTCATCATCATCTGCGTCAGGCAAGCGAGCACCGGACATTACTGGCCTATTATCAGGCGCTTATCCGCCTGCGCCAGCAGGTGCCTGCCCTGCGCAACCCGGACAGGAAAACGATGAAAGTCACCAGCGATGAGAAAGCAAAAATTCTTTGGCTGCATCGCTGGCAGTCGGGAAGTGAAGCGGTTATAATTTATAACTGTGGGGAGGATGAGTCCGTGGTGAACTTGCCAGTGCCGGGGGGGAGGTGGCGGAAGCTGCTTGATTCAGCAGATGAGGTGTGGGGAGGTGGTGGCAGCACCATCCCCGAGATATTACAATCCCGGGGAGAACTCACCATCCAGTTCGCGCCCGCGTCCGTGGTGCTGTTTGTCAGGGAGAAATAACATGGAACGATACATCTGCGTACACGGTCACTTTTACCAGCCGCCGCGGGAAAACGCCTGGCTGGAATACGTGGAGCTTCAGGACTCGGCCTATCCATTTCACGACTGGAACGAGCGCATCACCGCTGAGTGCTACGCGCCCAACGGCGTTTCCCGCATCCTCGATGGCGAGAACTACATTACCAAGATTGTCAACAACTACGCCAGAATCAGCTTCAACTTCGGGCCGACGCTGCTCTCCTGGCTGCAAGAGCACGCGCCGGAGGCCTATCAGACCATCATTGACGCTGATAAAGAGAGCCAGCAGCACTTCTCCGGACACGGCTCGGCGCTGGCCCAGGCGTACAGTCACCTGATAATGCCGCTGGCCAACAGGCGGGATAAATATACCCAGGTCCTGTGGGGAATGAGGGACTTCGAGCGGCGCTTCGGCCGGAAACCGGAGGGGATGTGGCTTCCCGAGACGGCGGTGGACATGGAGACCCTTGATATCATGGCCGAGATGGGGCTGAAGTTCACCATCCTCGCCCCCCACCAGGCCGGGCGGGTGCGCTCTCTGGGCAGCGAAGCCTGGGCCGATGTGGGCGGTGACAAGGTTGACCCCACCATGGCCTATCTTGTCAACCTGCCCTCAGGTAGGACTTTCAACCTTTTCTTTTATGATGGCCCCACCTCCCGCAGCGTAGCCTTTGCCGACACCTTAAGCAACGGTGAGAACTTCGCCAATCTCCTGACGGCCGCTTTTTCCGACAAGCGTAGCTGGCCGCAGCTGGTCAACATCGCCAGCGACGGCGAGACTTATGGGCACCACCACCGCTTCGCCGATATGGCGCTGGCCTACGCCCTCAACTATATAGAAGAGAAAAATTTAGCCAGAATCACCAACTACGGGGAATTCCTGGAAAAGCACCCCCCCACCCACGAGGTGGAGATAATGGAGAACACCTCCTGGAGCTGCGCCCACGGCGTCGAGCGCTGGCGGAGCGACTGCGGGGATAGTTCAGGTAGACATGCAAAGTGGAACCAGGCCTGGCGTGCTCCGCTGCGCGAGGCGATGGACTGGCTGCGCGATACCATGATACCTCAGTACGAAAATAAGGTCAGGGAGCTGCTCAAAGACCCGTGGGCGGCCAGGGATACCTATATAGACGTCATCCTTGACCGTTCCCCGGAAAACGTGGCTCAGTTCTTCAGCCAGCAGGCGAGTCGTGAACTGAACGAAGCGGAACGGGTGACGGCCCTCAAGCTGCTTGAGCTCCAGCGCCACGCCATGCTCATGTATACCAGCTGCGGCTGGTTTTTCGACGACCCTTCCGGCATCGAGACGGTGCAGGTCATCCAGTACGCCGGCCGGGTGGTGCAGCTGGCCCAGGAGCTCTTCGGCGATGATGCTGAAGAGAAATTCCTGTCCATTCTGGAGAAGGCAAAGAGCAATGTCCGCGAGATGGGCGATGGGCGCCGCATCTACGAGATGTTCGTCAGGCCGGCCATAGTTGACCTCATCAAGGTCACCGCCCACTACGCCATAAGCTCGCTTTTTGAAAGCTACGGCGAGCAAACGAAGACATTTTGCTACTTTGTCAACACCGAGGACTACCAGACAGCCGAGTGCGGGAAGGCCAGGCTCGCCGCGGGGCGGGCCAGAGTAACCTCCGAGATAACGCAGGAGCAGGCTACGCTCAGCTTCGGCGTGCTCCATTTCGGCGACCATAACCTCAATGCCGGCGTGCGGCAGTACCAGGGCGAGGAAGCATATCAGACCATGCTCCAGGAGACGACGCAGACCTGCCATGCTGCCGACTTCCCCGAGGTCATCCGTCTGCTGGACAAGCACTTCGGCAGTTCCACCTATTCGCTGCGCTCTCTTTTTCGTGACGAGCAACGCAAGGTGCTGGGCTACATTCTGGAGTCAACTATTTCCGAGATTGAAACCGCCTACCGCCAGCTCTACGAAAACCACTTCCCCGCCATGCGCTTTCTCACCGAGATGGGAGGGCCGGTGCCCAAGGCCTTCCACTCCGCCGCCGAGCTCATCCTGAATATTGACCTGCACCGGGCGCTGAAAAGCGACACTTTTGAAGTAGAGACCATCAAGAGTCTGGTGGGCACCGCCGATTCTTGGCAAGTGGACCTGGACATGGATGGGCTGGCCTACGATTTCAAGGTCTCGCTGGAAGGCATGATAGCGGCGTTCACCCAGGCACCGGAGGATACCGCCAAGCTACAGGTTATCGTTGACGCTGTCGCCCTGGCCCATTCCATGCCCTTTACCGTTGACCTTTGGCAGACGCAGAACCAGTTCTATGGGATGCTCAGCAGCACCCGTCCCGCCTACCAGCAGCGGGCCGACGGCGGAGATGAGGCCGCCAAAGGGTGGCTGGCCGCCTTCCACAACCTCGGGGAGCAGCTTCAGATAAGGGGCGCGTAGATGACCAGCGTGCACATACCGGCAGCGACCTACCGGCTGCAGTTGAATCATGCCTTCGGTTTCCAGGATGCCCTGAAACTCGTGCCCTACCTGAAAAGCCTGGGCATCTCAGACCTCTACCTTCCCCCCATCTTAAAGGCGAGAGCCGGCAGCCGCCACGGGTACGATGTGGTCGACCCGTGCCGTCTCAACCCGGAACTGGGCACAGCCGGGGATTTCGAAAACCTAGTCGAGCAGCTGAGGCAACAGGGAATGGGACTGCTGTTGGATATTGTCCCCAACCACATGGCCGCCAGCACTGAGAATGCGTGGTGGACGGACTTTCTGGAGAATGGCGCCCTTTCGCCCTATGCCGGTTTTTTTGATACCACTCCCGGCGAAAAGGTGGTCCTGCCCATACTGGGCAGTCCGTACCCTCAGGCCCTCCGGGACGGGAGCATAACACTTTCGCTGGAAGATTACGGATTTGTCATAAGCAGTGGTGGCACCAGGTTACCGCTGGAAATAAAGTCCTGCCGTCTTGTCCTTTCCCATAGCCTGTGGTTGCTGGAGCAGAAATTCGGTGGTGATAGCTCTGAGGCGAAGTCTTTGCGCAGGATTGTACAGAGTTTACAGGGCCTGCCGTCGTCGGCCGGGTGGCGCGTGCGCAAAGCCCCTGCTCATTATCGAAAACGCCAGACGCTGAAGAAAGAAATCTTACGGCTTCTCGGGGAATCACCGGCGCTTGAAACCGCCATCAGGGAGAGCGTGGCTTTCTTCAACAGCGATGAGGGCAAACCTCACCTTGAAGAGTTGCTCGGTGAGCAGGCTTACCGTCTTGCCTTCTGGCGCACCGGTCTCAAGGAAATCAACTACCGGCGCTTTTTCGATATCAGCGACCTTGTCGGCATGAGGGTGGAAGACCCCACCGTGTTCCGCAAGACGCACGCGCTGGTTATGGAACTGGTCCGCTCGGGCAGCGTGACCGGGCTGCGGGTTGACCATATCGATGGCCTGGCCCGGCCGGCGCAGTACCTCGCCCGACTCCAGCGTTGGGCAGTATCGGCAGCAGCCACGCCATCAAAAAAACCTTCCCTCTACGCGGTTGCGGAAAAAATCCTCTCCGCCGGTGAAGAGCTGCCCGATAGCTGGCAACTTTTCGGCACCACCGGCTACGATTTTCTGAATCAGGTAAATGCCCTTTTTATCGACCGTAATGGCGTAAGCCAGCTGGATGAAATTTACCGTCGTTTCACCGGCATCGAACAGGATTTCAGCCGTATCGTCTATGAGAAAAAGAGACAGGTGATAGAGGACCTGTTTTCGGCGGAGGTGAAAGAGCTGGGAAACCGCCTATATCAGATGGCGCAAAAAGATGAACCCGAAGCACACCATTCCGATATGGAGTTCACCGAGGCTTTGGCCACCGTGACCGCGTGCCTGCCGGTATACCGGACATACATCAGGGCTGCCCCCGTAGCGCTTAGAGACAGGCGCTATCTGGAGGACGCCTTTAAACAGGCGTGCCGGTATAACTCGGCTTTATCGCCGCGCGTCCTCTCTTTTCTGGAGAAACGGCTCTTTTTACAGTTCCCGCAAGGCTTCTCCAGGGAGCGCAAAAATACCTGGCTTGAATTTATCCGGCGCTGGCAGCAGCTCACCGGCGCCGTAATGGCCAAGGGCTTTGAAGATACCGCCCTTTACTGCTTCAATTGCCTTATCTCGCGCAATGAGGTGGGCGGTAATCCAGCTTCGTCTGGGCTTTCCCCTGAGGAGTGCCACCGCTGGAACCAGAGACGCCAGAAACACTGGCCGCACACCATGAACGCCACCGCCACCCATGACACCAAGCGTGGCGAGGACGCAAGGGCGCGCCTAAATGTCCTCTCGGAGATACCACAGGAATGGGAAACCCGTCTTGCGCGCTGGCAGGAGCAGAACCGGTCGAAGAAAAAGAGGGTCAAAGGAATCTATGTGCCGGAGCCTAACATGGAGATATTCCTCTACCAGACGCTCCTCGGCGCTTGGCCTTTTTTCCCGGCAGAGCTGCCAGCCTTCAGAGAACGCCTGAGAGCTTACCTCATCAAAGCTGCCCGCGAGGCCAAAACCTTCACCAGCTGGCTTGAACCTGACCAGTCCTATGAGGAGGCACTGCTTCAATTTGCACAGGAAATACTTGCCGACACACCGGGAAATGCTTTCCTGGCCAACTTTCTTAGTTTCCAGGAGAAAATCGCCTTTTTCGGCAGCCTGAACTCGCTGGGGCAGCTGCTGGTCAAGATTACCGCGCCCGGCATCCCTGATTTCTACCAGGGGACCGAGCTCTGGGACCTGAGCCTGGTAGACCCGGATAACCGCCGGCCGGTTGATTTCAAAAGGCGGGAGACGTATCTTAACGAGCTGATGCCGGAGGAAGCTCTGAGCACGACACATCTACTGACAGAGCTGCTCAAGTTCTGGAAGGACGGACGGGTCAAACTCTATCTAGCCCAGAAGGCAATGCGCTTTCGCAGTGAAAGGGCAAACATATTTCAGGATGGGGAATATCTGCCAGTTCCGGTTTCCCCGGATATGCAAGAGCACATTTACGCTTTTTGCCGACGCTGCGAAAAAGAATGGACGCTTACCTTGGTACCGAGACTCACCACCAAACTGGTGCCGACCGGCGAATTTCCTCTGGGGGAGGTGTGGGGCAAAAGCGAGCTTATTCTTCCTCAGAACGCGCCCCGAAACTGGCGCAATGTCCTGACGGGGGAAGAGATAGCTGTGCCGGAAGGAAGAGGACTTGCCATTTCTGAGGTACTGCGCACTTTCCCGGTAGCGCTGATGACCAATTTATAAAGGGGCCTTGAGCAAATCAGGTCACGACTCCTGGACGGCCGGGCGGTACAGTTTTTCGATGTAGTCCTTCATCATGCGGCGGGCGCAAAAAGCGGGCACGATGGAACGCATTGCTTCTTTCATCATGGCCACCCAGCGGCGCGGAACCCCGTGCACATCCCGGTCGTAGTAGAGTGGCACAATCTTCTCTTCAAGCAAGTGGTAGAGCGCCTCAGCATCGGCTTCATCTTCCTCTTCCGGGGTGGCGGCGATATCCGGTGAGCCAGCGGCCCAACCGTTGCCAGCATTGTATCCCTCACGCCACCAGCCATCGAGAACGCTCAAATTGAGCACGCCATTCAGGGAGGCCTTCATGCCGCTTGAGCCGCTCGCTTCGCGGAGGCGCCGTGGCACATTCAGCCAGATATCAACTCCCTGTACCAGATAGCGTGCTAGGTGGATATCATAGTCCTCGACGAACACTATCCTGCCCTGAAATTCACGGTCAGCGGCTATTTTATAGACCTGCTGCAAGAGGTTCTTGGAAGCCAAATCAGCCGGATGGGACTTGCCGGCAAAGATAATCTGGACCGGATGCCAGTTATTGGTGACAATCCGCTTTAGTCGCTCAATGTCATGCAGGATGAGTGCCGGCCGTTTATACTCCGTGAAGCGGCGGGCAAAGGCAATGGTGAGCACTTCCGGGTCAAGCAGCGCCCCCATCATCAGCATATGAGTCCAGGGAACGTTGTCCTCCAGCCATCGGGTACGCATGCGCTCCCGAATCGCTCCCACGAGCTTGCGCCGGAGCCTCTGGCAGATAGCCCAGAGAGCTTCATCTGGTATCTCCGACACCTTTTCCCACAAATGGGGGACATCATGTTTCGTCAACCAGTCCTCACCGAGATACTTTGCCAGAAGATGGTCTAATTCCGGAGCAACCCAGGAAGGTACGTGAATGCCGTTGGTCACCTGGGATATGGGTACCTGCTCCTCGGCAATATCCGGCCAGAGACCGTGCCACATCTTTCGGGTAACGCTGCCGTGAAGCTGGCTCACCGCATTGCGCCGGTCAGCCATTTTGAGGGCGAGGACGGTCATGTTGTAATTCTCGGGTTCGGAATTGCTCTCCCAGCCGAGCTCCAGAAATGCCCTGCGGTCAATGCCCAGCTGCTCCCAGTAGCCCCGGAAATATTTCTCCACCAGCTCTATGGCGAAGATATCGTGTCCCGCCATAACCGGGGTATGGGTGGTAAATACCGTGGTCTTTCGTATCTCCGGCTGTGCCTCGGCAAAGCTCATACCCCCGGATACTTTTTCTCTAACGCGTTCCAGGGTCATGAAGGCGGTATGTCCCTCGTTAGCGTGCCAGAGCGTGGGGTTGATGCCAAGTGCTCGCAGCACGCGCACGCCGCCAATGCCGAGGACGATTTCCTGCTGCAAGCGCAGCTCCCTGTCGGACACATAGAGCCGTGCTGAGAGTTGCTGGTAAGGCCCGGGGTTCTCCTCAAGCTGTGTATCCAGCAAATAAATATCAGTGCGGCCTACCTTGACGTGCCAGGCACCGAGCGCCAGGTCAACGTCACCCAGCCTGACCCTGGTCAGAGCGATGTCACCGCTGGGAGAGCGAATCTGATTGATGGGCGCTTCGTCAAAATTAAGTTCCTGATATTCCTCTTCCTGCCAGCCGGAGGCGGATATATGCTGGTGGAAATACCCCTGCGGATACATGAAGCCGACGGCGACCATCGGCAGCCCGATATCGCTGGCTTCCTTGCAGATGTCTCCGGCCAGCACCCCCAAACCTCCAGCGTAAATGGGCAGGGAATTATGGATGGCGTATTCCATGGAGAAGTAGGCCACCGGCCCGGAGAACAGGTTGGGGTAGTTAGCATGCAGCCAGGTGTGGTCAACGGGGGACATCATCTCATCGTAGGCGGCCATCACTGAATCATAGAGGGCGAGAAATGCCGGGTCGGCACCAGCTTGAGCCAGCCGTTCCGGGCTTATCCAGGAGAGCTGTTTCACCGGATTATGCCCGCTCTCCTTCCAGAGCGGGTAATCCAGGGCGCGGAATAGCTGACGGGCCTGATTGTTCCAGCTCCACCATAGATTGCTGGCCAGTTCACCAAGCCGCCCAATACTCTCCGGCACCTGGATAGAATTCAATGAAGGCCGTTCCTCTTATACGATGAAATACCGTTAAGAAATTATACCTTATTTAAGCGATAAAAAGCTAAACTTTAAATAAGGTAACAATCCGAAAGTCGCTGGTTCAAATCCAGCCGCGGCCAGCTAGACTTTCACTTCACTTTACTTGTCAAAGAGACGCCGCACATACGCAAGCGCTTTAGTTGCCACGAACTCCGGGTCACCTTCAGGAGCAAGGGCAATTGAAGCTGAACCAGAGAAGTCTTCTGCCTGTAAAATCCGGGCTATGTGTGGCCAATCAAGCGCGTCCTTCTCGGGAAGAATCCCCGGCGGCCAGTGGTTAGGGTCGTACAGGTGGATGTGATGTGCCTGCCCCTTGGTGGCTCTGATACCATGTTCGATGGACGGCTCCGCGGCACAAAGCTGGTCGGTATCCATCATCACACTGAAGCTAGGGCTGCCAATACGTTCTACCCATGCCATGACCTCTTCGTTACTATTCACCAAATTCGTGTATTTAGGCGAAGACCCTTCAAGCATGATGACCGCCCCGGCCTTCTTGGCGTATTCCGCGAGTTCCCGAAAAATCTCCTCAGTCAATCGCTCCATATCCTCTTTGCTTGCCCCCGGGATTCCTGTACCACGAGCGCCGCCCAGAACGACCCTCGCCTTAAAATAACCGGCAAAGTCCAACACATTCTTGAAGGCCTTCATCGCCTTCTGGCGGATGCCTGCGTCCTCATGGATAAGTGACATTCCCTGGGGAATCATACGGCCACTGCCAACTACCGGCATTACGGCTCCGGCACGCTTCAGGGCAGCGTCAAACACCACCGGGTCAGGAGTGCGCTCCGGGTCAGGCATAAACTCGATGCCATCATAACCCCAGTCGACCGCGCGCTGGGCAATCTCCTCCGGGGTACCGGCGAGCACATTTATTATGAATTTATATTGGAGCATATCTGGGGTCGAGGCCCAGAAGCAGAACTTCACCTTTGACATTCAACCTTACTCTCCAGTTAGCAAATCTTTATCAGTCTTTTGAGCTAAGCAATTTTCTTGGCTTATCAGCCTCACCTTCGAGCCGGTGATAGCAGTGCTCTTCGGTTGGGAACGCTCCTTCTTTTACCTAGTTGAATAAAAGCAACTGTGCGATATGATATAGCTACTTCGTTATTTGGACCTGTGATACCGCCTTCGCAATCAGGTCGCCCATCTCCCTGGTACCCACCTTGGTCTTTCCTTCCTCCATGATGTCGTAGGTGCGGTGGGAATGTACCGTCTTCTCTGTGGCCTCATCGATGCACCTGGCCTCTTGTTCCAGACCAAAGGCGTACTTGAGCATCATCGCCACGCTCAAAATGGTCGCAATCGGATTGGCCACGTTCTTTCCGACGTGCTTCGGCGCGCTGCCATGACTTGACTCAAAAAAGCCAAAGGTAGTCCCCTTTACCCCTGAGCCAGCTATCTGGGCCGAGGGTAGCATACCGAGGGAGCCGGCAAGCACCGAGGCTTCGTCGCTGATAATGTCGCCGAACAGGTTGCTCGTCACCAGAACGTCAAAGTCCCTCGGCCGCTTCAGCAACCACATGGTACAGGCATCAGCATAGGCGTGCTCCAGTTGCACGTCAGGATACTCCGGCGCCAGTTCATCAGCAATCTCATGCCACAACCGTGAAGACTGCAGTACGTTGGCTTTGTCCACGGAACACAGTTTCTTACGCCTCGACTGCGCCAGTTCAAAGCCCACCCGAACAATCCGTTCAACCTCCTTCTCCGAGTAAAGCATGCTGTCCACGGCCATGCGCCCCTCTTTGGTGCGCCACCGTTTTTTGGGTTCGCCAAAGTAAGCACCGCCGGTATTCTCACGGAGCACAATTAAGTCAACATCCTTCACAATTTCCGGTTTCACCGGTGAGCAATTTACCATTGACGGATATACCCTTACCGGACGCACATTGGCGAAAAGGCCAAATTCCCGGCGTATTAACAAAACGGCGGCGTTGGCGTATTCCTTTGCTCCCGGATAGTCCCATTTCGGGCCACCGGCGGCGCCAAAGAGAATGGCATCACTCTGGCGGCAAATCTGCAAGGTCTCGTCAGGCAGTGAAGTGCCATATTTATCAATGGCCACCCCGCCGATATCAACATAGGTTAGCTCGAACTCATGGCCGAATTTCCCGGCCACTGCTTTCAGGACTTTGACCCCCTCCTCTACGATTTCGGGGCCAATACCATCGCCCGGACCTACCGCAATTTTCCCTTCCATTGGCTCACCCCCTGTGTATTGATTTCCTTGGCTAGCTTTCCAGTTTGCTTCAGGCAGTGCACCCACCGTCAACTGGAAAGACAACGCCGGTGACGAAAGAAGCCTCATCAGAGACCAAGAACAAAATGGCAGCGGCAATTTCAGCCGGCTCAGACCATCTCCCCAGGGGAACCGCGGCCAGCCTGGTGGTGCGTTTTTGGCGCTCTTCCTCAGGGGTAGCGGGGTGGCCCAGGAAAGCCAGAGTAAGCCCGGTCTCGGTAGGTCCGGGACAGACGCAGTTTACCCTGATTTTTTCCGGACCCAGCATTTTGGCCAGGCTTTTGGATAGCAGCACAACCCCTCCCTTGGTGGCGCAGTAAGGAACAAGCGTTGCGAAGCCCATAATCCCCCCGATAGAGGCAATATTTACAATGCTGCCACCACCCTGCTTCCTTATCTCGGGGATAGCGTACTGGCAGCCAAGTAAAACGGAGGTAAGGTTGATATCTATCAACCTGTGCCAGTCCTCTTCGGTGGTTCTATCCAAGGTATCTCCTGCAATACCCGCATTGTTGACGAGAATATCAAGCTTGCCGTAGGTGCTGACTGCCGTCTGCACCATCTTCTTAAGATCGGTGGCGCGGGATACATTAACCGGTACAAAAGTTGCCTCACCTCCGGCCTTTTTAATCTGGTCGGCGGTACCCTGTCCTGACTCCCGGTTAATCTCAGCGACCACTACCTTGGCGCCTTCTTTGGCAAAAAGGATGGACGCTGCCCTCCCGATTCCAGAACCACCACCGGTAACTATGGCTACTTTGTTCTCCAGTCTTTTCTCCATTATGGTGAAACCCCCTTCTTTTTTAAAATTAGGCTATAAAAATGCTTATTGTTCAGCCCCATATGTCTGTGATGATGTATTCAAGACCAAGCCTTTTCAAAGTGTCTGGAAGCGGCTTGCTGGTCTGCCGGTCCCAGCCCATTTGCTCGTAATAGTCACGCCGTACCTGGTCCCAGTCCGATAAAATATCCATTCCTTTGGTGGGCCCATCGACTGCCGGCGAGCCATATCTGGGTGAGGGTATATCCAGTTCCTCACCAATGCCGTGTCTGATATTGAAAGCTTTTAGCAGGTTAACGGCCCTTCTGCCCACCTCCATTGATTCTTCAGGAGTAAAGTCCCATCCCGTAGCTGCACTTAGCGCCCTGCACAGATTGTTTACATCGTTCCTGACGTTGAATCTGCATACCACCAGTGAGTCCTCAAATTGAGCCGAGCCCTTTATACTGGCGCTAATCCTTGATAAATCGCCGGGCGTGAACACCTGCAGTACCGAATTTTCGGCGCCGAGGCCCAGTCTGGCCGGTGAGGAAGTGAAGCTGGTTTCTATGGTGCCGGCGCTCGAGACACAGGTGTCAAGGAGTTCAAACCATATCGCCCGGTGGTCATGGGTACGCACGGTATTCCCTTTTATGGTATGGATAGCGAGATTTGGCGCTTCCCCGCCCACTTGCTGGGCGGCGCGCATTACTCCCTCGGCTAGCACGTTGCCGAATCCTTCACGGTTGGCAATCTTACCCAGCATCGTTTTTATTGCGGCCGCGTTGCCCCAGGTCATTTCCAGCCCATCGGTATCACGTTTGGTCAGGATGCCCTTCTCATAGCATTCCAGCACCCAGGCGATAAGGAAGCCAGCCTCGTTGGTCTCCATACCGAGGCGGTCAACTTCCCAGCTGAGCATGATTGCCTCCGCTATATCAGTGGGACCGGTGAGAGAACCCCATGAGGCGAGCTGCTCATACTCCGGCTCTTCGCCCACCTGCCCGGCATATAGCCCATCCTTGGCTTTTAACAGATGACAGTGGCGCTGCTGACAGGCCCAGCAGGAATGTCGTTTATGTTCGTAATGTTTCGCAATATACTCGGCATTATACTGGTCGAACTTAGCTTTATCGGCGAAGACGCTGGTGGTGTAATTTCGGACCGGTAAGGCGCCGAGGGGACTGAGCAGGCCAAAGGCATTGAGCGTACCATGGTAATACCCTTCACTGCCTGATGGGCTGGACTTGATGCCTTCGATGAGCTCGCGCGCGGCCGTGGAAAGCTTCTCGGCGTCATGCACCTTGACCGCCTTCTTGCCGCGGGCAACGGCAATGGCTTTTAATTTTTTGGCCCCCATCACCGCGCCCGAGCCGTTGTGTCCGGCAGCGTGTCCTCTGTCCCCAATAATGGCAGCGAACTTTACCAGATTTTCGCCTGCTGGCCCGATGCCAAACACGCTCATTTCGGACTCTCGCTTGCCGAGTTCCTCTTTGATGATGTCCTCGGTGTCCCACGTACTTTTACCAAGCAAATGACTGGCATCCCTCAGTTCGGCGGTGCCGTCATGAATATAGAGATAGACCCATCTCTTGGCTGCCCCGTGCACTACGATGTCGTCAAAACCAGACAACTTGAGAAAGGCGCCTAAAAATCCGTTAGCCTGAGTGGAAGTGGCGCCATTGGTAAGGCTCCCTTTGGTTACCACTGAGAACGAACCAGAGCCGCCTACTCTGGTGCCGCCCAGCGGACCGGTGGCGATTATCAGGCGATTTTCGGGGTCGGCCCAGCCTGCTTCCGGAGGAACCTCGTCATATAAATATTTTGCCCCCAGGCAGGTGCCCCCTAAATATTTCCGCAGGGTGACCTCGTCAAGCTCTTCTTCGCTGGTGGACCCGTCGCTGAGGTCAACCCTCAGAATCTTGCCCGCATAGCCTAATACATTCGATGACACAACAGCTCTCCCATTTGCACAAAGTTATGGCCCATGGCACATGCCTGTCTTTCTGGGCAGTATTTTTTCTGCTACTTATCTTTAAGGTATTTTCTGGTCTTATCGTGTAGCTCATCTATCAGTGGCGAGGGCTTCAGGGACGGAATATAAACACAGAACAGTTTTAGTGTTTCAGTCTCGCTGGTGTTCTGGCAATAGTGCTCCACGCCCTTGGGGGCAAATATGACCGAATCTGTCTCCAGCTTGTACACTTCATCGCCCACCCGGCCTTCACCACGGCCAATGACGTACATTATTTCATCGCTGGTGTGGGTATGTGTTCCCGTGCTGCTGCCCGGTGGAATGTGAGAAAACAGAAACGATGCTCCCTGGTAATTACCAATCTCTGGAGACATAATCATCTTCAGGAACCTCTCGTTTGGGGGGCCTGCCTTTACGGAAGGAAAGTCCCATCCATCATAAACGAATTTTGCCATTTTCATTCTCCTTTCACTTCAAGCGAATACTGCCTGAGCCTTATACTGACCCGTGTCAGAATACATTACATATCCCTTTCATCCCCCTGTTAACTTGATGCCCGTGCTCAGGTTAGATGAGACCAATAGTCCAGTCCAGACCTAGCTCGCCCAGTTTTTGAGGGGAGGGTGAGCCATCGGGCCAGCCCATCATATCATAATATGTGTCTATGGCTTTCTGGAAAGCAACCGGGTCAAGCACCACGCCCTGCAGGGGTCCTGAAGCCTGGGGCGTGAAGAAGCGCCGTGGCATATTGTCATCTTTGCGGGTAAAGCCTTCTCTGAGATTGAAAACCCGCGCCATGTTGGCTGCCCTTTCCCCCACCCTCATGAAATCAGCGATAGTTATATTCCAGCCAGTTACCGCCGTAGCCAGCTGGGCAATTCTCTTGAAGCCAGTCAGGCCGTAGGACATGATAAAGTAGCAGCAGACCCCGCAGTTCAGAAAATGGACAAGCGTGGAATTATGGATTAATATTTGGACCTTGGCTGGGGAAAGGTCATCAAGGGGCAGGGGCTCAAAGGTGCCCAGATTATTCAGCTCTTGCAACAGCGGAGTCATGGAGGCATAGATATTATCGTGCATGTTATGGCAGTGGTCAGCACCTGTAGGGGATACGCTGTAGCCAACACCCATCCCCTGTTTCCACCGTGGCTCATGCATGGGAAATTCCTGACCTTTGATGTGAAAGGCAAACTCTTCCGCCGCCGGACCTATCTTTTTGGCGGTTCGGGCCACGCCCTCGGCGAGTAAATCCCCCAGACCATCGCGCAGCGCAATCCGCTCCACCATCTGGACCATGGCGGCTTCATTGCCAAAGTGTAAATCAATCCCGCCGCTATCCTTCGAAGTAAGCAGTCCATTTTCATAGCATTCCATGGCAAAGGCAATGGCCGCCCCGCAGGAGATGCTGTCCAGGCCATAAGCGTTGGCCAGTTCGTTGCCTTTGGCGATTGCTATCAGGTCGGTTATACCGCAAAGAGAGCCCAGAGCCGCTATGGTTTCATATTCGGGGCCTCCGTAATTGGGGTCAACCTGGTATGGCTCGTCTGTTTTGACCTCGCGCTTGCATTGCACCGGGCAGGCGAAACAGCCCCGCCTCTTTACCAGAATGGTATTGGTCATGGTTTCCCCGTTTATCTTGTCCGCCCCGTCAATAGAGCCCAGCTGAAAATTACGCGTGGGCAGACCGCCGGCGGCATCCAGGGCCGGGACACCTCTGGAGGTGCCAAATTCTCGCAAAGTATCCAGGTTTATGGGTGTATTATGGCTAATCCAGCGGGCCACGTCACGAAGCGCTTGTTGGTCGGCGACTGATGGGCGCTGATGTCCGCGGCAGGCTATGGCTTTTAGGTTTTTAGAGCCCATCACCGCGCCCATACCAGTCCTGCCGGCTATGGCGTCCAGATCATTTACCACGCAGGCGAAACGCACCAGGTTTTCTCCAGCTGGGCCAATCTGGGCCACTTTTATGGCAGAATCTCCAAGCTCTTCACGGATAGCCTTCTGGCATTCTAGGGTTTTCCTGCCCCAGAGGTGCCTGGCATCTCGCAGAGAAGCCTCACCGTCCCGTATGAAGAGATAGACAGGCTTTTCCGCCTTCCCTTCAATGATGACAGCATCAAAGCCGGCCATTTTCAGCTCAGCACCCCAGAAGCCTCCCGCCTCAGCTTCACCAAATGCCCCGGTAAGCGGTGACTTGCTGCCTACCGCGTGACGACCGCAACCTGCGACTGGTACGCCGGTTAGAGGGCCCGCGGCGAAGACGAGTTTATTCTTCGGGCCCAGGGGGTCAGTGCCCTTTGGGACCTCCTTGAGCAGAAAGTACCCCACAAAACCCTCACCACCAAAATACTGCCGGTAAAACTCTTCCGGGAATTCCTCCACGGTTATTTTCCCTGAAGAAAGGTCAACTCTTAAAATCTTTCCTGTGTATCCGTTTGGCACGTTTACCCCCCATAATTAGTCTTATTAAAAACCCCGGGATTTGAACCTTTTTCTATACTAAAGACATCTATGCCATTATCTTCTAAGCAGTCTATAGTAAGTTTGAGTTGCTACATTATAGTTATTAAATTCCGCCACAGAAATCTGTGGCTTCTAACCGTATGCTATGCTAGGCAGCCACAAGATTATCTGGGGAAAGATTATCACCAGCGCCAGGCCGATTAGCTGCAGAGCTATGAAAGGAATTACGCCCTTGAATATATGATGCAACTGTACTTCAGAAGGTGCCACTCCCTTAAGATAGAATATAGAAGGAGCGAAAGGCGGTGTCAGGAAAGACGTCTGCAGACAAACCGCGAAAACTATGGCAAACCATAATGGGTCAAAACCAAGCTTGGGTATTATTGGTGTCAGGATGGGGATAAGGATTAGAAGAATGGCAATCCAATCGACAAAGAAGCCCATAATGAAGATTATAAACAGTACTACGCCCAGAACCCCCATGGGGCCGAAAGGCAGCCAGTTTAAGAAACGCGTTACCACGTCGCCGCCACCAAGAGCGAGAAAGACGCCGGTAAAGATACTGGCGCCCATGGTTACTATCAGTATCATGCTCGAAATTTTCACGGTCTCATAGACGGCGCTCTTTAAACCCTGCCAGGTGAACTTCCGGTAAATGACGCTGAGAATCAGCCCGCCAAGCACACCAACCGCAGCCGCTTCTACCGGTGCTGCCAGCCCCATGATAATTGACCCGAGAACGGCGACAATGATTAAGAAAAAGGGAAGCATGCCAGTTATCACCGAGCTAATCACCTGCCATTTAGGCATAGTTCTTTCCTCAGGTGGCAGGCTTGGGCCCGCCTGGGGCTGAAGAAAACATCTGATAGCTATGTAGGAAATATATAAGCCCGAAAGCAACAGGCCGGGGAATATGCTGGCGGTAAAAAGTCTGGCCACGGACAGGCTGGCCAGAGGCCCATATAGAATCAGCATCACGCTCGGCGGGATTAGGATACCCAGAGTTCCGCCAGCTAATATAGACCCTGTGGCTAGAGGCAGGTCATACCCACGCTTCATCATAACGGGTAAGGCCAGCAGACCCATAACTGAAACCGGGGCACCAACTATCCCTGTGCCAGCGGCAAACAAGGTACATAGAAAAACAGTGGCTAAAGCCACTGAACCCCTTACTGGCCCCAGCGCAACTTGAAGGATCTGGAAAGCCTTGTCGGCAATTCCAGCCCGTTCCATGAGGCACCCCATAAACACAAACAAGGGAACCGCAGGCAGGGCTTCGTTGGCCATTACCCAGAAGCTGCGGGACACCATCTGGTTCATAACCACTGAGCCCCAGCCGATAAGGCCAAATATCAGGCCAATTCCGGCGAGGACGAAAGCGACATGGAAACCGGAAAAAATGCCCACCATGACCGCGGCAAACATCAATATGGCAAGAGTTTCAGATTCCATGTTATGCTCCCCTCAGCGCAACGCGCAGGTTGCGAATAAATACAGCGATTCCCTGGAGCAGCAACAGGAAAATACCTATCGGGAATACTGTCTTAAAGGGATAAATGATTGGTAGCCAGGCGGTGGTAAAGGCCTTCTCCTTCATTTGCCAAGAAAAGGCGGCAAATTTTGTCCCAAATACAAGCAAAGCCGCCATGACGGGAAAAAAGAGCAGCAGGTAACCGCAGATATCAACTATTGCCTTGTTACGCGGCGATAAACGCTGATAAAAAACGTCTATCCTTATGTGACCACCCAGGGAAAGCAGGTAAGCGGCTCCCATCATAAAGTGGACGCCATAAAGCATATAGGTCATATCGTAAGCCCATATGGTGGGAGCGTTGAAAATATACCGTGCGGTTACTTCATAAAGTAACCCCCCGACCAGGGGGATTATAAGCCAGGCAAAAACCTTCCCACTTATTTCACTGATTTTATCGATGGTACTTAGAAAGGTATTCAAGCATTTGCTCCTTACCAGCAATATATTACGACTTTTGCCAACAATTGCAAAGTATTGTGCCGGGCCCGGCGATAAGCTAGCAAGGGTTAGATACCGTTACTAGCTTATCACCTACCGGCTCATGTCTGCTTATTTCTCCCAGTACCAGTCAGCGGCGAAAGAATAGTCTTTGAAGAACTTCCGCCTAAATGGGACCTGTTGCTCAGCCCATTTTCTCTGTGATTCTAGTACCTTGGCGAACATAGGATTTTCGTCAGATAACTTTTGGGATACTGTTTCCCAGGCTTCCATTTGTTTGACCAAGATATCGTCTGGAACGTCAACCACCTCAACACCGTACTTTGTTTCAAGCTCTTCAAGGGCTGGAATACACATACGGTATTCTTCCACGGTATTTTTGAGGAGCATCTCGTTGCAGACCGATTCGACCAGCAACTGGAGACTTGTTGGCAGTGATGCCCAGGATTGGGTATTAAATACCAGGAAATTGTACCCGCAGGGCTGGTGTAAGCTCGGAGCGTGGTAGTACTTGAGAACATCCCCGAGGCCGAGGTTCAGGTCACTGTGCGGGTCACTGTATTCCGTGGCATCAATGACGCCCTTCTCCAGGGACGGAAGTATCTCACCTCCGGGCACGTTCACTACCGTTGCCCCTGCTTCCTCGTAGAGCAAGGCCGCTAACCCGGCGACTCGCATTTTGTAGCCAGCCAGGTCATCCCAGGAATGCAATGGTTCAGGGAACCAGCCGAGTGGCTCGGGGAACTCACCCTTAATAGCAAAGGCTTTGAGATTGTTATAACCAGCCGCTTTAAAGGTCTCATCGAGCAACTCGTAGCCGCCGCCAAAGAACATCCAGCTCATATTGTCCATGTTATCCATGCCATAGGTGCCAGCTACTGCGCCAGAAAACAGGCCAAAGGCGGAATTCTTACCCACTCCGTAGCCGGCGTTCCAGCACGCCACTTCCATCACACCTTGTTCAGCCGCATCAACTACTTCATAAGCCGGGACTATGGTTCCCGGAGCCAGATGCTGGATTTGCAGCTGTCCTTCAGAAACTTCCTTGATTCGCTCAATCGCTCTGTCGTGCGACAGATAGTCCCAGGTGCCAGGCGCAAACGCATTTTGACCCTTCCATTTGAATACTTCAGCGGGTTGCGCTGGAGCTGGGGCTGGGGCTGGAGCTGGTGCTGGAGCTGGTGCTGGCGCCGGGGTAGGCTCTGGAGCTGGTGCTGCGCAGCCAGTGGCCACCATGACGATAACTAATACCAGCCCTGCGATTAAAGCAAATAACTGCTTTTTATGCATTTTTCCCTCCTCATAAATAATAACCTAAGCTGCATGAAAAATATTACTGTTGAAAGGGATCACCCCCTTTATCAATTATTCAAGATATTGCTTGCGTGTCTTTAAGGGCAAAGAAGACACGCCTGGTAAAAAGTCCTTTTGCCTCTTCATTTGAAGCTCTTGCCTCTATCAAAAAACCTGAATTCCGGCCCTAGGTCATGGCAACAGCTTAATCCGCCGTCTACCACAAGGCACTGGCCGGTAATGTAATCCGACTCGTAGGAGCTGAGGAAGAGGATAGCCGGCACCACACTTTCCGGTGTACCGTACCCGAGAGGTATTTTGCTATCGATTATTTTGCCTACTGACGTGGCCCGCATTTTGGCACTTATCGGCGTGGCCATAAATCCGGGGGCAACCGCATTGACACAGATATGGTAGGGGGCAAAATCCATCGCCCATATCCTCGTCATTCCGAGCACGCCGGCTTTAGCGGCGGTATAGGCGGTTGAAGACAATCCGGTCAGCCCGGCAATAGAAGCAACATTGACGACCTTGCCGCATTTCCTCTCTATCATGTGAGGTATCACTGCTTTGGTAACCAGGAATGTCCCTTTAAGGTCTACGCCTACCTCTTTGTCCCAAATGTCTTCAGTAGTGTCCAGTAACCCTTGACGAACAATGATGCCGGCATTATTAACCAGGACGTCTATTTTGTGGTAAGCATTAAGCGTTTCTTCAGTCAGGTTCTCGGCTTCATCAGCTTTTGAGATGTCCGTTTTAACCGCGAGGGCTCTGCCACCCACCTCTGCAATCTCGGTCACCGTCTCTTTGGCACCATTGAAATCAATGTCAGAGCTTACAACCGCCGCACCTTCCCTCGCAAAGGCACGACAGCACGTCCGACCCAGTCCAGAACCCCCTCCGGTGACAATTACCACTTTGTCCGTGAACCTGGTGCCTTTCAAAGGGCTTTATCCTCCTGGTTTCCGCACCACCCCTGTTTTACTTCAATGCGGTATTGAATATTTTTTTAAGGTAGATGGCTATTGAGTGGTCCCATACCCCGGTGACGAAGGCTCGGTAGCCCCAGATGCTTGGGAAGCTGAGTCCAGAACGTTCTGCTGCCACCAGGTACGGAGTTCTTCTACATCATGAACAGGGTTACTCTCATCTTGGTAACCCAGCCGGTAGCTAATCAGGCTCGCTCCGAGTTTGACCAGTGCCGACCATTGTGCGCGAATAGTATCGCTAATTCTGTAAATTGGCCCTGATATGCTTGTGGCGGCGGTAACCTTGCCACTGGCATCTCGTATTACAGACCCGATGCCCTCAACACCTATCCAGCTACCCTCATGGTCAATGGAAACCCCGGTCTTCTTTATCTCTTTAAGCTCTTTTTTAAGTTCTGTCTTGGTCTTAATTGTTTTCTCAGTAGTGGGAATCAGGTTTTCATCAGGATATATTCTATCCAGTGTTTCCTCATCCAGTTCACTCAATATTGCTTTACCCATCGCCGAACCATAGGCGGGAATTATCGCACCGACATGACGGGGCTCACGTACAGCGTGTTTCGCTTCCTCTTTCAGGATAAATATTACGTTTCCTTTATCGAAGATACCCAGATTAACTGCTTCGCCTGTTAGTTCGTTCAGTATTTTGGTGACCGGACTGGCCGCTTTAATAATATCTGTCGTGCTCAAATACAGGCTTCCCAGTGCATAGAGTATGGGACCAATCGTATACTTTTCTGTTTTTTCGTCTCTCTGCAACAGGCCGTCATCCATCAAGGTCATCATTATTCGGTAGGCTGTGGTCCGGTGTATGCCAAGCTTCCGGGCTATTTCAGCAACACTGAACTCCACTTGTTCTGGAGAGAAGCATTTCAGTAATAACGCAGCCCGGTGTAGCGATTTAATGCGATTAATACGTTCCATCTTGAAAACCTGATTTGTTATTATGTTGCGCATTGCGCAACATATGTTTCAGTTTTTGTATCGTAAAAATTTTACATAGCAAATGTTAATTTGTCAATACTTTAGGGAAACTTTTTTAGGGCATTTTTGCCGGGCCAGCATTATTTCTGGCATCCGGTGCCTCTAATGGTATAACAGGAATGGCCCTGGATGTTACCGGCGGTATATTTGCCGGCTGGGCCAATCAAGGCGCAGCTTTACTCTTTCTAAGCTCGGCCAAAGTTCTCTTCAGTTCCGCGATAGCTTTATCTCTTTGCTCTCTGGTTACAGGACTGGCATGCCATTCCATTACATCTTCCATATAGGATACGCCCTTGCCTTTAACTGTCTTGCAGACAAGCACGCAGGGCTTGCGTTCCCGCATTTTGTTTCGTCTGGTTTCAAATGCAGCCATGAGCGATGGTATATCATGTCCATCCGCGGCTAATACCTCCCACCCGAAGGCACGCCACTTATCAAGAAGGGGTTCGATATTCATAACCTCGTTGACATTGCCATCCACCTGAAGGTTATTGTAGTCGACTATCGCCGTTAGATTATTGACACGATGATGGCTGGTTGCCATAGCGGCTTCCCATGTCAGGCCCTCTTGCAGTTCGCCATCTGACAAGAGAGCGTAGACCTGGAAATCTCTGCCGGTCTGCCTGGCCCCCAGAGCCATCCCGAGACCAATGGATAGTCCGTGGCCAAGGGAACCCGTCGTCATATCAATCCCGGGTGTCTTCCGAAAATCAGGGTGACCTTGAAGCAAGCTATTTATGTGGCGTAATGTCTTGAGCACGCCGCGGTCAAAGTAGCCTTTATGGGCAAGAGCCGCATAAATAATGGGACAGGCATGTCCTTTTGAGAGAACCAATCTGTCTCTATCTTCCCAGGCAGGGCGCCGGGGGTCTATATTCATCACCTGCCAGTAGAGAGTGGTTACAATTTCGGCAGCCGACAATGAGCCGCCGGGGTGTCCACTACCGGCATGGTAAATCATATCTATAACGTCACAGCGCAATTCGTAAGCCTTTATTTGTAAGAAATCGATTATGCTATCTTTCCGGCCAGGCACTGATTTTTCCCCTTTCTCTAGGTTGCATAATATGCTAATGCTTCTTTATGCTAACAACATCGCGAACTGCTCGTATGATGTCATCCCGTCCGAGTCCATATTTATCTCTTAATTCGTAATTTTTACCTGATTCAGTATATACGTCTTTAATGCCCAAACCGCGAAATCGCACCTTTATTTCGGCTTCAACCAGACACTGGCAGACCGCTGATGCCAGACCGCCAATAATATTATGGTCTTCTATCGTGACCACGGCTCCAGTTTTGTTCGCTGATTTAACCAGCAATTCTTTATCCAGAGGCTTAAGAGTCGGCATATCCAGTACTTCAACTCCGATTCCATCCAGAGCCAGACTTTCGGCAGCCTCCAATACCCTGCTCAGTGCAATCCCGTAGGAGATAATGGTAACGTCTTCTCCTTCTTTCACCGTGTAGCCATGGCCTATATTAAACTCAGTGTTTTCATCATATATAACAGGTGTAGCTTCATATTCAATCCTGATGTAAACCGGTCCTTCGTGTTTTACAGCTGCCTGTGCTATTTTTCGGGCTAAAACTGCGTCTGATGGCACCATTACGACCAGATTGGGGAAGCTCCGTACAATAGCTATATCTTCCAGAGATTGATGAGTTACTCCGTCCTTGCCATCGCTCAAACCGGCGTAACCACCGATTACTTTGACGTTGAGATTCGGATAACAGATGAAGGTCCTGAATTGTTCACACGCCCGCATCGAGGCAAATACGGCAAAAGTCATGGCAAATGGAATCATACCGGTCGATGCCAAACCAGCGGCCACGCCAAGTAAATTCTGTTCAGCGATGCCCATATCATAAAATCTCTTGGGGAATACATCGCGAAATCGCCGCGAACGGGTAGTCCGGGAAACATCAGCATCAAGTACCACGAGTCCGGCATTTTGTTTGGCGATTTCAATAAGTTCGTCAACAAATGCTTCGCGTGGGTCAATCATTTTTGCATCTCGCATCATGCTATCCATTCCTTAATATTTTCAGGTCTGTAAATTTTTATATGACGGCTAATCTTTCCGTTTTATTTAAATATTCCGGGGTTATATACTTCAAGCGGATATTCCATTCTACCATAAACCGAAAAGTGATAGAATAGGGGTATGTGCAAGTTGTTCAAGCCTTATTTTGATTTTTGGGTCCTTTGTATTAAATGGGCTTATTGGCGTTGGGAGGGCAGAGAACCTATGATTACATCTGTCCTATCTTTTCTCGTCTCTATTGGTGGGGTAATTGGGGCATTTCTTACAAAGGAATGGTGGATATTCCTTGTACCATTAGGTATGTTTATACTATTTATCGCACCTTATAAACTTTGGAAAGCACAGCATGATGAATTAACAAAAATGAAAGAGAAACGGCTTGTAGTTTCTCTTTCAGATAATTATAGGCCAAGAGATGGTTCAGATTGGCTTCGCTTGCGTGTGGATAATCCGAGTGGGGTAAGTATTAAGGGGTGCTATGGGAAGCTATCTTATTACACAATGCTTGTTAGCGTGGAGGGCATTTCTAAGAAAGCAACAGATATATCTACTGGAGCATCGTTAAATGATGGTTTACCACCTGCAAGGCATCCCTTCCCATGGGCATCAACAACTACTCCACCAATATTGAAGCCAATAGGGAGTAAAGACCACGAATTTCTTTATATAGCTGTTGTACCGAAACAGGGTACTAATTTCTTTACGCCAACAGAATCAGGGCTAGGATACCCCAAAACTAATATTTTTGCTGAATATGAAGCGCAAATAGACATTGGGTCTGAAAGTGAGGAATTTTCTCCAACAAGGGTAGTCTTTAGATTTGCGATGACACAGCATAGTATAGAAGCTAAGGAATTAGAGATTGTTAATGAACAAAGTGAAATCAAGACTTAAAGAACTAGCATTAACATTATTCGTGCTTCTCCTGTTGAGTGTGGTACTCCTTGCGGTTGTCGGGTTCACAACTTTGTTTGGGGAATACTGGAAGTGGGCGCTCGGTGGGCTCGTAACCCTAACATTTGCGTGTATAGCTTTATATCTGGTATATAGAAGGTAAAGTCAATGTGTCAGAGAATCATAGGTAAGGTTATCGGAACTAATGAGTTTCAGGAGGGTATCACGAAATAGGTATGGGTTATCACGATTATTAAATCGCCACTCTAACTCATCTAAATAAGCATCAAGATGTTTAACAGAGACTTTATGATAAGAACCGATAACAGACCGCTTAAAGAGACTCCAGACATTCTCAACGGTGTTGGTGTGGACATCGCCGTTGACCCATTCCTCTTCACTGTGGTTGACCGTCTCATGCCTAGTATCATGGTCGGCAATACCCTTGTAAGCAGGCCAGTCGTCAGTATAGATAGCTTCCGTATCCGGTGCGGTGTTATTCTTGATAAACTCGTGGAGTGTCTTTCTATCTCTACTACTCACCACTTTGAGACGCAGAGAACCGCCACGCTCAACAGCGCCAACAACAGCCACCTTATTGCCCTTATAGCCATGCCCTACGTCTCTGCGCTTGCCACCTATCCATGTCTCATCAACCTCTACAATGCCATTAAGAGGCTCTGGATTGATTTCTGTCATGGCATTTCTTATTCTGTGGCAAAGATACCAAGCCGTCTTATAGGATACGCCGAGAGTGCGTTTCATCTGATTAGCGGATACACCTTTCTTGGCCTCAACCATCAAATAGACCGCCATGAACCACTTGGCAAGTGGCAGGTGAGAGTCGTGGAATATAGTGCCAGCAGTAACGGAGAATTGATAACCGCATGAACCACAATCGTATTGGTCACGAGTATATGAGTTGCGAATGTCCTTGCTCTCACAGCGAGGGCAGGAGATACCATCAGGCCAGCGTAGGTCAGCCAAAGCCTGACGGCATGAGTCGTCGCTATGGTATCTTTCTACCAGCTTCATCAAGTTCATTTCCTGCTTACCATTCTTCTTGTTCATTGGAGGCCTCCTATGCCTAAAAAGAAAAAGACTGCCAGAGATATGACAACTGAGGAACTAGCGAAGAAAGTTTTCCCCAAAAAAGTAAGGGATAAACTAAAGAAAGTAGCCCATGAAAAAGACTCAAAATAGCTATAATTCAGCTTCATATTGGGATTATAGCACAGAATTTAATCCGTGTCAAGTATATAATCCCGAAATATTCATTATAGTGTGTAGCTCGAAAAATGCAAAGTGAATTACCACGTAAGCAGTTTGTTAAGCAAAGGCCGAGTATACTGAGTAGCTGAAAGGAGAGCCATAAAAAATGAGGAAAATTAGCCTCAAAAATGGTGAGCCGCGGAGGACTCGAACCTCCAACCGGCTGATTAAGAGTTGATTTTCCCAAACAAGTACGACAGATTATTGCGCCATGCAGGATAAAAGGTAGAACTAAAACCTTCTCTAAGACCTTTGCGTTAGTATATTAAAGTTCGAGTCCCCTTAGCTGGTTCATTTATCAATATCAGCTATAACAGGCAGGTGGTCGGAGGCATTGCTTGTAGGTACAAGAACACTGCTCACTCCCAAGTCAGAGGTTATCCAGATATAATCAATGCGCCTTTCAGGATTATCTGATGTAGAGGTATATGCTGGAGTAACTCCTGCTGCAACTGCGGCATCTGAAAATCCACCCTGCCGCAGCATTTCCATCTCAGGGTCATCCGGATCTGCATTCAAATCTCCCAGTAGTACTGTATGGGCAGTGTTGTCCCAGAAGTCAAGGATAGTTTCAGCCTGAAGTTGACGAATATCGGTATCTTCTTCAATGTGGTGGAGGTGGGTAGCGATAATGTGCAGTTTCGTTCCGTTGCCCACATTTACTGTTGCCGCGATGAAGCTTCGTAATAAAGGCTGATCGCGTGGTGGCAGTTCGTGATAAGTATATTCCGTAACAGGATATCGGCTCATGATAGCATTACCCCAGAGTGGTCCTGTCGCTGGCCCAAAAACGTAGGGCATGTGCAGTCGCTGGGAAAGCCACGTCAGCATATCTAGTCGGCCATTAATGACCCAACCCCTTGACACTTCCTGCAGGGCTACGATGTCGGCTTCGCTTTTCTCAATCACTTGAGCTATGGCCTCCATACCAAGGTAGCCATCTGTGTTAAAACCGTTGTGTAGGTTGTAAGTCATAATTCGTACTGGTAATACTTCACCTGTGCCTGCCGCAGGTGTCCGCCAGGTAATTAAAGCTAACAGGGGAAATATCAACAGAATTAGCGTTGCCAATGAAAATGCCCACGCCCTATGACTTACAGGCATCTTTCGTTGTGGAGCGATTGATGTTCCTAAGGCACAGAACACTATGATACCGGCTGCAACAGGTTCCAAGATGGTATTGGAGTAAGGAAGGCTGATATCATAGACAGCGTAATATCCAAAAACAAGCACGAGGAAAAGAATCATACCGATGCCATTAGGTACCAAGATGCTGGTCTTTGCCGCTTTTTCCGAATCCCCGGCAACACCGATTATGATAACAGCTATGAGTATTGATAATAGTATCTGTCCCACCAATAAGAGTGTCGCTGTTAACACAGCTGCTTGATAGTAAGGCAAAATCAAGACGATAATTAAACCTATGCCAGAGACTGAAGCCCACGGCCATATGGAACGCCTTATTTGGCTAAAGAAAAATACGACAGCCCCCAGACCCGCCAAGTGTGCGAAAACTGTCCATCCATAAGCCGCGGGCAGTATCCAGCCGGTTGAGGTTGCCAGTTTGGCGATGTTCTGGAAGATTTCTAACTCTAAGAACAGGAAAGGGCCGATGGCCAGCCAGGTAAAAGACCTCAACTTGGAGATATTGCCGGCAGTACTGGCCGATGCCGCTGCGTTGGCCCTACCTTCAAGAATACCACCGAGCCCTATCCATTGAACTAATACCAGAAGTAATGTTATGAATATGGGTAGCCAACCCGTCTGCCAGATTATATCATAAGTACCGAAAACACCGTACAGCGTGGTGTCTAATGTTAACCCCAGCAGTAAACCAATAGCGAAATGAGGTACGTCATTTACTCTATGGCGTCGTGCCGTCTCAAGATAAGTTGATAGGAAAATGGCGAACAACGATGTTCCCAGCATCGCCAAAATCAAATTAAATAATGGCTCACCCCACCAAATTTGCAGTAAAAACCGAAATAGCCCAAGGCCACCTGCCGTAACCACAATAATAAGATAACCGCTCATCAGCCGGAGGAGAGGGATCGCTATGAAAGCAGTGAGAAAGACAACCAGCCCCACCGCTCCAAGTTCTTCTGCACCCCAGCCCATCCGATTCCCGAGTACCCAGTTCAGACCGGGCAACAACACCCTGAATGTCTGCATACCGAAAAGGACTGTCAGAGCTACCACGGCCACATTGGTGAATGCGAAATGTGCTGATAGCCATCTTGTTACCGAGAGTATTAAGCCTTTTCCAGTCGTACAATCAGACCCGTGGCGCATTTCTCTTCACCACACCTATTCTCGTTGTTCATTTAAGACGTATTGCGTAAAAAGTAAGTGAATTATAATCATTTTAGTGCAAATGTCAATACTGGGGCTTCGCAAACAATTCAAATGACCAGGTTTAACGTGGCCGGGAGCACTTGAAAATGGACAGGTGCCTCTCCCAGAAGCTCACCGTCAGCTTGTAGAGATGTCTGTTGTACGGCTTGAATATATACGTCTCTTACTTTCTTCAACGTGACTTTGGGATGCGTCAAATGTGTACCTCTGTAGATTCGGGGTAAAGACCGAAAGAGGTCAGGTTTGCTCAACTCGTCTATTATCAGGACATCAAGAAAACCGTCTGTAGGATCAGCGTGGGGAGCAACCAGCATACTGCCTCCCCCATACTTCCCGTTGCTTACCAGAATCGTACAGACCTTCCTGTCCTCTGTTTTGCCGTCAACTCTTAGAGATACCTGCCTGCTATGATACAAAAGGAAGGTGGTGAGTAATCCAGCAAGGTAAGACGGCTTACCGCCCAAGGCTTTGAATCTTCGTGTGGTAGCCTTAACTACTTCAGCATCAAATCCTAAGCCGGCAAAGTTGACAAAGAGCCGCTTTATCTTTTGTTCGTTACTTGCATACTCCGCCACACCAACATCTACTACCAGCTTTCGCGGATTCATAAGACGCTGGCAAGCTTCCTTAAAATGACAAGGTAAGCCAAGGCTGCGAATGTAATCCGAACCTGTTCCGGTGCTTATGATGCCCAGCATTACATCTTTAATGCCGCCAGACTTATATAGACCGTTCACGATTTCATTTATTGTCCCATCACCGCCTACCGACACCACCAACTCGTACCCCTTCTCAACCGCTGATCTAGCCAGCTCAGTGGCATGTCCAGGTGATTCTGTTAACTCGTGTTCAAATGACAGGCCAATTTTATTTAGCCAGTTGCTAATCTGCGGCCATTTCTTTGCCGCCCTACCCGCACCAGCCGCTGGGTTAACGATCACTCTTGCATGTGACAAACGTTTTAATCTCTCCATGGCAGGCTCTCCGTGTCTATCTGGCGACCAATCTCCCTTGCTCTAGCTTTATGTCGGTTAATTAGGATTACATGCCAGTCACTGTAACAATAGATACCCTGAAAAATTAAACCGCCGAGCAATCCATAGGTTATAGTAGACGTTAAAATGTATATCCCGGTTATTGCGCTGAGACCTATCAGACATAAAGAGCACAGCCAATGGTGCAGATGAAGCCCCCACTTTCTAAAGGGAATAACGAGTGACCTTACTTTACCTGGTTCTCCTGCTGATTTACCTGCCGCATACTTAGATGTCAGAAAACCTGTAAGCCAGCATAAGAAAAAGATATAGCCAAGCATAATAGTAGCAACTATCGTTAAAAGGATGGCGACCAGCTTTTTTATATGCAACCAGTGTCGTATATGGCCAACGATATTGCGTGTTTTATTCATAATGAACTCACCGAATACATATAACTTGCTCCGGTAATGTGTGGGAGCACTCGAGATACTCCTGATAATGCCGATACTGCTCTGCAAACTCCTCCTCACTCATACCCAGCTCGTAGCGTATCATCCGTGCTCCGTACCGGAGGCGCTCCAATCGTGTTTCATTGTTCCAGTGCAGAAAGCCAGCACGCCGCTCAACTAAGTCTTCCAATGTACAAGCCATTTCATTGCGGCAAACATATCGGATTTCAGCGCGGATCAAATCGGCTCTTGAGTCTATGTGCTCACTGATGAAGGTTTTCTTTGCTTCAGCACAAATGGTATTGGCGTCAACACCGTAGCGCTGATAAAGGGGTTGGAAATATCTGGCTAGCTGTGGGCATCGCTGTACCCAGTAGGCAAGCCCCTCGACAACCTCCTCGTTGGCGCCCCCAATGGGGAGCTTGTGTGTCAGGCACGGTGACCACACGCCCGCGTGATTCATAGTTTTGGTAACGCAGTCGAGAATCCTGATTGCTATAAGCCTCGCCGTGGTTAGCTTACCACCAACCACAGTAATCAGGCCCGATGGCGCCACTTCAATAACATCTTCACGGCTCACCAATGACGGATCGGGGTTTTGGCCGTTTGTCGAAAGAAGCGGCCTGAAGCCACTGTAGGCAAATCGAACTTTATCGCCATCCAGTTGTGCGTTTGGCATAAATTGCCGCAGAGACTCCAGCAAATACCCCACATCCTGTTGGCCTGGCGCTGGGGTGCTTGGCTCTGCGTCTTCCCAATCGTCCGTGGTGCCGTAGAGAAAACAGCCTTCCCGCTTGATTAGGAAAAGCGGTCGTCTATCAACCGGAGACAGGAAAATTATGCTAACCGCAAGCGGTACATCCCCTTCGGCGAGAACCAGGTGTGTTCCCTTGGACAGTCTCACCAGATTGGTCACGCCGGGTCGGTCTAAATTCCTGACCCTGTCCGCCCAGACTCCGGTAGCATTGACTACTGCCCTGGCTCGGGCTTCATACGAGGCGCCACTTACCCGGTCGTGGTAAGTCACCCCAACAATTTTGTTGTTCTCTTTCAAGAGCGCAGTGACCGGTGCGTGATTGATGGCCAATCCGCCGTTCCGCACACCATCCTTCACAGTTTCCAAGGTCCATCGGTTGTCGTTCACAATTGCATCGTAATAGAGGCATCCGCCGCTCAGGTCCTCTACGGGAAGACTTGGCGCCATTCCCAGTGTTTCTTGGCGACTGAGAAATCGGTGAAAGCGGTGATTTTTGAAGCCGGACATCACTTCGTAGAGCAGCATGCCCAAGCGTACTTTAGCGCGAGATTCGCCTTGGCCGCGATACAGAGGTAATAGAAAAGGCCATGGCTGAACAAGGCGCCTGTTCAACCGAATGTGAAGGTTGCGCTCGTGGCAGGACTCCCAGGCCAGCCGAAAGCCCCGGTTCTTTAAGTACCTGAGTCCTCCGTGGAAGAGCTTGGAACTGCGGCCACTCGTGCCCGCAGCAAAATCATTTGCTTCAATAAGTGCCACGCGCATCCCTCGGAGAGCCGCATCACGAAAGATTGACGCCCCAATAATTCCGCCGCCAATAATCAGGAGATCAAGCTGCTCACCAGACAGCCTCTGGAACAGTTGTGGACGAGACCATTTATTGAATAGTTCCAGTCCCATTAGCCCTTTACTCCGGCAAAAAATGCGCTGGTGTTTACAACAACATTGCTAATACCTTCCCGCTTCCTTGGTGAGAATATCATCACGTGGTTGATTTCATCGCGACCGGACTCGACCTGGGCACCGGTTCCATCAAATCCGCAGTAGTCCATTGTCACCCTGTATAAAGCGGGAGTGTAGTAACTTGCCTTGTAGCCGACGTATCGACCGGACAGCGCATAGAACTCTGGTGCAAAACAGTCTGAGACGAGGACACCGTCACCACGAATGTTTTGGTAAACCCATTTCAAGTGACCTACTACCTCGGGTTTAGGCAACCAACCGGACAAGCCCACAAATAGAACCAGATCGTACGGGGCAGCCTCTGCAAACTTCGCGCGCATCCCATCGTCTGTAATGTCGCCCCGCAGGAACTGAAAACGGATACCGAGATGCTCGGCTCGTGCAATCAGTTCGTTTTCCAGGTAGCTGTGCGGGTCCAGGTCAGCGGCGACCAGTCGAACGCACCTCATAGCCTTTGGCATACGATTAGCAATAGCGTTCAGTGGCTGAAACAAATCATAGGCAAACCCACTCGGGGCGGTAAAAATACTGACATCCCGGCCTTCTTGCAGCCGTTCCTCCAGCTCAGCCTCAATTCTTCCAGTCAGGATGTGCAATCGGTCGTACACCGCCCGGTGTAGTGGATATTCGAGGAATATGCGATCCAGAAAGTTGCAGCGCTGCTCGCCTTGGTCGTAAATCGCCCGCATGACCCCGGCAGAGTACCCCTCCTTCAGGAGAAGGCGTCCAAGCCCTGAGAACATAAAGGTCGGCTCCCGCCATGCACCTCGGAACCAGTTTGGCATCAGATAGCGTACCAAGTAGCGATGATTAAGCAGCTTGCGCCATACGACGCTCCGGGTCAACTCCGCGGTGGGCGTTCCCAGTGGGACCCTCTCTGCCATCTCCTGACGTTGGTGGGCCAATATGTGAGGCTTGAGTAGTTCAAGTACTGCCTGCAAGGTTTCTCCCGGTGTCATGTTATCCACAGCCAAGCAGTGCGCTACCTCCGGCGAACGATACAGCCTAAAAGCGTCAAGAGTCTTCAGGTACTTGTGCCTCGCCTGAGCCAAGTCGTCCTCATTTTCATGTCGGTCAATCTTTTGACTCCGTGAAGTGATGCGGGTCATGGCAAGGGCTGGTGATAGGTCGAGAAAGATTACAACGTCCGGTAGCCATCCGGCATGAAGACCAAAGCGTTTTGCTAAGCGTAAGAGCATTCGCGCCTTTCTGATATGGGGCAGCTTGGCTTGAATCCTTTTGGTAATAGACTCCCCGTTAAGGAGATATTCAAAGACTGCCTTTAGTTCAGTAGGATCGGGTTCTTGCACGCCAACATTAGCTTTTTCACTGGCAGGGTGTGTATAGTTTGCTGCTCGTCCCGCAGCAGACAGGAGGATATTGCCGTCGCTGATGACCACATCAGCACCGTATCGTCGACTCAATCTGTAAGCGGCGTCGTCCTGAAAGACCATCTGGGCCAGCTTGAAGAACGGGTAAAGACGGCGGTTATCTACAACACGCTTGGCCTGACACTTGAACCACTTAGACAGATGGCAGGTGGTCGGCAGGCCATTCGGATGAAACCCGGGTGCCAGATGGTCCTCATCAGCTTCAACAATCCGGAAGACTTCACTAGCCGAACCTGCCCGCAAGTTCAGCTCAGCGGCAAGGATATTGGGCAAGGCTGCGGTGATTGTGCTCTTGCCACTCCCATCGATTCCTAACACGCAAATATGTAAGGTCATGGCTTGCCCCCTTTCCCCTGTGGCCACCGGTAGTCCTGGCCGGGCACAAAGGCCAGTGTCCCCGCGACTTGAATTAGCACTCTGCTGTGGAAAACCAGTGGGTCCTCATCAAGGAAGAATTCCACACCGTCCCGATCCGCCAAACGAACCTCCAGGCAATTAGAATCCATAATCCGCATTTGTAATGCGTTTTTCGCAAGGCGGTGACGAGAAAACAGCAGAAAGAGTGGCGCCCATCTTTGCGGATATGAAATAAAGTTCAGTGACAGTGCCGCATCTTCCACGCGAACTCCCGGTTGAAAGGGCAGCGGCTTTAATGGAAAGTTCATGACCACACCGGCGAGCAGAGGCATAGATTGGACATGTTCTCCCATACGCATTTCCACGACCTCAACAGCATTCGGCCACAAAGTACACCGCGCGAGCCGGATGAGGAGTGAGAAGCCATACTCTATATTGTTGAGCCTCTCAATGCCAATAAGCCGTGCCGTCAGCCTGCGCAGTACCGGCAGCCGATGATGCCAGCGCTCTAGGTCTCCAGGAGAGCGACCGAACTGCCCGAACCCGACCATAGTTGCGGCATAATGGATATCTGTATTATCCACCTCACAGCACATAACACAGCAGCGGGCAGTACGATCCTCATGCAAATTAGCAATGATTCCCTTCAGTGCAACCTCCGGAACGTATGGCACACCGAATTGCTTAGCTACAGGATTTCCTGAACCCATCCGTAGCGCCGCAATACGAACGCGCTCTCGCCCGGGCAAATGGTCTGGCTCACTTCCAACACAGATACCCTCAATGACTGCCCGCAGTGTCCCGCTACCACCGCCAGCAATGACTAATGCCGGCGCATCAGATGTTGCCAGAAATGCCTTCGTCTGTTCCCTCGCCTGTGAGTGGTCGTCCACGACCTCAACTCTGATTTCCACCTTATGGCCAAGGGCTTCATCCAGCACCGAACGGAGACGGTCTACAGTTGCATTCCCGTGACCTGTAGACGATGAACGATTGACGACCAATAGAACACGCTCTACTACTTTTATTGAATCTGCCATCATTTCACTATTGTTGAGGTCTGTAAAGCTCTGTTGCGTATACATACTCATAATATAGGCCAGGAGATGCCGATTGAGTATCGGTATGTGTCTGATTTTTACGTAGGACTTTGACTCAGCTTTTTGACAGCATTTGTCCTACAAAGAAAGTGACGGATTCAAGTGGTAGGCTTGTTAGACTCAATCAGAGAACGGCAGGAGGAAATGCGGAATAGCGACTACTCAGGTTCAATACAAGAGGTCAAGATAAATAGTTGGTAGCCGATGTGGTTTTATTCTATAGCTTTTTAGTGAATCAGTTGATTTTTTATAGCATAATAGGTCAGTTCGGCATTATTCTTCATTTTCATCTTTTCCAAAATACGTGACCTATAGGTGCTGATAGTTTTTTCGCTAAGAGAAAGCTCGTGCGCAATCTCCATTACTGTTTTCCCGGAGGCAATCATGCGCATCACGTGATATTCACGGTCGGAGAGTGTCTCATGTGGTGCTTGCTCACGACCAACCTCCAGCTCAAAGGCCAGTTTTTCGGCAAGAGAAGAACTGATATATTTACCACCCCTCGATACCTTTTGTATAGCTACTACCAATTCATCCGGTGCGCTTTCCTTGGTCAAATATCCTGAGGCACCAGCTCTTAAGGCCCGCAAGGCATACTGCTCCTCCGGGTGAATACTCAACATCAAAACGGGAAGATCCGGTTTTTCAATTCTGAGTTGTTTTAAAACATCCATCCCATCTCTGCCGGGCATGGTGATGTCAAGGACAACCACATCGTAATCATTCTCCTTTATCATGTTGAGCAATTCCTGCCCGTTGCTCGCTTCGCCAGCTACAGCCATATCCGAGGTTTCGGTGACTATCTGCTTCAGCCCTTGGCGAACAATTGCGTGGTCATCAGCAATTAGTATTTTAAGCATCCTCCTCCTCCTTATTCGCTAGCGGAATAATTACCACTGCCGTGGTCCCTTTACTTGGGATACCGCTGGTTTTAAACTCGCCTTGCCAAGAGCGGACGCGTTCTCTTATTCCGAGTAGGCCAAATGATCTTGGATTAGAGATTTGTTCATTGGTGATTCCTCTGCCGTTATCCTTGAGTGTTAACACTATCTTGTCAGCTTCTTCTATCAGGCTTGCCTTGACCTTGGTGGCATCGGCATGGCGCGCAACATTCGTCAGCAGCTCCTGAAAAATTCGGAAAAGTACTGTAGAACGGTCGCTATCTAAGACGATATCGTCAGGTTTTATGCTTATCTCGATGCGTATTCCGGTCAATTTTTGAAATTCACCGACTTGCCATTCCATAGCAGCTACTAGGCCAAAATCGTCTAATAGGCTTGGCCTCAATTCTGCTGAAATGCTCTTTACTTTTTGGATGGTCATGTCAACGAGTTTAGACATTGACCTTGTCTTCTCCAACGATGATTCCTGGTCTGGAGGAAATTCTTTTGCCAGCCGGGACAGGTCAATTTTCAGAGCTGTTAGCAACTGCCCCAGCTCGTCGTGAATATCACGGGCCAGGTTAGTTCTTTCTTCTTCCCTTACCGATTGTAGATGGTCTGAAAGGCTGCGCAACTGTTGACGAGAAGCCCTTAATTGCTCCTCGGTATGTTTACGTTCGGTAATGTCTCTCACTAATACAAGGTCGGCAGGTCTTCCTTCATATGAGATTATGCTTGCATTAATCTCAACATTAATGGCACTACCATCTTTTCGTTTGAGTACTGTCTCGTAGATTGGCTCAACATTTTCACCTGACAAGCGCTGATTGTAACGGTCAATCACTATATGACGTTCTGCAGGATGAAGGTAATCAGTAAACGGAGTGCCAGTACTTTCTTGAACAGTGTAGCCACCCATTTCCGCCAGACGCGGGTTGAGGTATTTCATTATGCCGTCTTGAATAATGACGATGCCATCATTAGCCCGTTCTACCAGATTGCGGTATTTTTCTTCACTCTCATGTAACGCTCTCTCAGCCTTTCTGTGCTCTATGAGTTCTAGCTTCAAATGTTTTTTTACCTGTCTGTGCTCGACCTTTATTTTTAAAAGGTTGGCGATACGGAGACGTAGCTTTTCTAGCTCCTGGGTAAGTTGCCCTTTTGTTCTATTAATGCGACTCATTGGTAATCGCCTCGGGAAAGGTGCTTCATACTTGATTATTATAAATTATAGCATGCTCCTCTAGCCTTTGGTCAGAATGATACGTTATATACTGGAAGACACTTAAGTAGTGCAACCGCAGTCAATAAGATAATCGTGTTAGCTTCCTCTGATTTTACAAAATTGGGAAATTGTTAATGAGCTATTACCCGTTGAGAACGATTACCCAGTTCATTTACTAGACCGTGCAGGTCTCGAACTGTAACTACTAAAATTAAAGATACATATTTTGCGGATGTTGAATTTACTTGATTATAGAGTTATCCTGTTTAGCAAATAAAAAAGTTAAGCAGTTTGTTAAGCAAAGTGCCGAGTATACTGAGTAGCTGAAAGGAGAGCCATAAAAAATGAGGAAAATTAGCCTCAAAAATGGTGAGCCGCGGAGGACTCGAACCTCCAACCGGCTGATTAAGAGTCAGCTGCTCTGCCAGTTGAGCTAGCGGCCCATGCGTCCATCAGACAAGCTTTATTTTAACATTCTGTTAGCTTCAGAGGCAAGCAAACCCCTGAGGCCGTTAAGGGTGATAGCTATGTTACTTCTCCCAGGTCTTAATCTCCTCGTACTGCACGCGCCACTTTATCTCCCACCCGCCTTTTGCCCAGGTCTCGTTCATCTCCGCTCTCGCCTCAGCCAGTTCCTTGCTTCCTGAATATGCCTGGTATTCGGCCGGGCTGCCAAATTCATAGACGCAGATATAGGTCGGGAACTCGTCAGTTTTATTCAACATCTTGTACCTGGTTACCTTCTTCATCCCTTTGTACCTGAAAAGCAGCGGGATGTGTACTTCGTTGTACCATTTGTTGAATTTTTCTTCGACCTCCGGCGTGCTTTCGGTGGCGACAATGTTGATTACTTTGGCCATGATGAAGTCCTCCTTCAATGTTTTTGCTTAAACGACATTAACGCCAGAAAATAGTTTGTTGGCAATAAGACCGGCAATCGGTGGGAAGAAGAAGACGCAGGCCAGCCGAATCAGGGCGAATTTCCAGCCCAGTAGGCCTACTTCCATGGGCATTCGACTGACAGCTAATAGTGACCACGCGGTGATAAGTGCCACCATCGTGCCGATACTTGCCCCGGTGCGCAGCAGGCCGGCAACGATGGGCATACTGACATAGGGCCCACCGGGCATAAAGCCGCCGATGGCGGAACCGATGAGCAGGCCACGGAAGCCGGATTCAGCACCAACCCAGTTTGATATTATTTCCTGCGGGATTAGAATTTGAATCATGCCCCCGACGATAAAGGCAAAGATGAGCAGGGGAATAATCTGCAGCAGCAGGTTTCCCGCTGATTTTAAACCGACGATGTGTTCTCCACCCCCGCGCTGATAACCGATATAGAGAAGGACTACGGCAATCACCCCCATAATGAGCGTTGGGATAAGCATTGTCGGGAGCCTCCTTCTTTGTCTAATTACGTTGCGGCGTTCATTCACCATAAATGCTCCAGATGGCATGAAATGGTAACTAACAGTATAGCTAGGAAATGGATGATTTGGCAAACGGCGGGTAGCTAGCCCGTATCCTGTCTTCCAGGGAACTGCCGGTTGAACTTGTCCTGAAGGGCCTTGATTTCCTGCTGCTTTTGAAACTCCTCTTCGCTGAGGGGTTCGCAGGAGGTGAGTCTGTCTTTATTGAGGGTGATAGTGAAGAGTGCGCGGCATTTCCAGCACTTGTACGGGCCCTCATAGTGTGACTCAACCAGCGAGATGCTGCCCTCGGTCTGGCAGGCAGGGCATTTGATTTTGACTATCATGGTTAATATCTTACAACTTTTTGGCTGATTGGTTAAAGCTTTTTCAGCAGTAGGCAGATATTTCGGGAAAAATATTTTATCGGAAATCGGTAGCTGCCTTCGGGAAAGGACTTGATTGCGGCAAAGCCGGTCTCTTTGGCCAGCTTTTCCAGTTCAAAATAGGTGAACAGGTAGTAATAGCGGTAAAGGGTCTTCTCTCTGGTACGCCACGGCACGGCAATCTCCCTGCCTTTAAACCAGAATTTAGGCTGCCAGCGGTTCCAGACGGTGATGAAGGCTTCACCACCGGGTTTCAGCACGCGTTTGAGCTCCCGCAGCGCTGCCAGCTTGCCTGTTTTACCCCTGATATGGTGATAGGTGGCCACTGCAATGGCAAAGTCAAACGTGTTATCCCGGTAGGGCAGGGAACGGACGTCGGCAAGAGCGAGGTTTACCTTGAAGTCGTACTTTTGCGCGTATTTCTGGGCAAAACCGAGCATCTCCGTGGATAAGTCCACGCCGTACAGTTCAAATTTTGATTTGAAGGGCAGGAAGTCAGGACCGTGGGCACAGCCGAGATTGAGCAGCCGGCCTTCGCCCCAACGCGTCGCCAGGGCCTCCAGTTCCCGCCTGAAGATTGACCGGTGCCGGAAGTTATACCAGCTCGGCGCAATCTGGTCAAATACGTCCTTGATTGTTGCCATCAGTGCAATCTGATAAACTGAAATTGTACTCTATTATAGCAGGGCAGGGATGAAAAAACTCGCTAGGACAATATCCGGGGTGACGCCGGTGGCGGCGATGACCCGGCCCATAAAGTGCCCGGGACAGTGCTTCTACTGCCCGACTTTTGCTAACACCCCGCGCAGCTATACGCCGGCATCGCCGGCCGTCTTCCGCGCCCGGCAGTACGATTACGACCCCCGCCAGCAGGTGGCGGTGAGGTTGAGGGTGCTGGGGGAGATGGGCCACCCCACCGACAAGGTGGAGCTGATTATCATGGGTGGGACCTTTCTGGCACAGCCGCTGGACTATCAGTACGAGTTCATCAAAGGCTGCTATGATGCCCTGAATGAGCGTGAGTCGGCCACGCTGGCAGAGGCGAAGCGCTGGAATGAGACGGCCAGTCACCGCTGTACCGGACTGTGTATCGAGACCAGGCCCGACTGGTGCCGACAGGAGGACATCGAGCGCATGCTCGAGTTCGGTACCACACGGGTGGAGCTTGGTGTACAGACTCTGGATGACGATATTTACCGTCTGGTGCGGCGGGGGCACAGCGTGGCGGACGTGATTTGCGCCACCTCGCGGCTCAAGGAGCACGGCTTCAAGGTGTACTATCACTGGATGCCCGGACTGCCCGGCTCAAGCCCGGAGCAAGACCTGGCGCTGTCCAGAAAGCTGTTCGATGATGCCAGCTTCCGTCCGGACGGGCTGAAGCTGTACCCGACCATGGTCATTGAGGGGACCGAGCTGGAAAAGTGGCGTCAGGCAGGGAAATACCAACCCTATGATTTCGATGTCATGGTTGACCTGCTCGCGGCGATAAAGGCGCTCGTGCCCAAATACGTCCGGATTTCGCGGGTGCTGCGCGATATACCGCCGCAGTTCATTACTGGCGGCCCCAGGGACTCTCTGCGCGGCCTGCTCAGAGAGCGGCTACAGGCGCGGGGACTGGAATGCAAGTGCATCCGCTGCCGTGAATACGGGCACCGGGCGAGGGATGGCTGGGAGATAGAGGGACCTCACTTGGAACGGCTGGACTACCAGGCATCCGGTGGCCGGGAAATATTCCTTGCCTGCGAAGATGAGATGGAAACGCTTTTCGGCCTGCTGCGACTGCGGCTCCAGGATAAGCCGGTGCCGGTTCTGGGACAGGAGCCGGAAGGGACTCTGGCCATAATCAGGGAGTTGCACACTTTCGGCCCCGAGGTTCCGCTGGCCGAGCAAAGGCTGGACGCTGCGCAGCATAAAGGCATCGGCCGGACGCTTCTCCATGAGGCGGAGCGCATCGCGGCCGATGAGTTTCAGGCAAAGCAGGTTCTGGTGTTGAGCGGGGTCGGTGCCCGCGAGTACTACCGCACCGAGTCGGGCTATCGTAATCAGGGCGAGTATATGGTCAAGGAACTAACGCCGGCGCATTAGGGGCGTCTTCTTTTTCTCTCCAGTTGTCTCAGTCTGGCATCGCCGATGCCGAAATGGTGGGCGATTTCATGCTTTACCACCCGCTGTACTTCGCGCCGAATTTCGGCATCGCTGCGGCAGACGGCCTCAATAGGCTCCTGGAAGATGGTGATTTTGTCCGGCGGCACCATGCCGTAGGAGCGGCTTCGCCTGGTCAGAGGCACGCCCTCATATAACCCCAGCAGCATCTGGCCGCGTTTCAGTCTGGCGTCAGCCAGCTGGTGGGACGTCGGCTCGTCCTGCACCACGACGTCGATATTATCCATGCGCTCTTGGAACTCGTTAGGCAGGTCGGCCACGGCCCTGGCTACCAGCCATTCGAACCTCTCTCTGTCCATGGTTTATCCTCTCCGGTGTTCCTTTTTCCAGAGCCACCAGACAAACCAGATAAGTATACCGTAAGCATTGAGCGCGGCGAAGAGGTAAAGCAGGGCGATGACCAGGCTCCAGGGTAGCTCGGACTGTGGTGATGGCAGAAAGCGCGTGAAATGAATAATGCCGCCGATCAAGGCACCGGTGGCCATCACTGCGAGGCTGACCCAGACCGGGAGATTGGTAAGCATTTTCCGGTTTGGTTTAAGGACCAGATAAAGAATAAGGGCGTACAGACCGAGAACTGCCAGAATGACCAGAGCCGACATGACCAGGCCGCTGGTGGAAAAGTTAACCGCCAGTTCCCAGCCGATGCGGATAATAATGGCCGCGAAAACAGCTGTTATGGTTACCAGAGACCATATCCTGAGCGATAGATGTTTCATTTTTGCCGGTACACAGCATTTGCCGGATGGGAATCACTCAATTACCACTTCCCCATTTCTTCCAGCACCTTGATTACTCTCCAGAACCAACCGACCGCCGGAGTTCCGCCCATGGCTATGCCAACCGCCACTGCTTCCAGGACTTCTTCCTTGGTTGCCCCGGCTTCCACGGCCCTTCTGGTCTGGGCAATAATGCAGCCGGTGCAGCCAGCGCGAAGCGCGATGCCCAGGGCGATAAGCCTTTTCATCTTGGTCGGGAGTGCCCCATCTCCATATACCTGATTGATGAATTCGGCGTGGGGCTTCATTACATTGGGCAGTGCTTCATTGAATTTATCGCGATACCTCACGATGGTATCATAGAATTCCATCTGGTTCTCCATGAATGTTGCCTCCTTTATTATTATTTTACTTTATATGCTTATTTCCGCCCGGTGGCCTCACTCCAATCGTCATGGGTCGCCCAGAAGGCCCCCAGGTCGCTATATTTATAGGGCCTTTTGCTGAGCGCTGACTCGTCAATGTCTATCCCTAGGCCGGGCTTGGTCGGCAACTCGATGTAATTGTTTTCGGTTATTACCGGGAACGGCTCTCTGAGCACCTCTTCGTAGAAGGGGATGTCAATGGAGAAGAATTCGTGGATGAGAAAATTCGGGATGGCTGCTTCCAGTTGTATGCTGGCGGCGGTGAGCACCGGGCCGCTGGCATCGTGGGGGTTGACGCCTATGTAGTAGGCATAGGCCATGTCGGCGATTTTTTTTGTTTCCAGTATGCCGCCCGTGTGGGCGATGTCCGGGTTTATAATTGACGCTGCCCGCTTCTCAAACAGGTCGCGGAAACCCCAGCGGCTGTAGATGCGCTCGCCGGCAACGACGGGTATATTGATGGCGTGGGCCACCCGCGCCAAGTCATCCATGCTGGCGTCGGTGGGTATGGGTTCCTCCCACCAGTAGGGGCGGTAAAGTTCCACGGCCTTTGCCAGCCGGATAGAGTTGTCCGGGCTCAACCGGCCGTGAACGTCTATTAGCAGCTCAACCTCATCGCCAACTGCCTCCCTGACCAGCTTTATCGCCTCCACTGTGCGGTTGAACTCCGTGGTATCGATGAAGGTATCCATCCCCTGCATCGGGTCGAATTTCAATGCCCGGGCGCCCTTGTCCGCCATGTCTTTGGCCAGCCTGGCATAGTCATCGTATGATTTGGCCCCGAACCACCACCCGTTATGGTACATCTTGAGGCGGGGACGGCAGGCGCCACCGAGCAGGGTATAGACGGGCACGTTGAGGCTTTTGCCGAGGATGTCCCACATGGCTATCTCCAGCCCGCTGATGGCGCTGTACAGCACGAATGCCGGTTTCCAGTAGCTGTTCCGCATCAGGGTGCTGACGTGGAGCTCTATCTGGCGCGGGTCTTTGCCAATGAGGTAGTTCTCGCCGATGGTGTGAACATGGGCCTGCGTGGCCAGTTCGGCTGACTGGGTGGTGGCCTCGCCCCAGCCCTCGATGCCCTCGTCCGTCTCCACCTTGACCAGCAGCCAGTTGAAGTGCCCGTGATAAAGATACGTTTTAACGCCGGTTACCTTCATTGCCTTTCCTTTCTGTAATTGATAAGGGGGTAAAACTTATTTCTATGCTCCCTCGAGCAGAGCGCGTAGTTTTACCGCGTTGCTTTCACTGAGGGTGCCTTTGGCGATGCCGATAGGGATGGTCTTGAGTCCCAGTTCTTTATAGAGGGGCAGGATATCCGGGGCGTATTTCTCCAGCGCTTCGAGGTGCCGCTGTATCGTCTTGACGTCCCCGCGGGCAATCGGTCCGGTTAGGCAGCCGGGGAAGCCAACATTGGTAATATTGTTCACCGAGCCCTGCAAAAGCGGGATGTACGCCCTGGTCGCCTCCTCGGTTGACTTGCCGAAGTTCTGCCAGAGGTCAGTGGCTATTTTCACCAGCGTGTAGAAGTAGTTGCAGGCGATACAGGCAGCGGCGTGGTAGAGGGCTTTATCCTCGGAAGTGAGGTAAACCCAGTCGCCATCAAGGGCTTTGGCGATTTCGGTAAGCGTCTTTTTCAGGGGCTCATCGGCCTCAATGGCGAAGGTAGAGCCGGGCAGATTGGTGATGGCCTGTTCCCTGCCGGCAAAGGTCTGGCAGGGATGAATGGAGCCCACCGTGGCCCCCTGTTCCCTGGCGTGGTCTAGCGAGTGTACCGTGCTGGCGCCGCTGCAGTGGACGGCTGATTGTCCGGCGCGCCACCTGAGTTCGTCGGCAACCCTGGAGATGATGTCATCCGGCGTGGTGATAAAGACCATGTCGGCGCTGTCCGCCAGTTCCTGAGCCTGGTCGTAAATCCGGCATCCGGGTACATCACTGGCGAATCGCTGCGCTGCCTCCCGGATAATATCAAAGATACCGATGATTTGATATCCGCGCTGCGACAGGTTTACCGCGAAGGCGGTACCCACTGGTCCTGCACCAATAAAACCGAGCTTTGGCACGTCTGTTGCCTCCTCTCTGCCTATTCCCCCAGCACCTGTCCCCTTCGGCCAATATTATTTGACAGCGGAGAAATTTGTCAAGGCAAAGACAGCCCCGGCATTGCTGAACACCGTTTTAATCATATTTTGACAGGCCTGAAGGGGTCTGTTACAATGTGGCAGATTTTGACTGGGTAGACAGATTAGGTAGGAGGTAAAGGCATTGAAGAATCCCGTAAAGGCGAAACTAAAGAAGGGTGAGGCTGTAATCGGAACCTTCATCATGATGGGACATCCTGATATGGCGGAGTGGCTTTCCCGGGTGGGGTTTGAATGGCTGCTGCTCGACCAAGAGCACACATCGACAAGTTACGAAACGCTGCAGCGCATGATGCAGGCAATGAACGGCAGCAACTGCGTGCCCATTGTACGACCACAGTGGAATGACCCGGTGGTAATCAAGCGAATACTGGACATCGGTGCTTACGGAGTCATGGTTCCCTGGGTTAGCTCTAAAGAGGAGGCAGAGAATGCGGTGAGGTACTGCAAATACCCGCCGGAAGGTAACCGGGGTTGGGGTCCAAGGCGTGCCGGCATGTTCGACCCCGACTACTTTAGAACCGCCAATGATAACGTCATCGTCACCATTCAGATAGAAACGAAAAGGGCGCTCGATAACCTGGATGAGATTCTCTCCGTACCTGGCATCGATGCCTGCTATATCGGCCCATGGGACCTCTCGATTAGCCTTGGCTTTGGCGTGCCTCCGCCTTGGCATGAGCCTCGATATCTGGAAGCGTACGACAGGGTTCTGGAAACTGCCCGCAAGCATGGCAAGCCGGCCGGCATGTTCTGTACTCCGGAGAATATTGAGTGGGCTCTGGAAAAAGGATTTTTATACAACACCGTCGGCATTGATGACGCCTTCGTCATCGAAGGTGCCAAAATGGCCCTGGAAAAAGCACGTAATGCCGCAAAGAAATAGGCGGAGAAACAAATGAAGATAACCGGTGTCAAGACCTACGTGCTGGCAGGAATGCTGGAAAAACAGGCGTTCGGCTGGTCGCAGTGGGTGACTGACCGGCGCCAGACGGCCATCTGTGTGGTTTCCACCGATGAGGGGATTGACGGCGTCGGTGAAGCGTTTTTCGTCGGTGGCCCGTCGACTATCACCGCCACGATGATACAGGATGGCTACGCGCCCCTGCTTGCCGGGGCGGACCCTTTCCAGAGTGGCGTCATATGGGATTTCCTCTATAACCGGACCAGAGACCAGGGACAGAAAGGCCTGCCCATCTCCGCCCTCAGCGCTATCGATATCGCTCTCTGGGATATCAAAGGCAAGGCGCTGGGTGTGCCTGTGTATAAACTACTGGGCGGGGCCTATCGCCGCAAAGCGCACGTCTATGCTACCGGTCTCTATGAGCCGCAGCATGTGCCCAGCATAAAAGAGGCGCTGGTGGCAGAGGCCCTTGGCTACAAGAAGGACGGCTTCTCGGCGATGAAGCTCAAGATAGGCTACGGCATTGAAACCGACATGGAATACGTGCGGGCGGTGAGAGAAGCCATTGGCGATGAAATGATACTGATGGTGGACGCCAACCATGCCTATAATGCCGCCGAGGCCATCCGGCTGGCCCGCAGGATGGAAGCCTATAATATCTACTGGCTGGAGGAACCGGTGCCGCCGGAAGATATTGATGGCTACGTTGAAGTGAAGCAAAAGTCCAGCACCCTCATCACCGGCGGCGAGTGCGAATATACCCGGTTCGGCTTCCGGGAACTGATTACCCGGCGGGCGGTGGACATACTGCAGCCCGACCTCTGTGCTGCTGGGGGCTTTACCGAGATGATGCGGATACTGGCGCTGGCCAGCGCCTGGAACGTGCCGGTTATACCCCACGTCTGGGGGACAAATGTGGGGCTGGCGGCAGCCCTGCAGCTGTTCGCTGTCCTGCCCAACTTCCCCGAGCGTCGCTTCCCTGCGGAGCCGCTTTTTGAGTATGACCGCTCCCCGCATCCCTTCCGCGATAAGGTAACGAGGGAGCAGTTTGTTATGAAGGAAGGTTATCTTGATATTCCAGAGCGTCCCGGGCTCGGGGTAACGCTGGACCTGGATTACGTTCGGGGACATGCCACCAGTTAGTGCCATTTCAAAAAGGTATGGCATTTGAACATGTATTCATACCATAAGTTTTCCGTGTCTGATGACAAGATTTAAAAAAATTTTCGCGATTTCAGATTTAAGTAGTGCAAAACAGAATAATTTATGGTATATTATGGTTTGCTGGCTGAAAAATAAAAGCTGTGCTGGTGCCCAAACTGTCAGCTCGGTTTGAAACCAGGGAACCTGAGACAAAGGAGGGCTTCAGATGGTCAGGGAAGCTGGTATCCAGTTAATATGCCGTCAGTGCGGTAATGAATTCATCTTGACCAAGGCTGAGCAGGAGTTCTACGAGTTAAAAGGTTTCAATCTGCCCTCCCGTTGCAAGGAATGCCGCTCCAGTAAACAGGCCAGGGTGCAACCCCCCGTCTGCTCTCAGTGTGGCACGGAACTGGACAAAGGCAAGTCCATTTACTGTGCCAGTTGTCTGCAGACCGCGCACTTTGAGCTGGAGAAAGAGAACAAGCAGGTCAAGATGGCCATCAGCGCTGCACGGAGCAAGCTGGAAGCGAGCGAATCAAGGAAAGCGGAGCTTGCCGAGTTGCTCCGGCAGAAAGAGCAGGAGCTGGATGAGCTGGAACAGAAGGTCGAAAGCCTGACCGAGGACCTGGATAAAGCGCAGCAGTTTTACGCCGCTTCAGGCTGGCTGCAGCCCGTACTGAACGACATTGGAAAACGACTTGAAGAACTGGAGCACGCCCAGCTCGATATAACACAGAAAGTCCTCCGGACTATTCGCGCTATGCAGGAGCGTTATGATAATCTCGGGGTTGTGGACGTAATCAAGCGCAACCTGAGGCAGAGTATCAAGGAAGAGGCCTGAACCGGGTATCGTTGAATCCTTCAGGGCGGTATTTGTACATGCAGGCAGGGTGACTGGAAAACAGGCCCTGCCTTTTGTTTAACATGGGATAAAAAATGTAAACGCGCCAGGCTGGCCTGATTAAGAGAACAGCTTGATAGGGGGGTGTGCTATGGCTTTAAAAGAAAGCCAGCTTGACACGCTGGCGCAGGAACTTCAGGAAGTGGAGAAAACCCGTCGTCCCAGTACCAACCTTACCGACCGTTACCCGGAGATAACCATCGCCGAGGCCTACTCCATACAATTGCGCATCATTCGAGCCAGGATCAATCAGGGGCAGGTGGTGGTGGGCAAGAAGGTAGGGCTGTGCAGCCGGGCGATGCAGGAGCTGCTCGGCGTTCATGAACCAGATTACGGCCATATCCTCAATACCATGGTGGTCTCCGAAGGTGAGCCGATATCAATGGGTCGTCTGGTGCAGCCGAAAATGGAAGGTGAAATCTGTTTCCTTATGGGGCAGGACCTTAAAGGCCCCGGTGTGAACGTGGCCCGCGTGCTGGAGGCTACTGCCGGAGTTATACCGGCGCTTGAAATCATCGATTCCCGTTTTAAAGACTGGAAAATAAAAATTCAGGACACCGTTGCCGACAACGGGGGCAGCGCGCTGGTGGTTCTCGGCGGTCAGTTGACGCCAGTGGCTGGTATTGACTTGAGGCTGGTGGGGATGGTGCTGGAGAAAAACGGTGAGATTATTGCCAGTGGGGCGGGGGCGGCGGTGCTGGGAAATCCGGTACAGGCGGTGGCTTGGCTGGCGAACAAGCTCGGCGAACATGGCATCGGCCTGCATGCCGGGGAGTTCATCATGTCCGGCTCGGTAACGGCGGCGGTGCCCATCGCGGCGGGCGACTGTTTCCATGTCGCCTTTGACCGGCTGGGCTCGGTGACGGCAAGGTTTATCGAGTGATATAATCGGTCCAAGGCCACGGCTCAAATTAATAAGTGGCCCACTAGCTGGAGCACATCGCCCAAGCTACTATACTCTCTAATGACCCCACCGGGTTCAGAACTTCAATAGAGGGGCTAAATTTTCCCCGCTATACATGGAATCAAAAGCTCGCTGAACGTCCTCTATCGGGATAATCTCAGAAATAAGCGGTTTGACATCGACCTGTTTATTGGCTATCAGGCGCATGGAGGCATAGATTAACCCGCTGGGCCCGCCGAATCCGCCGGCGATGGCGGTAAACCTTAATTGCTTTTTCCACCAGGTCATCGGGTCAATCTCAGTTGGCAGAGCGTATCCGGCCAGGCCGATGATGCCAGCGCGTCTGACCATGTCCGCAGCCTGGTTTAAGACATCGCCGCTCCGTACGCAAATAATGACCACGTCCGGGCCTGCCTCCGTGAGCTTTACCACCTCGGCGACAACGTCAACTTGTCCGGGATTTAAAGCCGCATCGGCGCCTATTTCCAGGGCCTTATCCAGACGGGACTGGACCAAGTCAATGACGATAACCGGGAAGGCGCCAGCCGCTTTGGCGCACAGCATCGTGCCCAGGCCGATTTTACCCGCCCCGATAACGGCTACTGACTCCCCTGGCTTCAGGCCGGTGGTCCTGACGGCGCTGACGCCGGTGCGGAGAGGTTCCACCAGGGCTGCTTCCTCATCGGACACATTATCGGGTATTCTCTGCACCGAGTGTGGTTCCCTGACGAAATACTCGGCCATTGACCCGAGCCGGCTGGCGTATTCTCTGACTACTTTGGGCAGGGTGCGTGGTGATACGTCCTTACCTTGGCACAGATGGTGTAACTGGCGGCGGCAATAGTAGCACTCACCGCAGGGCAGCAGGTAGTCACCGGTGGTAACCCGGTCGCCGACTGACCACCCGTCAACCCCTTCACCTACCTCGGCTACCTCGGCGGCGAACTCATGACCAAGTATAGCTCCTGCCTTGAGGGGGTTGCCTGACATCTGATTATCCACATATTCAAGGTCAGTGCCGCAGATGGAGCAGTATCTGGTCTTCAGCAAGAGCGTTCCCGGTTTTACCGTTGGCGTTGGCACCTCCTCACAGACGATGTGTCTTTTACCTTTGACCACGGCCGCTTTCATCAGTGTTACTCCTTTTAAATCCCTGGTTGATATTCTCCGCATAACAAGCCGTGCCGCTCCATACAGCAACAGCCTGTGGGACTCACTAGGCATTGTAATTATGAGGTTATGAGCATGTCAAATCTGTTTGGCCGGGTATCTGCTCTGGTAATCAAAGAGGTCTGGCAAGCCCCGGCTGCTGAAATAATAAGAAAGGCACAGCGCTCACACTGTGCCCTCCCATCGGGTACATTGGTTTACAGAAATTGTCACTTGTCTAAGTTCTACATCCTGTATGTGGTGTAAATGATGCCCCCGTTACTTAGCGGAGAGAAGTTTCAATAATTCTTCTGTTGGCATTACCGGGATAACCTCAATCTTACCGAGGTCAGCCCATGCCGCCGCGGCTCCTGCCATAGAGCGAGGGTCCTCTACCTCTACCAGTCTAAAAACCCGGCCTCCGGTTAGTGCACTCCACTCGCCAATAATTTTCGATCCTGGGGGTACCATCGCTCCTTTTTCTGCTCTCCGCTTAATCACTGCCTCTCTGTTCGCGGGCTCATACGTATAAGTACTCATGAATAACATTTGCGTATAGCCTCCTTTGTCATTAAATTAGTCTGGTAACTACCGAGTATAAAGACCACCACCTGGATTGTCAATACCCCCCCATTTTTTCCCAGAATGGCGTATAATTATATTAGATATTTACCTCTGCCAATTCCCTTCTGACTGTGGAACAGGCTTATCTATCGTATTGGCAGAAATGAACCAGGCACCGCCCTTGGCAGCGGTCAAAATGGAGGTGGGAGATGAAAGGCAAAAAGGCCAAAGGAAAGCAACTTATCAAAATTGAGGAAATCGCCCCGGAGAGCATGAACCTGGAAGAATCGCAACTGGCGGAGCAGTTATACAGCAGTGCCGGATTGGATCCTGTGGTTGACGCCGGACTGAAGGACTATGATAGCCGGCTGGAAATGGAAAATAAGCTGATCAGCAAGGTGCTCGGTCCGCGGGGCAGTGATATAAAGGGCTACGGGGAGGCGGTGGCCAAGAGAGTGGCCTTTGCGGTATATACCTTATTGAATAAGCAGTATGGTGGCAAAGTGGGCGACCTGAGGTCATACCTGATGGCACTGGAAGAAGAACGGGACCGGGCAAACACGAAGTATGATGAACTTCTGGGAAGGGTGGTCGGGATACTGGGCGACGAGTATAAAGAGTTAAGAACTGATTCCCAAGTATTTATGGAAAAGTTAACCACGGTATTGGGGGAAGACCTCAAGGAGTCAAAGATTGATAACGAAGCACTGGCGGCGAGGTTGGCCGATATAGACGGTCTGAGGTCGCAAATAAAGACCCTGATTGAGGAGAAGGCACAGCAAAAGGAAAGTTACGAATCGCAAATGACAGCGCTGAGAAGTGAGCATGACGAAGAGATAGCAAACTTAAAAACACAAATAGCGGAACTGGATTCAAGAATAGAAAACCTGGAATCGGAAAAAACAACCTTAACCGCTGACCTGGCCAATTTGAAAGAGGCGGTAACAAAGCTGTCCGGGGAAATCCCTTATGCAGAGATTAAGGAAAAGATAGGGCAGGAGTTATATCAGTTTCTTCTCCACGATTCCAAAGTGCCGGACATGGTGATAGATGGCGTCGGGAAATTCATTGACTTCAAAAAGTACCTGGGCATGGCGGCGGAGAAGGGAGCCGGGGAAGCAAGCAGGATAGCTGAAAAAACCCTGGGCGAAGTGCTACCAAAGTAAGACTGAAGTAACCTGGCGAGCCTAGATTTGTGACGTGGGGCTCATAGGATATACCTATGCTAAGCATGGTAGAGTAAACCACTGCATAACTACCATTTTAGCCACTAAGCGCGAAAGGTGGATAACTGTCAGTGGTCAACAGGAAAGCATATGCGGCTACTCTCAGCGACCATCTATACACGCCGACAACAAAATCAAACAGGCCTCTTGGATACCGACCAGTAAACAATATAGCGAACCATGCAATCACTACACACACTATTGCAGCAATCCAGAGGAACCATAGAATAATGCAGTGTGGTATAGCTAATAACCATTTCACTAATGGCAGCCAACGATTCAGTTCGTTTTTCGCGTCAGGGTATGGAATCTCAATGTGCACTACCTGGTCTTCGTCAGTCGATGGATATTCATCCGTGAGCAAATCAATATAAGCTGCAACACGAGCGCCGAACTTTGTCAGCGCCACATTCCAGTCAAACCACCATTTGGGATATTTCTGCCTGAATAGGAGCATTAACACTATTGGCAGAAAAACGAGTCCCGCTGCAGCATATCGGTAGACCCACTCACCTGTCCCTTCCCATCCGAATTCAGCACTGGTTAATAAGCCAATAACAATGACGATTGGAATAGCTGTGAAAATCCTGAAAAAAGTTGTTAGTCTGTTTAGATTTCTATCAGGGTAGTCGATGGACAAGCGAACTGGATACGCAGTTGAAGTTCTGGCCATAATACTCCCTCCTACTTATTACTACTTTGTTTAGATATTATAGCACTGGCTGTCAAGCATTATAACAGGCTCCATTTCTCAACGTGGCGCTCCGCCCTATTGGGAAAGCTGCAAGAGGTAAGTTGTGAGGCGTATGGTACTCTTTTCAGTCCTGGCGAGCCTGGATTTGTGACGTGGCGCTTGCGGGGCATTGACAGAGTTACTATCTCAAAGTAGTATCAATCCAAGCAACGTAATTAATCTGCGGGTTTAGAGGAGGGTAGTTAAGATGTCTGACGGGTGTTCAAATATCAAGAAATATATGTTTGCGGTTGCTATTGGTGCAGTTGGGGGTGGAATTCTGGCAACGTTAGCTACGCGAGCTATTCCTAAGATGATTCCAAGAATGATGCAGAACATGATGTCTCATATGGGTGGAGAAGGTTGCAGCCCAGCTGAGATGTGACAGAAAATGATGGGGTCTTTGGAGAAGGCCGAGAGTGAAGCTGAGTAAACAAACTAAAAGTGATTTTAAGGGAGAATCATCAGACTATTGATAGTTTGGCAGAACGAGTTCTCATGCAAAAAAGGAAGTTCTGGCTCCCCGAGCTGGACTCGAACCAACAACCTAGCGGTTAACAGCCGCCCGCTCTACCATTGAGCTATCGGGGAGTGCCGTGTCAGACCAAGTTTATTATCGTAATTCTGGCGGCTAAAGTCAAGATTACTCCTGGTTGCCGAACGACCATATGGCCAGCAAAATCATTGTCGCCCCGAACGCGGCCAGAATGGCGATTTCGTTCCAGAGCGTCAGCGTGTACCCGAACAGGCTGATTCCGTAAGTCGCGTCCGGGGTCGCACCGAGCACCACCTGGCGGATGGGGGCAATGCCGTAGGTGGCCGGGTTGACCTTCACCAGCACGTTCATCCACTGCGGCAGGTTCTGCAACGGGAAGAACGCCCCGGAAAGAAATACCATGGGGAACATCAGCATCTGCATCGTGGCCTGAAATGCCTCCATGGAGCGGATGCGGGTGGCCAGCAGGACGCCGAATGAACCCAGGGAGGCGGCCAGCAGGAACATGAGCGGCAGGAGCGCCAGCACCGTTCCGATGGAGAGGGAAACACCGATAAGCGGGGCAAAGGCGAGTATCAGTATTCCCTGAAGCAGGGCAATGGTGGCTGCTCCCAGAGCCTTGCCGGTGGCCACGGCGGCGCGGCTGATGGGTGCCACCAGCACTTCCTTGAGGAAGCCGAACTCGCGGTCCCAGACCACGGAAACCCCGGACATGAACGAGCTCATCAGCACCGTCATGCCGATGATGCCGGGGTACATAAACTGGGTGAAGTCAAAGCCCGCGCCGAGGACGCCCATTCTGGCGCTGAGCCCGCTGCCGAAGACGAAGAGGAACAGGAGCGGAAAAGTAAATGACCCCAGCAGACGCATCCGGTCGTGCCAGAAGCGCAACAGGTCACGGTACCAGATGGTATAGATACCACGCAGTTGATTCATGTTATCCTCCTAGCGCCGCGAGTGGCGGCCGTGCTGGCGAACCATTGCCTTGAAGGTATCGCTGACGTCTTCCTCGCGTATCTCCCTTCCGGTGAGCTTGAGAAAGACGTCATCCAGGCTGGGGCGGCGCATGCTTACACTGACTATAAGGGTGCTGAATTCGCGCAGCAAAACGGGGAGAAACTCTTCCCCGTTGGCAACCTCAAAACAGAGCCCATCACCGTCATGCCTGGCCTCAATCTGATAGCGGCGCCTGATTTCCTCCGCCGCCCGGTCATTATCGCCGGTCCTCAGCGATACGATGTCCTTGCCTACCATCCTTTTCAGTTTCGCTGGCGTGTCCATGGCAATGAGTTTGCCATAGTCAATAACGGCAATGCGGTCGGCTTTATTGGCCTCGTCCATGTAGTGCGTGGTGAGGAAGATGGTCGTCCCTTCCTCCCGACGCAGCTCAAGGATATACTCCCACATGCGATTTCTGGTCTGCGGGTCGAGCCCGAGCGTTGGCTCATCGAGGAAGAGGACCTTGGGATGGTGCAGCAGTCCTCTTGCCAGCTCCAGTCGCCGTTTCATTCCCCCGGAATAGGTACGCACCTGGTTGTGGCGCTTGTCCCAGAGTTCCATCATCTTGAGCAACTGTTCGATACGCGCCTTGCGGACTGAGGCAGGGACGCCGTAAACGAGCGCGTGAAAGCGCAGGTTCTGCAGACCATTGAGCCTTTCATCGAGGCTGGGGTCCTGAAAAACAAGGCCTATCTGCTGACGCACCTGGCTCTGCTGTTGCACCACGTCCAGGCCGGCAATGCTGGCCCGACCGGAGGTCGGCCTGGTCAGCGTGCAGAGGATATTGATGGTGGTGGTCTTCCCCGCCCCGTTCGGGCCCAGAAAGCCGAATATCTCCCCCGGCTTAACGCTGAAGCTGATGTTGTTCACCGCCACCAGGTCGCCAAACTTTTTTATCAAATTCTCAACTTCAATTATATTTTCCGTCATGTCTCACCGTATATTATAAATATGGTAATTTGGCCGTCATCCATATGGCCTGGGCCACGTATCCCTTTTAAGGATGGGCCTGTTACTATTCTAGCACTTCGAGCCTGTCATTGTTTAGCGGCCGTGAAATGCGGTAATATGAAATATAAGAGGCTTTCCTGAAGGAGATTACCTGATAAATGAGGGTGAGATACGGTTATCCAGGTGATGGTCTTAATGCCATCCTGATACTGGTCATTATCAATTTCGTGGTTTTCTTCGCTACCCTTATCCGGTCTGAGCTCATTTACTTCCTCGGCTTTCAGCCAGCGGCGTTCTTTTCCCGACCCTGGACGGTGGTGACCGCCATGTTTGTCCACGGCGGGTTCTGGCATATCTTCGCCAACATGCTGACTCTCTATTTCTTTGGCAGCTACTTCTCCAGGCTGGTTGGCCGCGGCCGATTTCTCCTGGTCTACTTTGCCGGGGGCATAGTGGGCAATCTCCTGTTCTGGGCGCTGGCCTATCCGCTAGCGGTGGCCGTCGGCGCCTCCGGCGCCGTGTTTGCCGTTGCCGGCGGGCTGGTGGTGATGCGGCCAAAGCTGCCGGTGATTATCTTCCCCATCCCCATCCCGGTCCCGCTCTGGGTGGCTATCATCGGGGGCTTCCTGCTGCTCTCCTTTATGCCGTCGGTCGCCTGGCAGGCCCACCTGGGAGGGCTTATTGTAGGCCTGATTGCCGGCTTTATTTCCCGCCGGAGGGAAAGGTACCTCGTCTTTTGATGCGCTGGCGTGGTCAGCTTGACTTTAACCGGTGCTGTTCCTTATAATAACTAGCTGGTTAGCTTGTTGTTGACCAGGCTATCGCCTGAGTAGCTCAGTTGGTCAGAGCAGCTGTCTTGTAAACAGCAGGTCGTGGGTTCGAATCCCCCCTCAGGCTCCGGGGTTTGAGATTGTGGAGGGGTGCCGGAGTGGTTAATCGGAGCAGTCTGTAAAACTGCCGCCCTAAGGGCTACACAGGTTCGAATCCTGTCCCCTCCACCAGAACATATTGTTTCTGGAAGGTAATATTCCGCGTTCCGGGTAAGAACGGGGCGGTGGTTGACTTTTCATAAACATTACCTTAAAATTAGCTTTGTAATTATGCCCACATAGCTCAGTCGGTAGAGCACGTTCTTGGTAAGAACGGGGTCACCAGTTCGAATCTGGTTGTGGGCTTGGTAGAAAACGGAGGTTGAAATGGCAAAACAGAAATTCGAAAGGACCAAGCCACATATAAACGTAGGGACCATCGGTCACGTTGACCACGGAAAAACGACGCTGACGTCAGCGATTACGCTGACGCTGTCCAAGGCGGTAGGCACCACCAGCTTCCGCGCCTTTGAGTCAATCGATAATGCTCCAGAAGAAAAGGCACGCGGTTTGACCATTGCCATCGCCCACATTGAGTATGAGACGCAAAAACGGCACTACGCCCACATCGACTGCCCGGGCCATGCTGACTACATCAAGAACATGATTACTGGTGCTGCCCAGATGGACGGTGCCATTCTGGTGGTCAGCGCTCCCGACGGGCCGATGCCACAGACCAGAGAGCATGTTCTCCTGGCGCGCCAGGTGATGGTGCCGCGCATCGTGGTCGCTTTAAATAAAGTGGATGCCATGGAAGACGAGGAGCTTTTGGAGCTGGTGGAGATGGAGGTGAGAGAGCTGCTCAGCAACTACGAGTTCCCGGGCGATGAGATACCGGTGGTGCGGGTGAGTGCCCTTAAAGCGCTGGAGTGTGGCTGCGGCAAGCGCGAATGCCAGTGGTGCGGCCCGATACTGAAATTGATGGATGCCGTTGATGATTATATCCCGCTGCCGGTCCGGCCCAAGGACAAGCCATTCCTGATGGCGGTAGAAGATGTCTTCAGCATCAAGGGTCGTGGCACGGTGCCCACCGGCAGGGTGGAGCGTGGCGTGATTAAAGCTGGGGACGAGGTTGAAATTGTGGGTTTGCACCACGAGCCGAAAAAAGTGGTGGCTACCAGCCTGGAGATGTTCCACAAGACGCTGGACTATGCTGAGCCCGGTGATGCGGTGGGCATCCTGCTGCGCGGCGTGGAGCGTGAAGATATCGAGCGCGGCCAAGTGCTGGCGGCGCCTGGCTCGATTAAACCACATACCTATGCTGAAGCCAATGTCTACGTCCTGACCAAGGAGGAGGGCGGCCGGCATACGCCGTTCTTCAATGGCTATAAACCGCAGTTCTACATCCAGACCACCGATGTTACCGGCTCTATCGAGCTTCCGGAAGGGGTGGAGATGGTGATGCCTGGCGACAATATTACCATGAAGTTAAAGCTCATCTACCCGGTGGCGATGGAGCAGGGTCTGCGTTTTGCTATCCGTGAAGGAGGCAGGACGGTAGGGTCCGGTACCATCAGCAAAATTATAGAGTAGGTTTATGGCTAAAAAAAGCGAAGCCAGAGGCATAATACATCTCGCCTGCACTGAATGCAGGGAGAGAACATATACCACGACGAAGAATCGCAAGAATGATTCTCAGAGACTGGAATTGAATAAATACTGCCCTCGTTGTCGTACGGTGCGACTTCATCGAGAGGTTAAGTAGTACGACAGGTTGGAGAGGTAGGGATGCCTGCGGCGGTACATCATTCAGCGACGACCAAGCGTTCACGGTTAAGGTTCATCGGCGAGATTATCACCGAGTTAAAGAAGGTGGTCTGGCTCTCCCGACGGGAGGTCCTTTATTTATCAACTCTGGTGCTGGTGATATCGGTCGCCGCCGGCCTGGTACTGGGAGCAATTGATTACGGTTTTGCCGCCCTCGTGGAAGATGTTTTTGTGGGCCACTAAAAGCTTATTTACGCCAATGACCGCAGACAAGTTCGCATCATGCCTGAGCCAAATATGAACGTTGAGGTAATCCGTGGCGGATAACGGAACAAACTGGTACGTCATCCACACCTACTCGGGGTATGAGGAAAGGGTGAAGAAAAACCTCGAGCAGCGGCGCAATTCCATGGATGCGGCTGATGAAATACTGAAGGTCGTCATCCCCACCGAGGATGAAATTGAGGTGAAAAATGGCCAGCGACGTACCGTGACCAAGAAAATCCTGCCCGGATACGTCCTGGTACAGATGAAAATGACCGACCAGAGCTGGGGCGTGGTGCGGAATACGCCCGGTGTTACCGGCTTTGTGGGAAGCGGGGGCAAGCCAACGCCACTCCAGGAGAATGAAGTCGGCCAGATTTTAAAGCAGATGGAAGCCGAGGCGCCCAAGGTGAAGGTCGGCTTCCGCCGCGGGCAGAGCGTCCGGGTCACCGATGGCCCGTTTATCGATTTTGTGGGCGTGGTGGATGAAATCAATACCGAGAAAGGCAAAATCAAGGTGCTGCTGTCCCTTTTCGGTCAGGAAACACCGGTGGAACTCGACTTTTTGCAGGTGGAAAAGCTTTAGCTAGCTTGAGGAGATAAGATGGCGAAGAAGGTAAGGGCGATAATAAAACTGCAGATTCCGGCCGGCCAGGCAAATCCGGCACCGCCGGTGGGTCCGGCACTGGGCCAGCACGGTATCAATATCATGCAGTTCTGCAAGGAATATAACGACCGCACCTCCTCACAGGCCGGCTCTATTGTCCCGGTGGAGATTACCGTCTTTGAGGACCGGTCATTCACCTTTATTACCAAGACACCGCCGGCCACCGACCTGCTGAAAAAAGCACTCGGTGTGGAGAAGGGGAGCGGCAGTCCCGCTCATGAAGAAGCCGGTACTCTTTCCCGTGACAAACTGCGTGAAATCGCTCAGGTGAAAGCCAAAGACCTGAGCGCCAACAGCATAAAAGAGGCGGAAAAAATCATTGCTGGTACCGCCCGGAGTATGGGAATCAAGGTAGAACAGGAAAATGACTAAACACGGTAAGAAATACAACGAGGCAACCCAGGTAATCGACAGGACAAAAACATATGCGCCAGAGGAGGCAATCGAGCTGGCGAAAAAGACGGCGCACGCCAGCTTTGACGAGACCGTGGAGCTGCACCTGCGCATGGGCGTTGACCCGCGCAATGCCACACAGCAGGTTCGCGGGGTGGCGCTGCTCCCTTACGGTCTGGGCAAGAAAGTAAGGGTTCTTGTCTTTGCTCAGGGAGAGGCGGTTAGAACCGCCGAGTCCGCCGGCGCCGACCACGTTGGCGGTGATGAACTGGTCAAGAAGATTGAGGCTGGCTGGCTGGAGTTTGATACCGCCATTGCCACGCCGGAAATGATGGGCAAAGTGGGCAAGCTGGGCAAGATTCTGGGACGCAGGGGACTGATGCCCAACCCCAAGGCGGGAACCGTCGTCCCCGCCGAGGACCTCACCCGCGTTATCGAGGATTCCAGGAAAGGCCGCGTTGAATTCAAGCTGGACCGCACCGCCATCATTCACGTGCCGCTGGGCAAGGTCAGCTTTGATAATGAGCAGTTGCTGGGCAATCTGACGGCCCTTGTCGAGGCCTTGATGAAGGCCAAACCCAGTGGTGCCAAGGGGCAATACGTCAGGACCGCCGTGCTGACAACAACCATGGGGCCGGGAATACACCTTGACCTGAGGCCAACCCTGGCGCTCACCAGCAGTTAATGCCGGTTTACTTTTTCGGTTTAACCGGGTAGAATAGAAGAGACAACAGAATAGTCTGTCCTGAGACAGCGGGTGCCGGAAACGGCTTAATTAATGTGCCTGCCGAGGATGTTAGAGAAACCAGATAAGCTGGATTTTAATGTCCCTGTGTGGCGAGCACAGGGATTTTTTCATGGCCAGACTGGGGAGTTCAGGAGGTGATAAGTAATGCCGCGAGAAGAAAAAGTACAGGTTGTTGAGGAACTGAGCCAGTTGCTTTCAGAATGCAGCATCGGTATCCTGACCGACTATCGGGGGCTGACCACTGCGGAGATGACTGACCTGCGGCGCAGCCTCAGGGGTTCGGAGATAAAGTACCGCGTGGTGAAAAACACGCTGGCCCGGTTTGCCGCAGAAAAAGCAGGCAAAAGCGACCTGGTTGGCCTTTTTGAAGGCCCGGTGGCGATTGCCTTTGGCTATGGCGACATTGTACTGCCGGCCAAGATTCTGGCCGATTATATAAAAACGCAGAAATCGATACTTACCATTAAAGGCGGCTTTACCGGTGACAGGCTCTTTACCCCGGCTGATATCGAAAACCTGGCCTCGCTGCCGTCCACCGAGGTTTTGCTGGCTAAAATTATGGCCGGGATACAGAGTCCGATTTACCGTCTGGTGAACTGCCTTTCCAACCCCATGAGAGGACTTGTGGGGGTACTGCAAGCAAGAGCGAAACAACTTGAGGGAGGATAATATGGCGAAAGAGAAAGAAACGGAAGCGACACCGGAAACCACCGAAGCTGAAGCGGAAGTAAAAGAGACACCCGCCGCGGAAAAGGAAGCGGCAGGCGCTCCGGAGGCGGCTGTGGAGGCAGCTGAGGCACCGGCAGCAGAAAAAGCGGAGGCAGCGGCTGAGGTAAAGGAAGCGCCGCCCGCCGCAAAAGCGGAGGAAAAGCCCAAGGCGGCAAAGGAGAAGGCGGCGGAAGTGCCCGCACCGCCAGCCAAAGAGAAGGTCAAGGTATCTCCAGCCATTGAGGGGATAATGGACTCTATCAAGAAGATGACCGTGCTCGAGCTGGCCGACCTGGTCAAGGCGCTGGAGGCTGAGTTTGGCGTTACGGCGGCCGCGCCGGTAATGGCCGCAGCACCAACAGCGGCGGGAGCACCGGCTGAAGCTGGCGCCGCAGCTGAAGAGCAGACCGAGTTCAGCGTCATTCTCACCGAGGTGGGCGCCAACAAGATTGCCGTCATTAAGGCGGTGCGCGAGGTAACCACACTTGGCCTGAAAGAATCCAAGGACCTGGTGGAGAGCGCACCCAAGCCAGTGCGAGAGGGCGTAAATAAGGAAGAGGCGGCGACGATAAAGGAAAAAATTGAAGCTGCCGGGGCTAAAGCGGAGATCAAGTAGTCCCAGGCCCCACCTGCCCAGTTGAAAAAGCGGCCATAATAGCCTATAGTAACCACTAATAAGACGCTATCTTATGGAGAGCGGTGGGGCGTGTCAGTACTGGATTGTTTGATACTGATTGGCGTTGGTGGTCTGTTTCTGGTCATCGGTATAATAGCTTATACCTGGGGCAAGAGAGAGGAAGAGAGCTATTACAGCGCTCTGGCCAAGCGCCCCGGGGATACCCGCGAATTCATGGACCATTGGCCACCACGCCCGCAGCCCGGCGCACTGAAGATTGGGGGTGTTATTGCCATCGCTCTGGGGGCGGTTTTGCTGGTCACGGGCGGCATCTTCTGCCTTTTAGCCCTTTAGCGCGTTACTGAGTTGGCGACGGCACGCTTAATTCCTGGAGGTCAGCCTCAATTCTGAGCGCATTGGCCTGAAGTCGGTTCGATGGTATCACCCGGCCGTCCTGATAGACGAACCAGCTTGCCTGCTGCCAGTACGCTTTTTCCGTCCAGCCCTTAACCCCGCTCATATCCACCTTGACGTACCAGATACTGCTGCCGTCTTTGAAGAGCTCTGATTTGGCACTCCAGTTATCGCTGACAGCAGAGAACTCGGCAAGGTAGGCCTTGGCCTCGTGGCTCTCTGCCAGGCCCAGCAGGTGCTCGTAGACGACAAGTACCGCCCTGTCCTCGGAGTTGATGAAAGTGGTGGTTGCCGGCTTCTCCGGCTCCGGCTGTGGAGTCTCGGGGGTGGGGAAGGTATAGTCCTGACAGCCAGAGACGGTCAGAACCGTTGTCAATAACATTATGATGACGATAAATAAAATATAATATCTCCCAATCCAGCGCCTCATTTTCTCCTCCCGGTGAAGTAACTTATAAATCCGTCCTTCTCGGCCGGTACTGAATGGCCTCGGCCACATGGTGAGCTTTAATTATATCAGAATTATCCAGGTCAGCGATAGTCCGGGCCAGCTTGAGGACGCGGTGAAACGCCCGCGCCGATAGGTAAAGCTGCTTCAGGGCCGCCTTCAGCAGCCCCTGGGCGGCCTCTTCCACGTGGCAGAAATCACGTATCTCGGATGGGGTCATATCGGCGTTGCCGGTGAGGTGTGTTCCCCGGAAACGCTCTAGCTGAAGGGAACGGGCGGCGTTGACCCGGGACTGCACGGTTGCTGACGGTTCTCCCAGGCGTTCATCAGTCAGCTTCTCGTAGTCAATGTGCGGCACCTCAATGAAAATGTCCACCCGGTCGATGAATGGCCCGCTCATGCGCCGTTGATAGCGCGATACCAGGCCCGGCGAACAGGTGCACTTGCGGAAGGGGTCGCCGTAGTAACCGCAGGGGCAGGGGTTCATGGCGCCGACCAGCATGAAGTTGGCCGGAAAAGTTACGGTGCCCTGCGCCCGGCTGATGGTCACCACTCTGTCTTCAAGTGGCTGGCGCAGCACCTCCAGCAGGGAGTGGCCGAACTCGGGCAGCTCGTCAAGGAAGAGCACACCGCGGTGGCTGAGGCTGATTTCGCCTGGCCTGGGCCAGTGCCCGCCGCCAACCAGGCCGGCATGGGAGATGGTGTGGTGCGGGGCACGGAAAGGTCTCTGCCGTATCATGGTGGTATCCGGTGGCAGCAGCCCACTCACGCTGTAGATTTTGGTTACCTCCAGTGCTTCCTCGCCAGTCATCGGGGGTAATATGGAGGGCAGGGCACGGGCCAGCAACGTCTTGCCGCTGCCCGGCGGGCCGTTCATGATGACATTGTGACCGCCGGCCGCGGCCACTTCCAGGGCCCGTTTGACGTGCTCCTGTCCCTTGATATCCGCCAGGTCGGTGATGGGGGTGACGGGATAGTAAACGCCAAGGTCGGCTTCATCAGCCTTGTATTCCGGAATGGTGATTTCACCCTGAAGGTAGCCGACCAGTTGCGCCAGCGAAGCCACCGGTATGACTCTCGCCCCATCAATCATGGCGGCCTCTCTGGCGTCAACCTCAGGCACGATGATGGTGTCAATATTATTTTCCTCTCTGGCCAGGGCGACCATGGGCAGGATGCCGTGGGTGTGGCGCAGGCTGCCGTCTAGGGATAGCTCACCGAGGAAGATAGCCCGGGAACTATTGGCGCTCACCTGCTCCGAACTGAGCAGAGTGCCGATAGCCATGGGCAGGTCATAAGCCGGGCCGGCTTTTTTCAGGTCGGCCGGGGCCAGGTTCACCACGATGCGCTTCATCGGGAAATTGAATCCGGAATTGCGGATGGCGGCGCGGACGCGCTCTCTGGCTTCCTGGACAGCGGCATCAGGCAGGCCGACGATGGTCATGGCCGGCAGGCCGCTGGAAATGTCCACCTCCACGTCCACCAGATGGCCTTCCAGCCCGACGACGGCAGCGGTCTTGACTTTGGCCAGCATGGTCTAATGTTACTGCGTAATGCGGGCAGTGTCAAAGCCGAATGGCTACAGCGCCGCCGCTTCGCCAATCAGGCCAAAGAGATGGAACACCACGAAGACGATGAGTGCCGAAAGCAGCGCCCCGGCCACGGTCTGGGTCAGCGAGTGGTATTTAAGCTCGATTCTTGACCAGGCTATCGGTGGCACCAGTACGGCGGCGAAGGCACCGGTGGCACCGTAAGTAATAATCAGTACGGTGACCGAACCGGCGGCAAAAGCGGTGTGCAGGCTGATTTTCCAGCTAAAGTTAATCAACATGAAGACGAGTATGGCCGATAGTGCCGCCACCATGGTGGCCACCAGTACCAGCGGCGCATGCAGAGAAAAAAGTATGACACAGCAGGCAACGGTGCACATGCTGGCTACCAGGTATATCTGGTGCCTCTGCTGCCGGACCATGATGAAGATACCGTCAACTTTATCCTTGTGCACCAGATAGAGGATGACCAGAAAAATGGGCAGCAAGGTGAACCCGATTAAAAGCAACGACCATTTAAGGCCATCGCCTACGCTGGACGTTGACTGAAAGGAGAGGAACACCACGACGGCTAGGCTGACGATAAAGGGGTTGAGAATGGTTGAGGTTAGGTGAGCAAACCGTCTCTTCATGTTGTTATTTTCACTAACCATTTTAACTTTATCATTATACTACAACGCAGGGTCATCTGTCACCTTCCTGCGGTCAATGCACTGCCAAATGACTTCTTTAAGCATGCTCTGGGCCTGTGATATAATACGAGTGAGGTTGCTGGCATTATGTTAGATAGACTGGAGAGAATAGAACAGAGATACCGTGAGCTTGACCGGCAGATGTCCAGGTATGAGGTGGCCTCAGACCTGAAGCAGTTACAGGAGCTGGCACAGGAGAGGGCCGGCCTTGAGGAAGTGGTCGCCAAGTACCGGGAGTACAAAGACACCTCAAAATCGCTGGCGGAGACCCGGGCGATGCTGGACGCTGGCCTTGACGAGGAGATGGCTGAGCTGGTCAAGCAGGAAGTCACCAGCCTTGAGTCGCAGCAGGAGAGGCTGCTTGCGGAGCTCAAGCTCGCCCTTTTGCCCAAAGACCCCAACGACGAAAAGGACATTATCATGGAAATCAGGGCGGGGGCGGGAGGCGAGGAGGCCGGGCTTTTTGCCGCCGACCTTTTCCGCATGTACAGTCGCTATACCCAGCTGAAGGACTGGAAGATAGATGTTATCAGTGTAAATGAAAGCGGCATCGGGGGTATCCGGGAAATCATCTTTGAGGTGAAGGGGCGGGGGGCTTACAGCCGGTTGAAATATGAAAGCGGCGTGCACCGGGTGCAGCGCGTTCCGGTGACCGAGTCTTCGGGCCGCCTCCATACCTCGACGGCAACGGTGGCGGTTCTGCCCAAGGCAGAGGAGGTGGACATAGAAATCGACCCTGATGACCTGAAGGTGGACATTTTCCACAGCGGTGGTGCCGGTGGGCAGAACGTGAACAAGGTGGCCACTGCCGTCCGCATGACTCACCTCCCCACGGGCATGGTCGTTGTCTGCCAGGACGAGCGCTCACAGCTCCAGAACAAACTGCGGGCGATGTCGGTGCTGCGCTCCCGCCTCCTTGATATCGAAAGGCGCAAACAGGAAGAAAAAATAACCTCGCAGCGCCGCTCGCAGGTGGGCACGGGCGACCGTGCCGAGAAGATACGGACCTACAATTTTCCCCAGGACCGGGTCTCTGACCACCGCATCAACCTCACGGTGCGCAATCTCCCCCGTATTCTGGCGGGAGAGCTTGACGAGCTGGTGGACGAGCTGGCCACTACTTCCCAGGCAAGACAACTCGAGGAACAACTGGCGTGACCCTGAAGCAGGTTCTTTACCGGGCACGGCAAATTTTAACCGAGAACGGCATTGAAGATGCGGCACTGGAAGGTGAACTCCTGCTCCGGCACGTACTGGGGATAGACCGGGCGCGGTTGTATTCAGAGCCGGACCGTGAGCTCGGCAGCGAACAGGAAGCTGAATTCTGGCATCTGCTCCAGCGGCGTCTCGGCGGCGAGCCTTCAGCCTACATCACCGGGCACCGGGAGTTCTACGGCCTCGATTTTTATATTGACCGCCGCGTTTTGATTCCCCGGCCGGAAACGGAACTGCTGGTGGCGGAAGCGGTCAGGCTGGTGCAGGCGGGTAATATTGCCGCCGTCGCCGATATCGGCACCGGGTGCGGTGCCATCGCCATCAGTCTGGTCCGGCATTTTCCCGGCTTGAAAATCTACGCCTCCGATGTATCTGCTGACGCGCTGGAGGTGGCCCGCATAAACTGCGAAAAACACGGTGTGGCCGACCGGGTACAGCTACTTCACGGCGATATGCTGGTGCCGCTGCCGGAACCGGTCGACCTTATCACGGCCAACCTGCCCTATGTGGGGGAGAAGGAAATCACTGCGTCGGGGCTGGCTGACTTCGAGCCGCGCCTGGCGCTGGATGGCGGTGCCGATGGGCTGGACAAGATAAGGCATTTGTGCCAGCAAGGCAGAGACAAACTGCGGCCCCAGGGCGTGATACTGCTGGAAATCGGGCAGGGGCAGGGGGGAACCGTGACCGACCTGCTGCGCCGCCATTTCCCGGCGGCATCAGTGGCGGTGATAAGCGATTTTCAGGGCATCGAACGCGTTATCAGACTGTGCTTGACACCGAACCAGTCCAGTGTTAAATTAGTTTTTTGAATTCTGGTGGGAAATCACGAAAAGGGGTAGACGTGGCTATGAATATGATTGTCTGCGTGAAACAGGTAATAGACCCCGAGGCGCCACCCTCGAGCTTCAAGGTGGATGAAGCGGCGAAAAAAGTGGTGCCGCCGCCGGGTGTGCCTCCCGTAGTCAGTCCGTTTGATGAGAACGCCGTGGAAGCAGCCTTGCGTATCAAGGACACTCAGGGGGGTAAAATCACCGTCCTCAGCATGGGTGCCAACCTGCTGCGCGAAGTGGTGAAAAAGCCGCTCTCCATGGGGGCTGACGAGCTTGTCCTGCTTGAAGATGAGGCTTTCACCGGTGGTGATAGCTGGTCAAACGCCCAGGCACTGGCGACGGCCATCAAGAAAATCGGTGAATACGACCTTATTTTCTGCGGTCGGCAGGCGGCCGACTGGGATGACGGTCAGGTGGGCGCGGGTATCGCCGAAATGCTGGGACTGCCCAGCGTTACCCTGGCCCGGAAAATAGAGGTCGCCGACGGCAAGGCAAAAGTGGAGCGGGTAACGGCTGATGGCTACGAAGTCATTGAAGTGCCGCTGCCGGCACTGGTTACGGTCAGCAATGAGCTCGGCGAAGCCCGCTATCCGACCATAAGAGGCATTATGGCGGCGAAAAAGATTGAGCCACTTGTCTGGAAACCAGCCGATATTGGCCTTGAGCCGGCACAGGTTGGGACGGCGGGGCGGAAAACGAACCTGGAAAAGCTGTACCAGCCGGTCCACGAGGGCAAGTGCGAGTTAATCGAAGGGGAGAGCCCGGAGGAGGCGGGGGTCAACCTGGCGCTGAAACTCCGGGAAGCCAAGTTATTATAGGGAACAGTCAATACCATGAGAGCTGGAGGTAATTAGCCATGGGAGAATACCGGGGCATTATGGTTCACGCGGAGGTGACGGAAGGAAAACTGGCGGCCATTGCCACGGAACTGCTGGGCTGCGGTCGGAGACTGGCCGATGACCTCGGTGAGGAATTAAGCGCCGTCATCGTGGGCAGCGGGCTAGGTGGTCTGGCCCAGGAGGCTTTTGCCTTTGGTGCCGATAAAGTATACATCGTTGACGATGTTTTGCTGCAGGATTACCAGACTGATACCTATGTTCCGGTGATGGAAAAGGTGGTCAGGCAGATGATGCCCGGCATTTTGCTTATCGGGCAGACGTCTATTGGCCGCGACCTGGCAGCGAGGCTGGCTTTCCGGCTGGAGACAACCGTTACCATGGACTGTATCGAGCTGGCCATTGACTCCGGCGCAAAACGCCTGCGGCGCACCAAACCGGTTTACGGGGGCAATGCCCGGGCTGTTTTCAGTAGTGAGCTTGACCCGCAGATAGCCACGGTGAGAGCCAAGGCCATGACACCGCTGGCGCCGGACACATCAAGAAAGGGAGAGGTAGTAACCATTGCCGCGGGGCTGGACTCCGCGAAAGTCAGGACCAGGGTCCTGGAAAAGGTGAAGCAGGAAGTCGAAGGTATAAGCCTGGAGGCGGCCGAGGTGGTGGTCAGTGGCGGGAGGGGTATCGGCGGCGCTGAGGGCTTCAAGCAGCTGGAAGAACTGGCAGGGCTGCTGAAGGGGGCAGCGGGTGCCAGCCGGCCCCCCTGTGATAACGGCTGGGTGCCTGATGTACGCCAGATAGGACTCACCGGTAAAATAGTGGCCCCAGACCTTTATATTGCCGTTGCCCTGTCCGGTGCCAGCCAGCATATGGCAGGCTGTTCCGGCTGCAAAAACATCGTGGCCATTAACAAAGACCCTGAGGCCAATATCTTCCGCGAGGCACGCTTCGGCATCGTCGGCGACTGGAAAAAAGTGCTGCCGGCCTTCACGGGAAAGGTCAGGGAATTATTGGCCGGCTGACGAGGCAAGCGCCTGAGAGTTGAATTTCCAGATAGATTGTAGTATTATAGAAAACTAGTAAGCTTGAGTTCCCAATATACTTAGCGAGGTGGAGAAGCATGCAAAAAATGAGAATTTTCTGTCTGTTACTGGTAAGCCTGCTGGCGATTTCTCCGGTGGGTGCGGTATTTGCTCAGGAAGAGTCACAGTACGTCCTGTCGCTGACGCCCACCGACGGCGTATACAGCACTAACATGGTCGCTGGACGGGACAAGGATATCCGGGTGGACCTGGAGAACATTGGCGAGGAGGCAGTGACCAAAATTGCCATCAAAAGTGAAATACCAGACGGGTGGACGATCAAATATGACCCGCCCAGGATAGCATCGCTGGCGGCCTATGACAACGAGCGAATTTATGCTACGGTAACCGCGCCGGAAAATACCGCCACGGGTGATTACTTTGTCAAGCTCTGGGCGGAAGGTGACCAGGCCTCTACCGAAAAAGTCGAGATAAGGGTTACCGTAAAGATTCTGGAAAGGGAAGAAACAATTGAGGTGCGGGCCGTCCACCCCAGCATCGAGGCGATTGCCGGCAGTGACTTCGTCTTTGAGCTGGAATTCAAATACGGCGGCGATATACTAGGTGAGCCCAGGTCATTTGACCTGAAACCCGTCGCCCCACAGGGATGGGAAGTATACTTCACCCCCCAGTTTGAGAAAGACAAGCATGTCTCCGCCATCGACCTCAAGCCTGGCGGTATGGCTTTTACCGATAAGACCAGGATGGTCGCCCGGGCACCTTTCTGGCCCCTGCCCGAGCCCGGCGATTACAAGATACTTTTAGACGTGGTCTCCGGCGACCTGAAAAGCACCATTGAACTCAAGGCAGTGATTACCGCCAGTTATACTCTGCTTCTGGCCCCGTCGGGCGAGCGTTACGATACCAAGGCCAAGGCCGGTCGTGATAACTATTTTTCCATTGAAGTTGGCAACCTGGGTACGGCGCCCATTGATAAAATCACCTTCTCGTCCGATAAACCGGCGGGATGGTCAATTGAGTTCAAGCCAGAGCAGGTGGACTCACTGGAGGCGCTGAAGAGCCAGACCGTAGAGATAAATATCAAACCGCCACCGGAGACAATTGCGGGCGATTACATGATAAGTGCCCGGGCTTCCGGAGTCCAGAAGACTTCGGAGAAGATAAGTATCAGGGTTACTGTGGAGACACCCACCATCTGGGGCTGGGTCGGCGTGGCCATCATCGCCATTGTCGTGCTGGGGCTGGTGGTTGTCTTCATGCGGTTTAGTCGGCGATAGTCCATGACTGAAACATTAGCCATAGAAACACAGGAACTGACCAAGCGCTACGATGGGGTTACCGTCGTTGACCACCTCAACCTTCAGGTGAGGGAGAATGAGGTATTCGGCTTGCTTGGCCCCAACGGTGCTGGCAAAACGACGACCATCCTCATGATGCTGGGCTTGACCGAGCCGGCTTCAGGTTTGGTAAGTGTGCTTGGCTTCAATCCCACCCGCGAGCCGCTAAAGGTCAAGAGTCAGGTTGGGTATCTGCCGGAAAGGGTGGGCTTCTATGAAAACCTCACCGCCCGGGAAAACCTGAGGTTCATCGCTGACCTGAACGGCATTGACTACGCGGAAGCAAACCGGCGCGCCGATGAGGTGCTGAAAATGGTCGGCCTTACCGAGAGCGAGGTAATGGAGAAGACAGGGCCGAATCGCGAGATAGAAAAAACGGTGGGAAAGTTTTCCCGCGGCATGAAGCAAAGGCTCGGTATTGCCGAAGTGCTGATTAAAAGACCGAAGCTGGTTTTCCTTGATGAGCCAACTGCCGGTCTGGACCCGAAGGGTATTAACCAGCTCCTCGACCTCGTAGAGGGTCTGCCCGGGATGGGGACAACCGTGGTGCTTTCCTCACACCAGTTATATCAGGTGCAGCGGGTGTGCCACAACATCGGCATTCTGGCCAAAGGAAAGATGGTGATTCAGGGGGCCATTGACAAGCTGGGCCGGGAAGCGCTGGCCGGGGGCCGTTTCCAGATTGAAGCGGAAACTGAGGAGCCAGATGAGAAGCTTATCAACGTTATCCGGGGCATCAAAGGGGTGGTCGGTGTTGAGGTCAGGGAGAATGCGCTCATCATCAGCGCTGATACCGATTTACGGCGGGAGGTTTCCAAGGCCATAGTGCAGCACAATTTCCCGCTGATTCAGATGAAGGTCCAGGAATTTTCCCTGGATGATATTTACATGAAATATTTTCGTGAGGAATAAGGCGGTCAATGTTAGCTATTTTACGTAAAGAACTGGCTGATTATGTTACCAGCATCCGATTCCTGGCTTCTTTTATCTTGGTAATTGTGGTTAGCGTTACCGGATTGGTGGCTGCCTCACAGGGTATTCGTTCCGCGAATCTGCCAGAGGGAATGGTCTTCCTCGGTTTGTACACCACGTCGGGGGAGGTAATCCCCTCCTTGACTTACCTGGTCTCCCTGCTTGTCCCCCTTATTGGCATTGCCCTGGGCTTTGATGCCATAAACAGCGAGCGGGCTGGTGGTACGCTGAGCCGGGTCCTGGCCCAGCCCGTTTTCCGTGACAGTGTCATCAATGGCAAATTCCTGGCTGGTGTGGTCACCCTGTCCATCATGGTGGGCACGATGCTGCTATTGGTAGGAGGCTACGGGTTAAGTATGATTGGGGTGCCGCCTAGTGCGGAAGAAGTCATCAGGCTCTTTAGCTACTTCATCATGACCGTTGTCTACGGGGCGTTCTGGATGGGCCTGGCGATACTTTTTTCCATTGTCTTTCGCCGGGTGGCCGCTTCATTGCTTTTCTCTCTGGCGCTCTGGCTGTTTTTCAGCATCTTCATCCTGCTCATTGCCCCTGGAATCGCCAATGCGCTGGTCCCAACTGCTGACGGCACGGAGGCAGAACTGATGCGCAATTTTGAAGTGCAGCAGATGATAACGCGGTTTTCCCCGAACATACTGTTTCAGGAAGCAACTACCGTTTTGCTGGTACCGCTGGTGCGCAGTCTGGGGATGGTAAGCACGAGCCAGGCTACCTACATGGTGCCCAATCCCCTGAGCCTCGGCCAGAGCATCCTCATTGTTTGGCCCCACATCGTCGGCCTGATAAGCCTCAGTGCCGTGTGCTTCGCCGTGAGCTACGTCCTGTTCCTGCGGCAGGAAATACGGGCCACGTAAACCAGGTGATTCACCTGGGTCATACCACGGCTCGTTAGTTCTAGAATCACCACCAGATATCTACAATTTTTTGTCATACCCGTTTAATGCATTGATTTTTGCAATACAAAGTGCTACATTAATCGAACAATATTTTATATATATTCAGTGAAGCACGCCCAACTTTGGGGGTGGTTTTGGGAGGTGGCAAGATGAAACGGTTATCTTTTCTTGTTCTGGTCTTCGCCATTCTCTTTGCGGTATTTTTTATAGTTCCCCCCTTGCTCAGCCAGCAGTTCAGCTTCTATCCTCTGGTGAGAATCGGGGATGTCTTTGACATACTGACGCCACTGGTTTTAATTCCGCTATACTGGCTTCTGTACCGTCTAGATGAAGAGAAAAAGATTACCCTACCTGGAGTAATCCTCTTTGCGATTCTTGCCGCTCTCTGGGTGGAGGGCCAGGGAATTCACCTCTCGGCTAACTCCATTGGCCATCTGCTGGAAGAAATAAAGGGCAGCGATGCTTACAGACTCACCTTTTTCTATGATGAAGTTTTGAGCCACTATTTGTGGCACTGTGGCATCGTTGGGTTGTCTGCCCTGCTCCTTTGGCGACAGTGGCGTAATCCATTCCACGAAGAGCAGGTAATGGTATGGCCGCTTATTCTGGCGGGGGTAATCTATGGTTTTACGTTTTTCGTGATAGTCATTGAAGCTGGAACTGCACCATTGGGCATACCCTTTGCCGTTCTGGTTACAATTTTGGGTTGGATTTTGGGGCGGACAGGGATGCGCCAGCAGCCTCTGCTTGCCTTTTTCGTGATTGGCTACACAATTGCGACTGCCTTCTTCATTGGCTGGGCAATCTACTGGGGTGGATTGCCTGAGTTCAGTCAGGTGGGGATTATCGATTAAAAGACATTTAAACCAGTCTAGGCTTTTTCCTCTGCCTTCTGGGCGATAATCCTCTGGCTGATTTGTGCTGGCACCTCTTCGTAGTGGCTGAATTCCATGGTGTAGGTGCCTCTGCCCTGGGTCATTGACTTGAGGTCAATGGCATAGCGCAGTACTTCCGCCAGTGGCACCTGGGCCTCAATGATATTGATATCGCCGGAAGGGTTCATCCCCTGTACCCGGGCGCGCTTGGTGTTGAGGTCGCCGATAATGTCGCCGGTGAGGTCATTGGGGACGGTTATAGAGATATTAACGATGGGCTCGAGGAGGATTGGCTGTCCCTGGGAAAGCCCTTTCTTCATTGCCTGCGACCCGGCAATCTTGAAGCAGATTTCCGACGAGTCCACCGGGTGGAAGCTGCCGTCGTACAGCGTGGCCTTGACATCCACCACCGGGTGATGCGCTAGCACGCCGTCTTGAATCGCCTCCTGGAAGCCCTTCTCCACGGCGGGGATGTAGTTCTTGGGCACGGTACCACCGACAACCCTCGAGGCGAACTCGTTGCCGGTGCCGCGGGGCAGGGGCTCCAGCTCCATGATGACATGGCCGTACTGGCCGTGGCCTCCGGACTGTTTCTTGTGCTTGTATTCGGCGTTCGGCACTGACGCGGTAATGGTCTCCTTGTAGGGCACCTTGGGCGTCTCCAGAATAACGCTGACGCCGAACT
>DAOUMS010000003.1:0-139656 GCA_034409565.1 Dehalococcoidales bacterium
GGGACAGCCCTGCCTTTTCGCGGTACTCTTTCAGCCGATTCTTTATCATGACGGTCTCCAAAAATATTTTTAATAATCTATTGACATATTTCAGTCTTTCTACTAATATTAAAGGAACATATAACAATAACACAAGGCATATTTATTAACACAGGAAGGGAATAATAGGAATGAATACAGAAAGAACCGGAAGAGGCCCCCAAATATCAAAGGAGGTCAGGCGTCTGATCATCAGTCAGGCCGTTCACGACGCCAGGAATATGCCCCGGTGGCCGCTGGCAGCCCGACTTAAAGACTTGATAGAGAAGATGGGGTACACATCCCCAAGTGATGAGACTCTGGTCAAGATGATATCCGAGGCCCGCAACAAACAGCCACGCGAGCTTGAAAGACCATGGAGTATCGGAGCCTGTTCTTACTACAATATTCCTCATGACATGATTCCTGTGCTCATAAAGACACAAAAATTGAAAACAGAATATGGCAACGATGAAGATATGTCTAGAGTATTAACTGTCAGGGAAGCTCAATGGATAGCCAGGTTGTACCATACGGCCGAACCACTGATCAGGGAATTGCCTGACGCTGCAGAAAGCGGTTTTTTATGGCTGGATTTTATCGCCAGTAGCTACGTACAAAGAGAGCGTGTAAGCGAACAAATGAATGAGCAATATCCGGACACAACTGATCTTGACAAGCTCTACTTCTACTCTGATGACTTCTTAAATCATGATGTTTTGATATCCTGGTGGGATGCGCTGCTTCCCGATCATAAACAAGCCATTATCGATGCGCTGGAAAAGCAACGAGCGGAAACTCATAGAGATATCGAGCGGCACAAAAAACGTCCGCTCTCTCCCGAAGAAACAAAAATGATAGATGACTGCTACGACAATCTGAAAAAAGGCGGGCTTGTTGCGCTTCGTGAATTCATTAACCAGTCTCCATTAGCTCAAGAAAGTGGAATGATCCATCTAATGGGTGCCGTTCTTTATGAAACAGCAAGATCAGGAGGAATAAAATGAGAGGCAGAATTATCAAGCGAAAGGGTAGTAATAATTACACCATCGTTCTCCAGCTTGGGTTGGATCCGTCTACCGGCAAACGCAAGCAGCAGTGGGTAACTGCGGGGTCTTCAAAACGTGAAGCTGAAAAGCAAATGGCAAAGCTAATTCACGATCTTGACTCGGGCACGTTCGTGAAGCCTGACAAGACTGCAATGGGAGACTATCTGAAGAAGTGGCTATCGGATTATGCTAAACCCAACCTTTCACCAAGGAGTTACGATAGGTACAGTGGTATTATCCACAAATACCTGATTCCCGAGCTTGGAAGAATTCAGTTGATACAACTAAGGCCAGAACACTTGCAGAAGCACTACACCACAGGACTGAATAGAGGTCTTAGTGCTCGGACTGTTCGGTATCATCACGCCTTGATACACGTAGCCTTACAGACTGCTGTTAAATGGGGATTGGTTAACCGCAATGTTGCCGATGCGGTAGATCCACCGCGTTTTAAACGCTCAACAATGCAGACGTAGAATGAGGATGAAGTAAACCGCTTTTTGGAAGTTGCAATAGACAACCGTTATTACCCTCTATTCTATACGGCCCTCTTCACCGGAATGCGGCGAGGGGAATTGCTGGCTTTGCGGTGGCAGGATATAGACTTTATTTATAGTCAGATTTACGTTAGCCGTAGTCTACACCAGTTGAGGAATGGCAGCTACATATTTACACAACCCAAATCAGAGAAAAGCCGCCGTACAATAGCCATATCATCTTCTCTTTTCCTTGTCCTTAGTGAATACCGTAAGACAAAGGAAGCTGAAGCTCTATTACTGGGACAGACTATAAGTGAGGCAGATTTAGTGTTCAGTAACTCGGGTAAACCACTACGTCCGAATACTGTCACGTATGCGTGGGAGAGAATAGCTGCTAGGGCTGGGGTCAAAGTAATTCGCTTGCATGATGCAAGGCACACCCACGCAAGCTTGATGCTCAAACAAGGAATCCATCCAAAGATAGTGCAGGAACGCCTTGGACACACCAGCATTCAAATGACCCTCGACACATACAGTCATGTGGCCCCTGGTATTCAGCAAGCAGCTGCCGACAGTTTTGACAAGTTACTCAACCGTGATAATCAGGACGAAATTAGTAGCAAATTAGTAGCAAATCGGTAAAAAGTAACCCCCTGTTACTAGAATTTAGCCTCAAAACAGGGGGTATTTTTGCCTTTGGTAGCGCATACCGGATTCGAACCGGTGATCTCCTCCTTGAGAGGGAGGTGTCCTAAACCCCTAGACGAATGCGCCACGAGTCAGCTAAACACTAAAAGTTCACAGAAGTTCACAAAAGAACTGTTTGATACGTTTCTTAAGTCCCGTCCTCAAGGTATAAGTCAAAGGACTATTGAAAGCTACCATTATACCCTTATCGCCTTTATTGGCTATCCATTGACTTCTGAGGGGATATCTCGATACCTAAGTAGTTTATCATGTCGTAATGGTAAGCTCAAGTTCTATTCATGTCTAAGGGCTTTGTTTAACTGGCTTTATCAGAATGGTTACACTTCTAGCAATCCGATTGAGTCTGTTTGCCCACCAAAAACACAGAAGAAACTGTTACCTGCCGTTAGTAAGGAACAACTTGATACGCTGTTAGCTCATTGTAGTTGTGAAAGGGATAAAGCCCTTGTCAGTTTGTTGTGGTATTCGGGCATGAGAATATCGGAAGCTGTCCATGTTAAGTCATCTGACTTTAATTGGGACGAAGGGACTGTCGTTGTCCTGGGGAAGGGCAATAAATATCGCAAGTGCTTGTCGGGTAATGGGATTGTGAAGAAGTGGTTTGATAGGCACGAAAGTTTTGAGCTGACAAAAGGTGGCGCTCAGACCATACTGAAAAGACTAAAGGCTGATAGTGGTATTCAATGCAATCCTCATAGCTTTAGGCGTGGCTTTTGTGTTCACTTAGTCAAATCTGGTCTAAGCACTAGGACAGTTCAAGCTCTTGGTGGTTGGGAAAACATCACTATGGTAGAACGATATAGCAAGTCTTTCAGTTTTGAGGATGCCTTAAACGTTTACCAGCGTGTAATCACCTAAGCAAAGTATTGACAAAGCCAATATTCAGGCGTATAACAGGTATGCATCATTGTTTGTCAAGATAAAATTTGGAACTTAGAAGCGTTTATTATGGGTTTTATCCTTCTATTGCCTTACGCATTACTAATTCTTGTTGCTTGGCTGGCAATACGCTATTCCGTCAAGGGTGGTTCCCGACGTTTGGTTGGAATTCTTGGGTGTCCTATGTTGGGAGCTATTTGTTTTGGTTTGGGATGGTGGATGGCATATGTCGGTTTTCCAAAAACAAGTATGACTTATGTTGCTTATCCTGTTGCTGGTTGGATAGGTATGGTTGCAGGTTCCGTCTGTCTTATATTTGGAACGATATATTCAATGTTTGGGCGGGGAGGCTTTCTGAAGGAATTCGAAAGTTCTATTGAAGAAGCTAATGGTAGTGAAGATGAAGCAAGTATTGGAAGTCAAAATGGTCAAATTTTATATATAGGTGATTCAACGACAAGTATCTATCATGAAAGAAGCTGTCTGTTTGTTGACGGAATTAAGCCTGAAAACACGGTTATGTTTAGGTCAGCCTATGAAGCTGAAAAGGCTGGTTACACCTTTTGTGATTTATGCCAATCGAAGGAAAACACCTGATTACTCATGGTACTATGTAGGGCTTAATCTAACGCATCCAGACACGCTTTCCAGACACAAATCTGTTAGTCATTTCGCCCTATAAATATCTAACCATTCAAAACCTAATACACCCCTATATAATTGCATTCTACATGCATTATGGATTCCTCATATACGAAGGCCTTGAAAAGCACGGCATCTGCTTCATTGATTTAACCCATTCCCAACAAATTAAGCTTGAAATATTTTGGGTAGCTTAAGGTTCTATAAAGGGGTACTAGGCTACCGCTTTCTTATATTTTAGAATGGGTCAACATCTTCTGACTTAAGTCCTGCCAATCTACCGATGATTTGCTCCAAGCTCCAAGTCGGGTCAATAAAAGGCGTTTTCTTAATTAACGCATTAGACACTTCGCTAACTTCTTGGAAATCTTTTTCAGGGCAGATTATTATGAATTTCTTCACCTGTAATGTGTAATCACCCAAATGTCGCCATTCACGTTCCCACCAATATTCTTTAAAGTAATCAGGCCCTGTTCCCATTTGTTCAATAAAGGGTGTTAATTTTGAGATATCACTTGTTGAGAAGGTTTTTTCGAGTATTTCCTTATCAATAATGCCGTCTAGATAGTTGGATAACCAAGTATGTCCCCAGGTAATGTCCATATACCATATAGGATTCACATCCCACATTCGGGCAGTACGTTTTGTTATAGCAATTCCATATGGACCAAATTTAAATTTTCTTCCTTGGATATCTTCCGTAAGTAGATGAACATGTTCAAGCGGTGTTTCAGTAAAACAAACCACTTTTTGTGTGTCTAGGTTTTTAGGCGTTTTTGCTTGTAGCTTTTGTAATCTACTTAAGGCTGCCCCATACGGATTTCTAGCTTCAATTACAGAATCGTCAAGTATGGATTTCAAATTCTTTTTTGCTGGTGTACCACTAGGGTATTCCCGGGTTAGATGTACAAGAAATGTGCCAAGGTCGCTTCTTCTTGATATCAACTGTTGTATATCCATTTTACGTATTGCCCCCTGTTTCTATGTTCCCAAGTCAAATAATACTCTACACTAATATATAGTCAAGTAATTTCATAAACTTGGAATTCATATTTCACTCAAAACATAGGGCTGCTGTAGGTATTGACAAAGCCAATATTCAGGCGTATAACAGTGGTGCGCTAGTAATTTAGGGTGTTTCAATGCGAAAAAGACTATTATTGTGGGCTTCCCTAATATTAACCGCTATCGTGGTTATTGTTGAACTATTTTGGCTTGGTAGTAGTAGTCTTGCTTGGGTTATTCTTATATTGGCAATTGCTGTAGGATTGCAAGCTGTCTATCTTCTTAAAGGATAATAGTCGAATAATATGAAAAACGCCATAGTAATGATAATTGAAGTTCTATTGTTTTGGGGCTTTCTTGCACTAACTTATGCCTTCGGCGCAGGGATTATCGAGCCTTCATCGCCATGGTATATACTTCGGTATCCAGTATTTATTGTATGCGGAATCATGGGACTAGCTTTGATTTTATTAGCAAGTACATTAATCTACTTTTTCATATTTGGGGATAGGGAAACAAAAGTACGGGGTTTCTTTGAAAGAATAGCGAAATACTACCTGAAGCTGGGGTGGGGATAAAGGTTACCTGTATTGTTATTAGGTTAAACCATCCCGCCACACACGCACACAGGTTGAAATTTTTTCCTTCCAAATCTAGAAATATCATACGCATTAGTGATATTAAGCCTAATATTCGTAGCTAGCAATAATAAATTCAAGCGGAAATATCCCCAAATCACCAATACGAAGGCCTGTGGCTGTGAATACCCCAGAATCAGGATTAAATGCTTTCCCAACAAGTTAATATTGACTATTTCCGAAGTTAAATGGTATTAATAGCAGACAATGAATTATGGGTATTGACAAGTTAGTTAGGCAGATATATAAAGTAGGCATTATAGATAACTCATGTTACTGGTATTAGTCTATCAGGTTTAAGTAAATTATGGCCGATAAAAAACAACCAGCGAAAATGAAACTGCAAAGCATGAGTGAATTAGTTGCTGTGGATTTACTAGCATGGATCTTAATTTGCGGTCTCATCACTGGTGTCTTCTTTTTAATTGATAATCAAGGTGCTCCTGGGCAACTGGTTTGGAATCCTGAAACATGGAGATTCGAAAGGGAGCCTAATATTACTTGGGCACCAGGAGCATCACTTTGGGTTGGTTTAATTGGCCTCAGCGTTGCAACTGCTCATATTATTTATCATCATGCAAAACGTCACGGGCGTAATGCTGTAGCGTGGGCAACTGCTTTTATTGTATTTTCACCATTTTTGTCCTTCATAGTGTATCTAATTACTTGGCCAACCTTGAAAACTGAAAAAAATGTATTTGGGAATCATGCTAGGGCGGCTAGTACAAGCCAATTGAGAGAACATGGGCGAATAAGGCTGTGCGAAAGTTGTGGTAATACAGTTAAAGAAAATGATATATATTGCCCGCACTGTGGACTCGAGTTAAAAGCAAGCCCACATGTAAATACTTGTCCGAAATGTGGCTGGGAAACAGACGCTGCCCATAAATTTTGCCCAAAATGTGGCACCGACCTCAAACAGTCGCAACAGTAGTCGAATAATGTAGGCACCACCCCTTACACACACCCTGATAAGAAAACATAAATCGATGGCATAGCACTATGACTGCATTTAAGGCACGATGTATCTTATCAGCAAAGGCCGAAGGTACATACACAGTACCTGAGGCCTTATATTTCTTTTTAAGATAGTTCTTTTTACAGGTGCTGTGGTGCACTAGGGGTAGGTGCTGTGGTGCACCAGCTCCCAGTGTAAGAAGCTATGCTAAGGCTGGTTCAGGTATACGAATATCAATCCTTTCAGGCTTCTTCGTCGCCGGTAATGGCAACACTTGGTAGTGGTTAGGATTATGCTTGATAGGCGAATCCTTGCTTCTTTCTACTTCGATGAAACGCCTTTTTTCCAGAATCTTAACCGCTTTGATAGCTGACCCCTTACTCATACCGCACTTTTTTGCTATGGTCTTGTATGAAGGGAATGCTGTTGCACCCTGATTGCTGCATCGTGATAAATACATATAAACCATCTTGGCGCACCAACTTAATCCAAGCGTATCGTTATCGAATATGTCGTTATCTACTTGGAAGTAACCTTTCAGATTTGTATTCACAGCGCACCACCACCTTTAATCAGCGTGGCACGCCTTTTATCACGGCATAGTTTGCAGCGTTTGGGTTCAGCAAGCCCTTTGCTACGATAGAAGGCTTGTTCCCCCGGCTCAAAGTTGAATTTTTGCCCGCAGTCAACGCAGGTAAGTATTTTGTTTGTAAAATCGTTAATATCTATCATCCTTTCTGCCAATCCTTCCTTTAAATCTCAAGTACTTTTATAGATTTTAAATACGTGGACTAACTAATTATTATTCATCAATATTTCTAGTGCCTTAGATTTTGATTTGGTGAAGTCCTGCCATATCTAAACTTTCAAAGCTCGAAGTTCCCATCCAGTGTCGTCCACTTTTCGAAGAATTCAAGTGGATACACACGAATCTTTTGTATAGGTGTATCACGGTAAATGCCTTTGGCTTCCAGTTCATTCAAGTAAGCACCATAAATGTCATCTGTGCCCTTAATGAAGCACATAATATATGTTCGCAGGCCTGTGTCTTTATAGTACTCAAGCCTTTGCCTAAGCTGGGTCTTGTTAAGACCAATGCCGTAGTGCGGGAATCCTTGGTCAGGCGTGTATAAGCTTTTTTCTTTGACCTCAAACACTGTCCACTTACCGTCTTTCTTTGCTACCCAATCAAACTGCCCCAATGATTTATAACCCAAGTCATACAGTAATAGCCTTGCTTTTGACCTAGATTTCGCATCGTCTTTCATTTGGTTTTCCATCTTGTTTTCTTCACTCACTTTTCCAATAAAAAAGCCCCGACTAGCGGGGCTTTCCCATTGGTAATATTACTTCACTTTTTATTGAGATATTGCTTTATCGCAGCTATGTCGGCATCACTGTATTCCCGTCTGCCAGTGGGTCGTCTGTGTGGTGTCGGAATAAGACCCTGCTTTTCCCACTTGCGCAGACTTTGGCAAGAAATTTCTAACATCTTAGCTGCCATACTTACACTGTAAGTCATTTTTCATCACCCCCTTTCATGCTGGGAATAAAAAAGGGCAACCTCAAAGTTCTCAAGGTTGCCCTCAAAGCATGCCTGTTTATTCTATTTTTAAGTTGCCGAAATAGAAAAGGGGCGCACTATGCATACCCCTCTATTATAAGTATACACCCTATGTCAAGTAGTTTAGCTTTGATATATATTGCTGGTTCAGTCCTGTTGCTTTGATTTAACAACGGCATATATTGTAAATATGCACCAAAAGATAAGCACTAATATAGCTACTAATAACCTCTCCCATCCATCCATCAGAAATAGAACAAATATGAATGCAAAGAATAATAACACTAGGTTCAAGGCTGCTAATGCAGTCTTAGATTTTATCTTAGTTATAGAATCTATTATCTTATGAAATGGTGATGGGCTAACAGGTGGTTGGCTCATTTTTGCGCCCCCTAGCTGGTAAGTCTGCTAACAAGCAGTATAACACGTTGTTTAGCTGCTTACTACGACTGAACAAATTATATTATGAATCAATCTTGACAAAATACCCGATATCGGTTATAATAAACAGTATGACACCTATATATTCAACAAGGGAAGCAGCAGAAAAGCTAGGATTATCGCCAGACCATTTAAAACTGCTTGCTAGAAAAGGACTGATAAAGGCTAAGAAACTTGGGCATGACTGGGTGATTCTAGATTTGAATTACGCTCGAAAAAGGAAACCAAAGGGGGTATGAAATGAAACAGATAGAATTAGCTCACCAACTAGGAATAAGCAAGTCATATCTTAGTATGATTTTAAGTGGTCAAAGAAAATGTCCGCCAGAACTTGTTGGCAAGTTAAGTTCACAAGGAATTGTGAATTTTGTATCTGGTTTATCCTTGAGAGGGAGGTGTCCTAGGCCGCTAGACGAATGCGCCACCAGAATATTTTGGCTGGGGAAGAAGGATTCGAACCTTCGCTTACGGATCCAGAGTCCGCTGTCCTACCACTAGACGATTCCCCAGCACAAAGAAATTATAACACGCAGCTTCATATCAGGCAATAATCGATCCGGTTGACACACTGCGGCCAGACGTATATCCTTAGAATGCTCGCCAGAAAGGACATTCCGCAGTGTATGATATCGGTTCACTTCAGGAATCGCTGAACGTTAAGTTCAAAAACCCCTCGTTGCTGGAGCAGGCCCTGGTTCATAGCTCCTGTCTTAACGAATATCCCGGGGCGGCATCGGGTTCCAATGAGAGGCTGGAGTTTCTCGGTGATGCGGTGCTGGGCTTCGTCGTGGCGGAGAAGTTGTATAAGGACTTTCCTGACCTGGCGGAAGGCGAGATGACCAGAATCCGCTCGGTTCTGGTGCAGCGGGCGATGCTGGCGCAGGTGGCAAAAAAGCTGAAACTCGGAAATTACCTTTATCTGGGAAAGGGCGAGGAGGCAAGCGGTGGGCGGCAGAAACCGGCTAACCTGTCGGGCGCACTGGAAGCGGTCATCGCCGCCATTTTTCTCGACCGTGGCCTGGCGGTTATCAGGAAACTGGTGTTGAGGCTACTTGCTGAGGAACTTAAGGGGGTAGCAGGCCGGGGGAAAGGTGTCGACTTTAAATCGCAGTTGCAGGAGCTGGTACAGTCGAAATATCATGCATCACCGTCCTACCGGACGCTACAGGCTACCGGCCCCGACCATGACAGGCGGTTCACCGTGGCGGTGGTGATTGGGGACAGGGTGCTGGGGGAAGGTTCTGGTAAAAGTAAAAAGCTGGCCGAGACAGATGCGGCCCGCAATGCTCTGGAGCGGTTCAAAAACAACTTTACACCGTAGCGGCTCTTTGCTAAACTGCAATTAGATACCGATACTGCCGTTTACTATTCAGGTCAGAGGGTCAGCATGGGGAAACGAGATTACCGGCACAGGGAGCCAAAGAAGAAGAAAAAGGATGCCCAAAAAATCGCCCCGGTCAGTATCATACCGCCATCGGTGCAGGTAGAAGTGATCAAGAAGGGGAAAAAGAAACGGGAAGAAGGGGCGGAGGAAGAAGAGTAGCCGCCTACCAGCACCTTTACCGGACTGGAGAACTCAGGGCCAGGGTGGAAAAGGCCCGGTCATTGCTTACCAGTTGTCACCTCTGTGGCCGCAACTGCGGGGTCAATCGCCTGAATGGTGAAATCGGCCAGTGCCGGATGGCAAACGAGGCAATCGTATCCAGCTTCGGGCCGCACTTCGGGGAAGAGGCGCCTCTGGTCGGCCGGCACGGCTCAGGGACCATATTCTTTGCCTACTGCAACCTGCACTGCGTTTTCTGCCAGAACTACAGTATCAGCCAGCTTGGTGAGGGCAGCACTGTGGACAGTGCCGAGCTGGCCGGTATGATGCTTTCCCTGCAGACAAGAGGTTGTCATAATATCAATCTGGTAAGCCCGACGCACGTGGCGCCATTTATTCTGGAGGCACTCGAGGTCGCCGCGAGCAAGGGGCTGCAACTGTCCATCGTCTACAATACCGGTGGCTATGACTCGGTGGCAATGCTGGAGTTGCTGGACGGGATAGTTGATATCTACATGCCGGACATGAAGTACTCCGGGGCAAAGGCAGGTGAGAAGTTCTCCGGTGTTAAACGCTACCCTGAGGTGAACCGGGCGGCGGTAAAGGAGATGCACCGTCAGGTGGGCGATTTGCAGACTGATGAGTCGGGCGTGGCCACGCGGGGACTGCTGGTGCGCCACCTTGTCCTGCCCGATGGGCTGGCGGGAACTGAAGGCGTGGTCAAATTCCTGGCCGAAGAGATTTCCCCCAACACCTACCTGAATATCATGGCTCAGTATCACCCCTGCTACCACGCGGCTGATTATCCACCGCTATCGCGTCCGATAACCAGGGAGGAATTTTCGGCGGCGATGGCACTGGCCCGGCGCCATGGTTTGCACCGCCTTGATGAGCGGGTTTCTCAGCCTTTTCGACTCATTCTCTGGTAAAATATTATTCAGGATGGAAGGTCAGGTCGCGGTTCGCGCTACGGTGTACGGTCGAGTCCAGGGGGTGTTCTTCCGTGCTTTTGTAGAGGAGCACGCGCAACAGCTCAGTCTGAGGGGCTACGTGCGCAACCTGCCTTCGGGTGATGTGGAAGTGGTAGCGGAGGGCGAACGGGAGCGCGTGGAAAGGCTGGTAAAGTATCTCAAAATGGGGCCACCGGGGGCCAGAGTTAGCCGGGTGGCCACCAGATGGTCGGCATACACGGGTAACCACTCAAGCTTCAGGGTAAGATATTAGTCCGCCACCGGCCGGAACCCGTAGTACCTGTCGTTTTTCAGCAGGCGGCGCAGAACTTCCTCGGACGTACGGGAGGTGTCACCACCGCGCCTGGTACTCAACTGTCTTCCCGCTTCTCCCACCATCATTGGCTCGTTGCCGCTGGCCATGAAAAGCCGAAATAGGCTTTCCATGATGGGCATCTGGCTGGTGATGAACTCGGCGCTGTGATTACAGCATTCTCTGACCTGACTGAGAAGCTCAGCATCGGAAGCTAGGTTGCCCTCTTTGCCCAGCTTTTTACGGCAACCATCACAGAGGCAGCCCTGAAGCAGGGGGGAAATGGAGCGACCGCGCTGTGGATACCAGTCGAGATCAATAAACCAGCGCGTTCTTGTTTGGTCAGTACTGATATCGTCTTTCGTCATGCTGTGCAGAAGAGCCTATCTAGGTTTCAAGTTCGACTTTGGCGTTTTTAATCAGGTCCAGGTATGGTGTTTTCAGTCCAAGCGTTTCACATGCTTCACGGTCAATCTCGTAGGGCTCACCGACAAATATCTTACCATATTCCTCGACCTGACTGCGAGAGGAGCCATCCTCACTGACCAGCTTCTTTCGGGCTTCGATAATTCCCAGGTCGAAGGGAAGGGTGAAATAGAGGTCGGCAATGGCTCTATTAATACCCAGGTTATACAACAGACCCCAGCCGTCGGCGGAACTATCGCTGTATTTGCTGCTGGGCAGCAGGGAAAGGAGGTTCATGATACTGAGATGGCAACTGCCCTTGATAACTTTAAAAGGTGCTACCGATATCAGGTAATCGCTGGAGAGGATGACGTTGGGTACCCAGAATGTGGGCACGGCGAGGGGCTTGGGGAGGGGATTATCCACCTCAACCCAGACGCAGTCCTTAACGTCCATGGTCAATACTCGTGGGAAATCATAGCCCAGGGCCTGGTACACCGGATAAACCGGTTCGCCCTCAGGCGTGCCATCCAGGATAAGAATATCGGCATCACTGACCCGACGAATGCCCTTGATAATTGTCGCCAGCATGCCCTTGCTCGTCGAAATCGGGTAGGCATCGGCACGTGAGGCTGTCGGCTTGATTAAAATCCGCCGTGCTCTTGAGACCACGGTCGGTGGTTTAAACACAAAATCGTTGGCCTCGAATATCAAAATTTCCTCCTCACAAAGATACCCAGCCTTCGCCACTGGTCAATACCTTTCAGCCCTGAGCCTAAGGCCACCAGGGTTCTGAGCAGCAGGTTGCTGCCCGCCTTGTCCAGCGGTACATATGTACCATCAACATACAGGTCAACACCACCCTCCGCGCTGCTCAGGTATTTCTGCTCAATTAAGTCGGCAATTTTACCCGCTTCCCCCTGGGCAAACTGCGGTACGTTGCTATCGAGCGGTTTGTCCGTGACAATCGCCAGCAGTTGCTCCGGTGGGCTGACCGGTTCTGCACCCGTCTCGCTACGGATAACTTCAATCTTGGGGTAGGGATACTGTTTGAACCCTTCGGTCAGGACAAGGTCGCAATCGGCGCCAGCATACTGCGCCAGCGCCTGCGGGTCCATTTCGTTCTCCAAGTGCCGGACGATGGCCAGTTTCTCCTTTGCGCTGACGGCGGCAACCTCACTGCCCGCCTGACTCAGTCGCCAGCTGTCCTTGTTGGGCGTATCCAATTCAAAATCATCAGCCGCATGTTTGATAACGGCTACGCGGTGGCCACGCTGCCTCAGTATTTTTATCAGGGCTTCAAGCAAAGTCGTCTTGCCCGAGTCTGATTTTCCTACCACAGAAACAATTGGCGGCATGTCTGATAACTCGTCAGTTAAATATTATCCTCGTCGTCCCAGCCCAGCATTATGACCTTGACCGTCTCACCGGCTTTAACACCGGCGGTATCTTCGGGAACGATTACCAGACCGTTGGCCAGGCTCATCGAGGTGAGAATCCCCGAGCCCTGGGGTCCAGTAATGCGGGCGTGGTACTGGCCACCACTCTTGGTGACCATCGCCCGGATGTAAACGCGGCGGCCGTCGGTATTGACCACGGGCTCTGCCAGCACGGCTTCAACCACCGGTTTGGCCAGGTTCTTTTTCCCCATCATCTTCAGCATGGCCGGACGGGCCAGCAGCTCGAAGGTAACCATGGAGCTGACCGGGTTGCCGGGGAGACCAAGGTGGGGTACTTTCCGGGAGTTGCCACTTTTGTCCGCTCCTTTTAACATGCCAAAGGCCAGCGGCTTGCCCGGCTTCATGCGCACCGTCCAGAAGGTTATTTCACCTTCGCTGGCTAGGACGTCTTTTACCATATCATAGTCACCGGCGGACACACCGCCACTGGTAATCAGCATATCGGCGTCAAGTCCCTGGCGGAGCTTGTTCACCAGCGATTTTTCATTATCAAGGGCGATGCCCAGTATTTTGGGAATGCCGCCATAGCGCCTGACCAGAGAGGCGACGCTGTAAGTATTGCTATTGTATATCTTGCTGGCGGGCAGGGGCTGGCCAACATCAGCGAGCTCATTGCCCGTGGCCAGAATCGCCACCACCGGGCGGCGGATGACATTTACCTTGCTCATGCCCAGAGAAGCCAGGACACCGACCTCGGCGGGCCTGAGCACGGTGCCTTTTCTCAGTACTATGGCGCCTTTAGCAATATCCTCTCCGGCTTTGCGTATGTTCAGGCCGGGCTTAACTTCACATAATATTCCTATTTCTTTGCGGTCGGAACTCTGGCGACCGGCCTCGTCCGTGTCCTCGAAGCGAATAACGCTGTCGGCACCTCCGGGCACCGGCGCTCCGGTCATAATGCGGATGGCCGTGCCCGGTGTAATTTCTTGCCGGGAGATAGCACCGGCGCTAACGGTATTGATGACGCGCAGCAAACGCGGCGACCGGTCACTGGCGCCACTCGTGTCATCGGCCCTCAGGGCATAGCCGTCCATGGCCGTGTTGTCCAGTGGCGGTATATTCAGGTGAGAAATGATGTCTTCCGCCAGTACCTGCCCCATGGCTTCCAGAACCGGGACTTCTTCCGCTTCAAGTACGTCCACATAGCTGAGCACTTTAGCTAAAGCCTCTTCAACGCTTATCATGGCTCCATTCCTCGGGCAATTTCTTTGGCCTTCCGCAGGTCGGCCTGGGTATTGATATTGAAAAAGCTTAGGTGCTTAGGGTCAAACTGCTCAATCTCTTCGGCTTCCACGTACCTGGTCCTGACCGTGGGAAAGAGGCTGTTTACTGATAGTTCATTTTTTTGGAGCAAACGCGCCATGGGTTTCAGGCAGCTTTGGCTGAAAACGGCGTGCAGCGGTTCCACCAGAGTACCAACTCTGGGTACCACAAGGTCGAAATCAGCCGAAACCTGTATCATATAGCACAACAGTGCCGGATTCAAGAAAGGCATATCCGAAGCGACAACAAGGTTAAAAAATGACTTGGAGGTCAGCAACCCGGTGTAAACACCGCCCAGCGGGCCCTTGCCTGGATAAACATCGATTACCGTCTTTAACCCTTGATATTTATTCGATTGAAACAAAGCGTTTTTACTGGCGGCAACCAGTATTGTCTCTCGGCAGAGGGGGGCCACGCGGTTTATTACCAAGTCCAGCAGAGACTGGCTGCCCACAGTTTTAAGAATCTTATCGTGCCCGAAACGGGAACTCTTGCCACCGGCAAGAACGATACTGCTAATTTCCAAGGTAATAAAACAATTCCTGCCGCCTCACCACCTAGTAATATTTTACCATGACCGTCAAAAAACTTCCATATGTGGAAACTGGTTTCCGCCCTGTTTGCCTGTGGTTTACAGCGCTGGCTTCAGGACAATAATCTGGGTGGCCTCCGGCAGTTTTCTGGCCTTGAACTCAACCTCGCTGGTACCGGGCTGTTTTACATCTTTTTTGCCGCGCAGAAATTCCTCCACACCGGCTATGGGGAAAGCACACTTATCGTTCTTGAAGTGCATCGGGATGACTACTCTGGGCTTCAACTGCTCGACAACCCGGCTGGCGACGCTGGCGTCAATGGTATAAAAGCCACCCACCGGCAACAGGGCAACATCCACGGCGCCTATTTGCATCACCTGCGCGGCGGTCAGTTCATGGCCGAGGTCGCCGAAGTGGCACACCTTTACCCCATCGACCTCAAAGCAGAGGATGGTATTTTTACCCCGCTCACTGCCGCCGGTAGCATCGTGGAAGGTGGCAATACCCTTAAACGTGATTCCCTTGACCTCGGCATCCCCCTTGACCACCTGGGGATCGCCCTTTATGGCGGCCACGTTGCCGTGGTCGAAATGTTCATGGCTTACGGTAGCAATTTCGGCCGCCTCATTGATTTCACCATAGCGGAGCCTGTCGTCTGGCCCATAAGGGTCGGTGATAATTCTCACCCCGCTGTCTGAGGTAATGAGGAATGAGGCATGTCCCAGCCATTTTATCTTCATTTTAAACCTCCTCCTTGGTTTTTATTTTGCTGGCTCCCGGGCGAGGGAAACGACCAGGTTGACCAGTGTCCGCACCGGCACCCCGGTGGCCCCTTTTATCTGGTAGCCGCGCTCCTTATCGCTCAGGCTGGTGCCGGCGATATCCAGGTGTACCCAGGGGGTATCATCGGCAAACTCGGCCAGGAACTTGGCGGCGGTGATGGCCCCGGCGAGCCGGCCGCCAACGTTCTTGATATCAGCCACATCGCTCTTGTTCTGTTCCTTGTACTCGTCATACATCGGCATCTGCCATACCATCTCGCCAGCTTCCTTGCCGGCGGCGATAGCGCGGTCCATCAGCTCCTGGTTGTTGCCGAAAGCGCCGGTGCAGATATCGCCCAGGGCAATGCGGCAGGCACCGGTCAGCGTGGCGGCGTCCACCATTTTCCGGGCACCGTGCTTTCTGGCGTAAGCCAGAGCATCGGCCAGTATCAGCCTGCCTTCGGCGTCGGTGGAGATAATCTCGATGGTCTTGCCGTTCATGGCGGTGAGGACGTCTCCGGGCTTGAGAGCACTGCCATCGGGCAGGTTTTCCGTGGCCGGGATGAGTGCCATCACGTTGGTCTTGGGCTTGAGTCTGGCGATGGCAGTGATGGCGGCCATGACCGCCGCGCCGCCGGCCATATCCCCCTTCATTTCCTCCATCTTCTCCGACGGTTTTATGGAAATACCGCCGGAGTCGAAGGTAACTCCCTTGCCCACCAGCGCGATATCCGGTTCTTTTACTGGGCTGCCTTTATAGTTCAGCACCATGAATTTCGGCGGCTGACGGCTTCCCTGAGAGACGCCCAGCAGCCCGCCCATGCCCATCTCCTGCATCTGCTCGCGGTCAAGGACGGTAATCTCCAGACCGTAATCGCGGGCAAGTCTGGTGGCAGTTTCCGCCATGTCGGTGGGTGTCATGAAGTTGGCCGGTTCGTTGACCATGTCGCGGGCGAGGTTGGTCGCCCCCGATATAATCTGTCCTTTACTGGCCCCCTCTTCAAGCTGCGATTTTGCTTCAGCACCGCCTACAATGGAGAGCTGCTTGATTTCACCGGGCCTGTCCTCTTCTTTGGTCATGTGTTTGCGGAAGGTGTAGGTGCCGAGCAGGGCACCTTCGGCGATGGCCTGGGCGGCATCAACGGGGCGGATATTGTTTATCTTTGCTCCCTGCGCAACGGTGGCGATGGTGCTGATTTCTTTAGCGCGCAGCCAGCGGCAGGTCTCGGCCACAGCGACGCGTACTTTATTGACCGATAGCTCCGACGGCTTGCCCAGTCCGACCACCACCACACGGCCTGCCGGCAGCTTGCCGAAGCTGTGCAGCATGTTTATCTCGTTCGGTTTCCCCTTTATTTCTCCCTGCTTGATAAGCTGTGAAATGGCGCCGTCAAGCACTTTATCAACTGCCGCCGTTTCCCCTTCGGGATTTTTCCTGCCTTCAGAGTGGTTCACGATAATAGCATCGGCTTCAATGCTGACAATATCACCGGCAACAACCTTAATCTCCATGGTATAAATCTCCTTTCAGCGATTTACCTCTCTGACAATCTTGTCCAGAACCGGATTTATGTCCCGGGAAGTATCAACGGCAAAATGGCGGCGGCGGATTTCCTGCACCGAGGTCTTCATTTTCTGGAATACCGCCCAGTCGGCTTCCGAGTGGTCTTTCTCGGCAGCGGCGCCCTCTGCCCGGTTCTTCAGTCGCTCCTGCACCACCCCGGGTGGGGCCTCAACGCGCACCAGAATCAGCCTGGCGTCAAGCTGATAGGCAATATTATAAAGGCGCTCGCGGTTTCTTTCTGAGAGATTGGTGGCGTCCAGGACAACAGGCACCCCCTTTTTCAATAGCTGCTCGATGAGGTGATGAATGGCCTGAAACAGGCGGGCACTTTCCGTGGCGTTGTAAACGGGTGAGGGGAAGAGCGCCTTGCGCAAGACGTCGCTTTCCAGAATGACGACGGGGATTCTCTCCGCCAGCCGGCGACAAAAATATGATTTGCCGGTCCCGGGCAGACCGCTGACCACGATGAAAGCTGGCTTGACGACCGGCTCGGGGAGTTGCGCCAGGCTTTCCAGAAGCTGTTCTGCGTCACTGACAACCTGCGTCTCAGTCACACCTTGATTATAGAATGTTTTCCACGATTGCGCCAGATGGGTAGAATGGCGGCCTTTTCACTGGTTTTTGGAACTTATCAAGCGCCCTCGTTGTAGAAGGCAACACCGAGGAGTCCGGGTCCGGTGTGGACGCCCATTACCGGGGTGAACTCGGTGGTAAAGAGCTCGGAGCAGTTGAACTGCGAGGCAATGCGGTCTCGCAGCACGATGGCGTTCTCCAGAGCGTCGGCGTGCATCACGGCAACGTGGAGCGGCTCCCCTTTCACCACCTTCCGCTCCATCAGTTTCAGGATGCGCTTCAGGGCACTTTCGATGGTGCGGGGGAGTGCCACCGTGCGGGCGCTGGCATGGTTGAGGGTGAAAATGGGTTTTATCTGCAGGAGCGAGTTGACCAGTGCTGCCGCCTGCGGCACACGGCCGCTTTTCACCAGATACTGCAGCGTGTCCAGCGTGGCGAACAGGTTTACGCGCGCCATGACCTGCTCTGCCGCTGCCTTAACTTCTTTCAGGTCCTGATTGTTTGCCGCCGCTCTGGCGGCGGCCAGTGCTACCAACCCCTGGCCGGCGGCTGCTGTGGTGCAGTCGAGCACGGCTACGTCCACGTCGGGTAACGTTCTGGACAACGTCTCTTTGGCCACTGATGCCGAATTATACATGGCGCTGAACTTTGACGGCTCGGTGATGCAGAGGATGCTTTCGGCGCTGTGGCCCGCTTTCTGGAAGGCTTCAAGGTACAGCTCGGGTGAGGAGCTGGCGGTGGTCGGTGTCTTGGGCGCCTCGCGGAGGCGGGCGTAGAACTCGGCGGCGCTGATGTCAATGCCGTCGCGGTAGGTCTTATCCTCAAAAATAAGCTGCACCGGCACGACCTCGATATTGTATCGCTGCACCTGCTCCTGAGGGATGCAGGCGGTGGTATCGGTTACCACGGCTACATTTTTCATTTGCTTTTCCTGGACTGCCAGAAATGGTACTCACGGTCGAAGATGAGGTTTTTCCTGGTGCTGGCGCTGGTCAGGGCCTCTTTCGTGCTCGGCAGCGACCTGACACAGAGAAAAAGAGAGAGCAATATTGAGTAGACGATGAGCATTCCCGAACCATTTATCTGCCAGATGATGAGCGGCAGAACGGCCAGCCCGACGGCAACCGCCAGCCTGACATTGCTGGTAATGACGATGATGGCCAGTATAAGAACCAGGCTGATGGCAAACTCCAGCGGGGTCAGTGCGAACAGGACTCCGATGGTGGTGGCTGCCCCTTTGCCCCCCTTGAAGTTCAGAAATACCGGCCAGTTATGCCCCGCCACGGCGGCAAAGCCGGCAGCGAAAACCAGTATTAGTGGCAGGTCAAGCCAGCGGGCGAGCAGTACCGCCAGCGACCCCTTGGCAATATCGGCTAGGAGCACCAGGAGACCGGGCACCGGCCCTATTTCCCGTGCCACATTCAGGGCGCCCATATTGCCGCCGCCAACCTGCCTGATGTCAATCCCTTTCCGTAGTTTGCCAGCGATGTAGGCAAAAGGTACAGAGCCAAGCAGGTAGGCAATAACTATCGCAATGGTGGCATTTACTGCCATTGGCTCACTTCCCGGGCAACAATTCTACTCAATAATTGTCTCAACCTTCCGTGTAAAAAGCAAGGCCGAGCGTTCCCGTACCGCAGGCGTAGCCCATCAGCGGACTGAACTCAGCCAGCCATAGCTCAGCGCACTGGAATTCGGCGGCGACCCTTTCCTTCAGCTTTTCCGCCTCTTCAAGGGCGTAGGCGTGCATCACGGCCACATGGGCCACTTTATTGCCCACTTTATCACGCATCATCTGCAGGATGCGCTCAATGCCCCGTTTCTTGTTTCTCACCGCACTGGAGAAGCGGACCACGTCGGAAACGGTGAAGATGGGTCGGATGCTGAGTACGGAGCCCACCTTGGCGGCGATTTTGGGGATGCGCCCGGAACGATAAACATGCTTTATGGTGTCCAGGAGGGCAATGGCCTTTACTCTCTCTCTCATGTCCAGAGCAGCGCTGATTACCTCAGGCATGTCTTTGCCTTCACGTGCGGCGCGGGCAGCCGCCAGAGCGACAAATCCCTGGGCCGGGGTGGCGGTGTGTGAGTCCATGACCTCAATTTGCGTATCAGGATGTTCCTTCTGGAAGATTTCTTTGGCTTCGCTGGCGACGTTATAAACGGCGCTGAGTCTCACCGAAACGGTCACGCAGACAATGTTTTTGGCGGTGTGCCTGGCCTGATAGAAAGCATTGAGACAGTCTTCCGGGGAAGATGCCGCCGTTTTGAAAGAATCGGGGTCTTTGAGAAATAGCTCGTATGCCTCAGACGGGGTGACATCAACGCCATCTTTATATAATTTACCTCCAGCGTAAAAGTTGAGGGGTATGATGGCAATCCCGTGTTGCTCAACCAGGTCGCGGTTGAGGCACGCGATGCTATCGGTAACAACGGCCACCTTCTGTGTCAGAGATGCCTCCTCTTTTTCACCGATGGGGTGGGGTGAAAAGTGCGTAGCGCTGTAATATTCGACGGGTCTTCCGGAGATATCGCTCCATGATTGGCGGAATTAGGAAAAGCCCCCACATTATCAGGATGAGGCCGGCGAAGGTCTGGACACTGAGCCTTCCGCCAGCATAATAAACCACCAGAGTCAGTGTCAGCAGCCCGGAAATACTGAGCAGGGCGACGCGCAACCAGCGCTGCCGCAGGCGAATGAAAGCAGCTATGGTCAAAGCCAGAGTGAGAAAACTCAGTGCAATCCAGGGAGCGAAATAGTTTATGCGCTCCCAGGTTTGAGCGGTTATCTTGGCACCCGGTACCAGGGTCAGAAACCAGCCGATGATAATTGGCATGGGGAGCAGCATTAGAGAACTCAGCAGCCAATCCCTCCTTGTCGTTTGCACCACGATGCAGAACAGCCACCACAGGGCAAGCAGGAAATAAAACGGGATGGTCAGGAGCGACCACTCCCTGGGCAGGTAGGGGAGCATGAGCCCAAAGGCGGCCACCGGGATGAGCGAGTAACCTAACCACGGGAAAACCCAGGTCGGTTTGCCGTGCCACCACCCGTAAATGGAGGTGCCAATGACCATCACCAGGAGAACGGATAGCCAGCCAATATGGTGCCACCAGTTGAGGGCGAACAACGTGGCGAAGAGCAGGTGTGGCATGGCGGCTAATAGTGCCTGACACCAGCTACCCTGGCTGTGGGCTTCATATATTTGCCGGGCGATTACCTTGGCGGAGCCTAGCAATCCGAGGCAGGTCTTTTCCGCTTCTTCCTCGGAAAGGCCGGACTTCTTCAGCTCCTGGAACCTGTCTTCAATGTGTGTTTCCAGCTCGCTGATGACCTCTTTTTCCTCTTCGAGGTCAATCCTCAGGTTGTCTCGGATGATTTCCAGATAGTGATTCCGTGCCGTGGTCATTGCCTTACCCGTTTAATTCTTTGCTGGCTGTAATATCAAATTCACCGCGTTGATGAAATCCTGCCACTGGACTCTTTCTGCCGAGAGCTTGGTGTGTCCTTTGGCCGTAATGTGGTAGTAGCGCCGCGGCCGACCGTTGGGCAGTATTTGCCATTTACCCAAGAGCAGGCCTGCCTTTTCCAGGCGATGGAGTGCCGGGTACAGCGTTCCTTCTTTGAATTTGAAGTAGCCCTGACTCCTGTTCTCCAGCTCCTTGATAATCTGGTAACCGTACATTGGCTGCTGTGCCAGCAAGCAGAGAAGCAGGGAATCGGAGCTGCCCTTTATAAGTTCCCGATTTTGTACCATAATTACCTCGTATAAAATAGTATTTTGTTGTCCTATATATAAATTCTAATCACATTAATGTCAATATGCAAGAGATTATAAACGCCCTTCTGAATTATTGTTAGGTTATGATTACCGATAATGGGCCGACTTGTATGCTGACTGCTTCTGCTCGGTCTACTTCTGGCTTTCTGTAAGTTCCACCAGCTGGCGCAGGACGTCTGCCATTTTATCCAGTTCTTCTCCCCAGCCCGCCCAGTTGCCTTCTTTGAGATATTCCTGGGCTTTGTCGTAGTGTTCCTGCGCTAACTTGGCCAGCTCCGCCAGCCTGTCGGCGGGCTTTTCCGGTGTTGTCGGGGCCGCGGTGGGCAGTTTTTCAGCGGGCAGACCGGCGTAGATAGCGTTTAGACTCTCGGCGAGGGTCTCCTCCATGACGACCAGGTCGCCACTGGCCACTATCACTCTTTTCAGTTCTGGCAGTTGGCCTCTCTCAGCCCGGAGGTAGATTGGCTCTACATAAAGTATTGATTCTTCAATTGGTATAACCAGCAGGTTGCCGCGGATTACGGTAGACCCTTTCTGTCCCCATAGAGTGAGCTGTTCGGATATGGTGGGGTCCTGGTCAATCCTGGCTTCAATCTGTCTTGGACCGTAGATAAGTTTATCTTTGGGGAAGTTATAAGCGATGAGTTTGCCGTATTTGTCGCCATCGCTGCGTGCCGCCAGCCAGGTTATCATGTTGTCCTTCTGCGTGGGGGTGAAGGGGAGCATGAGTACAAATTCCTCCTGCTCTTCACCGGGCAGGCTCATAATCACGTAGTACGGCTCCATGTTACGTTCGGCATCGGCATACGTTTCCACGGGAACGGTCCAGAGGTCTTCCTTGTTGTAAAAGACGCGGGGGTCAGTCATGTGATATGTCTGGTAGACGGAAGACTGTACCTGGAAGAGGTCCAGGGGGTAGCGCAGATGTTCCCGTAGGGATGCCGGCATTTCATCAATCGGCCGGAACAGGGCGGGAAAGATGGCGGCATAGGTATTTATTATCGCGTCTTCTGGGTCAATGAGGTAAAACGTGACTGAACCATCATAGGCATTGACAATCACCTTGACGCTGTTGCGGACATAATTTATGCCGGCGGCGGTGGGCTGGGAATACGGGTACCGGTCAGAAATCGTGTAGGCATCCTGTACCCAGTAAAGCTGGCCGTCATCGATGACCATGTATGGGTCACTATCGAGCTTCAGGAAGGGAGCGATATGAGTTACTCGCTCCTGTATGTTGCGGCGATATAGCAGCTGGCTCTTTTCGGCCAGCTCGTCGCTGATGAGGATGTTAATATCGCCAAGCTGCCAGGTAAAAGCCAGCTTGCGCAGAAATGAGTTGAGCTGGATGCCGCTTTCCACCTCATAGCGGGTATAAACGTTGGTGTCTCCTTTGGGATAATCGAACTCGGCAATCCCGGTGTTGACGATAACATAGTCAACTGTTTTTTCGCCGAAGTAAATTTCCGGTCTACTGATTTCAAAGGTGCCAATCGGCGGTACGTCCTTGATTAACAGGTTGGGCAGTCCCTGCTCGGTAACGGCGTTGGTGGGACTCATGGTCACCCCATAGCCGTGGGTGAACTGCAGCCGGCGGTTCACCCAGGTCTGCGCCTGAGAAGCGAGTTTTTCTGGAGAAAGCTCTCGGGCACCGAGGAGCACCTGACGGTAACTGCCATCAATCTGGTAGCGGTCAACATCGATATCGGTAAAATCGTAGTACAGTCTGATGGACTGTATCTGGTTGTACGTGTCCTTTATGGGCCGGTAGTCCCATAATCTGATGTTGTTTATGGTGGCGCTGTTCTGCACGACGTCCTCTTCACTCGGGGCATCTTCAACAGGAATATCCCTGGCTTCAATGCGGTCAAGCCCGAAGGCCAGGCGGGTGAGCTGAATGTTATTCTTGATGTAGGGTCTTTCCCGTGCCAGTTCGCTTGGTTCCACCTGAAATCTCTGCACTATGGCCGGATAAATACTGCCAAAAATGATGGCGATGACAACCCACAGCGCAATCGGTCCAAAGAGCCAGCGCCGGCCACGCCGGAAGGTACCGATTATCATCAGTAAGCCGGATACGATGGTGGTGGCGACGAGGAGGCGCCAGGCCAGTAACTGGGCGTGGGCATCGGTGTAACCGGCGCCAAAAATAACGCTGCGTTCCGAATAGAGAAGGTCGAAAATTTGCAGCCGATAGCTCCAGGCGATGAGAAAGAAAATGGCGGCGCCAAGGGCAAAAAGGTGTCCTTTAATCCAGCGGGTATAGGCGGCACGGTTGAAGCCAATGTTTAAGGCGTATACAGTGCCAGTGAAGAGCAGAACCAGTACGGCTGCCCAGACCAGCCATCCCTGAATGAAATGGTAGAGGGGCAGGCTAAAAATATAAAAGCCCACATCCCTACCCAGCAGTGGCTCAACCACGTTAAAATCGGTGGCATGGGCAAAGCGCAGCACCATTTCCCAGTGACCGGCAGTCACGAGACCAAAAATTAGGCTGATAAAGGCTGCCGCGGTAAGGATACCAACGTCCACGGCGCGGCGCACAATCAGCACCCCCTGGCCGGCAAGTACGTTACCTCCAGCCGGCGGCGATAACCGCCGTACCAGAAAGAGGTTGGCCAGGAGCAGGGCCAGAAAGACGAAAGCACCCACGAAAAAGAGCCAGACTCTGGTGGTCAGTATGGTCGTGTAGACGCTGCTGAATCCCAGGCTTTCAAACCAGAGCCACTCTGTGTAAATACCTTTGCTGATGCTGGCAATAATAAAGAGGGCAATGAGCGCCCCGATGGCAATCAGCCACCTTCCGGTATGGCGGGGTCTCACCCTGCTTCTCCGGGGCTGGTTAGCATCGGAACTCGCCCGGCCCCATATTTTGTCTAGCTCATCGAAGTAGCTCATGGTTTCAACGTCCGGAAACTGGTCAGCTGACTGAATTCAATCATACCGCTTTCGGCAATGTTTTCGATTTCAATGCCGGCTTCAACTGCCGCCGCTACCGGGTTTAGACCACCGAGCAGTACCATACCCACGCGGTTCAGGCCGATGGCAATCTGGCAGATGGGCTCACTGGTGTTTCCCAGTGCGTAGACACCATGAATTCTCGACTCCTTGAGTGAAGCGATGACTTCCTGGGCCAGGGCTCTTGATGGGGCGGGTATTTCACGGAAGTTGGCCAGTATCTTGCCTTGCCCGGTCCTGGCGGCTTCACCAACCGTGGTCATTTTGGCTCGGATATACTGCTCGGAGGGGTCCAGTGAGGTGCCGGCATAGTTGATGATGGCCACAAAGCGCCTTGGTTTCGAGTCTCTTATTTCCAGCACGCCGCCAAATCTTGAGTTGGTGGGGATGCCCGCTTTTAGCAGGACACCGTTAATAACCACGCTGCAAACCGTGGCCAGCCCCATCTTTCCTCTGGGAACTACCACCGAACCCAGCTTCTCCCCTTCGGAGGCAGTAGCCACCAGGTCGCTGACGGCAAGTCCGGCCTGGAAAGCCTCGCTCATGGCCGCCACTGCTTTCTTAAAATCGGCCCGGTCAATGATTGAGGTATTTATGGGGATCTGTCCGGTACGGGTTTTCGGCTCAAATGTGGTGTGGAAAGCGAGCAGCTCAAGTTTCTCGTGGATGAAGCCGACCTGCTCTGGGGCCAGCGCCATCTTGAGTTCTTCAAGGCCATGCGTGGTCAGCATCCGGCCGTCGCGGCCCATCGGCTGGGTGTAGCCGCGCTCATCGGTTATCCTGAGGTGATACCTGACCGCCCTTTCGCTCAGGAAAATGCCGTGTCGCTCCAGTTCCCGGGCGATGTGAATTGAGCCGAGCGGTTCAACAGACTCGCTCAGTACCTTGAGGATGGCGATGATTTTTCTTTCTGTCTCAAAACTGGCTGCCTGTGCCATAGCGACTCCCTTTTATCAGATAGACTTCTGCTATTATAAAGCTTACCAGTTGCCGGGCCTTCCCGTCCATGGACAGCCAGGAGGGTGAACTTACAGAATTGGCAGGTACCTTTTCAGTTCATACTCGGTTACCTGTGTCCGGTACTGGTCCCATTCAATCTTCTTGTTCTCGATGAAGGCATTGAAGACATGGTCGCCGAGGGCTTTCCGTACCAGTTGGCTGTTCTCAGTAAGCAGGATGGCTTCCAGCAGGCTGGCGGGCAGGGTGCCGATATTCCTCCGCTGCCTCTCCGCTTCGCTCATCTCATAGACGTTCTCTTCGATTGGCGCCGGTGCCTCGCAGCCTTTTTCAATTCCCTCCAGTCCCGCCGCCAGCATGACGCTGAAGGCGAGGTAGGGGTTGCAGGCCGGGTCAGGGGAGCGGTATTCAATCCGGGTGGCCTTTTCCCGCCCGGGGCGGTACTCGGGGACACGGATAAGGTCGGACCGGTTGCGCCGTGCCCAGGAAAGATATACCGGGGCCTCATAGCCGGGAACAAGACGCTTGTAGGAGTTTACCCACTGGTTGGTGACGGCGGTAATCTCGGGGGCATACTTCAGCAGGCCAGCGATAAAGCACTTTGCCTCCTTGGAAAGGTGGTAGGGGTCTTTGGGGTCAAAAAAGGCGTTCTTCTCCCCTTTGAATAGCGACTGGTGCGTGTGCATGCCGCTGCCGTTAATGCCGAGTACCGGCTTGGGCATAAAGGTGGCATAGACGCCGTATTTCAAGGCAACCTCTTTGACTACCAGGCGGTAAGTCATCACGCTGTCGGCCATGGTCAGGGCATCGGTATACCTCATGTCAATTTCATGCTGGCTGGGGGCGACCTCATGGTGGGAATACTCCACACCAATGCCCATCTCTTCCAGCGTGAGGACGGTCTCTTTTCTCCAGTCGGTGGCGGCATCCCGCGGCGTCAGGTCGAAATAACCTCCCTGGTCCAGAAGCTCCGTGCCTGCCGAGTCGCGGAAGTAGAAAAACTCCAGTTCCGGCCCCACGTAATAGGTGTAGCCTAAATCAGCCGCCTGCTTTAAATTCCGTTTCAGGACGTATCGTGGGTCACCCTCAAACGGCTCGCCGCCCGGTCGCAAAACATCGCAGAACATGCGTGCCACAGCGTGGTGCTCCTTTGGCCGCCAGGGCAGCAGGCGAAACGTTTCCGGGTCAGGCCGCGCTATCATATCGCTTTCATCGATGCGGGCAAAACCCTCGATTGAGGAGCCGTCAAATCCCATCCCTTCCTCAAGGGCGCCCTCCAGTTCCTCGACGGTGATGGCAAAGTTTTTCAGAAAGCCGAGGATATCGGTAAACCACAACCGGATGAATTTAACATCATGCTCTTTCGCTAGGTTGAGTACATATTCTTTAGCATTCATTTTTTTATTATCAGCCATTAGTCCCTCCTGTCGCCCAGGATAATAACCAGTTTGCTGTAATTATACCACAAGTCAACTCGACAACGAGGCTCCTCACCTCTCAATTCGTACCGGTATCCCCTTTTGCTCCAGATATGACTTGGTTTCCGGGATAGAGTGAGTGCCGTAATGGAAGATGCTGGCAGCAAGTACTGCATCCGCCTTACCGGCAACAAGTGCCTGGTAGAGGTCTTCCATTGTACCGGCGCCACCGCTGGCGATTACCGGCACCGTCACCGCTGCCGAGATAGCCCGGGTGAGTTCGATGTCATAGCCGGCGCGGTGACCGTCGGCGTCAATGCTGGTCAGCAGTATTTCCCCGGCGCCAAGCTCCACGGCCCGCCGTGCCCAGTGAACGGCATCTGTCCCGGTCGGCTGCTGGCCGCTGTGGGTATAGACCTCCCAGTTAACTTCGGGGCTGTCCGCCACGCGTTTGGCATCTATGGCGACGACGATGCACTGGCTGCCGAATTTTTCGGCCCCTTCCTGAATCAACTGCGGAGTAAGCACCGCGGCGGTGTTTATGGAGACCTTGTCGGCGCCGGCTTTCAACAGGCGGCGCATGTCGCCAGTAGTGCGCAGGCCACCGCCCACGGTAAGGGGTATGAATACCTGCTCCGAGATGCGCTCCACCACGTCAATGAGCGTGTCGCGTCCCTCCGGCGTGGCGCTGATGTCGAGAAAGACCAGCTCGTCGGCGCCCTGCTGGTAGTAGAAAGCGGCCAGTGCCACCGGGTCGCCGGCGTCGCGCAACTGGACAAAGCTGGTTCCTTTAACCACTCGCCCGTCTTTAACATCAAGGCAGGGGATAATGCGTTTAGTGAGCATGAAATATCACGTCCTTCTTCACTTGATTACGGATTTTTGTCGTTCAGGGCATGCCGGATAAAGTTAGCGTACATTTTCAGTCCGTGCTCGCCGCTTTTTTCCGGGTGGAACTGCGTTGCCACCAGATTGCCGCGGGCAAGCACGCTGCCCATTGAAATCCCGTATTCCGTTTCGCCGGCCACCAGCGATTTATCCTCCGGCTCGCCATAGTAGCTGTGCACGAAGTAGAAGTTTGCTCCTTCGGGAATACCTTCAAATATGGGGTGGCGGCAGCGCTGCTGCACCTGGTTCCAGCCCATATGGGGCACTTTCAATCCGGCGGGGAGTCTTTTCACCCGACCGGCAATAATCCCCAGGCAGTCATGCCCGCCGCCTTCCTCGGTGCCGTCGAAGAGCACCTGCAGCCCGATGCAGACGCCGAAGAAGGGCTTGTCATCGGCGATGAGCTGCTTTATCGGCGCCACCAGCCCCAGGTTCTGCAGGCTTTCCATGGTGTCGCCGGCGGCACCCACGCCAGGCAGGATAACCGCCTGCGCTTCAGATAAGTCCCTGGCACGAGCAGTTATCCTGGGCTGATAGCCCAGCCTGGCAATAGCGTTGGCCACGCTGCGCAGGTTACCGGCTCCATAATCAATTACGGCAATCATTTACTTATCTCTATTGTACCGATATTTTGGCGCTGTTTAAAGTTGCCGTATTAACATTAAATTTAAGGAAGGCAATTCAGATTGAAAAAAGTTATAATAGTGAAGGTTGCCGGGTGAAATGTGCAGGGGACAATTTCACAAGATGTTGAAAATCCTTATTACCGGTATATTGCTGTTGGGACTGCCGCTGGCTGTCTTGGCCTGTACGCCTGAAGAAGAGGCCAGTGATGGGGTGGGGGTGGTGGTTACTTTGCTGCCGCAGGCCGAGTTCGTGGAGAAGGTGGGTGGGGAAAAGGTTGAGGTGACGGTGATGGTGCCGCCGGGGGCGAGTCCTCATACCTATGAGCCTAAACCGGCGCAGATGGCGGCACTGGCTAAGGCGGACATGTATGTCCAGGTGGGCTCGGGGGTAGAATTCGAACTCGCCTGGATGGATAAACTGCTGGCGACCAACAAAAAAATGGTGGTGGTGGACTGCTCGCAGGGGGTGGCACTCCGGGAAATGGTGGCAGAGGGAGAACATGAGGCAGAGGATGAAAATCACGGCCGGATGGACCCTCATATCTGGATGTCTCCGGTGAACGCCCAGGTAATGGTGTCCAATATCTGTGATGGACTGCTCGCTGTGGACCCGGAAAACAGGGGCTATTACGAGCAAAATAGAGACGCCTATCGGCAGCAGCTGGTCGGAATTGACCGCGAAGTAAGGGAGGGTCTGGCCGGCGTGGAGAACCGGCAGTTCATGGTCTACCATCCCGCATTTGGCTATTTTGCCCGCGAGTACGCCCTGACTATGATACCCATGGAAATAGAAGGCAAAGAGCCGACCGCTGCCGGGCTGGCAAATCTGATTGAACAGGCGAAAGCCCATGATATTAGGGTCATTTTCGCGGAGCCGCAGTTCGACCCGAAGAGCGCTGAGGTCATCGCCGAAGCCATTGACGGCAGCGTGGTGTTGATTGACCCGCTGGCCAAAGACTATATCGGGAACCTGCGCCGGCTGTTGCAGGAAATGCTCCCCGCCATGAAGTAAGGGTAAAATCTGGAAGAAAGAAGCCTGTAACCCGTTATCAAAGTAGGCAAAGCATGATAAGATATAGATAGCTTATGCAGCCTGAGGAGAGTTCTGTGGAAACCGAATTGGAGAAAAAAATTAAATCATCGCTGGTGGATGGCAGATTGCTCTGCCCCGTCGCTTTCAAAATTGCCAAGGAACTAAAAGTCAGCCCGCGCGAAGTGGGCGAAGCGGCCGATCGGCTGTCCGTTAAGATAGGCGGCTGCCAGCTGGGGTGTTTTTCTTGATAAAGAAGCGGTAAATGGTTGGCTAACCTTTTGCTCATAAAATCGTTTTATAGTAATGAACAGAACCAGCGGGAGGTAGATATGAAGAGGATATCGGTAATTATAGCATTGCTCATGCTGGTTACGGCGTTAGTTGCCTGTGCTGCACCCTCTGCGCCAGTGCCAGCCCCGGCGCCAGCTCCGGCCCCAGCGCCTGCCCCAGCTCCAGAGATTGTTATACCGGTACCGCCGGGAGTTATCGTTGAAACACCGCCGGCAGCACCTAGCGAAGGGGCCGCCCCGGTACCAGCGCCGATTCCGGCGCCAGCACCCATGCCAACGAACGGTGGCGACCAGACCATTGACACCGACCGCATGATTATCCGTACGGCCAACATGCAGCTGGTGGTGGATGATGTCCGCGACACCATAGATAAAATCACCCAGCTCGCCCAGGACCGGGAAGGGTACGTGGTCAATTCCAGCAGCTGGAAAGAAGGGGAACGTGTTGTCGGGCAGATTACCATACGCGTGCCGTCAGCTGACTTCAACTATGCGATGAGTGTGCTACGCAGTATGGCGGTGGAGGTGAACTCCGAGACCACCTCAGCACAGGACGTCACCGAGGAGTACGTTGACCTGGAGGCAACGCTCCGAAACTTGGAAGCCACCGAAACGCAACTTCTCAAGCTTATGGAAAAAGCGGTGGAAGTGGAAGATATCCTCGATGTCCAGCGCGAATTGTCCAGAGTGCAGCAGGATATTGAGCGGACCAAGGGACGCATGCAGTACCTGGAACGGACCTCGTCAATGTCGCTCATCCAGGTCACGCTGGAGCAGTCCAAGCTTGAGGTATGGTTGAGTGCCAATAAGGTAACGGCCAAAGAGGGAGAGGAGATTCGTTTTGACAGCGATGTGGGTGGTGGCATCCGGCCTTACAGCTACGAGTGGGACTTTGGCGACGGCGACACCAGCACGGACAACAATCCGAGGCATGAATACAAGTCAAGGGGAACCTATACGGTTACGCTGACGGTAACCGATGACCGAGGCAATCAAGATATTGAGAAGAGGAGCGACTACATTACGGTACTGCCCGGCTGGAGTGCCGGCAGCATCGTTGACGGCGCCTGGAACGGCCTGGTTACCTTTGGAAGGGTGCTGGCCGATATCTTCATCTGGCTCGGCATTTTCAGCCCGGTGTGGATAGTCATCGGCGTTATACTGTACTTCGCCTGGTGGCGCCGTAGAAAGAAGCGTGTCTAGACAAGGAGGGCAGCGAGCATGAACCTGTCCCGATTTTCTCTGGAGGGCAAGGTCGCCCTGGTCACCGGCGGTAGCCGGGGCATCGGCCGCGCTATTGCGCTGGCCTTTGCCGATGCCGGGGCCGATGTTGCCATCAGCGGCCGGAAACTACCTGACCTGGAGCCGGTGGCCGAAGAAATAGGAAAGAAGGGCGTGAAGAGCCTGGCGGTGGCCAGCCATGTCGCTAGGGGTGAAGAGTCAAAAGCCCTGGTGGACAGGGTGAAAGGGGAGTGGGGGAAAATCGACATCCTGGTCAACAACGCTGGCACCAATCCGTACGCCGGGCCGCTGCTGAAGGTCGAAGAATGGGCCTGGGACGTAACCATGAATGTCAACCTCAAGGGGCCATTTTTACTGAGCCAGCTGGTCGCCAGCGTGATGAAAGAGCAGGGCGGCGGCAGCATCATCAATATGGCATCGATTATGGGCCTGGTCCCCAGCGAGCTTGGTATTTACAGCGTGACCAAGGCCGGATTGATTATGCTCACCCAGGTCCTGGCCAAGGAATGGGGCCAGTACAAAATCAGGGTGAATGCCATTGCCCCGGGCGTGGTCAAGACCAGGCTGAGCGAGGCCCTGTGGAAGGATCCGGTGAAGGGGGAAGAGGCAGCCAGAAGCAAGGCGCTGGGCTATATCGGGGTGCCCGAGGACATTGCCGGAGCGGCGCTGTTCCTTGCCTCTGATGCGTCGAGCTACATTACCGGGGAAGTTATCGTGGTTGACGGCGGTGAGCTCGTAGGGCCGGCGCCAGACTACGCAGACTGAGCTAGCTCTTCGGGGAAGAAAAGGATTTGACCTTCTGTATTACCTGAGCGGCCAGTTCTTTTTCCGCAACGGGGACGAGGTCAACCGTTTCCCCGGCCACAACGATACAGTGCTCGGCCCTTTTCCGGACGCGCTTCTTATCGCCGCAAGCCCTGGGGCAGCCGCACAGGATGACCATGACGTCTATCGCTTTGCTTCGGCGCGAAACAACCTTGATGTCGGGCGCTTCCTGAAGCGCCTTTTCTATCTCATGGCCTATATCGGAAAGCGCAATCTCTGGATTGCACGAGCCACAGTACCTGATGGCCACCTTCATTTGTGGTTGCTCACACCAGTTTTGGCTGCTCTCCGATTTTGGCCAGCTTCTGGGCCAGTCGTTTCTTGCGTTCCCAGTTTGAGCGCCGCATAATCATGATTCGCTGCGCCTGCGGGGAACCGGCACCGTGCATCGATTCGACCAGGGCGGTACCGCAGGTCATGCCCTCGATAAGCCGTATCAGGCGCATTCTATCCCCGGCGGGCACATCGGATACACTTTTAAGGTATTTGTCCACGTATTTGCCGACTTTGCTGTCGCCCCAATCCAGCTCCGATGGCATGGTCGCCAGCAGGCCGCCGGCAATATCCTGAGCGAGTCGGCCCAGCTCATAGATATATCGGGTGACATTGAGCTTGGTGACATTGGCCAGGAGGGGGTCGGCCATGAAATTACCCGCTGGCAGCTTGTATCCCTGGCAGGAGCAGGCGATGGAGCAGCAGTAGAGGCTCTCGGCAAGGTGGACCATCTCCACCAGTTTATCTCTGACATGCGAGGCGTTTGCCGTACCCTGTACCTCGGCCAGCGCATAGGTGGCGCCGGTCAAGACGTCGGCCAGACCAACCTTGCAGCCACCGTAGTTCTGCCGGTGGGCGGTGGCAAAGCGCTCGACGAGTTCAAAGGCGAAATCATACTCGCCGCACATGAAAACCTGTTCCCAGGGGACAAAGACGTTGTCAAAGACAATTAGCGCCTCACCGCCAACGATGCCGTATTCCGGGTTGCCCTGATCCATTACGCAGCCGCTGCATTTCCGGTCGTCGTTGGTCTGGCGACCGAAGATATGCACCAGTCCCGGTGCATCAACCGGCACGTAACAGCACACCGCGTAGTCGGCGTCCGCCTCTTTCAGTGAGCTGGTTGGCATTACTATGTGGCCGAGGGCGTTGACGGCGCCGGTGATGTGCGCCTTGGCGCCCCTGATGATGATGCCGTCCTTTTTCCGGTCAATGACGTGGACATACTGGTCCGGGTCAGCCTGCTGACTGGGGGGAAGACTGCGGTCGCCTTTGGGGTCGGTCATGGCACCGGACATAAAGCGGTCCTCTTTCTGGACCTCCTTGAGGAAATTGACGAATCTCTTATGGTACCCGGTGTCGTACTTTTTGTCCACTTCATAAGTTACCGAGTAGATGGCATTCAATGCATCGTGACCAACGCAGCGGGCGAAGCAGCTTCCCGTCTGCTGTCCCAGAGCGCGCAGGGCTTTCACCTTCCGCACCAGGTCATCGGTGCTGTGGTGTACATGTGTGAAAAGGTTTATTTTCTCCCCGGTCAGGTGGGATTTGGTGGTCAGCAATTCCTCAAATTCAGGCGCCCACGCCATATCATAGGTCAGAGCGGCGGCGTTGATGTGGGGAATAAAAGCCGGGTGATCCGCCACGCTATCGACTTTCTTCCCCATGTAGTAAATCTCCGGCTTGACCCGGCGCAGGCTCTCCCGATAATCATCACCACGTATCATACCCATAGCCTGAAACCTCGCCTCCTTTCTAAATGTGTTTGGTTAGGGAAGAGGCAGATTATTCAAAATAGCCGCGACTGACGGCAAAGGCGACGGCGCCCAGAATCAGAAGCCCCGAAAGTGAAAACCAGAAAGCCCAGGTGAATTGAGGCATGATTGGCGCAATTACTTCGGCGGCGGTCACGATGCCCATGGCGGCGCTCAGCGCACCTATGATACCCAGGATGACGGCGGTTATACCCATTACTTACCCTCCTCATATATTATTTTTATCCGTTATGCCTAGTTTATTATATAATTGGGTAATGGACAAGGCCGTTTACCCTGGCATCGTGGCCGCAAAAAAGAGATAATTACTATATACTTTATTCACAGGTCAGGTAAGGAAGGTGAATATGCCCGGCATCGAGCAGGAAATCGGCGATATGCTTCGCCAAAAAAAGATGACATTGGGGACGGTTGAGTCGGCCACCGGCGGGCTCATTTCCCACCGCATCACCAATGTCCCGGGGAGTTCTGACTACTACAAAGGCTCAATCGTTGCCTACAGTAACGAGGCGAAGATACGCGTGGTTGGGGTGAAGGCGGAGACCATAGACCGGCATGGTGCGGTGAGCGACCGTGTGGTGGAGGAGATGGCGGAGGGGGGCAGGAAGCGGCTGGCGGTGGATATATGTATCGCCGACACCGGGATTGCCGGGCCGGGTGGGGCCACTAAAGAAAAACCGGTGGGATTATTCTATCTTGGCCTGTCCCTGAGAGGCAAAACGGACAGTCGACGGCACAGCTTCACCGGAAGCCGCGAGCAGAACAAAAAGGATGCCGCAGAAGCCACCCTGCGCTGGCTGAAAGAATACCTGTCCGGTTCAAACTAGGGGTTCAAGACCCATATTGATATATTCAGGGCAGAGGCGAAGCTCACCCACAGGATATAGGGCACCAGCAGCCATGCCGCTATCGCGTATATCCGGGCAAACTTGAGTATCGTCAGCAGTATCATCAGCCACAGGACAACGATGACGATAAACCCGTACAGCGGTGACTGCATCCCGAAGAAGGCCACCGACCACAGGGCGTTCAGAATAAGCTGTACCAGAAAAATGACCAGCGCCACCTTTACCCGTCGTTCACCCAGCCCGAAACGCCAGACCAGAAAGGCGGCTATTCCCATGAGCAGGTAGAGGGTAATCCAGGCGGGGGCAAAGAGCCAGTTGGGTGGGGTGAAAGCCGGTTTCTGGAGGGCGGCATACCAGTTGGGAATCGCTGGCGTGGTAAACACCGAGCCGATGATGCCGGCACACTGGGAGACCACGATACTGACAACCAGTTTTATGATGTTAACTGTTTTTGTGTTTTTCATGGCTCAATCTCCATGTTATTCCAGTCTTTTAGGGCTGGTGAGCATTTCTATCATATAATTGGTCAGATTGTCAATATCCATCAGCGGTGTTATACTCTGAAATATTGTCGGTAGATATGGAGGTTCCAGGTGAAGAGAGCCGATGGACGTGCCTATAACGAGCTCCGGCCGGTCAGCATCGCGCCCGGGTTCTTAGTGTATGCCGAGGGCTCGGCGCTGATTGAACTGGGCAATACCCGGGTGCTGTGCTCGGTCAGCGTTGAAGATAGAGTGCCCCACTTCCTTAAAAACAGCGGGACGGGGTGGCTTACTGCGGAATACGCCATGTTGCCCCGGGCCACACTGACCCGTACCCCGCGTGACTCCTCGATGGGGAGGGTGGGGGGCAGGAACCAGGAGATCCAGCGCTTCATCGGGCGCTCACTGAGGGCGGTGACCGACCTTGCCGCTCTCGGGGAGCGGACTTTAATTGTCGACTGCGATGTCATTCAGGCTGACGGCGGCACGAGAACCGCCGCCGTTACCGGTGCTTATGTCGCCCTTTACAAAGCTCTCCGTAACCTTTCCGAAATGGGAATTATCGCCACTTTGCCGCTCAAGAGCGCGGTGGCCGCCACCAGCGTCGGCATTGTGCATGGCAATATGATGCTGGACCTGTGCTATGACGAAGACGGCACGGCCTCGGTTGACTTCAACGTGGTCATGACCAGCAAGGGCGAGTTCGTTGAGGTACAGGGCACCGCTGAGGGCAAGCCTTTCTCAAGAGGAACCATTGACGAATTGCTTTCTCTGGCTGAGGTGGGGATTCAGCAGCTTTTCCAAGTCCAGCGGACAGCCCTCGAAAAATACAAGTAGGGATAAACCTACGTTCTTATCTGACCGCTGCCGAAGATGAACCACTTGTAGGTGGTCAGCTCTTTCAGTCCCAGGGGCCCACGGGCGTGGAACTTCTGGGTGCTGATGCCAACCTCCGCTCCCAGACCGAACTGTGCGCCATCGGTGAAGCGGGTGCTGGCATTCACGTAAACGCAGGCGGCGTCAACTTCGTTGAGGAAGCGCATGGCGGAAGTGTAATCCTCGGTCAAAATCGCCTCGGAGTGGCCGGAACCATAGCGGGCGATGTGCGCCAGCGCCTCATCGAGGGAGTCAACCACCTTGATGGCGGCCACCAGGGATAAAAACTCCTTACCCCAGTCCTCATCTGTTGCCGGGACGAGCTTCAGTCCCGACTGCTTTTTCAGAGCGGCCAGGGCGCGCTGGTCGCCGTGCATTTCCACGCCGGCCTTGGCCAGTTCCGCAGCCATCAGGGGCAGGTAACGCCCGGCGATGTTAGCATGCACCAGCACCGTGTCCAGGGCATTGCAGACGGTGGGTCGCTGCACCTTGGCGTTATAGACAATGGCCACCGCCTTGTCCAGGTCGGCGCTTTTATCAACGTAAGTATGGCAGACGCCGATGCCACCGGTGACCACCGGCATGGTGGCCTTTTCCGCCACGGAGCGGATGAGCCCGGCACCGCCGCGCGGTATAATCAGGTCAATGACACCGTTCATGGTCAGCATGTGGTCAACGAGGGTATGGTCGGTATTCTCCACGAACTGGACGGCATCATCGGGCATACTGGCGCTGACCGATGCTTCCTGCACTACTCTGGCCAGAGCGCGGTTGGAGCGTACGGCCTCCCTCCCTCCCCGCAAAATCACGGCGTTGCCGGACTTCAGGCAGAGCGAGGAGATGTCAATGGTCACGTTGGGGCGGCTCTCGTAAATGGCACCGATGACGCCCAGGGGCACGCGTTTCTTGCCCAGCAGCAGCCCGTTGGGCTGGGTGCGCATGTCGAAGACCTCACCGACGGGGTCAGGCAGTGACGCTATGTTGAGCACGTCGCTGGCGATGGCTTCAAGGCGGCTCTCGTTCAGCATCAGGCGGTCGAGCATATGGGCGCTCATGCCGGACGCTTCCGCTTCTTTGTAGTCCTCTTTATTGGCCGCCAGCACCTCATTTTTCCGGGCCCGCAGGTCGCGGCTGATATTGCCCAGCGCCTTGTTCTTTATGTCCGTGGAGGTATAGGCCAGGCGCTTGGATGCTTCTCTGGCGGCTCGTCCCTTGTTTTCCAGTTCCGCAATGGCCGATTTCATACGTAGCTCCGTAGTTTATTTCAAAACACGATCTTTCGTTAGCAAAAAATGCGTTGAAATCAGGGTTATATTCTTATTCCGGTTGTTCCAGGGAACTGGTGCCGGTAAACTGGTACACGTAGCGCGGCGGCACACCACTCACCGCCCGGTTCACCCGCTTCCTCAAGCGACATCTACCCCAGCGCCCGTCGGCCAGTTCAATGACGTGAATGTCGTTTTCATTGACTTTCTTGTAATCGGTGAGGGTGAGTTCCCCCCACCAGCTGGTCTCGGTCTCATCCTGCAACTGGTAGTTGACTTCAGTGATGAATTCATTGTCGCTATGCCGGTAGAGCTTGCCTATAGTCACTTTACTACCTCCTAAAGAACGGCCAAGTTATCCCGGTGCACCACTTCTGGTCCGAAGTCAACACCGAGCAGCGTGGCGATTTTGTCGGAATGGGCACCTCTTATGAGGTTCACCTCGCCGGAACTGTAATTAATCAGGCCACAGCCGAGGTGCCGCCCATCAGTATCGTAAATATCGACCAAATCGCCGCGGTCGAATTCGCCTCTGGTTTCTTTTATGCCCGCGGCGAGTAAACTCCGATTTTGCTTTTTTAGCGCCAGCGCTGCCCCGGAGTCTACCACCAGTTTACCGCGAATTGACAGACCGCTCAAGAGCCAGCGCTTGCGACTCTCAAGTCTGGTGGTGGTCGGTAAGAAACGGGTGCCGACTTTTTCCCCGCCCGCCAGCCTCAAAATAATATCCGGCTCGCGGCCGTCGGCAATAATCACGGTTACCCCGGAAGCGGTGGCCAGCCTGGCCGCCTCTATTTTGGTGACCATCCCGCCAATACCCAGCGCCCCGGCCTTGTCGGCCAGGCGTTCAATTTCAGTATCAATGTGCTTCACCTCGGCAATGAGCCGGGCACCGGGGTCGCGCCTCGGGTCGGCAGTGTGCAGGCCGGCAATGTCCGTCAGCAGCAGCAGAAGGTCAGCGTCAACCAGGTTGGCCACCATGGCCGACAGGTTGTCGTTGTCCCCGAACTTGGCCTCATCAAGCTCGTCGACCGCCACCACGTCGTTTTCGTTGACAACGCAGAGCACCCGCAGCTGCAGCAGGGCGAGCAGCGTGTTGCGGGCGTTGAGGTACCCGGAGCGGTCGGCAAGGTCGGCCTTGGTGAGCAGCGCCTGGGCGACGGGAATATCGTACTGGCCAAAAAGTTCTTCATAGATATGCATGAGGTGGCTCTGGCCCACCGAGCAGAGCACCTGTTTGAAGGGGATGTCCCTTATCTTTCTCTTCAGACCAAGGCGGTGCCGACCGGCAGCCATGGCCCCCGAAGACACAACGATAACCTCAACTCCCTGCTGGTGCAGTCGCGCCACCTGGTTGACCAGACGTGACATCATATCACGGTCCAGGTGGTCGCTGCCGCCGGTAAGCAGGCTGGTACCGAGCTTGACCACCATCCGGTGACAGCTCTGCTCATTCGATTTTAAATTCTGCCCGTTGTTTCGGCTCATATCACACCAGCGAAGATGGTATGTCCCATTATAGCAACCTGAGACGTTCTGGACAAGATGAGCTGGATTACAAAGTTGTTAAAGTAGCGCCGCGTAGCGGAAGTCGAGAGCATATTTGAGAAGCTGTGTTGACAGTGTTAGAATTAACCGCAGGGCTGGTCGTTAGCGACGAGCCCTAGAGGTGTTTGGGGAATTTTGTATGTCATTGGGCTTAACTCAATTGCTGAGCTTGATTGAGGATATGCCGACGTTCCGCCAGTTACTGGCGGCCTGGCCGCGTCAGAGCCGTGGCAAAAAGATTATTTTGCTCGATGCGGCCAAGCCTTATCTCATCGCCGCGCTATACCGGCACTGGCGGCGACCTTTTTTCGTGGTGACCGCGCAGCCGGAGCAGGCTAAAAAACTGTCGGAGCAGCTTGCTGCGTGGACCGGAGCTGCGGTCAGTATTTTCCCGGAGCCGGACGCTTTGCCCTATGAGCGGGTCGCTACCGACCCTGCCACCGAGCTGGAACGGGTGCGGGTGCTGTCGGCGCTGGCCGGTTGTGCTGTGGTGGGAAATCAGGCGGGGCCACCCCTCGTTATCGCTTCCGCACCGGCGCTGATGACCGGGACGGCGTCTTTTCGTGACTTTGCCGCTGCCTGTGGCACGATAAAGGCCGGAATGGATATCGAGCCATACCGCCTCCTGCGCGGCTGGGCAGATATCGGTTATCAGATGGAGGGCGTGGTTGAGATACCCGGCACGATAAGCCATCGCGGCGGCATTATAGATGTTTACCCGCCCACCAGCGAGCTTCCTGCCAGGCTGGAGTTCTTCGGCAATACCGTGGAAAGCATCCGGCTTTTCGACCCCGAAAGCCAGCGCTCGCTGGAAAAGATGGCGTCGCTCTCGGTGGCGCCGGCCACGGAACTGCTGGGCAAAAAAGCGGAGATGGAGGAGTTTCTGCGCAGTCTGGACCTGGCCAGTCTCAACCCGGAGATGCGCGAGGAGTACGAGTCGGAAATAGCCATGCTGCTCGAAGGGCAGAGACCGCGTAACCGCCAGTTCTATGCTTCACTTTTCCATCAAAGTAGCCTTCTCGACTACCTGCCGGAGAACGCGATTTTGCTACTTGATGAGCTACGGAGCATTGAGCAGGCAATCGAGGGACTGCATGCTGAGGCCGAGCAGATGCGGGGGGAAAAGGTGGCCGGGGGAGAACTGCCCCCCAATTTTCCCCGCACCTATTTTACTTGGGAGGAGCTTGAGGGAAAAATCAGGGAACGGGAACGCCTGGCTCTCGCCGCCTGGGGTGGTGATGAGGAATCGTGGCGGTTCAACTTTGCCCCGGCCCCGAACTACGCCGGCCAGTTGCCATCGTTTTGTAGAAGGGCAAAGCAGCTCCTGGGACAGAAAAGAAAAATAGTGGTCGTCAGCCACCAGGCGGGTCGCCTCTCCGAGCTGCTAGGTGAAGAAGATATAATCGCTGCGCCGGTCACGGAAGTCGGGCAGACGCCAACGCCGGGCTCACTGACGCTGGTTCAGGGCTCGCTGGCCGAGGGCTGGGTGATGAACGGCGAGACCTATCTTTTCACCGATGCCGAGATTTTTGGCTTTGTCAAGCAGCGGCGTCAGGTGAAGAAACATCCGGTGCCAAAGCAGAAGCTCTTTGTTGATGTAACACCGGGCGACTACGTGGTGCATGTGGAGCACGGCATTGCCAAGTTTGCTGAAGTCAGGACGCTGCGCCGCGACGGCAACGAGAGGGAATACCTGGTGCTGCGCTACGCCGCCGGCGACCGCCTCTATGTCCCCACCGACCAGATAGACCGCGTCAGCCGCTATATCGGCGCCGGCGACCGCCCGCCAGCACTGAGCCGGCTGGGCACCCAGGAGTGGAGCCGTACCAAGCAGCGGGCCAAGGAAGCCGCCGAAGACCTGGCCCAGGAACTGCTGGCTTTGTATGCCACCAGGGAGGTGGTGCCGGGCTTTGCCTTTTCCCGCGACACGCTCTGGCAGCAGGAGATGGAGGCCTCATTTCCCTATGTCGAGACGCCCGACCAGATGGAGGCGCAGCACGACGTCAAGGGGGACATGGAGAAGACCAAGCCGATGGACAGGCTCGTCTGCGGCGACGTCGGCTACGGCAAGACGGAGGTCGCCATCCGGGCCGCCTTTAAAGCGGTGATGGACAACAAGCAGGCGGCGGTGCTGGTGCCGACCACGGTGCTGGCGCAGCAGCACTATGCCACCTTTAGAGAGCGGCTGGACGCTTTTCCTTTGCGCATAGAAGTGCTGAGCCGCTTTAAATCGCCGAAAGAGCAGGACGAGATAGTCGGGGGGCTGGGGGACGGTCGGGTGGACATCTGCATCGGCACCCACAGATTGTTGCAGAAAGATATACGCTTCAAAGACCTCGGGCTGCTGATTATTGACGAGGAGCAGCGGTTCGGCGTCAACCACAAGGAGTATTTAAAAAAGATGCGCCGGGAGGTGGACGTTTTGACTTTGAGCGCCACCCCCATCCCCCGCACCCTGCACATGTCTCTGGTGGGGGTGAGGGACATGAGCACCATGGCGACGCCCCCCGACGAGCGCCTGCCCATCAAGACCTACGTTGCCGAGTACAACGAGCGGCTGGTCAGAGAGGCCATCCTGCGCGAGCTGGAGAGAAACGGGCAGGTCTTCTTCGTGCACAACCGGGTGCAGAGCATCAGCATGGTGGCGCAGAAGCTGGCGGCGCTGGTGCCGGAGGCGACAATCGCCATTGCCCACGGGCGGATGCCGGAGGGAGAACTGGAGGCGGTGATGGCCGACTTCGCGCAGGGGCAGAGCGACGTGCTCGTCTGCACCACCATTATTGAGTCGGGCCTGGACATGCCCAACGTCAATACGTTGCTCGTCAACCAGGCGGACAAATTTGGCCTGACGCAGCTTTACCAGTTACGGGGGCGGGTGGGTCGCGGCGCCAGTCTGGCCCATGCCTATTTTCTGTACGATAGAGAGAAGCGCCTGACGCCCACGGCGCAGAAGCGCCTGCGCACCATCTACGAGGCCACCGAGCTCGGTGCCGGGTTCAACATCGCCATGAAAGACCTGGAAATCAGGGGTGCGGGCACGCTGCTGGGGACAAAGCAGAGCGGCTATATAACCGCCATCGGCTTCAACCTGTACTGCCGACTGCTCGCCGAGGCGGTGGAGCAGCAGAAGTCGAGGCTGGCGGGCGTTAAAGAGGAAGCGAAGCCGCCCCGCCTCCCCACCCCGACCATTGACCTGCCCCTCGACGCCTACATCCCCGAGGACTACGTGCCCGATTTAGAGACACGGCTGGGGCTGTACCAGAAGCTGGTGAAGGTGGCGGAACTGGAGCAGGTGGCGGCGCTGGCGCAGGAGTTTCAGGACCGCTTTGGCGCGCTGCCCGAGGAAGCGCAGAACCTGCTCTACGCATTGAGAGTAAAGCTTCTGGCCGCCAGCGCGGGCATAGAGTCCGTCACCACCGAGCACGGCCATATTATCATCAGGCGCTTTGGCGGCCTCCCCTTCGACAGCCAGAAACTGGCGCCGTTAATCAGGGACGGCGTCAGGGTGGGGAATACGCAGGTTTCCCTGAATATAAGAAGGGTGGGTGGGAAGTGGAAGGAGGTGGTGGAGGGGGTGGTGGGAGTATAAGGTGAATCGATATGAAATCCTACGAGGAGGAGATTAATTATGAAGGACAAGAGAGACGATATTATCCGAAAATTAAAAGAAATGAATAAGGAAATAGCGGAGCCTATAATTCAAAAAAATGCTGTGGAACGGTTTACCCGGTATTCAGGCGAGCTCTCGGGTTTCCTTTCCAGTGGTTTCAAAGTGGTTACAGGACTGACTTTTGATGAAATGACACAGCAACTATTACAAATAGTTAAACACGCTGAAAGCTTGTGGGATGAATCAATGCTGCTTTTTAATATAGGCAGATACTCAACTGCTTGCTTTTTGTCCATTGTTTGTATTGAGGAATGCGCTAAGATTAATTTTGGCATGTTCCAAGTTCTGGTTTCGGCTACTAGTAAAACCTCTTCAAGTAATCAACGGGCTTCTACAGTTTCGCGTAAAAGGGGTCCTTTGACGTCTCACACAATGAAACATTTTTTAGCAGCATGTTCAGGTGCTTTGGTAAACTCAAGAATGGATAGAATTCTAGGAATGGATAAAGTGGCATCTTTTATATCAGACTGCGAGACAGGAAGGATAGAGGAACTTCGTCAAAGATGCTTATACACCGACATTGCCCAAAGCGGAAATAAAGTAATTCTGCCTATGGAACAGATAAGTGGCGAGCAGGCTCTTTTTTATGTTTGTTTAGCTGGAGAGATTCTAGCTGAAGCAGGAGGTATAGAGCCATCTACTTGGGAGAAGCTATTAGAAAAAGTAGATAAATTTGAAAAAGAAAAAAATGTAAAACCTAGCAAGTAGGGTAGTCTGAGAGGGGCGCAAACCCCTCTTTTTCTTTAGCTGTAATGATTATCAGGTGAGCGAGTACAGAATCTGGTTGTTTTCGCGGGCGCTCTTGACCGCGCCTTTATTTTCCAGGTATTCGAGATGGGCTATCGTTTCCCCAACGGCAAACCATTTCTGAGCGGGTGGGAAATCAGCCCAGGAGCGGCAGTTCAGGTTCCAGGTTATAAAGGGGGCAACTTGAAAGGCGGTTTTTCTTCCCTTTTCAAGGGCGGCCAGGACCTCATTTAGCCTGGCCTGGTGGTGGGCCTGGAGTTCTTTTATCCTTTTCTTGAGGCTGTGCCCCGCTTTCCGGTGCCCCGGCAAAACAATATCCGCTTCCAGATTATATACTTTGTCCAGGCTGGCCAGATACTCGTTCAGGGAATTTGCCATCTCGGGCCAGTACGTTATGTTGGGCGTGATGTCAAAAAGAATATGGTCTCCAGAAACAAACACTTTATGATTGGGCTCGTAAAGGCACATATGGCCTGGGGAATGGCCCGGAGTTTCCAGGCAACGAAACGAGTACTCTCCGATTTCAAGAACATCGCCTTCCCGCAAAACGGTGAATTCGACGCGCTGCTTTAAGCCGTACTGGTGAAAGGGATGGTTCTTGATGGCTGCCTCAAGTTCAGCTTCAGGAAAGCCGCTGGCGATATAGAAAGCGTAGCGGCCTTGCCAGCGTTTTTGCCACGCATCGTTATCCGCATTGACTATACTCGCTTCTTTCTGGCTGAAGTAAATCCTCGATGTATCGGACCTGAGCTCGGCCACCAGCCCCAGGTGGTCTACGTGCAAATGAGTTATAAAGAAATCGGTACGGGCTAAATCTACCCCCAGCTTTTTCAGGCTGGTCAACATTTCCCGCTTGCATTCTTCCCGGTTCTGCCCGGTATCAATGAGCAAGTAGCGCTCTTCGCCTTTAATGAGGTAAGCATTGAGCGCCTTTAATGGACTCCGGGGAAGAGGAATTTCTATACGATACAGGTCTGGTAAGACTTGTTCAATCATCGTTTGCTCCGTTAATTTTATGACTTATTCGTGGCTGTTGTCTAATCTTCATATCATACTATAACTGAAAGCACACCGCCGGTTATGCTAAACTCTAATCGTGGCCAGGAAACGCCTTGATAGCCTGGTGGTGGAGCGTGGGTTGGCGGAAACCCGGACCAGAGCCCAGGCCTTAATCATGGCCGGGGAGGTCTTGGTCAACGGGAGTCCGGCCGCCAAGTCCGGCACGCTCGTCAGCGAGGACGTTGAGCTCACGGTCAAAGAGCCGCTGCCCTACGTCAGCCGCGGCGGTGTCAAGCTGGCGCACGCCCTTGACGTTTTTCAAATAAGTGTCTCGGGCATGATGGTGGCGGACATCGGGGCGTCAACGGGCGGCTTCACCGACTGCCTTCTCCAGCGGGGGGCAGAGAGAGTCTACGCCATAGACGTTGGCTACGGGCAGCTTGACTACCGTCTGAGGCAAGACAAGAGGGTGGTGGTCATGGAGCGGGTCAATGCCCGCTATCCAGTATCCCTGCCGGAGAGGGTTGCCCTGGCGACCATCGACCTCTCCTTTATATCGGTAACGAAGGTGATACCTGTGGTGGTCGGCCTGCTCAAGGGGAACGGCGACCTGCTGGTCTTAATAAAGCCGCAGTTCGAGGCGAAGCGGGCGGAGGTGGGCAAAGGGGGCATCATCAGAGACCCGCAAACGCACGCCAGAGTGCTGGGACGGTTTATCAAGTGGGCGGTGGAGCAAAAGCTGCGCCTGAAAGGACTTACGGCTTCGCCCATCCTCGGCTCATCGGGCAACCGGGAGTTTTTCCTCAGGTTGAATTTGACATAATGATAAACAAGGTTACTCTCACCGTTGATGGCATCCCGATAGTCGGCGAGCTGCATCTGCCGAAAGGCAGAGGCCCGTACCCCGCCGTCTGTATCTGCCATGGCATCCCGTCGGGCAAGCCGAAAGACCCGTCTGACGGCGGCTACCCGGAGCTGGCAGCGCGAATAAATCGCAATGGCTTTGCCGCCTTTATCTTCAATTTCCGGGGCGCTGGGGAAAGCGGGGGCAACTTCGACCTCTCCGGCTGGGGGTGCGATTTAACAGCGGCGATTGATTACCTGTGGCAACTTCCCGAACTGGACCGGGCGCATCTATCCCTGCTTGGATTCAGTGGCGGGGCGGCCGTTTCTATATACACAGCGGCCAGGGATAAACGGGTGTCAGGTGTGGCCGCCTGCGCCTGCCCGGCAGAGTTCACCTTTTTCAACGAGCTTGATGAGCCGCAGAAGGTTATTGACCATTTCCGCAGTATCGGCATAATTCGCGACGGCAACTTCCCGGCGTCGGTAGAGGCATGGTTGGGTGGCTTCAATGAGGTTCGCCCCATAGACCATGTGGCCGGGATTGCTCCCCGCCCCCTGCTGCTCGTTCACGGGGACAAAGATGAAACGGTCGCTCTCAGCCATGCCCGGCGACTATATGAAAAAGCTGGCGAGCCGAAACAGCTCGCTGTCATCGTTGGTGCCGGACACAGGTTGCGGCAGAACGAGCGGGCCATGAGGCAGGTTATCCTCTGGCTTAAAAGTCATTGTCAGGCGTCCGCGTGATTGTGCTGATTTGACCCGGAAGTGAGCGAGGGCTATAATTAACAGTGGCAGGGTCAATCAGGACCGGAGATAAGAAGCTGGACAAGTTGCAAGAAAGCTGCGGTGTTTTCGGTGTTTATGCCCCCAATGAAGATGTAGCTCGTCTTACCTATTTTGCCCTCTTTGCCCTGCAGCACCGTGGCCAGGAAAGCAGTGGTATCGCCACCGCTGACGGCAAGAAAGTCAACGTTTATGCCAGAATGGGCCTGGTAGCTCAGGTCTTCACCGAAGAAGTGTTCAGCCACCTCAGCGGCAATATCGCCATCGGCCACAATCGTTATTCCACGCGCGGCTCAAATCGGGCATGCAATGCTCAGCCCATGCTGGTGGGTAAAGGCAATAACGCCATCGCCATAGCTCACAATGGCAATATTGTCAATGCCGAGTTCCTTTACGAGCAGCTCTGTGAGCAGGGCTATACTTTTCAGAGTTCCACCGATAGCGAGGTAATTGCCAACCTCGTTCTTGCCGCACCGGAGGATAACTGGGTGGACAAGATACGTTACGCGATGAACCGGCTGCAGGGAGCGTACTCGTTGACGCTGCTGACCAGGGACACGCTCTTTGCTGTCCGCGACCCGCTGGGGGTACGACCGCTGTGCCTGGGCAAAATTGACGGCGGCTGGGTTATCGCCTCGGAGACGTGCGCTATAGACCACATTGGCGCCGACTTGGTTCGTGAAGTTGAGCCGGGCGAGATTATCAAGATTGATGCCAAAGGCATGGAGAGTTACCCGGGTAAGCGTAGTAGACGGGCACTGTGCATCTTCGAATATATTTATTTTGCCCGCCCCGATAGTGTGATTAACGGTCGGTTGCTCTCTCCTGCGCGGCAGGCGATGGGTGTCGGACTGGCGGTGGAATACCCGGTGGCTGCCGACCTCGTTGTTGGTGTGCCTGATTCAGCCACCAGCGCCGGTATCGGCTATGCCCGCGAGTCAGGTATCCCCGTCGGCGAGGGGTTAATCAGGAACCGCTACGTGGGGCGGACCTTTATTGAACCCGACCAGCGCATCAGGGACCTGGGCGTAAAGCTGAAGTTCAATCCTCTCCCCCGCATGCTCAATAATAAAAGGCTGGTGGTGGTGGATGACAGCATTGTTCGCGGCACCACCACTCCGAGTATCATCAAGGAGTTGAGGCGGGCCGGCGCCAAAGAAATCCACATGCGCATATGTGCGCCGCCCATTTGCTATCCCTGCTTCTTCGGTGTGGACATGGCGACCCGCGGCGAGTTGATAGCCGCCCAGAAGTCAATACCTCAAATCTGCAAATTCATTGGTGCGGATACTCTCGGCTATCTCAGTATAAATGGCCTGCTGAAAGCCGTGGCTTTGCCCGGGGACCAGTTCTGCCTGGCCTGTTTTACCGGTGAATACCCCATACCGGTCCAGCTTGAGATGGACAAGTTCGCTCTGGAGACAAGGCAACTGCAGCAACAGGTGCTTTCCCAGGCGGGGCGACGCTAAAAATCACTAGTTTACCAGTTTTGGCCCTTTTCTCAGTTGACAATGTCTTCCGTTTATTGTAAATTTTATTAGAACAATTGTTCTTCACATAATATACAGGCGGGAAATCATGAGTCCATTATCGGCAAAAAGGCAGCAAATCGTTGCTTTTATTCTCCGGTTTATGGAGGATAAAGGCTATCCCCCGACCGTCAGGGATATACAGAGTGGCTGTGGCATCAGTTCCACATCAGTGGTTGACTACCACCTGAAGGTCCTGGAGAAAGAGGGGCACATACGTCGTGACCCCGAGGTGTCGCGCGGCATCGAACTGCTGGGCGGAGCACCATCTCTATGGAGAGTGCAGGTGCCAATAATCGGGCAGATAGCTGCCGGCGAACCGATTCCGGTGCCTGATTCAGGGACATGGGACGCCGCCGCCGGCGCTGATTCGCTTGAGGTAACGGCTGACCTTACCCGGGGGAGGCAGGATATTTATGCCTTGAAAGTAAAGGGCACGTCAATGATTGACGCGCTGATAAATGATGGTGATATGGTGCTGATGCAGTATGTCAACACGGTGGATAACGGGGAGATGGCGGCGGTGTGGCTCAGGGCAGAAAAGGAGGCCACTCTGAAAAAAGTCTATGTTGGGCCAGACCGCGTGCGCCTTCAGCCGGCGAACAGCCAGATGCCGCCGCTCTATGCTGACCCGGGAAACGTTGAAATTCAGGGGCGGGTTATTGCCGTAATCCGGCAGCTGGGAAAGCCAGCACCAAAAAAATTAAAAAATAAATCATAGCTCGATTTGCATTTTCCACGGTCGTCAATATAAACTTGATTTGATTTTTCTCTGGCAGTAGTTATAAAGTATTTACAACCTGAGCTTGCGCTGAGGTTGAAGAAGATACGGCCGATGCGTTATAACAGAAGAGAGCTATGATTTCAGAGCAGTTTCAGACGGTAGGACGGGACTTATTTGCGCGAGGTCTCGTTTCCTCAAACAGCGGTAACCTGAGTATCAGGCTTGGCGACCAGATAGTCATTACCCGTCGCGGCAGCATGCTCAACTGCCTGAATGAAAATGACCTCATCGAGACTGGCGTCAGCAAGAACAACCGGGCCACACCGTTGGCCTCAACTGACCTGGCCATCCACCGGGCGATTTATCGTGAAACGCAGGCTCTGGCCATTGTTCACGCCCACCCACCGTACGCCGTGGCGCTCTCGATGACGGATAAGGAAATCGTGCCCGGCGGGGAAGACTTTTCCATGATAGGTACGGTTCCGGTGGTGGGCTGGAGTGAGGAGCTGGAAAAAGAATGCCTGGCTGACATTGTCGCTAGGGCATTACAGGAATATCATATCATAATAGTGCACAATCACGGCAGCTTTGCCATCGGGCAGTTGCTTGAGGAAGCCTACAATCTCACCACGGCCCTGGAGCACAGCAGCCAGGTTCTCTGCCTGACGAGGTCCCTGCAGGTTAGCCCGCTCAAGGAATAGTCTACTTCTGGTAGACGGGCATGCACCAGTCAAGGTATTTGCGGTTTCCCCCGCGTATTACATCAGCGTAGATTTGCTGCAACTGTTTGGTTATCTTGCCTATCTCCCCATCACCCACCTGGCGATGGTCTATTTCCGCGACCGGCGTGACATGGGCCGCCGTGCCGGTGAGGAAGACCTCGTCAGCGATAAAGAGCTCAAGGCGGTCAACCGGTCTCTCTATGGTCTCAATGCCGAATTCATTTCTGGCCAGCGTGATGATACAGTCGCGGGTGATACCCGGCAGAATGTTATTCCAGGTGGGCGGGGTGACTAATTTGCCATTGATTACCAGAAAGATATTTTCACCGCTACCCTGGGCAATGTAGCCATCCTGATTGAGCATGATGCACTCGTCAAAGCCCTTCTCCACCGCGTCCGACTTGGCCAGGGCGTTGCCGGCATAGTGGCCCATTATTTTCACCTGCGGGGGAATTGAGTTATCGGTCGGGCACTGCCAGGCGGAGACACAGCACTTTGCCTTGTCGACGTCTATGTATCTCCCCCAGGGAATGATAAATACCGTGAAATCATCGGCAATATCGTGCACGCGGACGCCCAGGGCCTCACTGCATTTATAAGCCAGCGGACGTATATAAATATCCTGCTCGAAGCCGCACTTCTGGGCTAGCTCCACCGTGATGCGGCACATCTCATCGATGCTATAGGGCATCTTCATCCTCATTACCTTACAGCCGTTAATCAGCCGCTGGTAGTGCTCTTTCTGGCGGAAAATAAAAAGCTGCTTCTGCTGGCTGTTCCAGTTACCGCGGATGCCCTCAAAGATGGCCGTACCGTAGTGGAGGGCGTGGGTCATGATATTGACGTTGGCTTCGGCAAGAGGGATGAATTTTTCTTTAAAAAAGGCGTAGGATGGCATGATGAGTCTCCTTTTCCAGACAATAGTTATCAATCATTATAGACGCTGCGCTTGGAGATTACAAGTGCGGTGATTGGCTGGATTTCAGCGTTACCGCGTGCTAATATATACATCTACCACTCCTGGTTAAGGGGGGTGAAAGATGCTGGAGCAGTTTTCCGGTGAGTTGCTGGAGGCGATTTTCGACGCGCTGCCGGTGGACGTGACCTACGTTGATGAAAATGACACGGTGCGGTATTACAGCAAGCATGACGAGAGAATATTCCGGCGGACGCCGGCCGTAATCGGTCGGCAGGTGCAGAACTGCCACCCCAGAGATAGTCTGGACAAGGTAAATCATGTGGTCTCGGAACTGAAGTCGGGGAAGAGAAACGCCGCCGAGTTCTGGATTGACTTCAAAGGGCACAAGGTCTACATCCGGTACTTTGCCGTGCGTGATAAAGGGGGCAAGTATCGCGGCGTGCTTGAGGTGACGCAGGACATCACCGATATTCAGAAGATTACAGGGCAGAAGCGGCTGCTGGATATGGGGTAGATAACTTGTTTCTCCGTGTTATCTTGACAAACTCGGCGTGTGCAGGCTGTAGCCCTCGTCGCTTTCCGGGAAAATATCCCTTAACTGAAGCGTTCTCCCCGTCTGTATGGCGGTAAAGCCGTACTTTTTGCGTACGCGGTCAATGGCCGTATTTAACTGCTCCAGCCGCTGTCCTTTCGTGTCCAGCATATCTGTCTGTTTTCCTGCCTCTACCAGACTTGACACCCCGATGCCGATAAGCCGGACTGCCTGCTTGCTGCGGGGCAGTTCATTTTTCAGCAATTTTAAACCGGTCTCGAATATTGTCTGGTCGGTGTCATCGGGCTGAAAAAGCGTCTGCTGGCGGGTGATGGTGGTGAAATCGGCGTATCTCAGCTTGAGTGCGATGCACCTCGCCCGCTTTTCTTCCTGACGTAATTCGCTGCCCACCCGTTCGCTGAGGTAGCGGAGGGTTGCCTGCACCAGTGTCATATCTCTGGTGTCGCGGCTGAAGGTGGTCTCCCGGCTGATGGACTTGGCGGCGGCCGGCGGCTCAACTTTGCGGTCATCGAGGCCGCTGGCATGGTCGTGAATGAGTATGCCATAAGACCCGAATTGACTTTTCAGTGCCTCCGGGGACGATGCCGCCAACTGGCCGATGGTGCTGATGCCCAGTTGCTTCAGCGCCTGCTCGCTCTTTTTGCCGACACCGGGAAGCCTGTTCACCGGCAGCGGGGCCAGGAAAGCGCTCTCACCGCTGGCGGGAACTTCCAGCAGTCCGTCCGGTTTGGATGCATCCGAGGCAACCTTGGCTACCACCTTGCTGCTGGCAATGCCGATTGAGGCGCAGAGACCGAGTTCGTCTTTGACGCGCTGCCTTATCTTCTCCGCCATCTTTCTTATCGAGCCGTGGAGCGATTCGAAGCCGGTGGCATCGAGGTAGGCCTCGTCAATGCCCAGCGGCTCCAGATAGGGAGAGAAGTCGGCCAGAATGGCCATGAACTTCTCCGAGGCTTGGCGGTAGCGTTTATAGTTGCCCTCGATAAATATGGCCTGCGGGCAGAGGCGGCTGGCGGTAAGCAGGGGCATGGCGGAATGCACCCCGAAGGCACGGGCCTCGTAGGAAGCGGCGGCCACGACCCCCCTTCTATCCGGTTTGCCACCGACGACTACCGGTTTGCCCTTCAGCTCCGGGTTGAGCACCTGCTCCACGGAGACGAAGAAAGCATCGAGGTCAATGTGCATGATACGGCGCGGCTTGTGGTTGCCCATTTTTAAATCCTCATTATCTGCACTGCCTTCAGCGGGCAGGCGCGGGCGCAGTCACCGCAGCCCTGGCAGGTAGAGGGGTGGAACATGGGTTTGTGATAGGGAGCTTCCTGTTTAATCAGCTTGTGCGGGCAGGCCGACAGGGCCAGACAGTTACCATCTTGGCACTTTTCTGGCTGGCACTTATCAAAGACCACCAGGGCTATCTTACCCGGCATCTCCGGCTTTTTCCGTCTCCTTCTTTAATCTCTCCAGTTCCTCTTCGAGTTCCTCGCGCTGCTGCCACATTTGCAGCGGCACCGAGTGGGCGGGCCAGCGTGCCAGTAAATCGGATAGTTTCTCTTCGAGTTCTTCGATACGTTCTTCAGCCGTTTTTCTGGGCGCGATTTCTTCACGGGAGATAACCGCCTTTAGCCGGCGTTCCAAGACGCTTCTTGGCAGCAGCACGCGGTGCTGGCATTGCCGGCATTTTATACCGATATCGGCGCCAACCCGGAACACCTGCCACTCATAGCTGCCGCAGGGATGTTTTTTCTTCAAGCGGACAGTATCGCCAATTTTTATATCCATGGCTCTGGCTCCAGGCTGGGGTGGTCAATCAGGAGACTGTCTCTTTGAGGTGGTTAATCTGCTCGCTCAACTCGGTGGCCGCCTGGCGCGCCGCCGGAGCGAAGTCCTTTTCTCTCGAAGCATAGAGTATCTGCCTTGAGGAGTTGATGATTGCTTTCTCGCCGTGGCGGTCAATGCCGTAACGGATGGTCAGTGCCAGGTCTCCCCCCTGGGCACCGATGCCGGGAATCAGTAGCGGCATATCGGGGTGCTGCTCGCGGATGGCTTTCAGTTCCTCGGGATAGGTGGCGCCTACCACCAGCCCGATATTGCCGTGGGCGTTCCATTCGCTGGCCTTGCGGGCGACAATCTGGAACAGGGGGAGGTAGTCGTTATTGCCGATTTTGGTATTCAGTGCCTGGAAATCAACGGCGCCGGCGTTTGAGGTGCGGCAGAGGATAAAGATGCCACGCTCCCGGTACTGCAGGAACGGCTCTATGGAGTCGTGGCCGAGGTAGGGATTTACCGTGGTGGCATCAAAGTCAAAGTAGGAGAAGATGGCCCGGGCATAGGCTTTGGCCGTGTTGCCGATGTCGCCGCGTTTAGCATCGCCGATAACCGGAATATCATCGGGAATAAAACTTCTGGTCTTTTTCAGGATGCTCATGCCGTCGTCACCGAGCGCTTCGTAGAAGGCGAAATTCAGTTTATAGGCGCAGACCAGGTCGGAGGTAGCTTCTATAATGCCCCGGTTAAAATCAATAACGCTGACGTTTTCCGGCATCCTGTCCCGGTCAGGGTCAAGCCCGATGCAGAGCAGGCTATTGTTCTTTCTCATGGCTCTGGTCAGTTTGTCAATAAACGTCATCTGGTTCTCCGCGGATTAAAGCCGGGAAGAGGGGTTAATCCTACGACACGTCAGTCCAGCAGTATTATCGGGTTATCTCATGCTGCGGTGTCTGAGCCTCGGAGGGCAGCATGTCGCCCAGGATTTTCTGGAGCGCCATGGTATGGCTGCAGAGGCCCCAGTTGGCGAAGAAAGGGCAGGAGCAATGCCACTTGCCATCTTGATAGCTGGTGTTATAATTGTCGTTCTCGCCACGGAATTTCACAGCGAGCTCGCTAAACGTTACCCGGTCGGTCTCCTGAGCGTATCGATTGGCCTTTTCAATCTTCCCGATCAAACTGGACTGCATATGCCTTCCCTCCTTAATGTAAGAAGCACTGGCCTAATCTGGCACAGCGCTTCGTCTCCATATTAACAAGCCTCTCGCTCCTGGATTCATATCGAAATTACCATCATCGTTATCACTAATTTAAATTTTAACGCTTTTTCGGCGGTTAGTCTAGGGGAAGTCGGTGAATTTTGTCAACCTGTATTTGCCTCTATTGAAGCTGATGCGGTAAAATATTTGATAAAAAGGCGTGAGGTGAAGTGTGCCCATTTATGAGTACGAGTGTGGCCAGTGCCAGTTCCGTTTTGAGAGGAAGCAGAGCTTTGACGAGGAACCGGTAGCCATGTGCCCGCATTGTCAGGGAAAAGCTCGCCGTGTCATTCATTCCACCCCCATCATCTTCAAGGGCAGCGGTTTTTATATTACCGATAGTCGCAAACATAGCAAATCGGAAGAGCACAAGAAACCGGAGAAGAGCAAGGAAGAGGTACCGGTCAAGGAAAAGGGGAAGTAGTCCCGTGAAAGCGCTTCTGCAGCGTGTTACCCGGGCCTCCGTAGCCGTGGACCATGAGGAAGTGGGGAAAATAGGGCGGGGGCTCGTTGTATTTCTCGGTGTGGCCAGCGGCGATACTCAAAAGGATGCCGATTATCTGGCACAAAAGGTCGTCAACCTGCGCATCTTTGCCGATAACGAAGGCAAGTTCAACCTGTCGGCACTTGATGTCCACGCCGAGCTCCTCATTGTCAGCCAGTTCACCCTTCTCGCCGATACTAGGAAAGGCCGGCGACCCAGCTTCATTGCGGCCGCACCCCCGGAGCAGGCGGACAGTCTTTTTACCTACTTTGTGGAGCAGGCGAGAGCGACCGGCCTGAAGGTGGCCACCGGTCGATTTCAGACGTATATGCAGGTTGAAATCCATAACGATGGCCCGGTCACCATCATGCTTGATAGCAGCGAAAAAATTCAATAATAGCGGCAATTGCAAATAATTTTAATTGCAAAAGCTTGCAATTATTCCTCTTTTTTGTTAAACTTTGTCTATTCGGTTCGATAATCTGTATTCTGACGGATATGAAAAAGGCGAGCGATATCATAAACCGACTGGGTGAGCAGGGCTACCGGCTGACGCCGCAGCGCATGATGGTCCTGGCGGCCATTGAAAACAGCGACCACCACATCAGCGCTGAGGAGATATTCTCTCAGGTAGTGGCCAAATATCCTCACCTCAATATTTCCACCGTATATCGGACACTGGAACTGCTCCACCGGCTCGGCCTGGTAACCCAGACTGACCTCGGTGGGGGGCGGGTCAGGTATCATCCGGCGGACAAAGGGCACCACCACCATCTGGTCTGTCAGGAGTGCGGTAAAGTAGTTGACTTGGATGAGTCTGTGCTTGACCACCTGAAAACGGTGCTGCGGCGGGATTACAAGTTCGACCCCGATATACGGCATCTGGCCTTCTTCGGCCTGTGTGTTGATTGTCGAAACGGTAAAAAATAAAAAAATTTAAGCATTTATTGCAATGATTTGCAGTTGCATACAATTGCCTCTGGTGAACTGACTGAGAGAGAGGAGATAATAATGGGTAGAAAACGTAATTTATTATCAGCGGTCGTTCTGGTTTTGCTCCTGGTGGCAGTCCTTGCATCGGGTGGGTGTGTGTCACAAGAGACGGGAAAGCTTCAGCTGGTTACCAGCACCTCGCTGCTGGCACAGATTGTGGCACGGGTGGGGGGTGAAAATGTGGAGGTAATCAATATCATTCCGCCGGCGCAGTGCCCGGGGCATTTCGATGTCAAGCCGGGCGATATCCAGATGCTGGCGGGTGCCGACCTCTTTCTCATGCACGGCTGGCAGGGAGAGAAATTCACCGATGACCTCATAGCCTCCGCCAATAACCCCGACCTGAATATTTTCCAGGTTGATGTGCCGGGCAACTGGATGACACCGCAGGTGCAGATTCAGGCAATTGATATCATCGTCGGCATTATCAGCCAGGCTGACGCGGAGCACAGCGCTGAATTTCAGAAGCATGCCGATGATTTCAAGGCATCGGTCAACGCTATGGGGACGGAAATGGCGGCAAAGCTGGCCGAAGCCAACACGACTGGAATCAATGTGATGTGTGCTGAACAGCAGGCTGGGTTCGTGCAGTGGGCCGGGTTCAATATTGTGGCTACCTTTGGCAGACCTGATTCCCTGACTCCTCAGGTGGTCAAAGAACTGGTGGACAAAGGGAGAGAGGGTGAGGTGACCCTGATTATCGATAACATGCAGAGTGGCCAGGACGCCGGGGCCGGCATCGCCGAGGAGCTTGGCAGCGCCAGAGTTATCCTTTCCAATTTCCCCGGTGGCTATGAGGGCACGGAAACTTGGGAGAAGACTATCGAGTATAATGTGGCGCTCCTGCTGGCGGCAATAGGCCGGTAAAGCGCTGTGGGACTGGTGTGGCATGAGCGAAACGGTCATTGATATAAAAAACGCGGTCGTGTCCTATCGCGAAGACGTGGCCCTGCGGGGCGTGTCGCTCAAGGTGAACGCTGGAGAATTCGTCGGCATCATCGGCCCCAATGGTGCCGGCAAGACGACGCTGCTGACGGTGGTAAACGGGCTGGGTAAGCTGCTCAGCGGGCGGGTAAAGGTGCTGGGGCATCAGCTCACTCCCGGCAACGGCCATTCATTAAGGAAGAAGGTCGGCTATGTGGCCCAAGTGCAGAGCATTGACCCGCGCATGCCGATGAACGTGCGCGAGGTGGTGATGATTGGCCGCTACGGGCTGCTGGGCCTGCTGGCCCGGCCGGGGAGACATGACTGGGAGGTGGTGGACGAGATGCTGGAGCTCGTTGGCATGAGCCACCTTGCCCGAAGACCTATCGGTCACCTGTCTGGTGGTGAGCAGCAGCGCGTGGCCATTGCCCGCTGTCTGGCGCAGGAGCCGGCGATTTTTCTGCTTGATGAGCCCACCGCTTCGCTGGACTGGAAAGCTCAGGCCGATATTCTGGAACTGGTAAGGGAAGTCCATGACCGCCGAACTCTCACCACCCTGTTTGTTACCCACGACCTGAGCTGCCTGCCCGTGGCCTGTTACCGTGTCGTGCTGATGAAGGAGGGACAAATCTGGGGTGAAGGTACACCGGCTGAACTGCTCACCGATGAAAATCTCGGCTATCTTTATGATATGCCTCTTGCCGAGGTGAAAAAGCGAAGAACGGAAAATATTCTGGTATGAGGTAGATTGTTTTGTCCATTTTTGAATACCAGTTCATGCAGAATGCCATTCTCACCGCCTTCCTGGGCGGCGTCGCCTGCGGCAGCATCGGCGTCTTCGTGGTGCTAATGCACATGCCATTCATCGGGGTCTGCATGTCGCACGCTGCCTTTGCCGGTGCGTTGCTTGGACTGTGGCTGGGTTTCAATCCCTTAATCGGGGCCTTTGTTCTCAGTCTGCTGGCCGCGGCCATAGTCGGCCCTCTGGCCGACCGCGGAGAACTCAGTCCCGAGACCTCAGTGGGGGTCATCTTTTCCCTCATGCTCGGGCTGGCGTTCCTTTTCATGGGCCTGATGCCTGGCACCAAGTCGGGGGCGCTGGAATTGCTGTGGGGCAGTATCCTCACCAATACCCGCGGCGATGTCATTTTGCTGGCGATAGTGGCCGCTCTGGTGGTGGGCTTGATAGTTGCCTTCTACAAGGAGGTACAGGCGACCGTCTTTCACCGCGACATGGCGCTGTCGGTGGGTATCCCGGCCACGGTGATATTATACGGCATCCTGTTTTTAACCGGCGCCACCATCACTGCCACCCTACGTTCCATTGGCGGGATTCTTATTTTCAGCCTGATATTGAACCCGGCCGCGGCTGCCTACCAGCTTACCTACAGCATGAAGAGGATGTTTCTGCTGGCGGCCGGTTTCGGTGTGCTGTCGGGCTGGATGGGGTTGCTGTTTTCCTATCTGTTCAATATACCCAGCGGGGCGACCATCGTGGTTACTTCCTCGGTTATCTTTCTGCTGGCCGCTATCTTCTCCCCCAAGCGCCGGGTAAAAGGCTGGCAGACGAAACCACTGGCGGAGGCGGGCCATGATTAGGACCTATTTCAACGGTAAAGCGGCCATCTGGGATGAGGTTGCTGCCGAAAAGGACCAGTCCAGGCTGAGACAGATGGCGGCACGGCTGGACATCAGGCCGGGGTCAGTGGTGCTGGATGTGGGCACCGGCACGGGCGTTTTTGTCCCTTTTTTGCGGCAAAGGACTGGTGGTAACGGTAAAATTCTGGCGCTTGATATCGCCGAAAAAATGCTGCACCGGGCCCGGGTAAAGAATTTCGACGGTGTGGTGTCCTACCTGAATGCAGATGTCGCCCATATCCCGCTGCCTGATGTGTCAGTTGACAGCGTGGTCTGCTACTCAAGTTTCCCGCACTTTCAGGACAAAGCAAAGGCTCTTGTGGAGATGTACCGCGTGGTCAAAAACGGTGGCCGTATTTTCATCTGCCATTCTTCAAGTCGGGAAGCGATAAACGGGCTGCATAACGGCATTCCCGAGGTGGCCGGTGACGTTATCCCGGAAGAGTATGAGATGCGTTCGATGCTGTCCGAAGTCGGCTTTGCCGACATAAAAATAGAAGACAACTGCGAAAATTATCTTTGCCGGGCTTTAAAGGGAGTTTAGCTTAAAGGCATCGGGGTCAAACTCAAGGCTGATATCCAGCGCCGGCGGCGAATGGGTGAGGGCGCCTATGGAGATAAAGTCCACGCCGGTAAGGGCGGCCTGACGGACATTGGCCAGGTTGATTCCCCCCGAGGCCTCAATTTTCACTTTACCCTTCAACGATTTCACCACCTGGCGCATTTCATCGGGGCTCATATTGTCCAGCATGATGATGTCAGCGCCGGCTTCGGTGGCTTCTTTGGCTTCAGCGATTGAAGTCACCTCAACTTCAACCTTGAGTCCTCTAGGAGCGTTTTTCCTGGCCCGGGCGACGATATCCTTCAGGCTCAGGCCGGTGGCGCGCAACGCCGCGAGGTGGTTGTCCTTAATCAGTATGCCATCACCGAGGTGGAGACGGTGATTGGTGCCTCCGCCCATGCTCACGGCATGCTTTTCCAGAACACGGAGTCCGGGGGTGGTTTTCCGGGTGTCGGCAATGTACGTTTCCAGGCCGTGAGTTTCGGCGACATATTTTGCCGTCAGTGAGGCAACGCCGCTGAGACGCTGCAGGAAATTGAGCGCCGTACGCTCGGCCTTGAGGATGCTGAGCACCTTCCCGCCGACGGCAGCGATTTTGTCGCCGGGTCTGACCACCGTCCCGTCCTTGCTTACAGTGCTGAATTCGATGGCAGGGTCGACCCTGAGAAATACTTTGGCCGCTATCTCAATTCCGGCCAGGATGCCGGCGGCTTTGGCGGCTATGGTGGCCCTGCCCGTGAGTTCCGGCGGGATAAGCATCTCGCTGGTGACATCACCCTGGCCCAGGTCCTCGGCCAGGGCAAGGTCGACGATGGCATCTATCTGTTCTTCTGGCACTGGTGCTTTTCCCATTTCCTGCTTCTATCAATTATTCCGCCGTAAAGACGATGTGGCGCTGCCACTCAGTGGACGTCTTGGGGAAATCGGAGCGGAAGTGGGCGCCGCGGCTCTCCTCACGCCGCAACGCTGCTTCGGTTATCAACCGTCCGGTCAGCACTAGGTTGTGCAGCTCGTGGGAGGGACGGTCGGTGGGGGGTGGCAATTTATGCTGCCAGGTCGCCAAAATGTCGGCTGCCCGGGACAGGCCGTCAGCATCGCGTATCACCCCAACATGATTCCAGGTCAGTTGCTGCAGGCTGGCAAAACCGGGCGCGTGGGCCTTATCGGTAGCCTTTCTCTTACCGAGCTTCTGGTGGACCTCCTGACGTTTATGAGTAGCTGATGGGCCGGCATTGGCCCCCTTGGCTGTCCTTGCCATGATGCGCTTGCTGAAGACGACCACCTCCAGCATGGAGTTTGAGGCCAGGCGGTTTGCCCCATGCACGCCGGTGCAGGCGGTCTCGCCGGTGGCGAAAAGCCCGGGCACGTTGGTCTCCCCCAAGCTGTTGGTCTTGATACCGCCCATCATATAATGAGCGGCCGGCGCCACCGGTACCGGCTCCCTGGTGATATCAAGACCATGGTCAAGGCAGAAACGGTAGATATGGGGGAAGCGGGTGGTAATTACATTTGGGGATAGCTGGGTAACATCAAGGTAGACCCAGTCTGACCCCGTCTTTTTCATCTCATAGAGGATACTGCGTGCCACCACGTCCCGCGGTGCCAGGTCGCCCTGCGGAGTGTAGTCGGGCATAAAGCGGTGCCCTTCGGCATTGCGCAGGATACCGCCTTCGCCCCTGACCGCTTCGGAGATGAGGAAAGGCATTACCCCCGGTAGGTGCAGGGCGGTGGGGTGGAACTGGAAAAACTCCATATCGGTGATTTCCGCCCCCACCTTGAAGGCGAGAGCGATGCCGTCGCCGGTGGCGATGTCAGAGTTGGTGTTGAACTTGAAGAGCTGACCGGCACCGCCGGTGGCGAGAATCAGGCTGCGGCATTCGAATATCTCGGTAGCACCAGTGTGGCAGTCCAGCACCTTAAGGCCGGCAACCGAATTTTTTTCCACCAGAATTTCCGCCGCCTGACTGTCTTCAAGTACCGGGATTCTGGCGGCACGAACGCACCTACTGAGAGTGACCTCAATGTGCTCGCCGGTAGCGTCACCGCCGGCATGCAGGATGCGGGGGACGCTGTGGGCTGCTTCCAGAGTGAGCGCAATCCGGCCGTTCAGGGTGTCGAAGGGGACACCGAAATTGACCAGTTCGGCAATACGGGCCGGGGCTTCATCCACCAGAATTCGTACCGCCTCCTCATCGCACAGACCATCTCCGGTGGTGATGGTATCTTGGTAGTGCAGGTCTGGGGAATCATCCCCGCCGATAGCGGCCGCGATACCTCCCTGAGCGTGTCTGGTATTGCAGTCCTCAATGCTGCCCTTGGTGATGACCAGCACGCTGCCCTGCTCCTGGGCCAGGAGCGCCGTATAGAGGCCAGCGATACCGCTGCCCACGATTATGTAGTCATAATAATTCATGCACTATTGCTCTTGGCGCTGGCCGGCAATGCTGCTTCGGGCCACACGTATACTGGCGCCCGATTCCACTTTCAGCACGATGCTGTCATCGCTCAGGCTCTCCACAACGCCGTAGATGCCGCCGGTGGTGACAACCTTATCACCGCGTTTCAGCTCTTGCATCAGTTCCTGGTGTCTTTTCTGCTGCCGCCGCTGGGGTCGAATGATGAGAAAGTAGAAGATAGCGATAAGCAGAACGATGAAAATAATGAGTGTCCAGTCGAAACCGCCCTTTTCCTCAGCTCCTTCTGGCGGTGGCACGCAGCCACCGAGTACTGCCAGAAACGTGAGCAGCATACCTGTCATCAGACTATACTTCAACATTTTACCTCCTTATTTCGTTTTACTGATTTTACCCTGCAATGACCACGGGCTCGTCTTTTCTATCCGAATATCTACCAGCCGTCCGGTATAATCACGCCCGTCTTTAAAAAAGACCAGCTTGCCGGTACGGGTTCTTCCCTGCCACTTGCCTCTTAACCTGGACTCGACTAGGATTTCAATTGTTTTGCCGAGCAGCTTCTCATTGATTTCAGCGGCGATTTTTGTCTGGAGCTGCTCGATGGTATCCAGACGCTCCTTTTTCACCGCCGGCGGGACGTCATCCTCAAGCTCGCGGGCAGCGGTGGTCCCCGACCTTGGCGAGTACGCGGCAACGTGGACGGTGTCAAACCTGAGCTCGGAGAGCAGATTTACCGTTTCCCGAAACTGGGATTCCGTCTCCGAGGGAAAGCCAACGATGACGTCCGTGCTCAGCGCTACCCCTGGGACGTTGTCCCTTAGCCTTTTTACCATCTGCCGGTACCGGGCCGCCGTGTAGCCGCGCCGCATCAGCTTGAGGATATCGTCGCTGCCGGACTGAACTGGCAGGCTTATCCATTCGCAGACCTTGTCCAGCCCGGCGATGGCGTTAATGAGCCTGTCACTCATATCCTTGGGATGGTTGGTCAGGAAACGTATCCTCGCCAGACCGGCAATGGCATTAAGCTCCTGCAGCAGGTCGGCCAGGTCAGGCTTACCGGGCAGGTCGTGGCCGTACGAGTCCACATTCTGCCCCAGTAGAGTTACCTCTTTAGCCCCCCGTCCGACCAGTTCCCTGATTTCACAGGCAACCTCTGGTACGGGATGGCTTACCTCACGACCGCGGCGGTAGGGGACGATGCAGTAGGCGCAGAAGTTATCACACCCCTGGATGATGGTAACGTAGGTGGCTGGGGAGGGGCTTTGGGGTAATGTTGCCATCGCTGCCGGCTTTTCCAGCCAGGGTGGATAGTCGCCCGGCTTGAAAAAATAGTCCACGTGAGGAAATTCTTTTTGCAAACGCGTGGTATCGGAGTTCACCAGGCAGCCGGTGACGGCCAGGGTGACATCGGGATGTGTCCGGGCAAGGGGTTGCAGCGCTCTGAGCTTGTTCAGCACGCGGTTTTCCGCGCTCTGGCGCACCACGCAGCTATTGAGCACGATGACGTCGGCACTCTCGGCAGTGTCTGTTGCCCGGTAGCCGAGGCGCTCAAAAAGGCTGCCGAGTCGCTCTGACTCCGCCTTGTTCATCTGACAGCCTATGGTCCAGATATGGTAGTTAGACATTTCCCCCCGTGATTTTCTTTATTAGTAATATACCCCTTTTCAGGGGTATCTGTCATTGACTGGTATGGCGGAGGGAGTGGGATTTGAACCCACGACCCCGGTTTCCCAGGGTAAGCGCTTAGCAGGCGCCCGCACTAGACCACTATGCGATCCCTCCAATAAACCTTATTTTATGTACATTTTAATATATCACATATTGATGCTTTGCTCAATCATCAGCCAAAGGTGTTTGCTTGCCTGCTGCGGCCTGTGCTATCATTGGCGCGTAGCTGCCATGGAGATTAACCTGGTCATTGACGGAGAGTTTGCCGGTTGCCCTGATGCCGACTGGTTTCGGCGCATTGTAGAAGGGGCACTCAAAGCGCAGGGCGTCAGCCCAAACGCTGAGATGGGGCTGGTGATAGCCGACCAGGCAAGGGTGCAGGCACTGAATAAGACCTATCGTGGCGAGGACCGCCCCACCGATGTCTTGGCCTTTTACATGACTACGACAGGGGAGGAGTTTAGAAGTGAACCTGAGCGGTTTGTGGTGGCGCCCGATGGCAAGCTCCATCTCGGCGAGGTCATCATTTCCTATCCTCAGGCCGTAATACAGGCGCAGGAGCAGGGGCATTCGGTTACGAAAGAACTGGCCATTCTCATTATTCACGGTGTGCTCCACCTGCTCGGCCATGACCATGAAAGGCCGGAGCAGAAGCGTGAGATGACAGCTAGAGAGCAGGCCATTTTACAGGCCATATTCTGGGCTTTGGAGGGAAAGAGTGATGAACAAAGTTGAGTTACCGCCTGACAGACTGATGCATCCCCGTCCAACGCTTCTGGTGGGGTCAAATGTGGATGGCAAGGCCAATTTCATGGCAATGGGCGGTGGCGGCGTGGTCAACGCGGAACCGCCAATGATGGGGGTTCTACTGAGACACAAGTCGTATACACTGAAGGGCATCTGGCAGAATAAGACCTTCTCCATGAACACCCCTTCCGTTGACCTAGTAAAGGAGGCCGACTTCTGCGGCATAGCCTCCGGCGCTGATGTTGACAAGGTGAAAATATGCCGGTTCAAAGTGTTCTATGGGCACCTGAAGACGGCGCCCCTGATTGAGCAGTGTCCAATCAATCTGGAGTGCCGGGTGATAAGTATCATGAATCTGGGCAGCCACGACTTCATCATCGGGCAGGTGGAGGGGACTTACCTGTCAGAAGACTGCCTCACCGACGGCAAGCCGGATGTAACCAAAGTCAGGCCGATTATATTTGATGTTACTTTCCGGCGGTACTTCGCTTATGGTGAGGTGATTGCCGAAGCATATAAGGCTGGTCTGGAGCTTAAAGAGAGAACATAGCGTCAACGCCTGGCGGCACTGACCAGCTCGCTAATGTCCCTGACGCCCTCTCTGGCCATGAACTGCTCGATGCCCTCGAGGACATCAAGGGGGGCACGGGGGTTTATAAAGCTGGCCGAGCCTACCTGTACGGCACTGGCCCCGGCCGTGATGAACTCGATGGCATCGCTGCCGGAGGCGATGCCGCCGCAGCCAACGACCGGTATTTTCACCGCCCCGGCCACCTCGTAGACCATGGCCAGGGCAATCGGCTTTATTGCCGGGCCGGAAAGTCCGCCAGTGCCGTTGCCCAGCAGTGCTTTCCGGGTGAAGATATCTACGGCCATGCCCCGCACCGTGTTAATCAGACAGATGGCGTCGGCGCCGGCTTCAGCCACCGCCATGGCCACGCGGGCAATCTCGCTGGTATTCGGGGTCAATTTCACCAGCACGGGTAAAGACGTGCTGGCCCTGACCGAGGCGGTTACCCTGGCGGCCGGTTCCGGGTGCGCGCCGAACTCGGCACCACCGGCACTGATATTGGGGCAGCTGATATTGACCTCAAGGGCGCTGACACCGGGGACGCCGTCCAGCTCTTTCGCCAGTTCTGCGTATTCAGCAATGGTCTCGCCGGCGATATTGACGATTACCGGCACGCGCCATTTTGCCCAGACCGGCGCCTTTTCTTCGAGCAGCGCTTTCACCCCGATGTTCTGCAGGCCGATGGAGTTGAGCAGGCCGGAGGGAGTTTCTACCAAACGCGGCTGGGGGTTGCCGTCCCTTGGTTGCAGGGTGGTTCCCTTGCAGACGATGGCGCCCAGTTTCTGGATATCAAACAGGTGGCTGTACTCGGTGCCATAGCCGAAAGTGCCGGACGCGGTCATGACCGGGTTGGCCAGCCGCAGACCCGTCCTGTTTTTCGGGGCCAGCTCTACTGAGAAGTTCATCAGCGTTAGTTAAGGCAGTTCAAAAGTGGTGCCCGTAATATTGAAAAAGAAGCGGTCGCCAAACTCATGGGCAAGAGTGGCAATTGCCGGCATGCCGGTACAGTGACAGAGCCCCAGTCTCTGCACGTCGAGCTTTTTCAGGTCGGCGATGGTCTTCTGTACCCGTCCCTTGGAGGCACTGATGAGATGGGAGCCGCCAAGCACGGCGTGTATTCTTTTCTCGTCGGTTAGTTTCTGCGCATGATAAAGGGTATTGACCATGCCGCGGTGCGCGCAGCCCAGCACCACCACCAGGCCCAGAGCGGTTTTAATGACCAGCGACAGGTCGTCCAGCAGCTTGTCTGGTTGCAAGCCGGCATCGGTCTTGACGCACAGGCCAGAGTCAATCGTCTCGTAATCGGTTACCATGGGGACTTCGCCGGTGGTCAGGCAATTCCCGGTAACTGGCACCGATTCTGTGGTCAGCTTAAAAATCGCCCCCAGGCTTTCCAGCTCCTGACGCTGGAAGGGGATGCCGATATACCGGTCTTTCTTGCCTTTGCGGTGGCGGTACTTGGGCGCCCAGACATCAGGGTGGGCAACCACCTCTACCTCTTTATTCATCCGGCGCAGTACCTGGCGCAGACCACCGGTATGGTCGTAGTGGCCGTGGCTCAACACGAGCTTGCTGACCTGGCCAAGGTTGACACCCAGGCTATCAATGTTATGGGCGGTGGATATGGTTTTACCGGTGTCAAATAAGATGGTTTCCCCTTCGTTTTCGATGAGAAAACTGAGGCCCCACTCCGACAAAAGGTCGCGTGTCCCTGCCGTGTTCTCGCTCAAAGTGGTAATGCGCAGTGCCATCTCTTCCGCCAATTATAGACTATAACAGCTTGGGAGGCAACAGCCTAGCCGATCAGGCCGCACTGGTATCAGGGCCTTGTTCCCGGGTTCTGTGGCGCAGCTTCTTGACCCCGAATGAGATAAACAGCACCGTGCCGCTGACCAGAATTATGGTCGCGCCGGAGGCCAGATTGAGCACATAGGAAATCCACAGTCCGCTGAAGGTAAAGACCACCCCGGCCAGAATGGCCAGGAGCATCATTTTTTTCAGGCTGTAGGTAAACTGCCGGGCCAGCGCCGCCGGGATGGTGAGCAGAGCAATCACCAGGATGATGCCCACCACTCTTATCAGGACCACCACGGTCAGCGCCACCAGACAGAGCAGGAGAAGGTAAAGGCCCTGGGTGGGGACTCCGGACACGGTGCTGAACTCTTCATCGAAGGAAAGGTACAGAAATTCTTTGTAAAACATGACGACAAGTGCGATTATCACCACGTCAAGGATGAGCATAAGCATTAAATCAAAGAATGGCACCGTCAGGATATTGCCGAAGAGGTAGCTGAAAAGGTCAGGGGCGTAGCCTGGTGCCAGACCGATAAAGATTATGCCCAGTGCCATGCCCATCGCCCACAGGATACCGATGGCGGTGTCCTCGGGCAGTCTGGTTCGCCTGGTTATCAGGCCAATGCCCAGTGATGAGGGGATGGTAAAGGCCATTGCCCCCAGCACCGGGTTGATGCCAAAAAGGTACCCCAGCCCGATGCCGCCGAAAGAAGCGTGGGCAATACCACCGCTGATGAAGACGATTTTTTTAACCACCACGTAGACGCCGACGATGCCACAGGCGATGGCGGCCAGCAGGCCGGCCAGCAGGGCATTCTGCATGAACTGATACTGAAGTACCTCGAACATGGCCTAATGTTCCCTCAGTACCCGGTGCGGCACAGTGCCGTGGGCGATGAGCTGGATGGGGCAGTGGTAGGACTTCTCCAGTTCTTCCGCTGATACCTCTTTGGAACCGTGGTAGAACAGCTGGTGATTGAGGCAGGCAATTTCACTCACGTAGATGGAAACGGCACTGACATCGTGGGAGACCAGGACAATGGCCATGTTTTCCTTTAACTTGTCCAGCAGTTCGTAAAACTCGGCCTGCATATTCGGGTCAATGCTGGCGGTTGGCTCATCGAGCAGAAGCAGTTTCGGATTGGTCACCAGTGCCCGGGCAATGAAAACACGTTGCTGCTCGCCACCGGAGAGCTTACCTACCTGCCGGTCTTTGTAGTCAAGCATGTCCACGGTCTTCAGGGCAGCAATGGCTGCCTTTTTATCTTCCTCGCTGTAGCGGTGGAGAAGACCGGATTTGTTGTAGCGGCCCATAAGGACCACTTCCAAAACACTGATGGGAAAATCGTGGTCAAAGAGGTTGAACTGCGAGATGTAGCCGATGTGCTTCCGGCCCCGTTCCGGCGACTTGCCCAGCACGGTGACCTTGCCCCGGCCTGGTTTTATCAGCCCTAGGATTACCTTGAGCAGCGTGGTCTTGCCGCCACCATTGGGACCGATGATGCCGAGGAAATCATTGGCTTCGATGGAGAGGTTTATCGCTTCCAGCACCGGAATGCTGTCGTGGTATACCCAGACGTCTTCCAGTTTTACCAGTTCTTTAGCCGTCATTTCCCACTCACTACATGGCCAGTCTAGACATTATTATTGGTTAATCACCTGGTTCACGTCAACCATTTTAATAAATTTAATACGTTTTGGGTACTCAGGCGGAGCCGCGGGACAGGCTTTAGCTTTCTGAAGTTGGTTTTGACCAGTCTGGTGTTCTGGCGTCGGGGGCCGAGTCATAGCCGGGCAGGTAGGGCTTGATATCGATAACCGGCGTACCGTCAATGGCATCTAGGCCGGAGACGGTAAGCATATTGCTCTCTTTTTTCAACAACCTGACCGTTGCCTTGCCAATCGGGTTTGGCCGGTGTGGGGAGCGGCTGGCCAGAAGCCCGATGAGGGGACGCGCCGGGTCATGCCGGGGGCGGACTTTCAGTGGCAGCGGCTTGGTGGCCAGCCTGTCCATCCAGCAAAGGACAATGATGTGAGAGAACTCGTCCAGGTTGTCAAGCGCCTCCGCCAGACCGGGTTCAATTTCAATGCGGGACACGACCTTGTCCCAGTCGTAAGGCGGGCTGGGCGGTTCCCGGACGGCGTTTCTCACGGTGCCGATGGGTTTGACGCGAAAAAAGGGCTGCCTGCTTTCTATTTCCGGTCACCTCTTTTTTTTCAAAATGAGAAAGGCTGCGCTTGATGTCAGCCCCGGTGCTCTAACACTATCTCGGTTATGCCAGTGGTGTCATGGTCAGCAGTTTTTTGGCTATCTTGGGATATTTGGCGATGAAGAGCAGCTCGTCCTCAACCAGCGGTTTCTGCGCTTCGACGTTGGCATAGCGTACCAGCTCCAGAATCTCGGCGGCTTCCTCGCGGCTGCTGAACTGCACTTCCATCTTGCCCATGATGTGGCTGAAGCCGGAGATGCCGCTGTACTGCCCGGCGATGATTTCCCGCCCCGTTTCCACCGTTACCGGCTCGCCCCGCCCCAGTTCCTCATATCCGTACAGCTCGTAGTTCTCGGGGTCTTTCAGCACGCCATCGGCGTGAATACCGGAGGCATGGGCGAAGGCATTGGCGCCGACTCCGGGCTGGTTAATCGGGATGGGCAGGCCAAAGGCGTAACTGGCGAACTTGGCGATGCCGAATGACTTGGAGGAGTCAATCGGCTGTCCCAACTGGTACTTATCGGCAAACTGCTTTGATTTAATTGCGGCCAAAATCACCGCTACCAGGTCAGCGTTCCCGGCCCTTTCCCCAACGCCATTTACGGTGGTATTGATGTAAGCGTCCTGACCGCCATCAATGGCGCCTTTGGCGCCGGCCAGGGAATTGGCCACCGCCATCCCCAGGTCCCCGTGGCAGTGGATTTCAATCGGCATGCCGATGTTTTCCGCCAGGCTTTTAATGGTTTCGTAGATGGTGAACGGGTTATCGTAGCCAAGCGTATCGCAGTACCGGAGTCGGTCGGCCCCGTGTTCTCTGGCCGCCAGTCCGAATCGGACGAGAAACTTGAGGTCGGTCCTCGAGGCATCTTCCGCGTTCACGCCCACTGTTTCGGCGCCCCGTGCTTTGGCGGTGTCCAGCGCTTCGGTCATATCATGAATGATATCGTCCTGCTGCTTTCTGCCCTGGAATTTGCCGCTTATCATCTGGGTTGATGTGGAGATGGAAAGGTTCAGATGTTTGATGTCCGGTACCAGTCTGAAGGTAGTCTCAACATCGCTGGCGACGGCCCGAATCCAGCCTTCCAGTCGAATTGGTTGCAGGACACCCATCTCCGCCAGTTCCAGATTTGCCTGGAGGTACAGGGTCTCGTGCCTGGTGGTGGGGAAGCCAAACTCCGATTGAAAAACGCCCATCTCATTCAGGTAGATATTCATCAGCGTTTTTTCCATTTTGGACAGGCCGAGCTTTGCGGTCTGTACCCCGTCGCGGTTGGTGACGTCAATAAAATAAATCTTAGGCATCTGGCTATTCCCCTTTGGAAAATATTAATGGCAGGTTGCCGGGTCAGGTCAAGAATATATATAATCATAGCACAGGTTGCCGTTTGTGGGCAAGCGGACTGGACACATAATTCGGTTATCGGTTTGACACCCGTGGAGTGTGATGCTACATTAAAAGCGGGCGCGATTGCGGAACCAGGCCAGATTCAGTTCTGTCCTGTACGTTTGTACCGACCGGACATAGCTATGAATGTGGGCATGTGCAAGATAAACCTCCGCCTGCCGGAAAACCTGTCTCTCAAAGGCAAACGGCAGGTGCTGAAGTCCATAACCAGCCGTGTCCGCAATAAATTCAATGTCTCCGTATCGGAAGTGGACAACCACGACCGCTGGCAGCTGGCGACCATCGGCATCTGCTGCGTCAGCAATGAAAACCGTCACGCCAATGAAGTCCTGTCCAAGGTCGTTGATTTTGTCATCAACAGCCGATTTGAGGTCGAGATTCTCGATTACGAAATCGAGATACTACCTATCTAGTCGAGGAGGGTCATGGTGGATACTCTGGCCTTCCTGCACCATCTTCAGTCCCAGCCCACCTACGCCGGCCAGGTCGCCCATGTGGAGCACATTTCCCCCCACCGCGCCGAGTACGCAGAGCTTGACCGGCCATTAGCTCCGGAACTCTTAGCGCGCCTGAAAGGTCAGGGGCTATTCCCCCTTTATGCGCACCAGGCGGCAGCGGTCAACAGCATCAGGGACGGACAGAACGTCATGGTGGCCACAGCCAGCGCCAGCGGCAAGACCCTCTGCTACAACATTGCGGTCGCCGAGGCACTGCTGGCCGACCGGTCGGGCCGCGCCATCTATCTTTTCCCCACTAAAGCGCTGGCGCAGGACCAGTTACGAGCTTTACATAAATTATTCACCCCCGACCTTTTCCAGATTGAGGAGCTGGACACCTTTGATGGCGATACGCCGAGAGGGGAGCGGGCGGAGATACGAAAGCGCGCCCGGATAATCCTGAGCAATCCCGATATGCTTCACGTTGGTATCCTGCCCAACCATCAGTACTGGTCAAGGCTGCTGCGCCATTTGAAGTACGTGGTGGTGGACGAGGCCCACACCTATCGTGGCGTCTTCGGCTCGCACGTGGCCGGGGTGCTGCGCCGGCTGCGGCGTCTGTGCCGACTCTACGGCTCCGAGCCGCAGTTCATCTGCTCTTCGGCGACTATCGCCAACCCCGGCGAACACGCCGGGCAGCTGGTGGGGCTGCCCTTTGCGGTGGTGGACAATGACGGCTCGCCGCACGGTGGCAAGGACTTCGTCTTCTGGAACCCACCCATTATTGATGAGGCGAAAAGCGTCCGTCGCAGCGCCAACAGCGAGGCCACTCATCTGTTCACCGAGCTGGTGCACCAGGGCACCCGCACCCTGACCTTTGCCCGCACCCGCCGCCTCACCGAATTAATTTATATTTATGCAAAAGAAAGGCTGGCCGAGATAAGCGTTGGGCGACCGCTCAAAATCATGCCCTACCGCGCCGGCTATCTTCCTGAGGAGCGTCGCCAGATTGAGCGGGAGCTTTTCCACGGGCAGCTTGCTGGCGCGGTGGCAACCAATGCGCTGGAGTTGGGCATAGATATCGGCGACCTTGATGCAACGGTGCTGGCGGGCTATCCGGGTACCATTGCCAGCACCTGGCAGCAGGCGGGCCGGAGCGGCCGGAGCCGGGAGCAGTCAATGAGCTTCCTGGTGGGACTGGACAACCCGCTGGACCAGTATTTCATGAGGCACCCGGATTCGTTCTTCGGTAAGAATTTTGAAAATGCGCTGGTCAATCCGGCCAACCCCTACATTTTGCGGGCGCACCTGCTGTGCGCCGCCTGGGAGTGCCCGCTCGACAGTGATGATGAACAGATATTCGGTCCTGCCTTTGCCCGGGAGAGGGACATGCTGGTTGAGCAGGGCGTCCTCCGCGAGCGCAACCGGAGGTGGTACCTGTCCCCGGCGATTGCCTATCCGGCGCAGGCGGTCAATATCCGTGCTACGTCGGGAAAGAATTTCGATGTGGTGGATACGTCAACGGACTCGCTGCTGGAGACGGTGGAGGCCAGCGTGGCCTTCTTCCAGGTACACCCGGGCGCCATCTATCTCCATCAGGGAGAGTCTTACCTGGTCAAGGAGCTCGACCTGAACAACCGCACCGCCTACGCCGAGCCGACAAAGGCCAACTACTATACCCAGACCAAGGAAATCGAAGACTTACACATTGTCAAAGTTTTGAAGAAGAAAAAAGCGGGCAGGGTGAACCTGTACCTGGGGGAGGTGGAGGTCACCAACCACGTTGTGGGCTTCAAGAAGAAGGCGCAGTACACCGATGAGGTTATCGGTGAGGAGCCGCTTGACCTGCCGCCGCAGACTTTTGCCACCGTTGGTCTCTGGTTTGACCTGCCGGATGGGGTTGAATTTCGCCTGGAAGAGGCACAGCTTGACTACGCGGGCGGCCTGCATGCCGTGGAGCACGCGGCCATCGGTATCCTGCCGCTGTTCGCCATGTGCGACCGCAATGATATTGGCGGCGTGTCCACGCCGCTGCACCCGGACACTGGCCGCGCCCAGGTGTTCATCTATGACGCCTATCCCGGCGGCGTCGGCATCACCGAGAGAGGTTTTGACATCATTACCGAATTGTGGCAAGCTACATTAAGGGCGATTGTGGAGTGTCCCTGCCAGGACGGCTGCCCGAGCTGCATACAGTCGCCCAAGTGCGGCAACAACAACCAGCCTCTGGACAAAGAGGCCGCCCGGGTGCTGCTGGAAGAATTATTGGCCAAAGGTTAGAGGCAGTGGTGGTTTTGTGAAGTTCAGGGGGGCGAAGCCCCTCTTTTAAAAATTCTCTCTCTTTGCAGGAGGGGGACAGGGAGTAAGGTAGATAGCCAACCTCATTCAAGTCCTGAAGCGCAGTCGGGAGACTTGGTTTTCCCGGGCCATGCACCTCTTCGACCGTACCACGGTTGGCGACGAGGTGTGGGGCGAGCTTGAGGAACTGCTCATTGGCGCCGATGTGGGCATGAATACCGCAGAAAAACTGATTCAAGTGGTCAGGGAAAAAGCGGACAGTGAGAGGTTAGACGGCTCACTGGTGCGGGACGCCATGAAGGCGGAGATGATTGATATTTTGAAAATTGCTTCTCCGGGAGAGCCGGCTCCAGCGCCGCCCCGAGTTTCTCTCTTTGTCGGGGTTAACGGCGGTGGTAAGACGACGTCCATCGCCAAATACGCCCACCGTTTGCAGAAAGAGGGTAAGCGCGTGTTGCTGGTGGCGGCGGACACGTTCCGGGCGGCGGCCATTGACCAGTTAAAAAAGTGGGGGGAGCGGGCCGAGGTGGAGGTCATTGCCCACCAGCCGGGTGCCGACCCGGGGGCGGTGGTCTATGATGCATTGCAGGCGGCGCACCACCGGCAGGTCGGGGAAGTCGTTATTGATACTGCGGGCCGTCTCCACACCAAGTACAATTTGATGGAGGAACTGAAGAAGATAAGGCGGGTCGCCGCCAAGATGAATGATGCGGCACCGCACGAGGTAATTCTGGTCATTGATGCCACCACCGGCCAGAACGGCCTGACACAGGCCAGGTACTTCACCGACGCCGTCGGGGTCACCGGCGTTTTTCTGGCCAAGCTGGACGGCACCGCCAAGGGCGGTATCGTTCTCGCCATCTGTGATGAGTTGAAAATCCCGATTAAATACATCGGCACCGGGGAGAAACTGGAGGATATGGCCGAGTTTGACGCCGGGGCCTTTGTGGAGGCGCTATGTGCCTGATTGAGGAGTTAATTGATGATAACGATAAGCATTGACCCGGTGGCTTTCACCATCGGCTCGCTTGAAGTCCGGTGGTACGGCATTTTCATTGCCTTAGCGATTCTAACTGTGGTCCTGTGGACCGCCTGGCAGGTGAAAAGGGGTGCCAGTATCACCTATGATACCGTGTTCACCGCGGCGCTGGTGGGCATTCCTTCTGGCTTGGTACTGGCCCGGCTGCTGCACGTGATTGACGCCTGGGAATACTACGGGCAACATATTGGTGAGATAATCGGCGGTGGCGGGCTTACGGCCTACGGGGCGGTGCTGGGCGCCACCATCGGCGTCTGGGTTTACAGCCAGTTCAGCAAGATGAACTTCGGTTACTTTGCCGACGTGGTAGCCCCGGGCATCATTCTGGCGCAGGCGGTGGGCCGCATTGGCTGCCTGCTCAATGGCTGCTGCTATGGATTGGAAACGCTATTGCCGTGGGGCATTGTTTATACGAACCCCAGTAGCTTCTGCCCGGTGGGTGTGGAGGTTCACCCGACGCAGCTATACGAGTTATTATGGAATTTAATCGTTTTCGGTATTTTACTCAGGTTGAAAGGACACCTCAAACCGGACGGCTCTCTCTATCTGGTCTACATCAGCCTGTACTCGGTCTACCGTCTGGGCACGGATTTCCTGCGTGAGGGGACACCCTTTGTCTTCGGTCTGCATCAGGCACAGACCATCGCCGTCATCGTGCTGGCGATAGCCGTTCCGCTGCTGGTTCTCAGGACCAGGTGGGTGAGGGCCGAAAAATAATGCCCTCACTGTGGCGTTTCCCTCACATATTCTACGGGTGGTGGATTGTTGGTGCCTGTTTCATCATCGCCTTCTGTATGAGCGGCGCGGTCTTCTACGGGTTCACCACCATCTTTGAGCCCATAGCCGAGGAGTTCGGCTGGAGCTATACTTCGATATCAATTGCCGCTTCGATACGGGGACTGGAAGCCGGGGTGCTGGCACCGGTGGCCGGTATAGTAATTGACCGCTGGGGACCGCGGAGGCTCGTCTTCGGCGGCATGCTTTTTATTGGTCTTGGGATGCTGCTGCTCAGCCAGGTGCAGTCTATCGGCATGTTTTACGTTGCCTTTGTCCTGATGTCGCTAGGACTGAGCAGTTGTGGCAGTTCGGTCACGATAGCCGTGGTGGCTAACTGGTTCCGCCGCCGGGTGGGGCTGGCCACCGGCATCACGATATGTGGTTACGGTGCGGCTGGCCTGCTGTTGCCCCTGATGGTCAGGCTGGTTGATGCCTATGACTGGCGAACGACGATAGTTATCATGGGCACTGGCATGCTCGCTATCGGGTTACCACTCTCAATGCTCCTGCGGCATAGGCCTGAGCAGTACGGTCTCCTGCCCGATGGGGAAGGTGGCGGGACAGTCTTTGGCGAGGGAGCAGTGAAGCTACCGGCCAGGGAAGTAAGCGTCAGCGTTGGGCAGGCAATGAGGACTCGTGCTTTCTGGCTTGTCGTGCTGGCGGCCATGCCGCATTTCATCGCGCTGTCGGCGGTGGTAACACACGTGATGCCGTACCTGAGCAGCGCGGGTATCGCCCGGACGCTGTCAGGCTTGGTGGCCATGGCCATCCCGCTGCTTAGCATCGGGGGGCGGTTTGGTTTCGGCTGGTTTGCCGACAGGTACGTAGCCAAAAGGATGTCAGCCATTGCCCTCATCATGCTGACGCTGGGGCTGGTCTGTTTTGAGTTTGTCTCTCTGGGGTGGACATGGCTGCTGGTGCCGTTCCTGGTACTCCTGGGCTTTGGCTATGGAGGGAACAATACTATGGTTGGCGTACTGCTGCGAGAGCACTTCGGGCGGGGTGAGTTCGGCACCATCATTGGTTTTGCCTGGGGTATGCTGATGCTTGGCAACATGGCCGGGCCGCCGATTGCCGGCTGGGTGTTTGACCACTGGGGGAGCTATCAGGGCACGTGGCTGGTGATGGCGGGCAGCACTTTCATCGGCGCCATCATTATGGCCATGATGCCCCGGGCCGAGGAGTAGAAGATTCTCTGAATCGCCTCAGGCCAGCGTAGGTTAAAGTCTGTCCTTAAAGCTTTTGCGCAGAAAGACATGGTGCCAGCTACCTCCCGCAGCGCGCATTTCCCTTACTCTCGGGATATATTTGAGAGCGGGCAGCAGCAGTATGGCGATGGAAAAAATGATGAATTCAACGGAATGGTATTTCAGCCAGGCAACGAAGGGGAAGCAGAGGAAAGCCAGGCTGTAGCTCAAAGTGGGGTAGCGCGTCAGAAGCAGGCTGAGCCCGAAAACGGCGGCGTAGAAAGGTATGCCCCAGGGCATGAGATAGATAAGGATACCGATGCAGGTGGCGCCACCCCTGCCGCCCCGGAATTTTAAAAAGACGGTGAAAGCGTGGCCAGTTACGACGGCAGCCGCGGCCAGCAGCTGTGCGTAGAGCGGCACGCCCAGCCAGCGCGCCAGCGCCACGGCTGCTACCCCCTTGCCAATGTCCACTGCCAGAACCGCAAGCCCCTCAAAAAATCCAATCTGGTAGCACACATTCATCGCCCCCATGCTGTGGCTGCCTATCTGGCGAATATCCACCCCTTTGCGCAGCCGGCCCATGATGTAGCCCGATGGGATGGAGCCGATAATATAGGCGCAGACAATGGCGATGATAATAAGCACTATCTGGTTGTCCATCTGTCTTATTGCTTCTGGTAAGACTGACTGCTCGGGGCAAAATCGAGGATATTAAGCCTGAGTGTTTCCTTGCCCTGCCAGCGGTCTATTTCCAGATTATAGACAATATCCAGAGTTGGGGCGATATCTGCCAGGTAGTTGCCCAGCCGGAAAGCGACGCCATCCCATCTGGCACCGTTCTGTCTGAGCTTCAAACGCAGGTGCTCGCCGCCGTTGCCCATGGTGCGGCAGTCCATGACTTCAACGGACCGGCTGAGGTAGGTGGGAAAGGGGTTGCCGCGGCCAAAAGGCGCCAGCCGCTGCGTTATCTGGAAGGTATCTCCACCCAGGCCGGGCAGCGTGACCTCGGCGTCAATATCAAGGCTGGGGCGCAGGTCAACCTCTCTGAGCTGGGCGGTGGCCATGTTGACCAGTATTTCCTCAAGTTGGGGCAGGTTCTGTGTGGGCAGGGTGAAACCGGCCGCCTGGGAGTGACCGCCGAACTGTGAGAGAAGGTGTCGACTCTCTTTCAGGGCGGCAATAATGTTGAACTCCGGAATGCTGCGGCAACTGCCGCTGCTCGTCTTTTCCCCGGTCTTGACGACCACGGCGGGACGGTAAAATTCCTCGGTCAGTCGGCTGGCCACCAGCCCGGCAATGCCGAGGAAGTAGTCCCGGTCACTCGCCATGAGCAGTGGTGAGATGCCACGGGAGAGTACCTGCTCCCGTGCCCGCGCCAGTGTGCTGGCGGTCAGTTTCTGTCGCTCGGCGTTTTTCTGTTCCAGCCACCTGGCCAGCCGGCGGGCCTCAGCCGGGGAGTCGGTGGTGAGCAGTTTGTAGCTGGACATGGCATGTTCCAGCCGCCCGGCCGCGTTCAGCCGCGGGGCGATAACCCAGGAGATACACTCGGCGTCAAGGCTGCCGCCGCTCAGTCCGGCCTGCTCGATGAGTGCTCTTATTCCCAGGCGCGGATTTTTATTCATCGCCATGAGCCCCTCTTTTACCAGGTAGCGGTTCTCCCCCAGCAGCGGTGACACATCGGCGACGGTGCCGAGTGCTGCTAGGTCCACCAGTGCCTCCAGTTCCCCTTCCCGGCCAACGCTCCGGTAGAGCGCTTGCAGCACTTTGAAGGCCACCCCGGCACCGGTCAGCCCGGTAAAGGGGTACGCTGAACCGGGCAGTTTTGGATTGACAATGGCCGCTGCCGGCGGCATTTCGGGCAGGGGCGTGTGGTGGTCGGTAATGACGATGTCCAGCCCCGTTCTCCTCGCCCGCTTGACTTCGGACAGGCTGGTAATACCGCAATCTACGGTTACCACGAGCCGGATGCCCTGCTGGCGGAGGTTTTCCAGCGCCGTGGTTTTCAGACCGTAGCCTTCGGTCAGGCGGTGCGGGATGTAGGGAACCACGTTGCCGCCGAGCGCGGTCAGGCCCTGGACGAGCAGGGCCGTGGCGGTGATGCCATCAGCGTCGTAGTCACCATATATGGCGATTGGTTCCCCGGAGAGCAGGGCCTGGTATATCCTGGCTACAGCCTGGTGCATATCCGGCAGCAGCAGCGGGCTGCTGCAGAGGTTCTGGTCGGCGGCGAGGAAAGATGCCAGCTGGGTCGGTTCCTTCAGGCCGCGATTGAACAGGAGCTGGACAATAAGGGGAGGAATGCTTGAGTTGCTAACCAGGTACTGGTGCGGCACCGGTGGCAGCAGATTCCAGCGGTAGTGACTCAAGATTATGCCTCAGTATATTTTCGGAATATCAGTACCGAATTATGCCCGCCAAAACCAAACGAGTTGGACAGTGCCGTATTGACTTCAGCCCTGCGGGCGACGTTGGGCACGTAGTCAAGGTCACAATCGGGGTCGGGATGGTCGTAGTTGATGGTTGGCGGGATGATGCTGTTCTGCATGGACAGGATGCAGGCCAGTGCCTCGGCGGCGCCGGCGCAGCCGATGAGGTGTCCCAGCATTGACTTGGTGGAACTTATCGGCACCTTATAGGCGTAGTCACCGAAAACGGTCTTAATCGCCCTAGTCTCCATGACATCGTTGAGCTGAGTGGAGGTGCCGTGGGCGTTAATGTAATCAATATCCGTCGGGGACAACCCCGCCTTTTTGAGCGCGATGCGCATGGCTTTGGCGGCTCCTTCGCCGCTCTCCAGCGGCTGGGTGACATGGAAGGAGTCAGCGGTGGCGCTGTAAGCGGCGATTTCCGCCAGTATGGGCACCTCCCTTTTCAAAACGTGCTCCAGCTTCTCCAGGATGAGCACACAGGCACCCTCGCTGATGACAAATCCGTCGCGCTCGGCGTCAAAGGGACGGGAGGCTTTCTGGGGAGCATCATTCCTGGTGGAAACTGCCTTCAGGGCGGTGAAAGCGGTAATGCCCAGCGGGTTGATTATCGACTCAGTGCCGCCGGCAAGCATGACCTGGGCATCGCCGTGCCTGAGTAGCTCATACGCGGCACCGATGGCATCCGAGCCGCTGGAGCAGGCTGACGTGGTACAGAAGTTTGGCCCCTTGATGCCAAGCGCAATTGATATCTGGGCGGCGGCAATATCGGCAATCATCATCGGCGCCAGGAAGGGGCTGACGCGGTCTGGCCCCCTTTCCACGAGAATCTTGGCCTGTTCAAACATTGTGTTCAGCCCGCCAATGCCACTGCCAATGATGACCCCGATGTCCTCAGCGTTGGTTTTGTTGATTTCCAGGCACGCCGACGCCACGGCCTCCCGGCTGGCCGCGACCGCCAGCTGCGCGAAGCGGTCCATGCGGCGGGCTTCCTTCCGTTCGATGTAGCTGGTGGGCTCAAATCCCTTCACCTCGCCGGCGAACTTGGCCTCCATGTTCGCGGGGTCGAATAAGGTAATATAGTCAATACCGGACTTACCGGTAACAAGCCCTTCCCAGGTAGTCTTGGTATCCAGACCGAGGGGGCTGAGAGTGCCCATCCCGGTAATAACAACTCTATCTTTACCGCCATTCATTGTCAGGAAATGCTCCCTTGTCTCCATATGATTTAATTATTTTTTTACCATAATTGCTGGCTATTTGCAAGCTGACCTCCGGCTTTGACCGCCGGTGAAGGGCGACCCTATAATGGAACTGATGACAGTTTCAATGAGTTACCCCAGGGTTGCGCTGGATACATTGGGCTGCAAGCTGAATCAGGCGGAAACGGAGTCGCTGGCACGGGAACTGGCCGCGGCCGGGTATGAAATAGTGGACTCGGTGGCTGAGGCCGACGTATATATACTGAATACCTGCACGGTGACGCACCTTGCCGACCGCAAGGCAAGGAACCTGCTCCGGCAGGCACACCGCCGGAACGGCCATGCCCGACTGATAGCCATCGGCTGCTATGCGGAGAGGTCGCCTCAGGAGCTGGCCCGGATAGAGGGCGTTGACCTTGTTCTGGGCAATAACCGGAAGGCGCAGGTGCTCGATAGGCTGCCGGAATTTGGCTGCCCGTCATCATTGGCCGGTCACCGGCCGTACCAGTATGGTCGCAACCGCTCTTTCCTGAAAATCCAGGATGGTTGTAATAATTATTGTCGCTACTGCATCGTGCCGCTGGTGCGGCGCCGGGTGGAAAGCGTGCCCGCGGCGCGGGTTATTGCCGAAGTTAAGAAGCGGATGGACGGTGGGGTAAAAGAGGTGGTGCTAACCGGGACCGAGATTGGTGCCTATGAATGCGGCGTCAATCTGACGGGGCTTTTAAAACGCATCCTGGTGGAAACGGGGGTGATGAGGCTGAGGTTATCATCACTGCAGCCCCAGGAAATAACTGTGGGGCTGCTTGCGCTCTGGAAGGATAGCCGATTGTGTCCGCAGTTCCACCTTTCTCTGCAGAGCGGCAGCGATGCTGTCCTCGGGCGGATGAGGCGACTTTACATGACGGCTGACTACCGGCGAGCGGTGGCTTTAATTAGAGAAACGGTGCCGGATGTGGCCATCACCACCGATGTTATTGCTGGCTTCCCCGGGGAGACCGAGGCCGAGTTCGAGGAAAGCTACGGTTTTTGCCGGCAGACAGGCTTTGCCCGCATCCATGTTTTCCCTTATTCACCGCGGCCGGGGACAGAGGCCGCCGTTATGCCGGAACAGGTTGCCGAGGGGGTGAAGAGGGAGCGGGTCAGGAAGATGCTGGTACTGGCCGGGGAAAGCGCCCACAACTTTCAACAGCGCTTTCTGGGCCGGACCATGCCGGTGCTGTGGGAGCATAGGCCCGGCGGCGTCTGGTCGGGCTACACGGCGAACTATATAAGAGTCTACGCCAGAAGCGAGAATGATTTATCCAATCAGTTGCAATCTGTGAAACTGGAAAGCATTTATAAAGACGGGGTGTGGGGAAGATGGTCAGACTTATAGTTCCCTCACCGGGTTTCTGAACTCGCAGCGTACTCTGGTCTGGCACAGTCCGCAGCCGGCAATGCCCACGCCGTATTCCTGCCTGATATAGACGATTTCATTGTGCTGGTAGTCGCGACATTTTTTCTTGTCGTGGCCCTTTTCTGTGATGGCGCCGGCGGGGCAGCGGGGAATGCAGTCCCGGCAGGCATTATTGACATAAAATAAGCAGTTTGAGTAGGGTGAGCTGGCGGTTCGGGGGCTGATGGGGAGGAGCATATCGGTGACCACGCTGCCGCAGCGGTGGGCGATACCGCGCTCGGTGATGAAACCGTCGGAAAGGCTGAAGGTACCCAGGCCGGCGGCGTAGGCGATGTGCCGCTCCGACCAGTTGGAAAAAGGGCCCTTCTCGTTGTCCATGGTCTTGAAATAAGGCTGCAGGAAGGGCGCGGTGGCGAGGTGGCCCCTCCCGGTGATGACCTCGACCACGTGCGCCCTCAGCGCCTCGTTGAACTTTTCCCCGTACCAGCGGGTGTATGACCAGGGGCGCGAAGGGGTCTTTTTTTGCCGCCGATTTGATTTCCGCGTCTTGTCGGTGATGGGCAGTATCCAGCTGATGACGGACAGGTGCGTGGGCAGGTCGCTGGGACTTTTATCGAAAGCCCTGGCTAGGGCTTCACGCGGCGTAAAATGCGAGGCGTCAATTATTTTTTTGTACTCCATAAAGATGGGGTCATTGCCATCGGCAAACTGCACCAGTGGCTCGTCAAAGATAAAATCGCCGTTGGTATCAGGTAAGCGATTCAACGGGCTGTGGCGCACCAAAGCGCTGATTTCTTTCTTGATAAAGGCGGCCGTTTCCTCTGGCTTCATATTAGCTGGCAAGATATATACTTATCCTCCTGGTCAGGCACCGATTCCCGGAATAATGGCCGTTTATTCCGCCTCAAGGGCGTGGGTCAGGACCTCTTTCATATGCTTGCCGGGCATCAGGAAGTCTTTCTCAGAAAGGTCCTGCCCGATGAGTCGCAGACGCTCGAGCAGGGCGTAAAAGTTAATCGCCCAGCCGATGCCGAATGCCTCGGGAACCACGATTCGGCTGTCATAGGGGTTCCAGTATGTTTCCCTGATGCGTTCCAGGGTGGGCCGCCTGAGGTCGTAAGGGACGAAGCCAGCCACCTTCCCGTGCCATAGTCGCTTTTCTCTTGGCTTTTCCAGTTCCTGACATACGGCGACCAGTGTCAGGGTGATTATCGTTGCCTGAAGCAGCCGATTAATAGCTTTTACGTTCATGCTGACTCCTTCATGCCGGCGTGTTATCTATTCCCAGCACCACGGAGGTTTCAATCTGGCGCCGGGGAATGTCCCAGTATGTCTCCAGCAGCTGGTCTTTGTCAGGCAGCAAGCGAAACCCGTGTTTCTGGTAGAAAGAAATCGCCCAGCGGGCGTCTGCCCAGGTGCCTACCAGCAAGCGGGGCGTCTTCACCAGCTGGCGGATATAGACCAGCAATTTGCGGGCGATTCCTTGCCGCTGGTGCTCCGGCAGGACATAAGCATGGCGGATGAGGGTGACATCTTTGATTGGTTCCATGCCCATGATACCCACCAGTTCCCCTTCAACTTCCCAGCCGAAGAAGGCGACCCGTTCCATCTCTCGTTCCAGTTCGTTCATTGGCATATAGGGCTGCCGGTAGCAGTCAGCCGGTATAACGCCTGCATACGCTTCGGCAGCTTTGTTGATAATAAAGTATATCCTCTGAGTATCGCTCGCTCGGCACTCACGAATCATGACATTCAGTTACCAAAATTATACCATGTGCATCGTGATAGTCAAAAGATATGAGGCGCTGAGCCACCGACTGGCGGCCCATTGCGGTTGCTGGCGGCGACTTTGTGGCCCGGCCTTTTAATGCCGTTCCATGCTCTCAATTATAATTTCAGCGGCGAGCCTGGCACCGATACCCGCAAGCAGGGCACATTTTTCGTACCCTTTTGCTTCGAGAAAGGCTTGCCTGTTCTCTGCGCTGGCCCGGGGGTCCATGAAGCGGCCGAATACCACGTTCTCCTGTATTTCAGCACACTGCAGTGAACCGAGCATTTCTTCAAAGCGGGGCAGAAATTCGCGGGCAGCGTTCATGGCGGCGGTGGTGCCTTCATAGTTGGTCATGTCCTCGCTGCCGAAATAAAGCCCGAGGCTAATCAGGCCTCCGGATACGGCCCCGCAGATTCTGCCCGTGGAACCAAAGCCGGGGAACGGTGAAAGCGCTTTGATAATATCCATGTCCCCCAGCCCGAACTCCTCCATCACGGGAAGAGCTGCGCCCTTGGCTCAGCTGTGGCTGAGGAACTCACTTTCCTCGCCTTTTCGTTGCACGCGGTCCAGGACCGCTCCTTTATTGGCCACTATTTCCGGGCACAGCAGGGTCTTTCTGGGAATGCCTTCTTCGTCGAGCTTGTGGAACCAGTCTTTGATAACCGCCGTATCCCAGGATTTTTCCGCCAGCGCCTGGACTTTTTTCTTTAATGCCTCGTAATCAGCCATATGCCATCCCCCCTTTGAAGTTGATTGGCTAATTGTTGACTGTCATTTTGTGCCTACCAGATGGTGGAGCCACCCTCGATGAGCAGCGTCTGTCCGGTCATGAAGTTGGAGGCTTCCGACGCCAGAAAAACGGCTGCGCCCATGTAGTCCGAAGTGTCACCGACTCTGCCCAGCGGGAGGGATGCTATCATCTGCTTGAGCTTGTCCGGGTTTTCTTTATAGTATTGTTCGTTCAGGGGGGTGATGGTGGGGCCGGGCCCAATGGCGTTCACGTTGATATTATACTTCGCCCATTCCACGGCCAGGCCGCGTGTCAGATGGGATACGCCAGCTTTGGAAGTGGCATATACCGAGCGCTCCGGCGTGGCCCGCTGGCTGGCATCGGAGGAGATGTTGATTATCTTCCCCTTTTTCTGTTTTATCATCTCTTTGCCCACGAGCTGGCAGCAGAAAAACATACCCCGGAGATTGATGTTTATCATGTAGTCCCAGTCTTCACGGGTGATTTCCTCCGCCAGCTTCCTGATGATAACCCCGGCGTTATTAACCAGAATATCTATTTTCCCGTAATTCGCCATTACCTTTGCTACCAGGGCCGCTATGGACGACTCATCTCTGACGTCCACAGGCATCGAGGTAGCCTTTAGCCTTTCTTTCTTCAGGTATTCCGCAGCCTTTTTCCCTTCTTCCGCCCGGCGGTTGGCGATGACAACCGTGGCCCCGGCCTGGGCAAGGCCGCGTGAAATAGCAAGGCCAATCCCCTGGTTGCCACCGGTCACTATGGCCACTTTTCCAGAAAGATCAAATATATCCATCTTGTACACCTCCTTGTCCTAATTACAATATCTAAATGAGCGGCGTTCGTCAATGTACCTGCCGGTATGATAAAATGTTACGTCGCTCTTATTTTAATACCTGGATTAAAGATATGCCATCTTTGGAATTATCTGGTAGTAAGCCATCATTGATTGAATATCGGAATGTTATCGTCAGCAAGAATGACCGGGTCGTCTTGAACGGCATCACACTGGCCATTAATTCCGGGGAACACGTGGCCATCCTGGGGCCCAATGGCGCCGGCAAATCGTTTCTCATCAGAACCATTACCCGGGAGTGCTATCCTCATGCTGGAGTTCCTGGTTCTTACGTGCGTATACTGGGCAAAGGAGACTGGAATGTCTTTGCGTTGCGGAACCTGCTGGGGATTGTCACCGATGACCTGATGGTACTCTGCACCCGGAACTTCACCTGCCGGGAGATTATATTATCCGGGTTCTTCAGCAGTATCGGGGTCTGGCCATATCACCATGTGACGCGGGCCATGGAACGGAAAGCGCGGGAAATATTAAAACTGCTGGAGATATCGCATCTGGCAGGGCGGAATATGAACCGGATTTCAACCGGTGAGGCACGACGCGTCCTCATCGGTCGGGCTCTGGTACATGACCCCCAGGCGCTGGTCCTGGATGAGCCGACCTCAAGTCTGGACTTTCACGCCGCCCATAATCTTCGGAATATGTTGAGCAAGATTGCCAGTACCGGCACCGGTATTATTATGATGACGCATAATACGGTGGATATAATACCTGAGATTGACCGTGTCATCCTCCTCAAGGCGGGTCGAGTTTTCCAGGACGGCAATAAAGAGAAGGTGCTTACCTCGGAGGCACTTTCCCATCTCTTTGGCACGCCACTGGAGGTAATGAAGCGCGACGGGTATTATTATATCTGGTAATCAGATGAAGACCGATTAGAAAACATTGTCAGGAGGCGTGAGGATGGAGCGAAGCAAAGTAACCCCCCAGTATTTATTGGCCAAGAAACAGCGGGGGCAAAAGATAGTGCGTGTCACCTGCTATGACTATCCGATGGCGCTACTTTCCGAGCGTGCCGGGGTGGATTCCATACTGGTCGGTGACTCACTGGCCATGGTTATCTGCGGGAAGAACAACACCATGCCCGTTACCATGGAGGAGATGATTTACCATTGCCAGGCGGTAATGCGTGCCGTTAAATACTCACTGGTGATAGGTGACCTTCCCTTCTTATCTTACCAGACTGGCATAAGGGATGCGGTCTATAACGCGGGCCGTCTGCTGAAGTACGGGGGTGTGGATGCGGTTAAGCTGGAAGGGGGCAAGGAGTATGCGGATACCGTAAAGGCCATTGTCGATGCCGGCATCCCGGTGGTGGGTCATATAGGATTGACGCCACAGATGCTCTCCAGGTTGGGGGGATTCAAAGTCCAGGGTACCGACCTGGGAACGGCACGCAAACTGGTTGCAGATGCCAGAGCGCTGGAAGAGGCGGGAGCCTTCATGTTGACCCTGGAATGTGTGCCTGACCGCCTCGCGGGGTTCATCTGCCAGGAGCTTAAAATTCCGGCCACCGGTATCGGCAGCGGCCCCTACACTGATGGACAGAGCTTGAATTTCTATGACCTGGTAGGGCTTTTTGAGAAGTTCACGCCCAAATTTGTGAAAAAATATGCCAACTTATCTCAGGATATCCTGCAGGCATTGCAAAAATACAAGGCAGAGGTGGAGCAGGGCACCTACCCCGGGCCGGAGCACAGCTATCACATCCAGGACGAGGTGTTAGCCCAGGTCACCGAGCACTAAATAAAACCCTTATCTCATTGACCTGAATTCAGGGCGCCGATACCGAAGCCGACCCCATTTACCAGGCGATACATGCTCAGCTTGGCGGCGGCAACATTATCATTCACAACAATTAAGGGCTTTCATTAGCCGTCAAGCACGGGGCGAATAAGCGGAAAGGGGGCTTCTGGATAGGCCCCCTTCTGCTTTCATTTATGATTTGTGGCCATCAGCCAGCGGCTGGTTAATCTGGTGATTAGCTAGATAACGAACTAGAAAGTGGTTAAATGCGCGCCTGGAGGGATTCGAACCCACGACCCTCGGTTCCGAAGTTATACAACGAGCCTGTTTTCTATTGTCTTTGAAGCTAAACTGATGTTTCGTGCCGACTCCTGTTTTATCCTCAAAACCTTCTTTTTTAACCCATCAGTTAAATTCATTAGTGCCAAATTGGTGCCAATTTTTTCTCACGTGACCGCTACGCAGGCAATGAATTACTGGCGCGCCCCTTTGGGGCTTGCGTCCTTGTTCGTTACAGCGTACATAGTGAGAAGTCTAGATTGTCCGCTTCACTCTCAAGGTTTTTAAATAATGTTTCAACCATTGATTCTATAATTGTGCTAAAATAGGTCAAATGGAAAATGCAGACACTATAAAACTTATAGTAAAAGCTTCGGTACAGTCCTTTGCAACAGGCTTTAAGGGAAGACATGAAGGCGAAGTGGATGACCCCGAAGGCACTATAAATATTAAGATACATAACGTATTTATTGAAGCTCTCGGTAAAGAAATTCAATACTATTCTGCTTTAGCACGTTCACTTGATAGTTCTCTTGGAAATATGCTTGAAAAAATGGCAATAAATATAGCAGAGATGAACTATGAAGTCCAGAATCATGTTGAGGGATACATAACACCATCTCAAACAGGGAAAATAGCTGAAATACTTGAGAAATACAAACGTTATGAGATAAGACCGGATATAAAAGACTATCAATGCTTGAGGGATATGAAAGAGGAAAAGGCATCCAGGCTAACAAGGCACGATAGCGACTATTACTTGATTGATAGAGACACTAATGACCGTTTTCTAATTGAACTTAAAATCGGGGGCGATTTGGACAACAAAAAGGCTCGGTCAGAAAAAGAAGCTATATTGGAGCAATATGCTATTCTGGCAAATTCGCTTGATAATGAAGTAAATATATCAGTACATTTTGCCACCGCATATAATCGCTTTGGGGAAGACAAACCTTGGTTGCAACAACGTGTTAGACAGTATTTTGCAGACAGCGAATTGCTTATAGGCAGAGATTTTTGGAATTTTGTATGCAAGTCTGAGACTGGATATGACACTGTATTATCTGCGTACAGACAGAATGCACACCTTATTATATCAACGCTGGATGATATAAAAAAACTATATTTGGATAATCGACGTGAACAACCAAAGATGTTTGATTAAGCTCGGAAATAGTAAACAACTAATAAGAGAATTGGATGGCCAGTCAGTAGATTTAATATTGACTGACCCACCATATAATTTGAGTGGATATTCTACTGGCAATATTGAACTTTCGTGGCATAAGACAATAAATAATGATTTAGCCATTTGGGATAGGAATACTTTTGAACCTAAAGAATGGCTAAGTGAATTTAAACGTATACTAAAACCGACTGGAAATATTTTTGCATTTACTAGTTATAATCTTGTGGGTAAATGGCACGAGGCTTTTGACCCTGAGTTTGATACTTTTCAATATGTAGTTTGGCATAAATCAAATCCGGTTCCTAAAATATACAGGGCGGGATTTTTAAATAGTTGCGAATTGATAATATGTACATGGAATAAAGGGCATACTTGGAATTTTACAACGCAAAAAGATATGCATAACTTTATACAAAGTCCGATATGCATGGGAAAAGAAAGATTGAAAAATCCATTTCATCCTACGCAAAAGCCGGTTAAGGTATTAGAGCACATAATAAAGATTGCATCTAACGAAGGAGACATAGTATTTGACCCCTTCATGGGGGTTGGTTCAACAGGCGTAGCTGCTCTTAATTTAAATCGTAGATTCATAGGATTTGAGCTAGATCAAGAATACTTCAATGCAACAGAGCAAAGGCTACAAAATGTTCAACAAAGGTTAATGGTATAAACGATATATTAGCGGGAGATTTGATATGCCAAGACCAGAAGGGAAAATGAGCTTCAGCAATGCTGCGAACGAAATATTAAAAAATTCAAAGACGCCACTTACACCAACCGAAATAGCTGATAAAGCAATACAGAAAGGGTTAATAATTACTCAAAGCAAACGTCCAGGAGCAACGATGGCCGGACGCTTGTGGTTTGATAAACGCTTTACAAGTGCTGGTTCAGGAAAGTGGACCTTAAAAAGTTGAGAACTTTACCTAGTCTTGCCTAGCAAAGACTTTACTTCTCCTACAGACAACATTTTCTCCTTAACACGATGTATCATTCTGTGACAGTTTGGGCACACCGTAGCAACTCTTTTCAAAGCTTCATTTAGTGTTACTTTATCTCCTTCAATGTCCATTAGATGCATCGGTTCCAAGTGATGTATTTCAATGAAATCCTTCCCCAATTCACCGTATTCTTTATGAAAATTGAAACCGCAAACAACACAATACAGTTCTCCACCATGCTGCTTCTTAAACTCACTTATGGCTATCTCTCTTAGTTTATTTGACCTATTCCTCTGTGTAATAGTCCTTTTATCAAGGGAACCCTCCTCAATTATCATTCCCTTGAATTTATTATCAGCTTCTTTTTTAATTGTCTTTCTACTAAATCCTTGTTTATTCAATGATGCAGCAATATCTTCCAATGGCGTATCATCTTCTGCCATTTCCACTCTCTCAATGCGCTCCAATCCTTTTCTAGTTATTTTCCATATTCTATTTCTATCCGAACCACTGTACATTACAAGCTTCTCTCTTAGCAGGGTATCATGAGACTTTAAGTTTCTTACTGTTTGAGTAAAATGTGGGTCTGACCTACCACGTGAAGGTTTCATGTCTTCACCATCAGGCTTGAGTTCTTTTATTAACTCTTTTATCAAATTGGTTGTGTCTATTCCCTTTGGATTATTTCTAATTATTTGTAATGCAGGAATAACCAATTGACGTTCTTTGTACTTTGTCATCTTTAGCCCCTTTAATAACTTAACCCAACTTCAACATTATATACATGACAAGACATTCACTTAATACATTCTGCTACCCATTTTAACTCATATGCCCGAATCGTGCTTTACGCAGTAATCCAGCCTCAATAACTTTGTGGGGTATCCTGTGCTCCCACTCTTTTTCAAGAATTCGTGTCGCGTCAGCTTCTCCTACATCAGCTGCTAACCTTGCCCATGCGTTAGCAATGCACCCAGCTGCTTGTTTTACTAATGGTTGCCAGTCATGATTCGATTGCCGATACGGAAGAATACCGATTCGTTCTCCAAACAGTCCAGCGCAGTCTTGATAATCCTTCCAGTAGGGGATAACTTTAGCACGTTCTTTACGAGTCGCTGAATTGGAATCAACTATGCGGATTAATTTACCAGTCCCATAAGCCCACATATCAGACTTGCTATCCTGAAAAGTAACGAAGTCCATATTAGGATCGAATCGCCTTAGGCCATCACGCCTTAACTGGTATTCCAAGCGAGATACCGGAGTTACTCCATCCCATCCATTAGCCATCCATATTGGCATAATATGGCCCTGTCGTTTAACTGAAGTCTCATAGGCTTTATCGTAAAGACGACATACCGTATTACATCGACCGAATTGATAACCAGTGTGGCGTTGGCCTCTTTGGTAATCACCACCGTAATATAAATCCCTTTCGCGCAATAGGGAAACCACTTGAGCACTACGGTCTATCTCTGGCAATGGCATGACCCTGTCAACGCATAAGTCAGCCCTGGATACCTTGCAGTATTCTATGAATGCTAATTTATTGAGGAACCCAATAACCTGATTGTATGCCGGAATTTCACCTGCTCGCCATAGATACGGCGACCTGAATACCACTCTTAATTCAGGAGTAGTTAATCCGCCTCTTGCATCAGGCATCATCTGTAAATCTATATCACTGTTCTTAAGAAGATACTCGTATCCGCCGCTAGAGCCATGAGCTTGAGCCATGAATTCCTGGCCAAACAATTCTACTGCTTTGCCTAAACGCCCTTTATATCCGGCCGAGACTGCTTCAGACTTTGCATCGTTTAACTTCATAAACATATCCGGCTGCTTATACTCAGCAATACCAAAGTTTAGCTCCAATGTGTCAATACCAGCCGCCACTATATTAGGATACTTATTCTTATCTATCTTATAACTCTCACTGGTGTTTGAGGCCCCCGTGAGACAGGGGAACGGGGGCCTAGTTTCTGGTATTGTTTCCACACCGATAACCTCGGCGCCAAAATGCTCAATAGCATAGTCCACCAGTTCAGAAGTCCCTGGGATATATTTATCATTGAATTCCATATTCAATCAGTCGCTTATACAATCAATCATTGTGCTAGTTGCTTCTTATTTGGCATTCCGCTTCGCTACATGCTACTTGTTCACTACGTTGTCCCTTTGGATCAACTTCGTTCTCAAGTCCTAATAAATCAGACGCTTCTCTCTTTTTGTGAGGCAGCGGCGGTAAACCGCCCGCCGCCTCTTTACTCGCCTTCACGCCTTGACTGACTACCGGCCAATAACTGTTCCAAAGCTTTCCTAGGTATGAGATATCTGTCACCAAACTTGATAGCGTAGATATTACCTTCTCTTACTTGGCGGTAAGCTAGATTGATTGAAATCCGAAGTTCTCTGGCTAACTCCTTCACTGTGAGTACTTTATCTTCTCTATTCAAATCACTTCTCCATTCCTATTGACATTTACTCATTTTTAACCTAATATAATTGTAATGAATAGTAAATGAGCATGCAATACTTAGTGAAGGATTAGTAATGTATGACTTTTAGGATTAGGGAGAATCAGTTATGACATACCGGCAAATGAAGCGACAACCAAGAGCTAAAGCAATGCTGCCTGCTATCAAGGAACTTATTTCGATAAGAGCTATTGGCGATAATGAAAAAGACAGAAACTTATTGGCTGAGGAACTTAGAGAGGAAATTAAAAAGAAGTTTCCTCAAGAGTTGCCGCCAACGGTGGCAACTTTAACTAAAAAAATTTCGGAAGCTCGTAACCATGCACTGAATCCACTCGACAAACATTGGCATCTTGGTATCTTAGACAAGATTCAAGACTATGGAATCTCATATATCTCATCTGATGATATTGAAGCTATCTTTAAAGTTCAGCAATGGCTTTATAGAACCGGTCAAGATTCGATTGACGACTTCTTAGAAGAAAAGTTTGATAAAAAAGGTCTGCGTTTACTGACTGTCCCATTCAGCGCACTGTCTATCCGTCAAGCTAAATGGATTGCCGCATTACATCGAATCATTGGCAATGATATTGAGTACCTTTGGCTTGCATCGTTGTATTATTCATATCTTGAAATTATCTCTAACATTTCCGATACCCCTTTTGATACCTGGCAAACCGACCTGCTAGTACTACAAATGCAGAAGAAGCAGTTTATAAAACACTTACTTGAACATATGCGAGCCGACCAAAATTATTACGGAGATGATTTTAATAAAGCTTGGAATACACTCGACAAAGCTAGGAATTCAAGGAAAGGTTTCACTAAAGAGGAAATTGAAAAAATCCGGAGTGTTATAAATATACCTGGAATATCGATAGGAGAAATAAATGAGAGGCTCAATAATCAAAAGAGGTAATTCATATCGGGTTAAGGTCTCATTGGGTAAAGACCCAGCTACTGGAAAGTATATATCACATTATGAGACCGTCAGGGGGAATAAGAAGGATGCTGAAAGGCGTTTAAATGAATTGATTCACCAGTGTGGCAATGGCACTTTCATTAAGCCTGCAAAGACTACAGTAGCAGACTACCTCAACCAGTGGCTTAAGGATTATGCTTACCCTAATCTGTCACCACATACGGCTGAGGGTTATGACTCTATCGTCTCAAGACATCTTATTCCGGCATTAGGCGCCATTCCATTGAACCAGTTACGACCTGAAATTATACAGCGATATATCAGCGATAAGCTGTCTAACGGTAGTGCAACCGGTAAAGCCGGATTAACCGCCCGGACCGTCAGGCACCACATTGTATGTCTCCATACAGCTTTGCAAAGTGCTATAAGAATAGGCATGCTGGTTCGTAATCCGGTGGATGCTGTAACCATTCCGCGAGCAGAACGTCATGAAATTCGCACAATGAGTGAATCGGATATTCATATCTTTCTGGAAATGGCGCGACCAACTCCCTATTACGCCTTGTTCTACACGGCAATATTCACTGGTATGCGCAGAAGCGAACTATTGGCGCTTCGCTGGCAGGATGTTGACTTGCTTCTATTGCAAATCTCGGTGAACAGGACTTTGCACCAGGTAAGATGTGGACGAATTGTTATCAGGCAACCAAAGACGGAACGTAGCCGGCGAGTGGTAGCATTGACACCTTCAACGGCTGCTTTGTTAGAAGAACACCACGAGTCTCAGAGCAGATTACGTGAGTCTTTAGGATATCCCGAATTGACCAGTGATGACTTGGTGTTTTGCCAGTATAACGGCAAGCCATTATTGCCAAATACTGTCACTCACAATTGGATTAAAGTGGTTCGCCGATCCGGACTAAGTGGCATCCGGTTACACGACGCCCGACATACACACGCCTCTTTGATGTTGAAACAGGGTGTACATCCCAAGATAGTCCAAGAGAGGCTAGGGCATTCCAGCATACAGGTAACACTTGATACTTACTCCCATGTGTCTCCAGGGTTACAAAAGGCTGCAGCAAGTAAATTTGATGACATATTACTGAGAAATAACAATGAAGCAGTCGAAAAGGTTATTATGGGTGATTAATTATTTCTTTTCCTCGTCTAGTGACTTGTATTCGATGGAAGGAATATTTAAGTAATAATTCCTCCAATTAGAAATATATTTTCTTGTGAAGTTAATCATTTCTCCAGGACGGTAATGTCTTATTATTAGTTTGTAGGTATGGATTGCAGTTCCCATATTATTTCTTAACAGATTGACCATTGTGCTCAGATTTCTAATTGGTTTGAATTTTATAATCTTATTTTTTGATACCTCGATATGATGGTAATATGATGAAGAATGCACTACTTCTGAACCTAATTCATAGAAAAACAGATATTCAGGCATACGATTAACATTACTTGCAATCCATTTAATTGAGTTTCTCTTAGCTAGTGGCGCATACCAGTTTGGTTCTCTCTTTCCGCTCCTATATAAATCTTCAAGGTTCTCATTGATATTTTTAAAGCTATCTTGTGAAAGTATTCTATTTATATCTTTAAGTTGTTTTTGCGCTTCATCTTTCATCCATTTCTCAGAAAAATTAAGATAGGGAGTTAATTCTTTTGTATCATCATAAAATTGTTTTTGTTGTTCCGTTCCCTCTATCATGCGCAAAGCCCATATTCTGTTTTTTCTTAAGTTAGAAGCATAATAATATTTTGCTCTATTTTCACTATCATCTTTTAATATCCATTCCATATATAATGAAGCTTCAAAAGCAGCTCTGCTCTGTAAAAACCCTGGAACAGTAATAGCATTTGATGCTAAAACTTCCACAGCGTCAATCATCATTACAACCTGTTTAAGTAATACTCCAATAGTAATGATTTCTTCCCATCCTTTTTTGCTCGAATCATATGCTCTGGGAATTAACCAACTACCGTAATTCACCATATCTTTTAATACTTCATGATGTTTTGAGTACACCTTTTGCGAGTCTTCAATATGTTTTTGCCGGTTTAGTAGTTTTTTAAATTCGGTTTCCATATTTTTGCTCCTAAAATTTCATATAGGTAAGAATAGCATTTATTAAAGTGTCGGTAAATTAGTGCCAAATTAGTGCCATTTAACAGAAAAAGCCCTAATGCGATAACTAGCATTAGAGCTTTTTAACTTCAAAATCTGGCGCGCCTAGTGGGATTCGAACCCACGACCCTCGGTTCCGAAGACCGATGCTCTGTCCGCTGAGCTACAGGCGCACAGGTCAATTATAGCCGGTGAGTGCCACTGCGGCAATGATTTGGCAAATCTCCGAACAATGCTCCCCGGGGTTTTAGATTACCCCCTCTTCTTTGAACTGCTTGATATCCGCATCGGAGTAGCCCAGCCCCTTCAGCACTTCATTATTGTGTTCGCCCAGTTCAGGCGCGATTCCAGCCTTTGCCGGGGTCTTGTGGAATTTCCAGGGGAAACCGACCTCTTTTATCTTGCCCGCCCTGGGGTGGTCAATTTCGATGATATTTTTGTTGGCGATGGCATCGGGGTCGGCCGCGGCTTCGGTCAGGGTGTTGATGGGGGCGCTTATTACATCGGCCCCGCGGAGCAACTCCAGCCAGTGCTCGCGGGTATCAGTGGCAAACATCCGGTCCATGGTATCTACGAAAAGCTTCCTTTTCTCATTGGAAGTCGCGATATCGGCAAGCTTGGCGCAGCCAATCCTGTCCAGTTCCTCGGCAAAACCGGTAGCTTCAAGGCCTTTTCGCCAGCGCTCCTCACCGACCACCTGAATTATGAATGGCTTGCCGTTCTTGTCAGTGAAGGTGCACGTCAGGTTCGGTGCCTGTCCGATGAAGAAGCGCATTCGGCTGCGCGGGAATTGTTCACCGGTGAAGAGGACTCGCGTCATGGAAAAGCCCATCAGTCGAATCTGGCTGCCAAGCAGTGAGGTCTCGATCAACTGCCCCTCGCCGGTCTTCAGCTTGTGGTACAGGCCGACCATTACCGCCTGAAAAATGTGAAAGGCGGCGGTTTCATCCGCCACGGCGATTTGTCCTGTGGTCACGGGGGTACCTTCCACACCATAACTGAAGCAGATGCCGCCCATCGCCTGCGCTATGCCGTCAGTTCCCGGTAATTTGGCATTTGGCCCATCGGGACCGTAGGCTGAGGCGCTGAGATAAACAATGCCAGGGTTGACCTTGATTAAATCCTCGTAGCCGCAGCCAAGACGCTCGACGACGCCAAAGCGGAAGTTCTGGGCAAAGACGTCGGCATCCTTTACCAGCTTATAGAGTATCTCTCTGGCCTTCTCTTTCTTAAGGTCCAGCGTGATGCCTTTGAACCCGCGGTTGTTCGTCTCAAAATAGGGGCTGAGTGGGAAATTGGGGACCACGCCAAGCCGTCTCCCCAGTTCACCGTCCGGGGTTTCTATCTTGATTACCTCGGCCCCCAGGTCGGCCAGCATGCTAAACGCTACCGTTGCCTGCTGAAACAGGATAAGGCAGACACATTTTACTCCCTCGAGTGGACGAGCCATTTTGCTAATCACCTCCCTAGGCAGTTTTCTCTCCTAACGGGCAACAAACGTCACCGGTTACACAGGGTGCGCAAAATTCAGTACCTATTCTCCAGCAAAAAGTTTCTTGTAGTATTCCATTCTGCCAAGAAATTGGGGTGCCAGAACCGTACTATCCGGAATGACGTTAATCACCGAGGTCTTCCCTGAGTTAAAAGCTCTCTCCAGTGCGGGCCGGAGATGCTGTGGCTCGGTAACTAATTCCGTATGACATCCCATCTCGGCGAATATCTTATCGTACCTGATATCGGGCAGCATGCTCCAGTCGCAGTCCTTCACGTCCTCGGGCATAATTGCCTTTTGCGCTGAGTAACCAATCCAACTGCTGTTGTTAAAAAGCAGGTAACAGGCCGGGATGTTGTAGCGGGCCGCGGTTTCAATATCAAAGCCGGCGATACCCATACCGCCATCGCCCAAAAGGTCGACCACCTGCTTGCCTGGCCTGGCTAGTTGGGCGCCCATGGCGATGCCCACGCCGTGGCCAACACCGCTCCAGGTGGCACCATCCAGTATATGCCCGGCAAAGAAGGCCTTTATCTTGTCCGTGGCGAAACCGGCCATGCAGAAAGAGTCCAGGATAACGGTGGCATCTCTGTCCAGGAAATCACAAAGTTCAGCCGCTATGAAGTGAGGGTTGATAGCCTTGTTGTTACGCACCTCATCGATAAGCTTTTTCTCCTTGGCCCGGTCTTCCTCCCTCACCTTGTTGACTATGGCCAACCACTCGCTTCTATCCGGCTTCTTTTTCATCATGTCTTTGGCACAGTCTATCATTTGCCGCAAAACTGGCTTGGGGCTGCCCAGAATTGATACCTCGGTGGGCAGCCGGGTGGTCAGTTCCTCAGGGTCTTCTGATACCTGGATATACCTGACGTTCTCCACCGGAAAGCGCGGCGGCATACCAAAGCCCTCAAGCATATTCATCCTCAAGCCGAAGATAGCGATGACGTCAGATTGCATCTGGATTGGCCTTCGGAAACCAGCGCCAAAGGCTAGGGGGTGGTCCTCAGGTACGGCGCCTCTGCCCATTCTCCGGGTCAGTACCGGGATGTCAAGCAGTTCGACGAATTCCCTGAGTTCCGCCGAGGCATCAGACCAGTAAATACCGTCACCACCGATAATCACCGGTTTTTTGGCCTCAAGTAGCATGCGCGTGGCTTTTTCTACCATTTCGGGGTCGCCAGCCGGCCGGGACGGGGAGGCACAGACACCGTGCGGCAAATAGCCCCGCAGGGAATTTTCATCCCCGGCGACCTTCCCCTGGATATTTACCGGAATTTCCAGGGCCACCGGTCCACAGGGGTAGGTGGTCGCATCCCGGATGGCTTTCTGGGTGAAGTAAGCTATCATAGAAGGGTCAATAATCCGCCTCGTCCACTTGGTGAAGTGACCTGATAACGGCTCGGCATACGCCTCCTGAAAAGGGCCCCAGCCATCTTCTTCTGTGGCATGCTGACCGAGAAGACAGATGACCGGGCTCCTGGCCAGATAGGCCTGGTACATGGCCGATATCATATTGCCAAAGCCAGGTCCGGCAGTACCCATGGCCACCCCTATTTTGCCACTGGCTCTGGCCCATCCGTCAGCCATATAGACCCCTGACTGCTCATGCCGCATGTGATAGGTCTTGATACCGGCTCTGTCCAGGGCCACCTGAATCTGCCAGACGTGACCGCCGTGGACACCGGCGTACCACTCTACCCCCTCCTCTTTTAAAATCTTGGCGACTACACCGACGACCTTGATGTCTGCCATTTTTCACCTCCATTTATTATTTACGGTCGTCAAATTTTCAAATGTCCTCTTGCTAGACGGAAAGCCAGCGTGTTTTCACCCCTTTTCCTCATTTTTTAGCGTATATATATGGAAAGAAGCATTGTCGGCATCATTCTAGCACCAGTGAAAGGCTAGGTAAAGAGATGCCGGGTAAAGTAAAAAGCCAGATTGGGTGATAAAAAAAGAAATTTTACCTGGCTTGGTAATTTGTCTGGGAGCTTACTCTGGTCGGGTGGAGGTAAAGATAAATGGAATCAGGTTTGAAGGGCAGAAAGGCATAAAAAAGTGGGGTGAGTGGAGGGATTCGAACCCTCGTTCTCCAGGGCCACAACCTGGCGCCTTAAACCACTCGGCTACACTCACCACCGGCCAAAGCTATTATAGCTGAAAAATGGCCGTGCTTTCAAATTAACGCATTTCCTGCGCTCGTCTAATCACTTGTCAGCGAGCTGGACAATGGTCACGCCGGTGCCTCCCTCACCGTACTCGCCAAGGCGGTATGACTTCACCAGCGGGTGCCCGGACAACTTTTCCTGCACCGCATAGCGCAGCGTCCCGGTGCCCTTGCCGTGGATTATCCTGACCTGAATCAGGCCGGCCATGAAGGCATCGTGCAGGTACTGGTCCAGCCGGAACAGCGCTTCGCCAACGGTGAGATGGCGAAGACGGAGCTCGTCCGTTACCGTTAGTCTTCTACTCTGGTGTTCATATCTGTGCATCGGGAACTGTGCCTTGATTGTAGCACCTGATGGCGCCAGAGACAAATTCTTGTGAGGGCAACCGCTCCAGTGCTAGAATAATTCTGGACTGTGCTATAAGGATTTATAAAATGCCACTGGATGCCATCGTTGTCAAGGGTGCCCGCGAGCACAACCTGAAAAATATAGACGTCACCATACCCCGCGATAAGCTGGTGGTCATCACCGGTGTCTCCGGCAGTGGTAAAAGCTCGCTGGCCTTTGACACCATCTACGCGGAAGGCCAGCGCCGCTATGTGGAGTCACTCTCGGCGTATGCCCGCCAGTTTCTGGGCCGGATGGAGAAGCCCGATGTCGATTACATTGAGGGCTTGAGTCCGGCCATCTCCATCGACCAGAAGGGGCCGAGCAAGAACCCGCGCTCCACCGTGGGCACGGTGACCGAGGTGTTCGATTACCTGAGGCTGCTCTTCGCTCGCGTTGGCCACCCCCACTGCCCCAAGTGCGGGCGGGAAATCACCACCCAGACGGTGCAGCAGATTGTGGACGCGGTGCAGGGTCTCCCTGAGGGCAGCCGCATCATGATTATGGCACCGCTTATTCGCGACCGCAAGGGGGAGTACCAGCAGGTTTTTATGGACCTGCGCCAGGCGGGCTATGTCCGGGTGAGGGTTGACGGCGAGATTCATGACCTCTCGGAAGAGTTCCAGCTGGATAAGAATAAGAAACACTCCATCGAGGCGGTGGTCGACCGTCTGGTGGTCGGGCAGGGGGAGAGGCAGCGGATTGCCGACTCGGTGGAGACAGCTCTCAAACTGGGTGCTGGCGTGGTGCTGGTATCCATCATAGAGGGCGAGGAGCTGCTCTTCTCCGAGCATTTTGCCTGTGTCTACGACGGCATCAGCCTCGGCGAGATAACGCCCCGCACCTTCAGCTTCAACAGCCCCCACGGTGCCTGCCCGGAATGCTCCGGTCTGGGCGTCAAGCTGGAGATACACCCGGACCTGGTTCTGCCCAATAAGGAACTATCCATCGCGCAGGGGGCAATCCGCCCCTGGCAGTTCCAGTCGTGGTACTTCTATCAGCTTGATTCTCTGGCCAGAAATTACGGCTTCTCGCTGAACACGCCGGTCAAGGACCTCGCCGAGAAGGAGCTCAACCTGATACTCTACGGTGAAGAGGGGGACTGGCACCGTTACCGGAACCGCTTCGGGCGGGTCAGGGAGTATTTCAGTGGTTTTGAAGGCGTGATTCCCAGAATGGAGCGCCTCTACCGTGACACCGAATCGGAGAACTCGCGGGCGGATATAGAGCGCTACATGGTCTCCACGCCCTGTCCCGTCTGCGAGGGCAAACGGCTGAAACCGGAGTCGCTGGCGGTGACCATCGGCGGCCGTAATATCATGGACGTCGGCGCGATGTCGGTGGTGCACGAACTGGAGTGGATAACTGAAATCGGGGGTAAGGTGCTCAGTGAACGGGAAAAGATAATTGCCCGGGAGATTTTGAAGGAGATTAAGTCGAGGCTCGGCTTTCTCAAGGACGTGGGGCTGGAATACCTGACCATTGACCGTGCTGCCGCCACGTTGAGCGGTGGCGAGGCACAGCGCATCCGTCTGGCCACGCAGATTGGCAGCGGACTCATGGGCGTGCTCTATATCTGTGATGAGCCCACCGTGGGGCTGCACCCGGCCGATGATGCCCGCCTGATAAATACGCTGAAACGATTGCGCGACCTGGGCAACACGATACTGGTGGTGGAGCACGATGAGGCTATGATGCGCGCCGCCGACCACATCATTGACATGGGGCCGGGGGCGGGAGAGCACGGCGGCAAGATTGTGACCATGGGCACGCTGGCCGATATCATGGCCAGCCAGGAATCAGTCACCGGCCAGTACCTCAGCGGCACCAGGCAGATTCCACTGCCCGGCCAGCGCCGTCCCGGCAATGGTGGGGAAATGGTCATCAGGGGGGCCAGGCAGAATAACCTGAAGGACATTGATGTCCGTATCCCGCTGGGCAAGTTTGTCTGCATTACCGGCGTCTCCGGCAGCGGTAAAAGCACGCTTATCGACGAGATTTTATACCGCAAGCTGGCCCAGGTTTTCTACCGGTCGAGGGAGAGGGCTGGCGACTGTGATGAAATTATCGGCGTGGAGCATATTGACAAGGTGGTCAATATTGACCAGTCGCCGATTGGTCGGACGCCGCGGAGCAATCCGGCCACCTATACCGGCACCTTCACGCCGATTCGCGAGCTTTTTGCCACCGTTCCCGAGGCGCGGATGAGGGGCTATGCGCCGGGTCGCTTCTCCTTCAACGTGAAGGGCGGGCGCTGTGAGGCCTGCCGCGGGGAGGGCTATATCCAGATTGAGATGCAGTTCCTGCCCGATGTTACCGTCCCCTGCGAAGTATGTAAAGGCCAGCGCTATAACCGGGAGGCCCTGGAGGTGCGGTTCAAGGGCAAAAACATCGCCGAGGTCCTCGATATGACGGTGGAGCAGGCGCTTGCTTTCTTCACCAATTTTCCCAAAGTTAAGAATAAGCTCCAGACATTGCGGGACGTCGGGCTGGGGTATATCCACCTCGGCCAGCCAGCGCCAACACTTTCTGGCGGAGAGGCACAGCGGGTGAAGCTGTCCACAGAACTGTCACGTCGCGCTACCGGAAGAACGCTCTACATTCTGGACGAACCGACCACCGGGCTTTCTTTTGAGGACGTCGCGGCGTTGCTGAGGGTACTGCAGCGACTGGTGGAGGCGGGTAATACGGTGGTGGTCATCGAGCACCACCTGGATGTAATCAAGAACGCCGACTATATCATCGACCTTGGCCCTGGCGCCGGGGACCTGGGGGGATACGTGGTTGCCACTGGGACTCCCGAGGAGATAGCACGGGTAAAGGGCTCGGCCACCGGACAATATCTGGGCAGAGTGCTCCGCCAGGGTGTTGCGCCGGTGCTGACCAGTTAAACTTTTGGCTACTTAATGGTACATAGATAAGAATTAAGCATGATAGAGCGTAAACGGCCCTCTTTTTTTTATGGCTACGTGATTGTGGCGGTGGCATTTCTCCTCATGCTTATCATGTGGGGGGCGTACTACAGCTTTGGCATCTTCTTCGAGCCGTTGCTTGCCCAGTTCGGCTGGACCAAGGCCATGACCTCGGGCGCCTTTTCTCTTTCCTTTTTCCTCACCGGCATCCTGGGGGTTCTGGCGGGAAAGTTGACGGACCGCTTCGGGCCGCGAGTGGTGATGACGTTCTGCGGCTTCTTTTTGGGGCTTGGCTACATACTGGTCTCGCGGACGACCACCATCTGGCAGCTATATCTCTTTTATGGAATAGTGGTCGCCCTGGGAATGGCTGCCTCAGTAGCGCCCCTGCAATCCACGGTGGCGAGGTGGTTTGTAAAGAAGAGGGGCGCCATGAATGGCATTATTGGCGTGGGCATGGTTATTGTACCGCCGCTCGCCCACCAGCTTATCTCCCACCACGGCTGGCGCCTGTCATACATAATCGTGGGCTCAATAGCGCTGGTACTGATGATGCTGTCGGCGCAGTTCTTGCGGCGTGACCCCGGGCAGAAGGGGCAGCGGCCCTACGGTGAGAATGAGGTTGAGGTGGAATCGGTTCCTCCGGACCGCGGCTTTTCCCTGCGGCGGGCAGCCCGCACCTGGCAGTTCTGGATACTGGTTATGGCACTGCTCTGCTTTACCATGGGTGAAGGGACGGTACTGGTGCACATTGTGTCACATGCCATAGGGCTTCATATTTCCGCGGATAATGCGGCGCTCATCATACCGATTATCGGTTTTACCAGCATACCGGGCCGAATCCTGCTGGGTATAATTGGTGATAAAATCGGCAATAAGAATGCGTATTTGATTGGTTTTGTCTTTATTGATGTGTCATTATTTATGCTGTTGGTATCCAGGGAGCTGTGGATGATTTACCTGTTTGCCGTCATCTACGGGTTCGGGTATGGGGGTTTATCGGTTTTGATATCGCCCATCATCGCGGAGCTTTTCGGGCTCGGTTCCCATGGCGTTATCATGGGGGCGGTAGTCATGTTTGGTGGCACCGGGGGGATGGCCATCGGCCCGTTGCTGGCCGGGCATATATTTGACATCACCGGCAGCTATCAGTCGGCGTTCCTGCTGTATGCCGTAATTGGTGTTGTCGGACTGGTTCTCGTTTCACGTCTGAAACCGGTACTGATACACTCTGCCTAGCAATGCCGGCTGAGTCTTCGGTTAGGGGCATTGATGAGTATGGGTACGTTAAGGAAAGCAAAATTTTTCTACGGACATGTCATCGTAGCTGCCAGCTTCGCCATACAGTTGATTTGCATTGGCACGTTCTTCACTTACGGCATTTTCTTCAAGCCGTTGCTTGATGAATTTGGCTGGTCGAGGGCAATGATTTCCGGTGCTTCCTCAGTCACCATGCTTTTTGTCGGCTTTGTGGGTGTATTCGCTGGTCGACTCAATGACCGGTTCGGGCCGCGCCTCATCATGGTGGTTTCCGGCCTTTTTCTCGGCGGTGGTTGCTTGTTGATGTCGCAGTTACAGGCCCCGTGGCAGTTATACCTGTTCCTGGGCGTAATCATTGGCACGGGCATGGCCAGCCACGATGTTGTTACTTTATCGACGGTTGCCCGCTGGTTTGTCCGCAAACGGGGGATGATGACGGGCATTGTCAAAGTGGGCACCGGGGCCGGGCAGTTGATGGTGCCGCTCATTGCCACGGCGCTCATTGTCGCCTACGACTGGCGTAATTCTTATCTTATTATTGGCGCTACCGCTCTCATCCTGTTCGCCTTAGTTGCCCAGTTATTCCGGCGCGACCCGCAGCAAATGGGTTTGCTTCCCGATGGTGCTGATAGAGTGGTGTCAACTGTGGCTGCGTCAGCAGAGTCCGGCCTGCTGCTCCGCGAGGCATTCCGGACCAGACAGTTCTGGATAATCTGCCTTGCCTATTTCTCCGCGATATACTGCCTGCTCACTATCGTCGTGCATATTGTGCCGCATGCCACTGATGTTGGTATATCAGCGACTGGGGCCGCCGGTGTCCTGTCCACCATCGGCGGCGTGAGTATGGTCGGCCGGTTCACCATGGGTACCGCCAGCGATAGAATTGGCGGCAAGCGGGCCATGATAATCTGTTTTATCATTTTGATGGCCAGTTTTCTCTGGTTGCTGGTTATCAGGGAACTGTGGATGTTTTATCTGTTTGCCGTGGTTTATGGCTTTGCTCACGGCGGGTTCTTCGTTTTGATTTCGCCGATGACTGCCGGACTATTTGGTACCAGAGCGCACGGTGTTATTTTCGGTACTATGTATCTTGCTGGCACACTTGGGGGCGCGGCTGGGCCATGGCTGGCCGGGCATATATTTGACATAACGCAGAGCTATCAAATCGTTTTCTGGATACTTTTAATCTTGAGTGCCACTGGCCTACTGCTGATTTCGACCGTGAAGCCGCTCCCGGGTAAGGAAAAGGGATAACCGGCCGCCATATTTATGTTGCTGAACCAGGCCCGATATTAGTATTATTAAGTAGGGAAAGGAGGTGAGGCATGGATCGGGGAGAAGTGCTTGATTCCATTAAGGCCAATGTGGAAGATGAAAACTTGGTCAAGCACATGCTGGCGACCGAAGCAATTATGCGGGCTCTGGCCAGGCGTTTTGGCGAGGACGAGGTGGAGTGGGGTCTTACCGGGTTGCTGCATGATATAGATGTGGAGCTGACTGATGGCGATATGAGTAGCCACAGTCGGCTCGGTGCTGACCTGGCAAGAGAACTGGGTGCCAGCGAGGCCATGGCCCACGCCATTCTGACCCACAACGAGCGGCATGGCGTGGCGCTGGAGACAATGCTTGACCAGGCGCTGTTCTGCACCGACTCGCTCGCACATCTCATCTTTGACGCGGCGCTGGTTCGTCCCGATAAAAAGCTGGCCGGGCTGGAAGTGGACTCGATAAGAAAGAGATACCAGGAGAAGAGCTTTGCCGCCGGGGTCAGCCGGGAACGGATTGTGCGCTGCGTTGACATCGGGCTGGAACTCGACGAGTTTATCGGTCTAGGGCTGGAGGCAATGAAAGGCATTGCCGCAAAACTTGGACTGTAGCCGCTAGTTTATCGACAGTGTTGAGCCTTCGCCCGTTTTAATCACGTCAATGCGGGTGGGGAAGGCATCTCTCAGTTCCTCAATATGGGTAATGACTAGTATCCTTTCAAAGTCATCCTGAATGGAATTAATCGCTTCTTTCAGTTTCTCAATGCCGGTATTGTCCTGGGTGCCAAAGCCTTCATCTATAATCAGCGTGGGTAAAGGCGCCCCGGCCCGTCGGGCCAGCAGTCGGGACAGCGCAATGCGAATGGCAAAGTTGATACGGAATGCTTCGCCGCCGCTGAACATCTCATAATTTCTGGTGCCCAGTTCATCGGATATGGTGATATCAAGGGTCTCCACGACATCGCCCTTCTTGGTCTCCCGCTGCGTCTCAAACTTGACGTGCATGCGGTTATCCGTCATCCGCCCGAGGAGACGATTGGCCTCAACCTCAATCTCAGGGAGGGCTATCTCAATGAGCAATGCCTGTATGCCGCCCTTGCCAAAAGCTTTGGCCAGCTCTCTGTAGATGCTTTCCTCTTTCGCCGACTGAGCCAGCGCTTTTTCCCTCTCTTTTTGCCTCTTCTCCAGCTCATCGCAGTGCTGCAGCTTGGCCTTGACATTCCACAGCGCTTCCTGCGCCTGTTGCTGCTGCTGCACCAGCTCCCGGTACTCGTTTTCAGCGTCCGTTATCTCGGCAAGGAAGCGGGGCAGGACCTCAAGCTCTCTGGCCAGCGTCTCTCTTTTCTGGCCGTCAGCAGCCACGCTGGTTTGCAGTTCCCGGGCGTGGTTCTCTGCCTGCATCATGGCCTCTTTCTCTTGGCCGATGAGCCGGTCGGCTTCTTCCAGCTTCCGCATCGGGCTTTCATACTGTTCCAGTTCACGCAGTTGCTGTCGCAGCTGTTCATGCCGCCCGGCATCATAGTCGAGCGTGGCCAGCTGCTTTTCCACTTCCTCCAGTGCCGCCTGCTCCCGGCTGGCGAATTCCTTTTTCGCCAGTTGCTGTTCGACATCGGATAGCCGTTCTCTTTCTGTAGCCAGCTGCTTTTTTGCCTCGGCGGCCTCATTGGCCTCTTTGTTGAGCACGCTGGCCTGGCTCTGCAGGCTGATTTTCTCCTGGTTCAACTGCGTTTCCAGAAGGGCAACTTCACTGTTCAGTGATTTCAGTTCGTTGCTTTTCTGCTCCAGTTCGGACCGTTTCGATGTCAGCGCCTCGGTTTTATTTTGTTTCTCGGCGTTATATTTGGACTCAATAAGCTGCAGGCCTTCAGCGCCGAGTTCCGTCTCGCAGAGGGGGCATTTGGCTTCCGTCTGTGTGGCTAGGAGGTCGATTTTCTCCTCGAGCTCTTTTCGTTCCCGTTCCATCTGGCCGATGCTTGACTCAAGGTAGTTGACCGCCGTCTGCAGTTCCTGGCTCAACTGCTTTTTCTGGTGCAGTGCCTCCTCGTTTTCGGTCAGCCGGCCCAGTTGTGACTGAAGCTGCTGAATCTGCCCTTGTTTGCGGGCAAACTCAGCTATCCGGTTCTCTAAATCTTTAAGCCGTTCCTGTGACAGGGCGTGTTCCGTGAGCAGCCTCTGGCTGGCCTCCTTTAGCCTGCTTTCCAGTTCGGCTTGCTGCTTTTCCAGGTTCACCGACCGGCGGAATTTCTGGTCAAGCTCTTCGCATTGCTGTCTGGTCTCGTGGTACTGGTTATAGCCCGATTCTATTGCATCGCGCCGGGCGATGAGCGCCTCGTACTCGTTGATGCGCGCTTGAAGCTGGCTGACCTGTGTCTGCAGCAGTTCCAGGCTTCTTTGACGGTCGTGTATGGCCGCTTCCAGTTGGTCGAGCTGTACCTTCTTTTTCTCCAGCGTATCCTTCTGCTGGCGCAGTTCATTGAGTTTTAGTTCTTTTTCTCTGGTTACCTCTTCAACCTGGGAGAGAGTTTGCTGCGCTTTTTCCAGCTCGGCCTCATATTCCGGTCTCATGGCCAGCTCAGCGCTGATGTCCCGCAGCGTGCTCTCCAGTTGCGCTTTCTCCAATTCCTGCTGCCGGGCCAGTTCTCTGGCTTTGCCCTCAAGCTGGTCGTAATAATCAAGCCCCAGTATGCTGGCCAGTACTTCCTTGCGCTCGGTGGGGCGTTTGGTGGTGAATTCATCGGCATGGCCCTGGCGCAGAAAGGCGCTGTTGACGAAGGTGTCATAGTCCATGTGCAAGGTGCTGGTGATTTTCTGCTGCGTCTGGGCGATGCTGTTGCCGCTGATGGACTTGTAGCCGCTGTCAGTGGCCATCTGAAATTCCAGCACCGACTGGCCGGCGGCGCTGGCGCGTTTGGGCCGGGCGCGCTTGCGGATGATGCGGTACGGCTGCCCCCCGACGGCGAAGTCGAACTCCACCTCCATCTCTTTATCTCCGGTATGAATCAGGTCGTCATCGCTTCTGGCCCTGGCCCTTCCCCAGAGCGCCCAGGTCATGGCGTCAATGAGCGCCGATTTGCCGTTGCCGTTCTCGCCGGAGAGGCAGGCGGTGTGGATGCCATCAAATGATAGCGGCGGCACGTTGTCGCGGTAGCACATGAAGTTGCGCAGTTTAAGATTAAGGGGAATCATAAATAAGCTCCGGGAAACATCATACGGTAACTATTTTAGCATAATTAGAAAAAACTTCTTAAGCTGGTGTCCTGTCTCGAAAATAAGTTGCTTTATTATTCTGCCGTTTTCCCCCTTTAGTAAAGGGAGAAGAATTAATATCGGTCTTATGCTTCCCTTGACGGCCAGACAAATCCCCCACTAGAATGAAATCAGTCTTATGTTTGAGATTCTGAGTGAAAAATTAGGTAAGGTATTCCGTGCCCTGAGCAGCCGGGGTCGGCTGACGGAGAAGGACATTGACGAGGGGCTGCGGCAGGTGCGCTTGGCCCTCCTGGAAGCTGACGTCAACTTCAAGGTGGTCAAGGACTTCATGGCGCGGGTGCGGGAGCGCGCCATCGGCACGGAAGTCCAGCAGAGCCTGACCCCCGGGCAGCAGGTGGTGAAAATCGTCAACGAGGAGCTTGTCAATACGCTGGGCAGTGAGGCAGGAAAGCTGAACCCTTCTGGTCAGCCGCCTTTCGTAGCCATGATGGTGGGGCTGCAGGGCAGCGGCAAAACGACCACCGCCGCCAAGATGGCACATTATCTGAAATATTCCGGACAGCGCCCCCTGCTGGTGGCGGCGGACAACCGGCGCCCGGCGGCCATCGAGCAGCTGGTGACGCTGGGCAAGCAACTGGACATCCCTGTCTACAGTGAAGGCACCAGTGTGGCGAGCAAGGACATCTGTGCTCACGCGCTGGGCAGGGCAAAGTCGCTGGCAGTAAACTGGTTGATTGTGGATACGGCGGGCCGACTCCACATCGATGAGGAGATGATGAAAGAGCTGGCCGGGGTGAAAAAGGTATTGCAGCCGTCGGAAACGCTGCTGGTGGTGGACGCCATGACCGGCCAGGACGCGGTGCGCAGTGCCGAGGACTTCCATGCCCGCGTCGACCTCACCGGGCTTATCCTGACCAAGATGGACGGTGATGCGCGGGGTGGGGCGGCCCTTTCCATCCGCTGGGTGAGCGGCGTACCCATCAAGTTCATCGGCATTGGGGAGAAGGTGGATGCTCTGGAGCCGTTTTATCCCGACCGCCTGGCATCGCGTATTCTGGGGATGGGGGACGTGCTGACTTTCATCGAAAAGGCGGAGGCGGCCTTTGACCAGAGCCAGGCCGAGGCGCTGAAGAAGAAGGTGGAGAAGGCCACTTTTGATCTGGAGGACTTTTTATCACAGCTGCGGGCGATAAAGCAGATGGGGCCGGTGGGGCAGTTAATGGACATGCTGCCCGGTGTGTCCCGTCTGGCGGCGAAACTGCCGGAGGGTATGGAAGAGAAGCAGCTGCAGAAAGTGGAGGCGATGATACTCTCCATGACCCCGCAGGAGCGCCACAGTCCGAATATAATCGGGGGGAGTCGGCGGAAGCGCATTGCCCGCGGCAGCGGCGTGCAGACGCATGACGTCAACCAGTTGCTCAACCAGTTCCAGCAGATGCAGAAGCTGATGAAGATGGGGGTCAAGGGGAAACTACCCCGCAATATGATGGGGCTCTTCCGCTAGTCCCTATTCCAGATAGTCCTTTAACTTACGGCTCCGACTGGGGTGGCGCAACTTTCTCAGTGCTTTGGCCTCAATCTGGCGGATACGCTCCCGGGTAACGTTGAACTCCTTGCCCACCTCTTCCAGTGTCCGGCTGCGCCCGTCCTCAAGGCCGAACCTGAGCTGCAAAACGCGCTGTTCGCGCGGCGTGAGAGTATCAAGCACGTCCTCTATCTGTTCTTTCAAGAGCTGCTTTGAAGCGGCATCCACCGGCGGCAGGGCATTACGGTCCTCGATTGAGTTCCCCAGCGGGCTGTCTTCCTCCTCACCAATGGGCGACTCCAGCGAGATGGGCAACTGCGATACTTTGACGATTTCCCTGACCTTGTCCGAGGATATTTCCATCTCCTTGGCGATTTCCGTGGAGGTAGGTTCCCGCCCGTACTCCTGGGCGAGGCGGCGGCTCGTCTTGAGCAGTCGGTTTATCGTCTCCACCATATGCACCGGGATGCGGATGGTGCGCGCCTGGTCGGCAATAGCCCTGGTGAGCGCTTGTCTTATCCACCAGGTGGCATAAGTGCTGAACTTGTAGCCCTTGCGGTAGTCGAATTTCTCCACGGCTCGCATCAGGCCGATATTCCCCTCCTGAATCAGGTCGAGTAGGGACATACCGCGCCCGATATGCTTCTTGGCCACGCTCACCACCAGACGCAGGTTGGCCTCAATCAGATGTCTTTCCGCTTTTTTGGCCTCAAAATCAATGCCTCGAAAGTAAGTCTCAAGCTGGTGTTCATGGGCCTGGAGTGCGCTGATGAAGGCGGCGTCATTAACCAGTTTGTCAACATCGGAAAACGAGATGTCCGGACTGATGGCTTCCAGGACACCTTTGGTCAGCAGCTTGCAGTTAAGTGACAGGTTTATCAGCCTTTGCTCGGTTTCCATCATGGATAGTCCGGTGCGCAAAGCAATATCATGGATTAATTGCGGGTCAATGGCATTGTCCATGCTTTCCTGCAGCTGGGCACTGTTGATGGCTTCACAGAAACTGGTTGTCTTGGGCAGGCCGAGCTGTTCCTGAATAAGCTGTATAGTTCCCGACGCCTCCCCGATTTCCCTGATAACGGTCAGGACTATGTCTACCGCCGAGGGCAACCGGCCATGCTCTTGCAGGTAATATTGCTTTATCTCGTTGAGGCGCTTGCCTTCCTCCATCTTTTTGGCCAGTGTCTTTTCATCATTGGCGGTAAGAAGATGTACCCGGCCGATTTCATGCAGGTAGATACGGACCGGGTCATCGGCTATTTCCTGCACTTCCAGGCCTTCAATTGGTGTCTCCAGTTCCAGTTCGACTGCTGGCTCATGTTTATCAGTATTAAAATGCTCTTCGTGCCAGATTTCATCCGGCTCCATATCTTCATCTTGATTCTGGGAGGCTTTATAGTCCCCCGCTGATTTTCCCAGCATTTCATCTCCGGTTTTCTCTTTATCAGGCTCGCCTTCCGGAACTAACTGGTTTTCAAATTCTTCCATGCCCATATTTTACCTCCTGCTCTCCAACCGCTTCCGGCTCTTTTTTGCGTCAATATCTCTTATCCGTATAGCTGGCTCTATACCTTCCTCTTGGAGTTTAACAACATCAGCTCCAGGACCCTTTTCCTCGCGTTCTAACGTGAGTATTACTTCTTTCTCTCTTTCTCTATTTTTCCAATATTCTCGTTCTAAGCGAAGAACACAGTCATTGTATTTCTGTTCAATATTATTTGGTGGTAATTCCCATTTTATCAAATAATCAAGATGATCGTGAATAATTGGGTCAATGTTCTCCTTAAGGGTCGTAATGTCAGGGAAACGCTGTAGATAAATAAGTATTTCACGGTTTTCACTGTTTGTAAAATATTCGGGGGATGGATATTCACAATATTCTTTCAGTTCAGGGTGTTGCAATAAAAGTGCTATGCAATATTCCTCTAGCCGGTTTGATAGGAGTGCCCGTGGTGTGTCAGCTGCTTTTCCCGGGACTGGCATTGACCTCCGTTCCGGGGCCGGTTTTAACCGGCTCAGTTCGGCTTCGATGGTACGCTCGCTGACATTTACCAGACTTGCCAGCTTCTGTACATAATGCGCCTGACGAACTTTGTCACCCATGGCGGCGATTACCGGCAACAGTTCCTTGACCGCCAGCGATTTATCTCTGGCCGTTTCCAGGTCAAGTTTGGTGGTAATCATGTTAATGGTGTAGTCCATGATGGGCGTTGCCTCGGACAGCAGTTTACGCCAGGTCTCCGTATCTTCCTTGATAACATCATCCGGGTCTTTCCCCTGAGGCAGGATGACAACCCTTATCTCGGACTCAATTATGTTTTCATAGCTCGCGCCCCGCAGCATGGCTTCCCCTCCGGCGGTATCGGCATCAAGCGCCAGCACCAGATTCCGTGTCATCCTTTTCAGTGAGCTTACCTGCGCTTCGGTTACCGAGGTGCCCATGGAGGCGACCACGTTATTGAAGCCATTCTGGTGGGCGGTGATGACATCGACGTAGCCCTCGACGATGACCGCCGTGTTCTGCTGCCTGATGCCGGTTGCGGCCAGGTTTATTCCGTAGAGATTGCGGCTCTTGTCAAAGGCAGGCGTCTGCGGCGAGTTCACATACTTGGGCAGCGAGTCGTCAAGCACTCTGGCGCCAAAGCCAATCACCTGCCCCCTTATATCCAGGATGGGGAACATCAGCTTGTTGCGGAAGCGGTCGTGGGTCTGGCCGCTATCCGACGCAACTATCAGGCCAGCTTTAACCTGCTCATCCTCCGTGTAGCCCCGCTCCTGCAGGTATTTTTTCAGGTCATCCCATTTACTTGAGCTGTATCCCATTTGAAATTCGGCTACCGTTTGGTCGGTGAAACCACGGCTCTGGACATATTTTCTGGCTCTGGCACCTTCCGGGGAGTTGAGCAGCCGGTCGTGGAAATACTGGGCGGCTGCCCCATTGATTTTGTAGAGCCGCTCCTTCTCCTCTTTCTCTTCGTCCCTTCCGGGACGGGAGGGGAGAGTAACGCCTGCCCTCTGGGCAAGAAGGCGCAACGCCTCGCCGAAGTCCAGGTTCTCCTTCTTCATGATGAAGGAGAAAACATCGCCGCCGGTATTGCAGCCGAAGCAGTGCCAGCTCTGCTGTTCCGGATAGACGAAGAAAGAAGGGTTTCTTTCGCTGTGAAATGGACAGAGACCGACCAGGTTGCGCCCCGCCTTTTTCAGCGCCACGTACTGGCCGATGATGCCCACAATATCCGTCTTCTGTTTGACTTCGTCAATAGCGCTCATCTGTCCCGCTCATTCGCTTTATTAATCGTTACCTGAGGCCGTCGGCTACCCTCTGGGCGTACTGGTCAGTCATGCCGGCAATATAGTCGGCAACTCTCCGCTCGGTAGAGTCACTGTAAGCCAGGTATTCTGGTGGCAGTCCTTCTTCGTGTTTGGTGAAGTAATGGTAAAGGCGGCTGACTACTCCTCGTGCCTTCTCGCTCTCCTCCTCGGCGGCCTTCATGTGGTACACCCGGGCAAAGAGGAAATCTCGCAGCACGTTGGTGGCATCTAATATCCCGGGACTCATGGTTATCTTGGGATTCTCTATTACTATTTTACCATAACCGCTGGCCGCCCATGAGCTATCAATAATATCACTGACCATGGTGTTGATGCGCTGTGAATGCGAGATACCCAGCACTTTTACCGCATCCAGGGGCAAGGCGCGTTCCGTGATAATGCCGGCCCGGATAGCATCGCCAATGTCATGGTTGATATAGGCAATAATGTCTGCCATCTTGACAATCTCACCTTCCAGGGTATCTGTTTCCCCCCACCCTTCACCCAGCACCTCGCTGCCTGATTTCGAGTGGTTCAGGATGCCGTCCCTGACCTCCAGGGTGAGGTTGAGTCCGCGGCCGTCCTTTTCCAGAAGGTCAACCACCCGCAGGCTTTGTTCATTATGGCGGAAACCATGCGTGCAGAGCTCGTTGAGCACGTCCTCACCAACGTGACCAAAAGGGGTATGTCCCAGGTCGTGTCCGAGGGCAATCGCCTCGGTCAGGTCCTCGTTCAGGTTAAGCGCCCGGGCTATGGTACGCCCTATCTGGGAGACTTCCAGGGTGTGGGTCAGGCGTGTCACGTAGTGGTCGCCCAGCGGCGCAATGAAGACCTGCGTCTTGTGCTTGAGGCGGCGGAACGCCTTGCTGTGTATGATGCGGTCGCGGTCACGCTGGAAAGCGGTTCTTATCGGGCAGGGTTCTTCGTCTCTCAGCCTGCCTCTGGAAAACCTGCTTTTCACCGCGTACGGTGAGAGGCTTTCCTCTCTTTCCTCACTGAGCTGACGAATCGCAAGACGCCTGATCACAAAGGCTTCAATCTCACTGCCAGAATGCCGGAAAATAGACAACTTTATTATACCACATCGGGCAGCGAAAATCTCCGTTGAGCTTGACATAATAACTCACAGGTTATAAATCGGGACAATGGCTAAAGGTAATCCGTACCTATTCTGGTTGACAAGCATAGCTTACTGCCGTAGAATTAAATTGCTGGGTGATTAATCGGGGAGGTATGGTTATGATTGAGATGAGCATCGATAGCATCCGGGTGAGTTTGATGAATTACCAGCGGGTGGTAATCCTGAAGGAAAAAATAGCCAAGCGATATCTCCCTATCTGGATTGGTCCAGCGGAGGCCGATGCCATTGCCGTGAAGCTTCAAGGCGTCACGGTGCCGAGACCCCTTACTCACGACCTGCTCAATTCGGTGATTGACTCACTGGGGGCGGCTATAGACTCCATTATCGTCAGCGACCTGAAGAGTGATACTTTCTATGCCAAGATTATCCTTAACGTTGATGGCCGGCAGTTAGAGATTGATTCGCGCCCCAGCGATGCCCTGGCCCTGGCGGTGCGCACTGATGCGCCGATATTCGCTGAGGAAGCCGTTTTAGATAAAGCCGGTATCCTGCTTGATGAAGAGACCGGCAAGCCGATTATGGAGGAATCGGACGAGGTCGACACGAAAGACAAAAAAGTGTCTGAGGAAGAGATGAAGAAGATGTCGGCTTTCTATGACTTCATCAATACGCTTGACCTGGATGACTTTGACAAGCGCAAATCCTGAGAATAACCGGTGCGGTGTAATCGGAGACCGAGCGGTGGAAGAGAGACTGATTAAAAAACTGATGACCTCGATGAAATGTGAGTCATGCGGTCATAACTATGAGCCTTATAACGTTGACATCCTCGGTCACCGCGAAGATATGTGGTTTATGAGAGTGCTCTGCTCTGAGTGCCATACGCAATGCTTGGTGGCGGCGGTGGTGCGGGAGGGCAAAGTACCGGCAGAGGTAAACGACCTCACCGCTGCCGAGGTAGATAAACTCCGGCGCGAAACGATTAAAATTGATGACGTGCTTGATATGCACAATTTCCTGACAGAATTTGATGGTGACTTCTTCAGGCTTTTCAGTCAGGAGAAGCTCCGGTAGATTGGTCCTATGATTGTAATTGCCATTTTTGGTGACGGATAGCCCTGACAGAGAGTGGTTGGGGCTATTTTATTTTCGGGAACCTCTGGTAGTTTATTTCAGCTTGTGATGATAAAATATATTGGGCTGTGCGTTGGCGCAGACATCGAGGCAAATATGAGCAGATGGATGGCGGCTCTGCGGCTGGTTGGCGTGGGGTTTTTCATCGGTGGCTCAATTGTACTGGGCGTGGTGGCGGGTATCTGGCTGGACAGCCGTCTGGATACCAGCCCTGCTTTGGGAATAGTGGGACTGTTCCTTGGCATTGTCGTTGCTTTCTATGGAGTATACCGGATGCTTATACCGCTGCTGAAAAACAGGCAAAACGGAGAGGGTGGTTGATGGCCGGACGCCGTATTCTGGGGATGCCGCGGCTTCTTCTCGTTGGGCTGCTGTGCCTCTTCGTCCTGATGTTTGTGGTTGGCTTCCTGGTCGGGCCGCTGGGCAGAAACGTGTTTGGCGACCTGGGACTGCCGGCGTGGCTCAGCCTGCCGCATCCGGAATTTCACCTTCCGGCAGCAACAGTGTTCCACATCTTTGGCTTTCCGGTGGCCAACAGCATTATCGGTGCCTGGATTACAATGCTGGTTCTTGTCTGCCTGTCATACGTCATCACGCGCCGCATGAAGATTGTACCCGGCCGGCTGCAAAGCGCCTTTGAATCACTGCTCGGCTGGCTCTATGACCTCTGCCGCCGGGTGGCCGGAGAGGAAAACGGGCGGCGGTTCTTCCCGGTGGTGGCCACCATTTTCCTGTTCGTCGCTTTCAATGCCTGGTTGAGCCTGATTCCGGGCTTCGGCTCGATACTGGTAGCCGGTGCTGAAGGTGAACCAGTGCACCTGCTGCGTGGCGCCAATACCGATATCAACATGCCCCTGGCGCTGGCGCTAATCTCATTTATCTTTGTGGAGTATTTCGGTTTGAAGTCGCTGGGGCTGCGCTATCTGGGCAAATTTCTCAACGTGGGTCAATTCTGGCAGAGCCTGGGGCATATCATAAAGGGCCGGCTGCGGGCCGGACTGGGTGGACTGTTTACCGGCTTTATCCACATCTTTGTCGGCCTTCTGGAAGCACTGAGTGAAATGGTGCGCATTGTCAGTTTCACCTTCCGTCTTTTTGGCAATATGACCGCCGGCGAAATACTGCTGCTCATCGCGGCCTTTTTAATACCGTGGGTGTTTGCCCTGCCGTTCTATGGTCTTGAGCTGCTCGTTGGTTTTGTGCAGGCGCTCATCTTTGGTGGGCTGACCCTGGTCTTTCTGACCCTGGCGGTGGCCCACCATGGGGAAGAGTCGGCCTGATATAAAATAAATATGCCTTGGGCAAATTGCTGAAGGAGGTTAAATATGGATCCAGTAACGATGAAGATGTTGGCCGTGGGTCTGACGGCCGGGCTGGGGTTACTGGGGCCGGCACTGGGCATCGGGCTCATTGGTTACTCGGCACTCCAGGGAATAGCCCGTAACCCCGAGGCCAGCGGCCCGATAATGACCAATATGATTCTGGTGGCTGCTTTCTGCGAGGCAATCGGCATTTACGCGTTGATTGTCGCCATTATCCTGGCATTGATTGTGTAGGAGGCCGATATGGGACAGGATGGCATACCAATTTCAATAGGTATTATCATTGCCGCCGCCATACTGGGCGCGTGCTTCGTCCTGGGCATGGTGCTGATGGCTATCCTTTTCGCCTGACCGGTGCCGGACATACCGTATAGGACGGGAAAGGTAATGAGGAGGTAACTATGGAGGGACTTGCCGGACTCGGCATAAATATGCCGACCTTGCTGGCGCAGATTGTGAACGTGGTCATTCTGCTGGTGGTCCTCTACTTTGTTGCCTACAAACCGGTGATGAGGATGCTGGACGAACGTTCCAAAAGAATCAAGGACAGCATGGCACAGGCCGATGACATTAAAGAGCAGGCCGCCCGGACCGAGCAAGAGGTAAAGAAGCAACTGGAGGCGGCCAGCAAGGAAGGGCAGAAACGCATTGCCCAGGCGGTGCAGGCCGGCGAGGAAATCAGGGAGAAATCGAAGCAGGGCGCCAGGCAGGAAGCCGAGGCGCTTATTACTCGAGCGCGCAGCGGTATCCAGCGGGAGCGCGACGAGGCCATCGGCGAGCTGCGGAAAGAAGTGGCTGACCTGACCATCGCGGCGGCGGAGAAGGTCATTGACCGTTCGCTGGACAAGAAGGCGCATCGCGAGCTCATTGACAAAGTCCTGAAAGAGAGCGATGCCCTGAAGAAAAAGTAAACGATTTTCGAGGCATAAACTTGGCGAGAAGAGCGTATTCAAGGCGATATGCGCAGGCGGTGTTTGAAATCGCCCTGGAAGCAGGCGAGTTGGAACGCTGGCAGTCTGACCTGGAAAAGATTGTCCAGGTGGTGAGTGATGTGGACTTCAAGGCGTTTCTGGAGAACCCTAAAATTCACCTTGATGAAAAAGAGAAACTGCTCTCCGGGCAGGTGAAAGGGGTAAATCCACTGGCTTTGAACCTGGTACTGTTGCTGGTCAACCGGAGCAGGCTTGACATAATTGGTGAAATCGCCGATGAGTACCAGCGGTTGTGGAACCGCCACCGCGGCATTGAACTGGCTGAGGTGACCACGGCGGTGCCGCTGGACAAAGAGGATGAGCAAAAGCTGGCCAGGCATCTCGGCCGCATTGTGGGCAAAAAGGTTGAAATCAAGGCGGATATAAACCCCGGTGTAATCGGCGGCTTTATCGCCCGGATAGGTGACCGCTTACTGGATGGCAGCACCCGGAGCCAGCTGGCCGCCTTGAAAAAGGCACTGGTCGGTGTTGAGAGGTGACCGGCTGATACTTAATTTAAAAGACTGAGGAGGTTTAAATGAAAAAAATCGAGTTACTGAAGCGGTGTCCCATGTTTCGTGACCTGGATGAGGAGCAACTGGAACTCATTGCCAGTATGGCCACCAGCGAGGTCTATGAAGTCGGAGAGAGCCTGGGCAAACAGGGAAGAACTCAGGAGAAGGTATTCATCATTGAGGATGGTCTGGTTGGCATATACCTGGAGCTGGGACCAATGATGCACCGCCAGATTCAAGCGGCGTCGAACTTTGAGCTGGTGTGCTGGTCGGCAATGCTGGCTCCCTATCGTATGTACAGCACGGTGACGGCTATCGAGACCACGAAGGTACTGGCCTTCAAGGGCCTGGAACTGGCGCAGCTGTGCCAGACTAAGCCACCGATTGGCTGCAAGATAAACCGGAGCGTGGCTCAGACCATAGCCACCAGGCTCAATAGTGCCTATACGCAGTTGATGGGCGTGGCGGCTCAGGATTAGTGCCACACTGGATATTCTGCAGCCGGCAGGCAGTGTAGGCTCAAAATGGCCAGGAAGAGCGAACGAAACGCAATGTGTTGTAACCGGATAAGAATGAGACGGAGGATTTAATGAGCGAGGTTAAAGGGATTACATCAATGATGGGGGAGAAGAGAAGTTTCAACCCCCCGAAAGAATTCACCGAATCGGCGTATATTAAGAGTATGGCTGAGTATAAGAAGCTCTACCAGAGGTCGATTGAAGACCCTGACGGGTTCTGGGGGGAAATGGCGGAGCAGCTGGACTGGTTCACGAAGTGGGACAAGGTTCTGGTTGAGGACTTTGAGGAGGGGAAACATGAATGGTTCGTGGGGGGCAAGCTGAATATCAGCTATAACTGCCTTGACCGTCACCTCAAGACGTGGCGCCGGAACAAGGCGGCTCTCATCTGGGAAGGTGACATCGGCGATACCAAGGTAATGACCTACCAGCAGCTCCACCGCGAGGTCTGTAAATTCGCCAACGTATTGAAGAAGATGGGTGTGAAGAAGGGCGACCGCGTCTCGATATACCTGCCCATGATACTCGAGTTGCCCATTGCCATGCTGGCCTGTGCCCGTATTGGCGCTATTCACAGTGTTGTCTTTGGCGGGTTCAGCGCAGAGGCACTGCGCGACCGGATACTGGACTGCAACTCGGGAACGCTTATCTGCTGCGATGGTTACTATCGCGGCGGGCGCGTTATCCGCAGCAAGGATAACGCCGACCAGGCGCTTGAGTCCTGTCCCGGTGTAAAAAATGTTATTGTGGTCAAGCGGGCGGACATCAGCGTGCCCATGAAAGAGAAACGTGACCATTACTGGCATGACCTTATGGGCGGCGTGGAGATAAAACCCGTCTGTGATGTTGCCAGATTGGATGCAGAAGACCCACTGTTTATCCTGTATACGAGCGGCAGCACTCGCAAGCCAAAGGGCGTCATGCATACCCAGGCGGGTTATCTGCTGCATGCTTATCAGTCGTTCAAATGGATATTTGATGTCAAGGAAGAGGACGTTTTCTGGTGCACGGCCGATATCGGCTGGGTGACCGGTCACACCTATATCGTCTACGGGCCCCTGTCCTATGGCGCCACGTGCGTCATGTTCGAGGGTATCCCCACCTATCCGCACCCGGACCGGTTCTGGGATATCGTGGAGAAGTACCAGGTTGACATTTTTTATACCGCCCCCACGGCTATACGCGCCCTGATGCGTGAGGGTGAAGAGTGGCCCAACAAACATGACCTGAGCTCGCTGAGGCTTCTGGGCACCGTGGGTGAGCCGATTAACCCCGAGGCATGGATGTGGTACTACAATGTCATTGGCAAGGAAAGATGCCCCATTGTGGATACCTGGTGGCAGACGGAGACCGGAGGCATCCTCATCACCACCTTGCCGGGAGCCATGCCGGCCAAGCCCGGCTCCGCCGGCGTACCATTCTTCGGCGTCGAGCCGGCAATACTGCGGGAAGATGGCTCTGCCGTGGGCGTAAACGAAGGTGGTTATCTGGTGATAAAGCGGCCGTGGCCCGGTCTGATGCGCGGGGTATTCGGTGACCCGAAGCGGTTCAAGGAAACTTACTTTGTCCGCTTCCCGGGTGTTTACACCACCGGTGACGGGGCCAGGCTGGATGAAGACAGCTACTACTGGCTGGTGGGCCGTATCGACGATGTCATCAATGTCTCCGGTCACCGCATCGGTACCGCCGAGGTCGAAAGTGCGCTCGTTTCCCATGAGAAGGTGGCTGAAGCCGCGGTGGTCGGTATGCCCCACGAGGTGAAAGGACAGGGCATTTACGCCTACGTTACTTTGAAGGCTGGCCTGGAAGGCAGCGATGACCTCAAGAAAGAGCTCGTCGCTCACGTCCGCAAGGAAATCGGCCCCATCGCCACGCCGGATAAAATTCAGTTTGCCGAAGGTCTGCCCAAGACCAGGAGCGGGAAAATAATGCGCCGCATCCTGGTCAAGATTGCGGCTGGAGATGTCAGCAATCTTGGAGATACCAGCACGCTGGCCGACCCTTCGGTGGTGGAGAGCCTCGTTGAGGGCAGACAGTAAAATAAGTGAAGTAAATTAATTCAGAGCTGACGAAACCGCCAGCGGAAAGGAGGTAGCTCCGGTGGCGACCAAAGGGCAGGAAATCGTATCGGTGCTGAAAGAGCAAATCAAGCAGTTTGGCAGCGCCGTTACCATGGTGGACGTGGGTACGGTGATTGAGGTTGGTGACGGCATTGCCCGCATTTACGGGCTGGCCTCGGCGAAGTACAATGAGTTGCTTGAGTTCCCCAATGATATTATGGGCATTGCGCTTAACCTAGAGGAGGACAGTGTGGCGGCGATAATCTTGGGAGACTACCTCAAAGTAAAAGAAGGCGATGAAGTGCGGTGCACCGGGCGGATTGTTGAGGTACCCGCGGGTGAAGCACTTATCGGGCGGGTCATTGACCCGCTGGGTCGCCCTCTGGATGGTAAGGGTGCGGTTAAGACCAAGGGTACTCGTCCCGTGGAGCGTGTGGCGCCCAATGTGGTGCTGCGCAAGTCTGTGGATACACCGGTGCAGACCGGCATCAAGGCCATCGATAGCATGATTCCCATTGGCCGGGGGCAGCGGGAACTCATCATCGGCGACCGCTCCACCGGCAAGACGGCCATTGCCATTGATACCATCATAAATCAGAAAAGCGGCGACCTTACCTGCATTTACGTTGCCATCGGGCAGAAAGTATCCAAAGTCGCACAGCTGGTGGCCACGCTGGAAAGCCACGGCGCCATGGAGCATACCATCGTGGTGGTAGCCAGCGCTTCAGACTCCGTTGCCCTTCAGTATCTGGCGCCTTATGCCGGTTGCGCCATCGGCGAGGAGTTCATGGAACACGGCAAGGACGCGCTGGTCATCTACGACGACCTCACCAAACACGGCTGGGCATACCGCCAGCTCTCGCTGCTGCTGCGCCGCCCGCCGGGGAGAGAGGCCTATCCGGGCGATGTCTTTTACCTGCACAGCCGGTTGCTGGAGAGGGCAGCCAAATATGCCGAGGAATACGGTGGCGGTTCACTGACCGCGCTGCCCATCATCGAAACACAGGCCGGCGACCTTTCGGCATACATACCGACCAACGTTATCTCAATTACCGATGGTCAGATGTATCTGGAGACCGACCTTTTCAATGCTGGCATCAGGCCGGCGCTGAATGTTGGCTTATCAGTATCTCGTGTCGGGGGTAAAGCCCAGACACGGGCCATGAGACAGGTAGCCGGAAGGATGCGCCTGGAACTGGCGCAGTACCGCGAACTGGCGGCTTTTGCCCAGTTCGGCACCGGTGAACTGGATAAAGCGACCAGGGCACAGCTGGAACGCGGTCAGCGGCTTACCGAAGCTCTGAAGCAGCCGCAGTTCGTGCCCGTGCCCCTGGAGAAGCAGGTCATGATACTGTATGCGGCGGTGAATGGTTATCTTGATGATGTCCCGGTGAGCAAGGTAGCCCTCTTTGAAAGCAAATTTTATGAATATATAGAGACAAAACACCAGGACGTAAGCAAATTAATCGCCAAAGAAAAGGAAATCAGCGCTGAAACGGAAAAGGCGCTCCAGAAGGCCATTGCCGAGTTTAAAAAACTGAATGGTGATGAATTGGAGATAGCGAAAGAGGCGGAGGGATAACGCTTGGCTAATATCCGTGCCATCAAGCGAAGAATACGGGGCGTGCAGAGCACGTCCAAAATAACCAGGGCCATGGAAATGATTGCTGCCTCCAAGATGAGACGGGCGCAGGAGCGTGGTCTGGCCGGCAGGCCTTACTCAGATAAAATCCAGCAGGTCATTGCCGATCTGGCCGCCTTGACCGAGGCCGGCCGGGAACCGCATCCGCTCCTGCAGCGGCGGCCGGTAAATAAAATTGCTCTGGTCCACATCACGCCCGACCGCGGTCTGTGCGGTGGGCTGGTCAGCAGTCTCAACCGCACCATTGCCAGCTATATGCTGGAGCAGAAGGTGCCGGTTACCGTTATCGCTGTCGGCCGGAAGGGGCTTGATTTTATACGTCGCTGTGAAAAGGAAGTACTGGCTGAGTTTACCCTCCTCGGCGACCGCCCCAGCCTGATGGATACCCTGCCCATTTCACACATTTTGATTGACGATTACAACCAAGGTGCTTTTGACCTGGTCTGCCTGGTCTACGCCCACTTTGTTTCCACGATGGTGCAGCGTCCCTGCGTGCAGCAGTTGCTTCCCGTGGCGCCGGCCAGTATTCCGGCGGTGCAGAATGTGGAATACATCTATGAACCCGGACCTGATGTGGTGCTGGGTAACCTTCTGCCCCGCTTCGTGGAGATGGAGGTTTACCATGCCATTCTGGAGTCTATCGCCAGCGAGCAGTCGGCGCGGATGGTGGCCATGAAGAGCGCCACCGATAATGCCAGTGAGCTGATTGATGACCTGACCCTGCTCTATAATAAAGCCCGCCAGGAGGCGATTACCACCGAACTTCTGGACATTGCCGGTGGTGTGGAAGCCCTGGCCTGACCGAGGAGGTAATAATGGCAAAAGGCAAAGTGACTCAGGTGATTGGGACGGTGGTTGATGTTGAATTTCCACCCGATAAATTGCCGTCACTTTTTAATGCGGTTGAAATAAAAACCGATGGCAGCAGGCTGGTGCTTGAGGTCCAGGAGCACATGGGCAATAACTGGGTCAGGTGTCTGGCGCTCTCCCCCACGGATGGTCTGGAGCGTGGCGCCGAGGTGGTAGATACCGGGGCAGCGCTCAGGGTGCCGGTGGGCAAGGGTACGCTGGGGCGCCTGTTTGATGTCATGGGCGAGCCTCTGGACAACCTTGGCACGGTGAAGGCGAAGGAGCAATGGCCAATCCACCGCCCATCACCATCGCTTGAGGAACAGTCCACCAGTACCGAGATGCTTGAAACCGGCCTCAAGGTGATTGACCTGATAACGCCTTTCACCAAGGGAGGTAAAATCGGCGCCTATGGCGGCGCCGGCGTGGGCAAGACGGTCATCATTATGGAGCTTATCCGCAACATCGCCACCGTGCACGGCGGCTTTTCCGTGTTCACCGGCATCGGCGAGCGGTCGCGCGAGGGCAACGACCTCTGGCACGAGATGAGGGAGTCGGGCGTCATCGACAAAACCGTGCTCGTCTTCGGGCAGATGAATGAGCCTCCGGGCGTTCGCCTGCGTATCGGCCTCACCGGGCTGACGATGGCGGAGTACTTCCGCGATGTTGAGAACCAGGACGTGCTACTCTTTATCGATAATATTTATCGCTATACTCTGGCGGGCATGGAGGTTTCAGCGCTGCTGGGGCGTATGCCCTCGGCGGTGGGCTACCAGCCGACTCTGGCCACGGAAATGGGTGAGCTGGAGGAGAGGATTACATCCACCAAGCACGGCTCAATCACTTCTTTCCAGGCGATTTATGTTCCGGCGGATGACTATACCGACCCCGGAGTGGTGGCCACATTCGGTCACCTTGATGCCGTGATTGCGCTGGAGAGGTCCATTGCCGAGCAGGGGCTTTATCCGGCCGTTGACCCTCTAGTCTCGACCTCGCGCATCCTGACGCCGACTGTAGTCGGCGATGAGCACTATCAGGTCGCCCGCGAGGTACAGCGGGTGCTGCAGCGTTACAAGGACCTCCAGGACATCATCGCCATACTCGGTGTTGAGGAGCTCAGTGAGGAAGACAAGCTGACCGTGGGCCGGGCACGGCGCATACAGCGCTTTTTATCCCAGCCGATGTTTGTCACCGAGGTGTTCACCGGCCGGGAGGGCAAGTACGTGTCAATACAGGAAACAGTGCGCGGTTTCCGGGAGATACTTGATGGCAAGTACGACGACCTGCCGGAGCAGGCATTTTACATGGTGGGTGGTATTGACGAGGTGGCCAAGCAGGCAAAAACGGTAAGCGTTAAAGGGGAAGAGGCGGAGGAAAAGGCAGCGCCAGCGGAGAAAAAAGACGAGGCACTGAAGGAAGCGGGAGAGGAAGAAGGCAAGGAAGAAGAGACGGAACCGGCCGAAGAAGATAAGGCGAAAGCTGAGGAAGAAACCAAAAAGGCAGGGCAGTAGCGGATGGCGGGCATCAGGCTTGATATTGTCACTGCAGAGCGAATGGTCTACTCCGAGGAAGTGGACATGGTGGTTGCTCCTGGTTTTGAAGGTCAGCTCGGGATATTACCCCACCATACCCCTTTAATGACCACGTTGCTGCCCGGCGAGCTGCGGATAAAAAAAGGCGCGGAAGAAGTCTCGCTGGCGATATCCGGCGGCTTCCTGGAAGTACGCCCCGACCGTGTGGTGGTCCTGGCTGATGCTGCGGAGCGAGCCGAGGAAATTGATGTGGAGAGGGCGGAGGCAGCCCGAAAACGCGCCCGGGAAAGACTTACGCGGCAGCGTGAACTTGGCTCTGACGGTGTCCGGGCGGAAGCATCGCTCCGTCGTTCACTGGCACGGCTAAGGGTAGCAGAGACGGCACGGCGGAAAAGAAAGCGTTAGCCGAAAGCTAATCAGTCTTTTTCCGGTTCAGTTCCAGAAGCCCCGTGATGGGCTCAATCTCCATAAAACCACGTTCTAAGTCCACTGACCGGACCACATCAGCAATGGCGGGAATAAGAAATTCACCTTTCGTGCCCTGTACTACGTAGTATCGTTGCTCTCGCCGGTCAGGATTTCCTTAATCTTGCCCAGAAGCTCACCGCCGGTGGTCCTTACCTCCAGCCCGATGAGCTGAAAATAATAGTACTGGTCTTCCGGCAGAGGCTGCGCCTGACTTCGCGGTATCTCTATGGACTTGCCCTTTAGCCGCCGGGCATCTTCAGCGCGGTCGATGGTGCTGAACTTCAGTATGACACGGCCACGCTGCCATGACGCATCAGCGATGGTCACGGGCTGGCCGTCAATAAATACCTTTTCGCCGGGAGAAAATCGCTGCGGGAAAATAGTTTCTATCTGGACCTTTACTTTACCTTTGAACCCCCACGGCGCCGTAATACGCCCAACGGTAATGAAGTCCAGAGCGAACGATTCTGTTTCTGACTCTTTATTTCCAGATGGGGTCAGTTCAGACAATTTCCAGTCGAACCCGGGCGGAAGCCTTGGCCGCTTTTACCCTGAGTAGAGCGCGCATGGCTTCGGCGATTCGGCCCTGCTTGCCAATGACTCTGCCTTTATCCTCATCGGCGACCTGTAGTTTCAGTGTGGTCAGGCCCTCCTCGTCAGTTTCCTCTTCGACTTTCACTTCATCCGGTTCATCGACGATTGATTTGGCGATGTACACGACGAGTTCTTTCATGCTTTCTTCTTGCGTTCCAGGTTCACTCATGTTTTGGGGTTCTCCTTACTCGTATTGGATTTTTGTAGGATGCCGGCCTTGCTCAACAGCCTGGCGGCAGTATCTGTCGGTTGGACACCATGACTTAACCAGTGGCGTGCTTTTTCTTCGTTGATAACCACGGTTTCGGGGTCGGTGAGGGGGTTGAAATGACCGATAATGTCAATGAAGGCTCCATCACGAGGTGAGCGGGAGTCAGCAACGACAAGTCGATAGTTTGGCTTGCCCTTGGCTCCGGTACGGCGTAGTCTGATTTTTACCATGTTTTTATCTGGCTTCTAAACACTTATTATGCACCATTGCCTTGGCGTCTGTCAATGGCACCCGGTAAATTAGTTGCCAGATAACACTATTGAAGCTATAATGCGGGATATGAAGGTGCATAATCTGCACGGCTGGCAGGTGAGCATTCCGCAGGCTCTGGACATCCAGCGGGAACTGGCCGCCCGGGTTTCCCCAATCAGTGAAATCGGCGAGCCGCGTTTTATTGCCGGTGCTGATATATCGACCAGCCGTGCCCGGAACCTGGCCACTGGGGCGGTGGTGGTCATGGCTTACCCGGCACTGGAACTGGTAGAAGTGAAAACGGTCGATGCGCCGCTTGCCTTCCCCTACATTCCGGGCCTTCTCTCTTTCCGGGAGTCGCCGCTGGTCCTGGCGGTCTGTGAAAAACTGACGGTGACGCCCGACCTCCTTCTGGTGGACGGACAGGGACTGGCCCACCCCCGCCGCCTTGGTCTGGCCTGCCACCTGGGGCTCCTTCTGGACACGCCGACCATAGGCTGTGCTAAATCGCGACTGTGCGGCAGCCATGAGGAATTGGCGGTGGAACCGGGTAGCTCTGCGGCGCTGGTGGACGGCGGGGAAGTAATCGGTGCCGTGCTGCGCACCAAAGCGGGTACCAGCCCGCTCTATGTTTCCATCGGTCACAAGGTTGACCTGGAGACGGCGGTGCGCTGGGTGCTGGCGTGCTGCCACGGCTATCGTATCCCGGAGCCGCTGCGGCTGGCCCATCTGGCGGCAGGTGGGAACATAAAGGAGAAAGAATACTTGCCTTCTCAGGAACCGATTTCTCAGGGGAAACTGTTTTAGGCTAAGAGGCAGAGCTAATGCAGGAGTTGCTGGACAAACTGGAAGACCTGCGGTCTCGAATTTCCATGGCACTGGTGCATCTTTGACATTGCCGGCAGGGAAGTGGAAATCAGGCAGTTAGAGAAAGAATCGGCAAAGCCAGACTTCTGGGCGGAACAGGTTAAAGCACAGGACACCATGCGTCACCTGGTGGAGCAGAAGAAGGCCGTGGAGCAATGGCGGGGACTGGAAAAAAGGGTGGCTGACCTGACCGAGCTGGCTCATCTGACCGGGGAAGACGAAGCCCTTCAGATGGAAATTCAGTCGGAGACGGAAAAGGTCGCGTCAGTTCTCGACCAGCTCGAATTCCAGCTTGCTTTCAGTGGTGAATACGATGAGCGCAATGCCATTCTGGCGGTTCACGCCGGTGCCGGCGGCACCGAGTCCCAGGATTGGGCGGAGATGCTGATGCGGATGTACCTCAGATGGACAGAACGGCATGGCTACCATGCGGAAATCCTGGAAAGCACTTCTGGCGAGGAAGCCGGGATGAAGAGCGTGGTCATTGAAATTGCCGGCGACTACGCCTATGGCTACTTGAGAGCGGAGCACGGCGTGCACCGGCTGGTCCGTCTGTCTCCATTTGACGCCGACCACGCCCGCCATACCTCGTTTGCCCTGGTGGAGGTAATGCCGGAGGCCAAGGCAGACGTTGACATCAGTATCGGCCCCGACGATTTGAAAGTGGAGACATTCCGCTCCAGCGGACCGGGCGGGCAGCATATGCAGAAGACAAGCAGCGCGGTCAGGCTGACCCACCTGTCTACAGGGCTGGTGGTTACCTGCCAGGGTGAGCGTTCCCAACATCGTAACAAAGAGACCGCCATGACCATACTACGGTCGCGCCTGCTGGAACTGGAGCTGGAGAAACGCGCCGAGGAAAAAGCCAGGCTCAAAGGAAAGCGCATTGCCGCGGGCTGGGGAAACCAGATACGGAGCTATGTCCTGCACCCGTACAAGATGGTTAAAGACCACCGGACCGACTATCAGACAAACAACCCTGATGGCATGCTCGATGGCGACCTGGATGGCTTTCTGGAGGCCTATCACCGGTCTGGTCTGGGGAGGGAAGAATGATAAAAAAGGTGGTGTTTTTCATTCTGGTGGTCGGTTTGTGCCTGGCCCTGTCAAGCCCGGTAACGGTTCTGGCCGCAGACGGGCCGCAGGTTCTGGACACCAGTGTGCAGGTTGATTTTCCGGCGAGGGTCAACTTCAGTCTCTCGGCCGCCAGTGGTGCTGACATCACGGACATCCGCCTGCATTATACCGTTCACCGCATGAGTCATGCGGTGGTAACCAGCGAAGTGCGCCTGGAATTTGCACCGGCGCCCCTGGTCACTTCGGCATGGGACTGGGATATGAGGAAAACCGGCGGCATGCCGCCGGGCAGCAGCGTGAGCTACTGGTGGACGATTGTAGATGATGGCGGCGAAAGGCTGGAAACCGAACCGGCCGTAGTCCAGATTGATGATGCCCGTTATCCCTGGCGCAGCCTGAGCCAGGGGTTACTGACCCTGTACTGGTATGAGGGGGATGAGTCGTTCGCCCGGGAACTCATGGATACGGCCCAGCAGGCGCTGGTGCGCCTGACCAGTGATACTGGTGCCGAGCTGGAAAGTCCGGCGGCGATATACCTGTATGCCAAGTACGAAGACCTGCGTGGCGCCATGATATTCCCTCAGGAATGGACGGGTGGCGTGGCCTATACCAGGTTCAGTACCATTGCCATTGGCATTTCCCCGGCCAACCTTGACTGGGGCAAGCGGGCGATGACCCACGAGCTGCCGCATCTGGTAATTCATCAGATGGTCTTCAATCCCTATAATGATTTGCCCACCTGGCTTGATGAGGGTATCGCCATGTATGCAGAGGGATCGTTGGAGCCGGCGTTCGTTGATATGCTGGTCAAGGCGATTGATGATGATAGACTGATAACGGTGCGCAGCCTCTCCAGCCCCTTTTCCGCCTATGCCGAGGAATCATTGCTGGCTTACGCCCAGAGCTACAGCCTAGTTGACCTTTTAATCAATAACTATGGCCAGAGCCAGATGCTTGAGTTACTGAGCACCTTCCGTGAGGGAAGCGGCTATGATGAGGCCCTGCAGAAAGTATATGGATTTGATATGGACGGTTTAAATGAGCTCTGGCGCAGCTATGTTATGAGATGAGCTTGTTTTTGTGGGTAGTGATGTAACGTGGAAAGCAAGGAGAAGAAGTCGTTCACCATCCATGATTTACCAGCTTCGGAGCGACCGAGGGAGCGGCTGCAGAAGTTCGGTGCCGAGGCACTTTCGGCTCAGGAGGTCCTGGCGGTCATTCTGGGTCGGGGCATCGCTGGCGAGTCGGTGATGGTTACTGCCCAGAGACTTTTGAGCCAGTTCGGTAGCCTCAAGGGGATTGCCGTGGCTTCACTGGAAGAGCTGGCCGGTGTCAGGGGAATTGGCTTGGCCAAAGCAGCGCAGATAAAAGCCGCTTTTGAACTGACCAGCCGAATTGAAGGCTACCAGGAAAGCGGGAAGAAGGAAACGGTGAAAACACCTGAGGATGTCGTGGCGCTGGTTCGCAGTCGACTGAGAAGCAAGAAGAAAGAATATTTTCTGGCACTGCTACTGGATACCCGGAATCAGCTCATCAGGGTAGCTGAGATATCAGTTGGCAGTCTGGACAGCAGCATTGTCCATCCCCGGGAAGTGTTCAAAGAAGCAGTTTCGGCCAGTGCCGCCTCGGTGCTCTTTGCGCATAATCACCCGTCTGGCGACCCGGAGGCTTCCGAGGATGATATAAACCTGACCAAAAGGCTGGTGGAAGCGGGGGAAATCATGGGGATAGACGTTCTTGACCATGTCATCATCGGGGACCGTGGCTACCTAAGCCTGAAGAGAGAGGGCCTATTTTAAGGCCGTTAACGTGGCCAAAGTAGTGGTTCCTTCAAGACTGGCAGTTGCATGGGGCAATGACGACTTTTCCCGCGGCTGGTGCTTGCCTTGGATTAATACCTTCGCCGCCGGCTGTCGCCAAAGCCACCACCTCGCCTGCCTCCGTAAGACCCACCGCCTCTATCTTCGCGAGGGCGGGCCGCGCTAACATTAAGGGTCCGTTCTTTCAGTGTTTTCCCGTTGAGTCCGGTAATCGCGGCCTGACCTTCAGATACGGACGGCATCTCAACAAAGGCGAACCCCCTTGGTCGGCCGCTGTACCTGTCAGTTGGAATGGCGACCGATTCCACTTCTCCAAAAGACGCGAATTGCTCCCGCAGCTCTTCTTCGGTCACATCATAGGATAAATTGCCCACATATATTTTCATAGTCTATCCCCCTTATTTTGAATTCCTTGTCCTACCTGTCTATCTTCCCTGACGAAGCCCTCTTCGAGCGCTTTTTTTAGCCTTGATACGGGCAGCGTCTCGCCTGGATACAAAATGGTTGTGTGCCTTCGCTTCTCGCAGGACACCGCTCATCTGTACCATTCTTTGAAAGCGACGTAATAATGCTTCCTGTGATTCACCTTCACGTATTGTGACTTTCAATGACAAAACCTCTGCTTTCCAGGGTCACCTCCGGGCCAGTTGCCAGCCCGGGCGTAACTCAAAATTAAAGCTTTCTTATCCACTCAGCCCGACTTTCCAGTAGCCATCACGGCCGCATATGGGCTTATCCCCGCACGGTTCAAAGGGAAAAATTTCTGGTCCTCAAGGTTGAAGGTGAACGTGGTGCCCCAGTTAGAGCACTCGATGGACTTGCCCTGAAAAGTCATTGGATGACCGCCCCCTCTTTAAATTTTAGTTAGAGTTTCCGGTCATCCATCACTGAAATAGTCTAAACTGACTTGAAAAAGCTGTAATAACCCAAAAACTAACAATATATTTTATGCTGAAGTGCGCTTCTTTGTCAAATTAGTTCCGCGACGGCAACGCTGGTGATTTGCGTAGCCTTTCTATCCTTTATTTATAGTAGCCCTGCGTATTGTAGCGCTTTTTTGATTTCGCCTCTTTCCGCGTCATCCAGTGGTAGTATGGGGCTGCGGGCCGGCCCGGCCGTTCTGCCCAGCATGTTGACCGCCTCTTTCACCGGGGCGGGAAAATTCTGGGGCACGCTTATGGCACGGGAGATGGGCAGCAGCTTGAAAAAGATGCCCAGTGCTTTCTCTCTCTCCTTCTGCTGCACTGCCTGGAAGAGGTCAACCGTCATTCGCGGTGCAATATTGGCCAGTGCCAGAATAGCGCCGTGGCAGCCGAGGGCAAAGCAGGGCAGGGTGATGTCATCACCACCGGTCAGAATGGCCATTTTATCGCCGACCCGCCGCATTACCTCGGCAAAATAGCCCAGGTTGCCGCTGCTGTCCTTCAGCGCCACGATATTGTCTATTTCGGCCAGTTTTTCCAGCGTCTCAGGCGCAATCTCAACCTGGGTGTGCGGTGGAATGTTATAGAGGCAGATGGGGATATCCACCGCTTCGGCGATGGCGGCATAGTGTTTATACAAGCCCTCTTGGTTGGGTATCTCATAGAACGGGGTCACAATCATCACCGAATAAGCGCCGGCACTTTTAGCCTCTTTGGAACGTGCGATGACCTCCCGTGTACTGGTGGCACCGGTACCGGCCATGACCGGAACCCGGCCATTGGCCGCTTTCACGGTGGCCTCAGTTACCTTTACACATTCTTCTCGCGTCAGGGTGGCAGCTTCCCCGGTGCTGCCCAGGCACATAATCTGGCTGACGCCGTTTTCAATCAGAAAAGCAACGTTCTCCTTCAGGCCAGCAAGGTCCAGGTCTCCGCTTCTGGTAAAGGGGGTCAGCATTGCCGGTATGATTCCCTCCATACTCGCTCTGTTTGCCATGGTTCCACCTCCTTATGGTTAGGCTTTTACTCGTCCGTGCCAGAATTAGCATATTATAGCATTTCCGCCAAATGCACACATTATAGCTTGTTGCGAAATGCAACAGATAAGCCTGATGGGATTTGACGATACAATATAGCAATGGCATACTACGTGTATGTTTGTCTATATTGACGAATCAGGAGATGAAGGTACAGGGGGAAAGGGTTCTAGGTGGCTAGTATTTGGCTGTGTTGCAGTAAAATCACAAGATGGTGAACAAGTCCAACAGGTTGTAGATTTTGCGCTAAAGGCTCGCAGGCAAACAAAGCGCCCCTGCATTCATTTCACCGACCTTGAGCATGCTTCAAAAAAGGGTATACTTAATATTTTACAAATCGGTGAATGGAAGGGCATTGTAGTGGCATCTGATACTAAAATGACATCAGCGCAATTTCATTTGTCCAAACCGCGTATTCAATATACTTACTCGCTTCGATACGCTATTGAAAGAATATCACGATATGCTCAAAGTATGAACGAAAAAGCAGAAAGAATAATAATAGAGAAAAGGCGGAATTTTGATTTAGTTGCCTTCCAGAATTATTTGAACTTGCTTAAATCAAGAAAAGACCCCTATTTCTCGTGGGATTTTGTCGACATTGGTGGAATCGAGATTCAAGATAAACTAAATGAACCTAAACTCTGCTTAGCAGACGGATTAGCTCATTCTATATACAAGGCACTTGAGCCAGACCCGTGGTGGGGACATTATGAATTATCATATCTTGAATTCGTAAGAGACAAGTTGTGGCGTAGCGATTCGGGTGTTTTTGATTATGGCTTAACCCTCATGCCTATACGATTAAGGGGGATTTTTACTAGAGAGTATTCTTGGTTGCAAGCTATTGATTAAATATTTTGTGCCTTGCCGGTGGAATTCGTGCAAAACGCCTTATTTTACCCACAGGGCAAGGCACCATAGTCAATGTTATTATAGCATACTTGTCAAATTTGTCAAATCTCCCTGTATTTCAGTGTGCTATTTAACACAATTTCTGGGCGTATCTGGAAAGGCCAAGGCCATAGCTTGAGTTACAATCACTGGTATTAGGCTATGAACAGTTACCTTGCGCCTATTCCTAACAGTAACATTATTTAGTCGCCTTTGAGTCTTCATTCTGCTGAATACCCTCTCCACAGATGTTCGGCGATTAAATATTAGTTGCCAATCTTGATTCTCTACTGCTATCCATTTTTTGTGAGTTTTCCTTGCTTTTATGATGGGTTCAGCTCTCCATTGTCTTTTGATGAGCCTGCGAAGTTCACTACTATCATAACCGGCATCGCAAATAACATAATCTGGATAGAATTTCCCTGTGATAAAACGAGCCTGCGAAAGCAACGGAGTAGCATGGCGAATATCGTTTACGTTACCTTTGGTAATATTAGCTGTTATCGGGATTTCATATGTTGTATCAACCATTAGGTGCAACTTATATCCCCATGTAAATTTACGCTTTCCATTCGAACCAGCCTTGACAACCCATCCTGCATCATTATCAGATTTGTTTTTCTTGCTACCATTTGACCATGCTTTCAAATCTGTAGCATCAATAGCAACGCTCTTACCAAAATCAGGCCACACTTCATAGCACTTGCGAGTAAGAGACCGCATTATATCTTTGACCAGTACTATATTCTTGTATTCATCAAACTTCCGCATAAAGCGTGAATAGGCATACTTGGAAGGAATAGCTTCTTGGCTGGTAATCCCACAAGCCAATGCAATATAAGGATTGTTTCCCAAAGCCCTTATAAGGGCAGCGAATGATGGCAGATTCAATATAGTCATTGCCACATAAGTTCGCCATAGCACCCTCAGCGTGTACCCATTTCTCCCAGCGTAATACACCTTAAGAGCCTTCAGCAAATCATCCTCCGGGATAGAATCAAAGACGGTTTTTAGCTGGCTGTATATTGGCGGTGTAGCATCAGCTTCAAGATTAGTGTTATAATTATAAGTGGTTAGAGGGTTCGTCATGGTTCCTTCTGGCTGCGCTCCCTGTCGTTACCGCGACTTATGGGAGCGCTTTTAATAATTACCTAATAGTATATTACTATATGGTATAGCGTTTGTCAATACCTTTTAGTAAAATATTTCTAGTACCATACTTGACAAATGATACCATTAAGAATATACTAATAATATGGGGCGCATAAAATTAGAGGCTTTTAAATGTGAACGATGTGGGCACGAATGGGTGCCAAGAAACATGAGCCAAGAACCCAAGGTCTGCCCGAAATGCAAAAGCCCCTATTGGAATACACCTAAAAAGGTGATAAGATAAATAAAAGGAGAGTGGCCCCCTTTCGGGGGCCAGGTTATAATAACCTTGCTTGGGTGACCAACCAAGCATCTCCTTTCCGGGGCTGGAAGGGTGCGGGCCGCGAACCTGAGACCTTCCAGCCCCATTTACTGTGTATATTCCAAGCGGGCTATCTCTCCCGCCCAATCTTGGGCAAATTAAGTATTAACCAATGCTCCTTGTTTCTCAACTGTTTTAGCCTTGAATTTACCCCTATCCGCTCTCTCCCACATTCCACCCCTAGCCCCTCTCTGCATGTATGAGCGTATATTGCGCATAACCATTTTCAAATCTGATTCCGATTGTATCTCGTATATTTCCGATGCCATCTCTCTGGCATTAAAAGACGCGCCCTGTGATACATTCAAAACATGTTCAATGATTTCATTAATACCCATTCCATTCCATTGTGCTTTCCGTATCGGGAATGCCTTTGAACGATTGCCAGGTTTACCAACGGCACTCCCCTGATATGGCATCGTTCTTATTGCTACTGGTTGTTCACCTTCAGCCTTGAGAAAGTTATTAAGTTGTTCAAGATACTCTTTAGCACGCTCAATATTCATTTCAAGTCGCTGCCGTTCATGTAAGAGCTCCGAGTACTCCTTTGCCTTTTGTTGCGCCCTCATATGAAGCTGGAGCAAGAAGCCCTTATCATCATGGTTCTTGTTATTGTTCATTCTTTCATCCCCCTATAATCCCACAAGAATATATTAACACAGCGCTTTTCTAAATGCAACAACACTAATAACACAAACCAATGCTACATTAATATAATAGCAATGAATGAGATATATGTCAAGATACATGCAGGGGTGTATACACTTACTTATTACTCTGCCAATGGCTTACAGTCCCCCTCCTTGTTATCCTTTCTCTTTTTGTGTAAAATATTTGAGCCTACAGGGCGCCCTGTAGGCTCACTTTAGAAATTTAATTTATAGCGATAGAGAGGGTAAGGGCATTTCGCAACAAGCTAATTACCCAACTGTTATGTATTCAGGGCAGAGAGTGTTATAATACACAGATGTAAATAAAGGAGGTTCCGAGAATGCCAGATATCACGGTGAACGGCGTCCGGATTCACTATGAAGAAAGAGGTTCTGGAACGGCCGTGGTCTGGGCGCATGGACTGGGCGGGGTCTGTCAGGAATGGGAGGGGGTAATGGACTTCTTCCAGGGCGGCTATCGTGTGGTCGCCTACGATGCCAGGGGGCACGGTCGCTCAGAAAAGCCAGACCGATCGGAAGCATACTCTCAGGACATCATGGTTGAGGATATGCGCAGCTTGATGGACGGACTTAACATAAATAAGGCTATTGTTGGCGGGCATTCCATGGGGGCAAATGTGGCGCTTAACTTGGCCCTGAAATATCCAGAAAGGTGCTTGGGTCTTGTGCCCGTGGGCATAGGTTCTGGTTCATCAGACCGGGAATGGTGGCGGGAATGGTGGGAACACATGGCGGACACCGCCGAAAAGAAAGGGATTGCTGCCTATGTAGAAGAAATGAAGAAGCTGCCGGCCTGGGGTTCCGCCTTTAATGACTCTAAGCTGGGAAAATCGCTCGCTCAGGCTGAGCTCACGAACTCACCTAAGGCAATTGCTTCTGTTATTCGTGGTGTACAGGGGAAGCGCCCCAGCATCTTCGAGCTGGCACCCAAACTGGAAAAGCTGCCGGTAGAAACTCTGGTGGTGATGAGCGAGGATGATGCACCGGTGGTGGAGTGCTCCCACTTCCTGGCGGAGCATATTCCTCGGGCAACGCTCGAAGTAATTCCGGCCCGGAGCCACTGGACCCATCTCGAGGTACCAGAACGATTTCTGCAGGCGGTAGACCAATTTGTCAGGCGTTTGAAATAAGGCTAAAGAAACTCATCACTGTTTTGGGGTGTTGGCATGATATACCGAAAACTGGGCCGGACAGGCATTAATGTCGGGGTGGTGGGGCTGGGGGCGGAGTACCTTGAGTTCGAGCCAGAGAGTACGGTCATCTCCGTGGTTCATCGCGCCATTGATAACAGCGTGAACTATATTGACTTGTTCATGGCCTCACCCGGCGTGCGCGATAATTTTGGCAAGGCTCTGCGTAACAAAAGGCAAAAGGTGATGATTGCTGGGCACCTGGGAGCGGTTATGAGCGGTGGCCAGTACTGCCGGTCAAGGGAGAGGGTAGAGAGTCTGGCTTTCTACGAAGACCTGCTCCGGAGGCTAAAAACCGACTATATTGATGTGCTCATGCTCCATTTCGTGGAGAAACAGGCTGATTATGATAAAGTTTTTCACCCTGGAGGGCTGCTTGACCTGGCGCTGAAGCTGAAAAAAGAGGGTAAAGCCCGTTTTATCGGGATGAGCGGCCATGATGTACCGACGGCTCTGCAGGCGGTGAAGAGCGGCTATATTGACGTATTAATGTTTCCCATAAATCCAGCCTTTGATACACTGCCCGAAGAGATGCTGCCCGGGATATCATTGAAGGAAATCCTGGATCATCAAGCGCCTTCTGTTGGTGAGGCTGTGTCTGCGCGCAAAGCCCTGTATCATGCCTGTGCTGCCCATAACGTGGCTCTGGTAGCCATGAAACCTTACGCCGGCGGTGTACTGTTCCGGGATAATCCGAGTTCCATTGTGCTGACGCCGGTTCAGTGTCTGAGCTACGCTCTTTCCCAGCCGGCAGTCTGTACCGTGGTACCGGGGTGTAAAAACGTGACCGAAATGCGGCAAGCACTGGCCTTTCTTAGTGTCACAGCGGAGGAGAAGGACTTCAGTACCATCGATAGCAATCCCATGTGGAAGTTAAAAGGAAGCTGTATGTACTGCAACCACTGTTTGCCCTGCCCGGTCAACATTGATATCGGGACGTTGACCAGAATTGTGGATACAGCTGGCTTTGGTCTCAGTGATACGGTTGCGGCTGCCTATGAAGCACTGCCGGTAAAGGCTTCAGCCTGCACTGAGTGCGGCATCTGTGTGGAGCGCTGTCCTTTTGGCGTTGACGTAATCACCAATATGAATCGGGCCGTGGCAATATTGGAAAAGTAAGACTTTATTAGGTTTGTGTGGGCATAGGAGCGGCGCGCTAGGTCAGGTCTTTTAAAAACTTTTTGCAGAAGCGGTGCGCCAGCGAAAGCATGATGCTGCTGGTCAGCACAGCCACCATGACGCTGACGGAAAAGCCGGTAATGGCCACGCCGAGTGCCGTGCCGCCGGCGGGGGGATGTTCGGCGTCAAGGGCCACCATGAGAAAGACGCATGTGCCTACGGCCAGGGAATAGACGATAATCGCGGTGATGACGGTGGGGTGGGGGATAAAGGCAAAGGCAGAACCGCAGATAAAACCGATGATATGCCCGCCGATGACCCGCCTTGGCGCGGCGGTGATGTTACGGGGCATGGTGAAAACGATAAAAGCGGTGGCACCGATGGAGGCAATAACCACCGTATGCTCCAGGTTTAGCAAAAACAGGATAACAAAGACAACTGCCGTGGCCAGGAGGCTCTGATAGATGTAGTTGAGCCATAGCCGATTGAAGCCACGGCGTATGCGGCGTAATCTTCGTCGCACCGAGTCCCAGGAGTCAAAATGCATGAGTTCGCTTTCTTTACCCCTAGCCTAGATTATAATACCTCATGAGTGCCTCTGTACACCCAGCCAGAGCCGGCGGTAAAAGTATGCAGGGACGAAGCATATATGCTACACTAATTAGTTGTTATCCGGGCGTAAGCTTGCAACCTTAGTAAGGGAGTATGAATGACCAAGAGAGTATGCGTAACGAAGGGAGACGATGCGTCGCCGGAAGTGGTTGTGCCCACGGTTCGAATCCTGGAAGGGATGGATCTGGATATTGAGTTTACCTGGGCGGAAACGGGCGATGAAGCGGCCGCCAAATATGGCACTATCTTCCCGGAGTCGGCGAGAAAGATGGTCGATGCCTCTGACTGTGCTATTATGGGTTCAACACGCCGTGCCGACGGTGTGCATGGATACCTGCGCTGGGGGAGGCGATGTTTTGCCAATATCCGCCCGACAAAGTACGTGCCAGGCCTGAGAAGTCCACTGAAAAACCCGGCAGGCATCGATTTCGTTATCATGCGGGAGAACCTCGAAGGACTTTATCCGGGATGGGAAGGCGGTATCGCGCAGCTGGCGCCGCTGAAATTGAAGAATGATATGCTCGGCATCACGCTGGACACTACGGCGAAAGGCAAGTTCGCCGTTAAAGTGAATACGGAAGTGCTGACCAGAGATATCTGCCGGATGGCCTGTGAACTCGCCATGAAGAGAAAAGCCAGAGGTGGCCCGGGCAAGGTTACGGTATCCAGTAAGTACAATCTCCTGACACAGTCGGACGAGCTGTTCCGCTGCATTGCTGAGGAGACGGTGGGGCAGTACCCCGAACTCACCTTCGGCCAGATAATCATTGATAACTGCGCCCAGCAGCTGGTCATTAACCCGCAGCAGTTTGATGTGTTGGTCATGGACGACGAGCACGGTGATATTCTGGGAGATGAGGCGGCGGCGCTCATCGGCGGGCTGGGGCTGACTCCCAATGCCTGCGTCGGCAAGGACTTTGCCTACTTCGGCTCGGTGCACGGCACGGCGCCTGATATTGCCGGTAAGAACATCATAAATCCCACCGCCATGCTCTTGGCCGGCGGTATGCTTCTGGAGTATCTCGGCTATGAGAAAGAAGCGGCCCACTTGGAGGCGGCGGTCTATAAGGTCTATCAGGATGGGAAATACCTCACCCCTGACCAGGGGGGAAGCGCTTCCACCACCCAGTTCTGCGAGGCGGTCAGGGCCAATCTGTAAGCAATTAACGAAGTTATATTGAAAATGAAACGTGTTATCTATGCCTTTCTGGCCGTAATACTGGTGTGCAGCCTGCTTCTGGTGGGCTGCCAGTGTGGCCAGGGAACGGCGTTAAATCTTTACGGTGTGGACCCGATTACCCTCGACCCGGCGGTCTCCGGGGAGATGCTCTCGCATGAATACATCCAGCAGATTTACAACGGGCTGGTGCGCCTCGATGAAAACCTGGAGCCAGCCCCGGACATCGCCGAGCGCTGGGACGTCAGCGCCGACGGGCGCACCTATACTTTCTATCTGCGCCAGGATGTCAAATTCCAGGACGGTCGGGGGGTCACCGCCAGCGACTTCAAGTGCTCCCTGGAGCGCGCCTGCAGTCCCGCCACGGGGTCGCTGACGGCGCCCACGTACCTGGGGGACATTGTCGGCGTCAAAGAGGTATTGAGCGGCCAGGCCAGTGAAATCAGCGGCGTCAGGGTCGTTGACGACTACACCTTGCAGATAACCATTGACACCCCGAAGTCCTATTTCCTGGCCAAGATGACCTATCCGGTAGCCTTCGTGGTGGACAGCAACGAGGCAAGACCGGGCGTGGAATGGTGGTGGGAGCCCAACGGCACCGGCCCGTTCCAGGTAAAAGAATGGGAAGAGGAAAATACGCTCGTTCTGGAAAGGAACGCGCATTACTATGGTGAGCAGGCGGGAGTGAGCACGGTGGTCTTCAAACTGTGGGGCGGCGTGCCGATGAACATGTATGAGACTGGGGAAATCGATGCCACCGACGTCAATATCAATTACGTGGACAAGGTCACCGACCCGGCCGGCAATTTTTACCAGGAACTGCAGGTTGTGCCGGAGTTGAGTTTCAACTACATCGGCTTCAACCATACCCGCCCGCCGTTTGACGATGTTAACCTGAGGCGCGCCTTCAGCATGGCATTCGACAAGGACAAGCTGGTCTCGCTGGTCTTCAAGGACATGATGGCGCGGGCCGACGGCATCCTGCCGCCCGGCATCCCCGGCTTCAATGAGAATTTAGAGGGCCTGGAGTTCGATGTTGAGCAGGCGAAGGCGCTGATTGCCGCTTCCAGCTACGGCAGCGTGGACAACCTGCCACCGATTACGGTGACGACCATGGGCTGGGGAGGGTTGATATCGAACAGCCTGGAAGCGATTATCCACGAGTGGCGTCAGAACCTCGGTGTTGAGGTCAAGGTCAGGCAGCTTGAGCCGGAGCATTTCCTCTATCACCTCAAGGAAGAGAAGGACGAGATGTACCACCTGGGCTGGGTGGCCGACTACCCCCACCCCCAGAACTTCCTGGAAATACTCTTCCGCACCGGCGAGGAAAATAACGCCGGCGAGTACAGCAACCCGGCGGTGGACGACCTTCTGGAGCGGGCGGGGGCGGAGCTTGATTATGACGCCAGCCTGGCGCTCTACCAGCAAGCCGAGCAGATGCTGATTGATGACGCCGCCTGCATCCCGCTGTGGTTCCCCGAGAACTACTACCTGGTCAAGCCCTATGTCAGCGGCTATGAGTTGACGCCGATGGGCTACGCCAACCTGAACCAGGTCTCTATCGAGCGCTAGTGAGCAGCAGGGCTATTTCCTGAGCGCCGAGTTCCCGCGTCTTTCCCTCCGGCAGGTTGCCCAGCACCAGCGTCCCGAACCTGATTCGCTTTAACGCCAGCACCGTATAACCCAGATGGGCGAACATGCGGCGCACCTGCCGCTTGCGGCCCTCGTGGATGGTCAGGCTGTAGTTAAACGGGTCGGCGGACACTTCCTCAAGGCGGCATGGGTAGGTCTTCCCATCGTCAAGCTCAATGCCGCTTTGCAGCTTTTTCATTTCCTCCCCGCCCAGCCTGCCCGCAATCTGCACCAGGTACTCCTTCTCGTGCTCGTAGCGGGGGTGGGTCAGGCGGTAGGCAAGGTCGCCGTCGTTGGTGAGCAGCAGCAGGCCGGTGCTGTCTTTGTCCAGCCGCCCCACCGGGTAGAGCCGCAGATGGCGGTACTTCTCCGGCAGCAGGTCGGTCACTTTCTGGCGACCCCGCTCGTCGCGGAGGGTGGAGATGTAGCCCGGCGGCTTGTGCAGCATCAGGGTCACCATGGGTGCGGCCTTGAGAGCGATGACCCTGCCGTCCAGCGCAATTCTGTCCTCTGCCGCGTCCACCGGGTGGCGGAAGTTGGTCACGATCTGGCCGTTGACGGTGACGCGCTCGTATTTTATGGCGTCGGCCATCTTACGCCGTGAGCCGAGGCCGGCGGCGGTGAGGGCTTTGAGCAGGGGTACAGGTTTCATATGATTATGGCGGAGGGGGTGGGATTCGAACCCACGGTCGTCTTGCGACGACAACGGTTTTCAAGACCGTCACCATAGGCCACTCGGACACCCCTCCATATCTATTTTATCACCTTCTCCCCCACCATCCCCTGCAACACCTCCGGCACGTTTATGCTGCCGTCTTTATTCTGGTAGTTCTCCATGACGGCAATCATTATCCGCGGCAGGGCCAGGCCGGAGCCGTTCAGGGTGTGCACAAACCGGGGCTTGGTGTCGGGGGTGGGGCGGTAGCGGATATTGGCCCTGCGTGCCTGGAAGTCGGTGCAGTTGGAGCAGGAGCTGACCTCAAGCCATTCCCCGCAGCCGGGCGCCCAGACCTCAATGTCATAGGACTTGGCCGAGGCAAAGCCCAGTTCCGACGTGTTGAGCATGGCCACGCGGTAGGCCAGGCCAAGCTGCTGGCAGACTGCCTCGGCATCGCTGACCATCTTCTCCAGCTCGTCATAGGAGGTCTCCGGCTCGGTGAACTTGTAAAGCTCGACCTTGTCGAACTGGTGGCCGCGCTTGATGCCGCGCGTGTCCTTACCCGCCGACATTTTTTCACGGCGGAAGCAGGCGGTGTAGGCAACGTAGTTGAAGGGCAATGCGCCCGCCGGGATAATCTCATCGCGGTGGAGATTGGTCAACGGCACCTCCGCCGTGGGCACGAACCAGAAATCGTCCTCCGGGTCGTGGTAGAGGTTGTCGGCGAACTTGGGCAGCTGGCTTGAACCAACGAGGCACTCTTTCTTGACCATGAACGGCGGATAGATTTCCCGGTAGCCGTGTTGGCCGGTGTGGAGGTCAACCATGAACCAGATGAGGGCGCGCTGGAGCCGGGCGCCGAGGCCTTTCAGGACGTAGAACCTCGTCCCGGAGAGCTTAACCCCGCGCTCGAAGTCGATGATGTCCAGCGCTTCCCCCAGCTTCCAGTGGGGGCTGGGGGTAAAGCTGAGCTTTTTCGGCTCACCCCAGGCGCGCACCACCACGTTGTCCTCTTCGCTCTTGCCCACGGGCACGGAGGGGTGGGGGACATTGGGCACCTGCAAGAGCATTTCCTCAAGCTGGCCGTCTATGTTCTTGACTTCTTCCTCGAGGTCGCGTATCATGGCGCGCAGGTCGCGTGCTTCTTCCGCCGATGTCTTATCCACTCTGCGTTCTTTTGCCGATTCCTTGCGGGTGTGGCGAAGGCTTTCCAGTTCCAGGAGCTTCTGGCGGCGGTCGGCGTCAAGCTGGAGTATCTCGTCAATGGGAGCGCTGTCCTCGCGGTCTTTCAGCGCTTTCTCGACGGCTTGGCTGTTTTCACGGATGAATTTCAGGTCAAGCATGGGTTTCCTCTTTAATTTTTAGCATCCTTACCCCCTTTGTCCCCCTCTCGATGGACTAAACACCATGTCATATGCGCTGACAGTGTTTCCCTCCATCTCGAGGGGGATATTGGCTGATATATCGAAACTATAATCTTCCGAAGACTTCTGCGGATGAACCGTTA
>DAOUMS010000004.1:0-43787 GCA_034409565.1 Dehalococcoidales bacterium
GCCCAGAGCTGGATGTGAACGTCAAGCGGGATGCTCACCACACTCCGGATAGAGGCCAGTTCCGGCAGCGTCAGGTCAGCCACCGGATTGCAACTTCCCGCCCCGAGGGACTCCACCAGCTTCACGCCGGTGGCATTGGCGTGCCCGGCGAAGATGGAGACCTTGAAAACCAGGTCCTCGGGCAGGTCACCGTTCTGCTTCATGGTGTTGAGTAGGGAAAGGACACCCTCATCCCAGACCAGAAAGCCGCGGAAGCCGATTTCGATGCAGCGCTCAATCTCCATCAGGTAGTGCCGGATGGAATCCATTCCCCGCATCCTCAGCCCGGAAATGGCGCCTTCCGGAGTGGCAATCTGCCGGCCGACATACCATGTTGGTCTTGGCCCCGGCGTGATGATAACCTCTACCTGGTTGTCGTGGGCGATTTGGGCAAATTCCTTCAGTTGTTCACGGGTGAGCATGGACGCTCCCCGTACCACGGAAATGGAGCGGTGGAAGGGGACTCCCTGTTTTTTAGCTTCATCGCACGTTGCTGCCAGGACTTTGGGCGTCTCCATGCCGGAAACCTCCACGCGGTAGTGGGCACCATCGGGGAAGGTTTTGGTTGAGCTCGGCAGGTCATAGCTATCACCGCTGGGAAACCCCGCCTTTTCCATCGCTTGCGCAATCTTGTCCATGTACGTCCCTCCAGTATAATTGGAATTCCGCAATGTTATGGTTGCAAACCCGATGAGAAGCTTATTATATTGCCTTTTATATTGTCAAGGAATAATGTGATAGCTACTTGACAGTGTTGCCTCCTCTGCTATAGCCTAGTGTATCATTAAATAATCCACATCCTGAGGGCAGCGTGCCGACAGGCGTGGCCTGTAATTGCCATTTGTTGACAGACATGTGTACCGGAAAGTAACATATTGACCAAGCTAGGTCAAAAGCAGGCGTGAGCCAGTAAACAGGGGAAATAATGCAAGGAGGGTTTATACAGTGCAGATGAAAGGCTGGGTTGCCGTTGTGACCGGAGGTGCTAGCGGTATCGGGAGAGAGACCGCCCTGCGTCTGGTCAGAGAAGGGGCCAAGGTAGCTCTGGTCGACATCAATATTGATAGCGCCAATAAGGTGGCCGAAGAAATTAAAGCTCTGGGGGGTGAGGCGTTATCCCTGAAGGTGGATATAACAAGCCTTGATGAGGCCCACCAGATGGCCAAGGCAGTTCTGGACCGGTTCGGCCAGATAGACATACTGGCGAACATCGCGGGCGGAGCTTTCCCGAGCAAGATGGGTACCTTTGCCCAATCAGATAGAGCGATATGGGATTTGAATATTAACCTCAATCTATTCGGCACATTTAATTGCACACGCGCCATTGTCAACCATATGATGGAGAGGAAAAAGGGCAAGATTGTAAACATCGCTTCCGTTGCCGGGATGGTGGGGCAGGCAACCACGGCTGATTACGCTGCTGCCAAAGGTGGTATCATCGCCTTCACCAAGTCGCTGGCCAAAGAGCTGGCGCCATACGGGATAAATGTTAACTGTGTTTCTCCAGCCCTTACCGGAACCGAGCGTGTCCGCAGCATGCCCAAAGATTTCCTGCAGAAGCAAATCGATTATATTCACCTGCACCGGTTTGGCGAGCCTGTGGAGATAGCCAACGTGGTCGTTTTTCTGGCTTCGGATGAAGCCAGCTTCGTGACGGGAGCTAACTACGTCGCCGATGGTGGCATAACTTTATCATACTAGACATATTCCACCGCGGCTAAAGATTGCAGCACCACTTGGCTGACGGCAGCAAATAGATTCTCCCGTCTGGATTACGCAGCCACCCTCTGGAAAAGCAAATTACTATCGCCGGCCAGAGGGCGGCTCATTGTTCTTTTTACCGGGCTATTTTATCATCATATTGGGCAGCCAGAGGATGATTTGAGGGAAAACGGCACATAAAACTATGCCAATAATTATCAGTGCCACGAACGGGATTACCCCGCGAATAATATGGCCGGTAGTTACCCCCCATTCCGGCTTTGATATACCCTTCAAAAAGAAGATGGCGTAGGCGAAGGGAGGCGTCATAAATGACATTTGAAGGTTAACGCAGACCATCAGGGCAAACCAGATCGGGTCAAAGCCGAGGACATCACCGATGGGGGTTACAATGGGCACCATAACAAACAGGATGCCCATCCAATCAATGAACATTCCCAGAATGAAAATGATAAACATGATGACCCCAAAGGCCGCCCACCTGCCGCCCGGCATGGCCAGCACCAGATTAGTGACGACATCGCCCCCTCCCAATCGGAGAAAGGTACCGGTGAATATGGTGGCTCCCCAGACAATGAGAAATGCCATGCAGGTGATTCTCAATGTTTGGAGCATACTCTTGGTGAGCGTTTCCCAGGTTAGCCGGCGGTAAGCCAGGGCCAGAATTACGGAAGCCAGAGCCCCCAGTGCCGCCGCCTCAGTTGGTGCTGCGACGCCGAAGAAGATGCTGCCCAGAACTGCCAGTATTATGAAAACAGGCGGCACCAGCCCGCCCAGTAGAATGCCGATTTTCTTTATAATGGGCACCGCTCGCTCTTCGGGTGGCATGGGCGGACCGTCTTGAGGTCTGATGAAGCATCGAAGGCCAATATAGAAAATATACAGGGTGGAAAGTAATAGACCTGGCATAAAGGCACCCATCATCAGCTTGCCTACCGATAGACTTGACATTGGGCCATAGAATACCAGCATGACGCTGGGTGGTATAAGTATACCCAGTGTACCGCCGGCACACACTGAGCCGCAGGCTACCTCCCGGTTATAGCCTCGCTGGAGCATGCTGGGGAGAGCGATAAGGCCCATCATAATGGTTGAGGCGGCGATGATGCCAACGCAGGCAGCTAATATGGTGCCCATTAATACCGTGGCTATGGCCAGACCCCCTCTTAACCCCCCAAGCCACAGATAGAGAGCCCCGAAAAGCCTCTCCGCAGTTCCTGAGATTTCCATCATTGTCCCCATGAAGATAAACAACGGCACGGCCAACAGGATATAACTGGACATCACTCCTATTACACGTAAGGGGAACATCTTGAATGCTACCGGACCCAGAAACACGACACCGGCAAACAAACCGACTCCGCCAATAACGATAGCCAACGGATAACCAAGAAGGACACCAACCAGTAATCCCCCAAACATTAATATGGTTATTATCTCAGGGCTCATTTCTACCAAGGCGCCTCACCCCCCTTCATGAAGGCCTTCAGGTCCCTGAGGAAGGTGGCTATCCCCTGAACAAGCAGAAAGACAAACCCGAGGGTAATCGCCGTCATATATGGCCAGACCACTGGATACCAGATGCTGTTAATATCATACCGCTTGATGACAAAGGCATTCCAAGTATTCACGCCGAAGTAATAGGCAAGGAGGCTGTACAAAGGGAAAAAGAAAATGACGGTAAAAAACAAGTCTAATAACAGTTTCATCTTTGGTGAAAATTTATTATATATAATGTCGACCCGCACATTGCCGCCAATCGAGTGCACATAGGCCAGCCCGAAGGCCGATAAAGCGGCTCCCATCATATAGCTCAAGGCGTAAGACCAGGTTGTAGGCGCGTTAAAGAGATACCTCATGAAGACGTCATAACAGATGCTAACTGTTAATAGAATGACTATCCACGATGCTATCTTGGCAGTTCGCTCGCTGGCTGAGGTCACGCTATTGTAAAACCTTCTCATTGTAGAACCCCTTCAAAATCTGAATACCCGGGTGAAAATTTAGAGAAGCGATAAATATCCACTAATCAACCTTTGCCTTTGGTAGCCCTCAAACAGAGATGTGGGCTACCAAAGGCAAGGCTTATTCAGGCCGGTTATCTAGTCATATATTGAGTACTTTAACGTTGTTGCGGCCCTTCCCTGCTTGAACAGCTTCACGAACGCCTTCTTGTTTTCCCACATCTCATTGAACAGCGGGTCGTCAGCGGCATACCCTTCCGTAATCTCAAGAGTGCGCTTGGCGATTTCCGCCTGGAGCTCGTCGCCGACGTAGACGATATTGGTGCCATAATCACGGTACTTCTGTATGCTCGCGCTGTCGCTGAGAAGCAGTTCGTTTCTGAACTCGTAACTATGGGCCTCAATAGCCACTGTCAGCAGCTGTTGTAGGTCATTGGGCAGTTTGGCCCAGGATTCACGGTTTACCTTGATGGTATGACTGGCGGCTGGTGAATGGATGCCGGGAAGCATCATGTATTCCATTATCTCATGGAAACCCATCGGCCAGTTTACCGTAGGGCCAGCGTATTCGAAGCCGTCAATGACGCCTTTTTCCGCGGCTTGGTAGACCTCACCTCCGGGTATGGTCACCACAGAAGCCCCAAAGGTTCCCAGTACCTCAGCCCAGAGACCAATGGTGCGGAATTTAAGGCCATCCAGGTCCTCGGCTGTTTCCAGAGGCTTGTGGGCATAACCAAACACTTCCTGTCCTTCTGTCAGCAAGCCGATTACTAGCCCGTAGTCCGCAAATACTTGGCGTGCGTAATCTAAGCCATCGCCAAGGTAAAACCAGGCGCTATCTTCATCACACGTGGTGCCGGCCGGATAGCCCGAGGCACCCAGCAGAAGGGCCGACTTTCCGACAAGGGCCATCTCGGCGCCCAGGTCGGAATGACCCATATCAAGCACGCCATCTCTAACCGCTTCGGTCTGTTCATAGGTGGGGACAATCTCATTGCAGGGGTGGAGATTGATGATGAACCTGCCTCCGGATGCATCCTCTATGAAGTCACAAAGTTTCTGGTGGAACATGCTATAGGTTGCCGACCCAACGGGATGAAGGGTCTGATATTCCCACTTAATCACCTCGGCGGGTTGGGCTGGTGCCGGAGCTGGAGCTGGTGCGGGCGCAGGTGCCGGAGCTGGTGCGGGCGCAGGGGCTGGAGCTGGTGTCGGAGCTGGTGCAGGTGCAGGTTTCGCACACGCAGCGGTAAAGCTGCTGATTAAAACCACGACTAATACCAGAGATAGTATTAGTTTACCTTTCATATTCTCCTCCTTTGTCTTATGATATCTCGCCCCTTCAATTTAGCTATGAAATTCATCACCCCCCTTTAGCCATAGTTTAAAAATTTTCCAATAAAAAAGAGCACTCATTGCCGAATTCGAAATCCAGCAACAGTGCTCTGCCTAACTTAGCCCTCATCTTTCTAGGTTCTTTTTTGTTAGCAGTTTTATATCTGGTTAACTCAATTATAATCTCATTTACGTAATTGTCAATACTTATGGTGCAACGGGGGACGTGCCCCCCCTTTACCGGCCAGACAAAGCGAAGTCAGGCACTTTTTAGTCCGCTTCCTTACCAAATTATGCGGCAATTAAACGCCTATTTCTTCCGCTGTTTAAAACACACTCGGCGCATTTATAGGGGTTTCCTTCTAAATTTTTATTACATACTTGACAAAAATGCTAAAATTGTTTAATATGGTAAACGGTAACCGCTTTCCGCATCATGTCGGGGGTGGCATTATGAAAAAGGTCTATGTTAATGAAGAGGTGTGCATCGGTTGTGGGCTCTGTGAGGTGTACTGCCGCCTTGAGCATTCAGCCTCCAGGGACCTGGTCAAGTCTTTCAAAAGGGAGCCCCAGCGGCCCGCATCACTTTTGAGGGTGGAAAGGAGAGAGCCAATTTCTTTCGCCGTGACCTGCCGGCATTGTGCTGAACCCTACTGTGTTTATGCCTGTATTACCGGAGCGCTTCAGCGCGAGCCGGCAAGCGGCATCGTTACCGTCGATGAGGAAAAATGCATCGGTTGCTGGACCTGTGTCCTGGCCTGTCCCTTCGGGGTAATCAGGCAGGAAAAGCCCAAGGGAAAAATCGCTAAATGTGACCTGTGTTTGGAGAAAGAGATACCGGCCTGTGTGGCTAATTGCCCCAATGAAGCGCTGGTATATGCTGAGGTTCAAGATGGAGCTCTCGCTTAAAAAGACGATAGTTTGGTGCAAAGGGTATTCTAAGATTGTCCTGACTCAATATATTTAAAGAGGAGGTGCATTATGTCGTACGATTGGGGGCCATATTATTTAGTGCCAACTGAGGTCATTAAAACATATTCCGGTATTGTGAAATTACGTGAAACTTATGATGAAGCTCTCTTATTTAAGGAATTAGAGTCAATGGGCATCTCAGGTTATGTCGAAAGGGTGTCTAATCCGTGGTATTTTCGCAAGAAGAATTCAAATTCCTGGATCAAGATTGGAGAGTCTAGAGATAGAAGCGATAATTTTTCAGTTATGTGGGATACGAAAGATTTAGAGAATGGCCAATACGAGGTAATGGGATTAATGCACGTCTTTATTAAAGGGGATAGCAAAGAGAAGGCTATCGCCCGACAAAACGTGGTGGAGATTACCGTGGAGCACTAGGCTTCCAGAAATGACCGAGGGAAGGCACGCGTGATTTCTCTAGTCAATTATGGTGCCGATAATCTAAGTAAGGACCTGAAAACATGTTACCAAGCATAACCAAAGTGACATATCTGATTATAGGTAATTCGGCCGGCGGCATTGGCGCCGCGGAAGCGATACGCGAGGTGGACGGGCAAGGTTCTGTGGCCATTGTCTCTGATGAGCCCTACCCGGTTTACTCGCGCCCGCTCATTGCCGAGTATCTGGCCGAGAGGTGTCCTCTGGAGAGGATGCTTTTCCGACCGCCTGATTTCTATGAGCGGCACAAAATCCTTACCTACCTTGGCAGCAAGGTGGCGCGGCTTGACCTGAAGGCGCACGTCGCGGAGCTGGACAACGGAGATAAAATCCGGTGGCAAAAGCTGTTGCTGGCCACAGGTGGCTCGCCCATCTTCCCCCCGATGGAGGGGCGGGAAAAGAGAGGTGTCTTTACCTTCACCACCCTTGACGATGCCAGGGCGATTGACCGGTACCTGAGCCGAAAAGCACGGGCGGTGGTTATCGGTGGCGGACTCATTGGCTTGAGCGTCACGGAAGCCCTGCTCAGGCGCGGGGTGGAAGTCACCGTTGTCGAAATGAAAGAGCGGATTTTAAACGTCATGCTTGATGAGGCAGCCTCGGCTCTTGAGGAGGAAGCGCTCCGGCGGGCTGGCGTTAGCATCATAACCGGCCGCACTGTGGCTGAGATAAGCAGCTATACGGGGGGCGCCGCCACCGGCGTGACACTGGACGACGGCACCCCGATGCCCTGCGAGCTGGTGGTGGTGGCTATTGGTGTCCGGCCGCGGCTGGAACTGGTCGCCGACACCGGCATAAAGACAAATCGCGGTATCGTTGTTGACCATCACATGGCTACTTCTCATCGCGGTGTTTACGCTTGCGGTGACGTCGCCGAGGCTTATGACATCGCCTACGGGGAGTGCCGCCTCACGCCAATCTGGCCCGGTGCCTATCTGGGCGGCAGGATTGCGGGCTTCAACATGGCGGGTAGAAAGATGGCATATCCGGGCGGGGTAGCCATGAACTCCCTGAAATACCTGGGGCTGGACGTGGTCTCTGCGGGCATTGTGAACCCTCCTGACGATAGTTATGAAATGCTTAGCCAGAGCCATGGCAGCACCTACCGCAAGGTCATTTTGAAAGACGGTCTGGTGGTGGGGCTGGTCTTCGCCGGCAACATCGAGAAATCGGGCATAATCTTCAATTTGATAAGGAACAAAATCAAGGTGGACGGTTTCCAGAAATCGCTGGTGGCTGAGGATTTTGGCCTCTCCGCTCTCCCCAGAGAGCTATGGCAACCGCACCTGGAAGTGCCGCCTCAGGCATCAATTTCCCCGGTAGAGGCTGAGCCGGTTGGGGAACTGGTGGCCGGGGAATAAAGCATAAGTATTCTCACTCTGGAGTTGAGACCATGAAAGAGCTTAACCGGATACAAAACCCTTACCAGGATGACAAAGTAATCGATGCCTGCTCCATATTTGGCGCCATGGATACCTCGGGGAAAAGGTTCTCCGGGGAAGGTGTCATCAGGGCGATTGCCAATATGCATGACCGTGGTAATGGACTAGGCGGCGGGTTCGCCATCTACGGGTTATATCCTGAGTATGCTGACCTTTATGCCTTCCACATCATGTATCTCAGCCAGAAGGGCAAGCAGGACGTTGAAGCATTCCTCAAGGACAGGTTTCACCTGGTTCAGGCCGAGGAAGTGCCAGCAAAACCGATACCGGCGATTGCAGAGCCGCCAGTAGTCTGGCGCTACTTCCTTGAGACCGGGCAGCTGGAACCGGGGGGGCAGGCGGCTGATGATTACGTCGTCGAGAGGGTAATGGAAATAAATACCCGCTTCCCGGATGCCTTCGTCTTTTCCAGCGGCAAGGATATGGCGGTGTTCAAGGGGGTCGGCTACCCTGAGGAGATAGCCGAGTACTTCTGCCTAGAGCAGTATGAAGGTTACCTGTGGACGGCCCACGGCCGGTTCCCGACCAACACGCCGGGCTGGTGGGGCGGTGCCCATCCATTTTCTATTCTGGACTGGACCGTGGTGCACAACGGTGAGATTTCGTCCTACGGTATCAACCGGCGCTACCTGGAACAGTTCGGCTATCACTGCACCATGCAGACCGATACCGAGGTGGTGGCCTATGCCATTGACCTGCTGATGCGAAAACACGGGCTGCCCATCGAGATTGTGGCCCGCGTGCTGGCGGCCCCTCTCTGGACCGAGATTGAGCGCCGTCCGCCGGGAGAGCAAAAGCTGCTCCGGACCCTGCGCCAGGTATACGGCAGCCTGCTTTTAAACGGCCCCTTCACCGTGATTGTGGCTCACCACGGTGAAATGATTGGTCTTACCGACCGCGTCAGGTTGCGTCCGCTGACCGTGGGCACCAAAGACAGCATGCTTTATCTCTCCTCCGAGGAGTCCGCCATCCGCCTTATCTGTCCTGACCTGGATGAGGCCTGGATTCCAGACGGTGGTGAGCCAGTCGTTGGCAGCTTGAAAACGCCGTTGCTGACACCGGCGCCACTTCGTGAGAGCCAGGAATATCTGGCCGAAAAGCGGGTACCGATAGCAAAGTAGGGAAGGAACGATGAAGACCTATCTACCGCCCCGGTTTTTGGTGACAAGAGATCTGGAGAAATGCATCAAGTGTGAGGTGTGCGTTAACCAGTGCTCCTTTGACAATCATTACTATGATGCTGATGACGATGAGGTGAAGAGCCGCAGCGAGAACTGCGTTGGCTGCCATCGCTGTGTCACCTTCTGTCCCACCGGGGCCTTGACGGTGAGAAGAAATCCCCTGGAGTACCGGGAAAACCAGAACTGGCGTCCCGAGTTTATTGAAGACATCATCCGGCAGGCGGAGTCCGGGGGCATCCTGCTCACCGGCATGGGCAATGATAAAGGCCAGCGGATTTACTGGGACCATCTGTTGCTCAATGCCAGCCAGGTGACCAACCCTTCCATTGACCCGCTGCGTGAGCCGATGGAACTGGCCACCTACCTCGGCCGAAAGCCAGACCGGGTGACACTGGACTCAGACCTGAATCTGGAGACGGAGCTGGCGCCTCAGGTCAGGCTGGAGGTGCCGGTCATGTTTTCCGCCATATCCTATGGTGCGGTGAGCCTGAACGTGCATGAATCCCTGGCCAGGGCGGCTACCGAGGTGGGTACCCTGTGGAATACGGGCGAGGGAGGGCTTCACCCCAAGCTGTATAAATATGGCAACAATACCATTGCTCAGGTAGCCTCCGGGCGCTTCGGTGTTCACCCCGAGTACCTCGATGTGGCCCGCGTCGTTGAGATTAAGATTGGTCAGGGGGCCAAGCCGGGCATTGGCGGGCATCTTCCCGGGGAGAAGGTGAGTGCTGAAGTCTCGGCCACCCGCATGATTCCCCAGGGAACAGATGCCCTGTCCCCCGCCCCCCAGCATGATATTTACTCTATTGAAGACCTGGCACAGCTTATTTACGCGCTGAAAGAGGCCACCCATTATACCAAGCCAATATCAGTGAAGATAGCCGCGGTACATAACTCGGCGGCTATCGCCAGCGGTATGGTGCGGGCCGGTGCCGATATCATTGTGCTTGACGGGCTGCGTGGTGCCACCGGTGCCGCGCCCAAGGTTATCCGTGACAACGTCGGCATCCCCATAGAGATGGCCCTGGCCTCGGTGGACAGCCGCCTGAGGCAGGAGGGCATCCGCAACCGGGCCTCAATTGTTGTTTCCGGCGGCATACGCAACAGCGGTGACGTGGCCAAGGCCATTGCCCTCGGTGCTGACGCCGTCAATATTGGCACGGCCGCGCTGGTTGCTCTGGGCTGTCGCCTCTGCCAGCAGTGTCATACCGGGAAGTGCGCTTGGGGAATCTGCACCTCTGACCTTTTCCTGACCAAGCGGGTTAACCCTGATATCGGAGCCAGGCGATTGGCGAACCTCCTGCGTGGCTGGAGCCTGGAGCTCAAGGACATGCTGGGTGGTATGGGCATTAACGCCTTGGAAAGTCTCCGTGGCAACCGGCTGCACCTGAGGGGGGTGGGGCTCAGTGATACCGAACTGGATATTCTGGGCGTAAGGATGGCGGGAAGCTGAAATGAAACACAGCCAGAAAATTAACCAAACAGTGAAGATTGACGCCAGTGGCGTTTATTACCGGGAGCTCAATACCAAGCTCAGAGAGCTGACCAGCAACGGCATCCGGAAGATTGAACTCCGTAATGTCTTTGGGCAGCGCTACATCGGCACCAGTTTGAACCGGCCGGTGGAAATTGACATCTTCGGCACTCCCGGAAATGACCTGGGAGCATTTATGGACGGGTCCAGGATTACCGTTTACGGCAACGCCCAGGACGGTTGCGGCAACACCATGAACAACGGGGAGATAATCGTCCACGGTCACGCCGGGGACATTATTGGCCTGTCCGCCAGAGGCGGTAAAATTTTCGTCCGTGATAGTGTCGGTTATCGGGCCGGCATCCATATGAAGGAATATCAGGACAAAAAACCAGAGCTGGTCATCGGTGGCACGGCACAGGACTTTCTGGGCGAATACATGGCGGGCGGTATCATGGTCCTGCTGGGTCTGAACGGAAATCAAGACCATAAAGCCAGATTTATCGGCACCGGGATGCACGGAGGTGTTATCTACCTGAGGGGCAGCGTGGAAAGCCACCAACTGGGGAAAGAAGTGGGTATTAAAGACCTTGAGGAAGCAGACTGGCAGATACTGAAGAAGCTGGTGGCTGAATTCGCGGCCCATTTCGACTATAATGCTGAGGAGATATTGAATCACCAGTTTATCAAGCTCTTCCCCCTCTGGCTCCGACCTTACGGCAGGATTTATACCCATTGACCACAGGAGCTTTATGTTAAGTCGAGAAAAGAAACTGCTTATCATAACTGAGTCAATTAAAGACATAAATGGGCTATCTTCTGAACTTGCCCGCAGGGGATTTGCCTGCTCCGTAACTCACGCCCAGAATGGGGTGATTGAGCAAATCACGACCGGAAATCCAGACCTGGTGTTGCTGGCAGTGAACGGACACCCCACCGACTCCGGGCTCTGGGAGCTGCCCCGGAGGATAAAGCAGGCAAGGCCGCTGCCCGTCATGGCTCTGGTCAGCAAAGAAAACCTGGGCGACCTTGACGTTAACTTGAGCTCGGTAGATGATTTCCTCATCGAGCCGGGTGATTTAAATGAGCTCGTCTTGCGGGCGAAAAGACTCCTGGCCAATACCGGCGGCACGGATAGCCGCGAGATAATCGAATGCGACGACCTGGTGATAGACCTGGCCAAGTGTGAGGTTACCCTGAACGGCAGGCTCGTGGCGTTTACCTTCAAAGAATACGAGCTGCTCAGATTCCTGGCCAGTCATCAGGGTCGGGTTTATACCCGCGATGCTTTGCTGAGCAAGGTCTGGGGCTATGATTACTTTGGTGGCGATAGGACGGTAGATGTCCACATCAGGCGTCTCAGAAGCAAGATTGAAGACACCAGCCACACCTTCATTGAAACGGTACGGAATATTGGCTATCGGTTCCAGTGCCGCAGCTAGCCTGACCTCCTGCTTTAGCCTGTAACCAATATTTAACCTGCCTGTAATCTTCTGGAAACAATTCCGGTTTAAACTGGAAAAGGAAGTAGTAAAGCAGGAGTTTTGAGATGTCGATTAGTTCTGGCGATACCGCTTGGATTTTGATCTCCTCAGCACTGGTCATGTTAATGACCCCGGGAGTGGCCCTGTTCTACGGTGGTATGGTGAGACGTAAAAACATCCTATCGACACTCATGATGAGCTTTATGTGTTTAGGGCTGGTTGGCCTACTCTGGGTACTCTATGGCTACAGTTTGAGCTTCGGTACCGACAATGCAGGTCTTATTGGAGGGCTTGATTTTCTGGGTCTCACGAATGTGGGGCAAGCACCGTCGCCAATATATGCTAGCACTGTTCCTCACCTAGCCTTTATGGTATTCCAAGGCATGTTTGCTATCATTACAGTAGCGTTAATCACCGGAGCCGTCGTTGAGCGAATCAAGTTCGGGTCTCTTCTAGTATTTTCTTTTTTATGGCTGACGGTGGTCTATAGCCCAGTGACCCATTGGGTTTGGGGTGATGGTGGCTGGCTGGCTGGATTCGGCGTTCTCGACTTCGCTGGTGGTTCCGTTGTTCATCTCAACGCTGGAGTCTCGGCTCTAGCTCTGGTTATTCTGTTAGGTCGGCGTAATGGTTTCCCTCAGGAGTCGATGCAGGCTAATAATATCCCTATGGTAGTAATTGGTGCCGGTCTGCTTTGGTTCGGCTGGTTTGGCTTTAATGCTGGTAGTGCCCTTGCTTCTAATAGCCTAGCCGTCAGCGCCTTTGTTACTACTAATACCGCGGCTGCGGCCGCGGCTTTTACCTGGATGATAATCAGCTGGGCCTATCGTCGTCCGAGCATACTCGGTACGGTTACTGGTGCCATTGCTGGGCTGGCTACTATAACTCCAGCTGCCGGGTTTGTGACACCATTGGCCAGTATTCCGATAGGCATCGTGGCTGCTATCGTTTGCTACTATAGCATGGCATTTGTTAAGACAAAACTCAGCTTTGATGACTCTCTGGATGTATTCGCTGTACATGGCGTTGGTGGTATCTTGGGTATGCTGGCAGTCGGTATTTTTGCCAGCCTAGCAGTAAATTCGGCTGGGGCCGATGGTTTGCTACTGGGTAGTGGAACACAGCTCTTAAAGCAATTGGTAGGTATTGCTGCGGTTGGTGCTTATGCCTTCGTTGCCACGTTGATTCTGGGCAAGCTGGTAGATATGACCATTGGTCTGAGAGTCGGTGGTATGGAGGAAACGGTGGGGCTGGACATATCGCAGCATGGCGAAAGGGCGTATGGAGGCGTGCTGCGATGAAGAAGATAGAGGCCATTATCCGGGAGGAGAAGCTGGAGCCAGTCAGAAAGGCAGTTGAGGATTGCGGCTATTTTGGCATGACCGTCAGCGAAGTGAGTGGCCGGGGGAGACAAAAGGGGATTCCCTTACAATGGCGGGTGGGTGAATACCGGGTGGATTTCCTGCCCAAAATCAAGGTTGAAGTTGTCGTCCTCGATGGTGATGTGCCCAAGACAGTAAACGCCATCACCACCAGCGCCCGCACCGGTGAGATGGGAGACGGCAAGATATTTGTCCTGCCGGTGGAAAACGCGGTGCGCGTCAGAACCGGTGAGGACGGCGAAAACGCAATCTAAAAATAAACAAAAAATGGAGGTAAAAATGGCAAGCAGAAGTAGAGAAGAAGGCAAAGAATATGTCCTCAAGATGGCCAAGGAACACGATGTCAAGTTCATCAGGTTGTGGTTCACCGATATCCTGGGATTTTTGAAGAACTTCGCCATCACCGTGGAAGAGCTGGAGGGCGCCCTTGAGGAAGGCATGGGCTTCGATGGCTCCTCAATTGAAGGCTTTGCCCGCATCGATGAAAGCGATATGGTGGCGCTGCCCGACCCCGAGACTTTCCAGATACTTCCCTGGAGGCCCCGGGAGCACCATGCCGTGGCTCGGATGTTCTGCGACATTTTAAAGCCCGGCGGCGAACATTTTGAGGGCGACCCGCGATACGTCCTGAAGCGGAACCTGAAGCGGGCGGCTGATTTAGGTTACACCTATTACGTGGGCCCGGAGCTGGAGTACTTCTATTTCCGAGATTCACAGGGGACCGAGGCTCTGGACCAGGGGGGCTACTTTGACCTGACGCCGCGAGATGCCGCCACCGACATGAGAAAAGACACCGTCCTTACCCTTGAAGAGATGGGTATCGGTGTGGAGTATTCCCACCACGAGGTTGCTACCAGCCAGCACGAGATAGACATGAGGTATACTGACGCCCTGACCATGGCCGACAGCGTGATGACCTACCGCCTGGTGGTCAAAGAGGTCGCCCTGAAGTACGGGGTCTATGCCACCTTCATGCCCAAACCGGTATTCGGCATCAATGGCAGTGGCATGCACGTGCACCAGTCGCTATTCAAAGGTGATAGGAACGCCTTCTTTGATGCCAAAGACCCCTACCACCTCTCCAAGGTAGGCAGGAGCTATATCGCCGGGCTGCTGAAGCACGCGCCGGAGATTACGTCCGTGGCCAACCAGTGGGTTAACTCCTACAAAAGACTGGTCCCCGGCTATGAGGCGCCGGTATATCTTTCCTGGGCGCGGCGCAACCGGTCCGACCTTATCCGCGTCCCCGAGTACCGCCCGGGCAAAGAAAAAGCCACCCGGATTGAATTCCGGTCTCCTGACCCGGCCTGCAACCCCTACCTCGCCTTCAGCGTCATGCTGGCCGCCGGACTGGAAGGCATTGAAAAGGGCTACGAGGCACCGGCACCAATCGAAGAGAATGTTTATGAAATGTCTGCCGAAGAGAGACAGCGCCGGGGCATCGGGACTTTACCCGCCAGCCTGCTGGAAGCTATAATGCTAACTGAGCAAAGCGAGTTGGTAAGAAAAGCCCTGGGCGACCATGTTTTTAATGCCTTCATCGAGAACAAGAAGATTGAGTGGGACCGGTACCGGATACAGGTAACCGAATACGAACTGAACAGATACCTGCCCATATTATAAGCTAAAGTAGTGTGACACGTCTGGAGGAATTGGGATGCGCCAGCTTAGAATTGGCATGGCTCAGGTCAATACCACGGTGGGTGACTTCAGGGGTAACACCAGCAAAATTCTGGAAACCATCACCGAAGCTAGAGCTCTGGGCATTGACCTGCTTACCTTCCCTGAGCTGGCCATCTGTGGTTACCCACCGGAAGACCTGCTTTTCAAACCCCAGTTCATCGCCGAGAACCTGAGGGCACTTGATGAGGTCATCAGCCACTCATCCGGCCTGGCCATTGTGGCTGGTTTCGTTGACGCCAGGGAGGATATTTATAATGCCGCCGCTATTATCCATGATGGCAAGCTAGCTGGCATCTACCACAAGATATACCTGCCCAACTACGGCGTGTTTGACGAAAACCGCTATTTCCAGGCCGGCAGTGAGATTCCGGTCTACACTATCGCCGGTGTTGGCGTTGGCATCAGCATTTGCGAGGACATCTGGTACGAGGCCGGGCCGGCCACGGTGCAGGCTTACTCCGGGGCCGAGGTCATCGTCAACATCAGTGCCTCGCCGTACCATGCTGGCAAGGGAAGCGCCAGGCAGCGAATGCTTGGCACCCGCGCCTCGGACAACGTGGCCATTGTCGCTTACAATAACCTGGTCGGCGGGCAGGACGAACTGGTCTTCGATGGCAACAGCATGGTGCTGAATGAAAAAGGGGAGCTTATCGCCAGAGGCAAGCAGTTTGCCGAGGACCTGGTCGTCACTGACCTTGACATTGAAGCTGTCTTCCGGACACGTCTTCATGACCCGAGGTGGCGAGGGGAAACGCGGCGGGAAGAAAAGCGGTGCCCGGTGACCAAGATAGTCATCTCTGGAGCGCCAGCGGCAATACCACGACCGCCGCTGCCGTCGGGACAGCTTCAGGCACGTGACCTGCCCGGAGAAATCTACGATGCCCTGGTGCTGGGCACCGGCGACTACGTCCATAAAAACGGCTTTAAAAAGGTGCTCATCGGGCTTTCCGGTGGTATTGATTCCAGCTTGGTGGCGGCTGTCGCGGTTGACGCCCTGGGCAAGTCAAATGTGGTGGGAGTGGCCATGCCCTCGGCATATTCGTCTCCCGGTAGTCTATCGGATGCCAGATTGCTGGCCCGAAATCTGGGCATCAAGCTGATGACCATCCCCATCGCTCCGGTTTTCCAGGCATACCTGGCAGCGCTGGCTGAGGCGTTTAAACGGGCTGACCCCGATGCCACTGAGGAAAATATCCAGGCGCGCATCAGGGGTAATCTCCTGATGGCGTTGTCAAACAAGTTCGGCTGGCTGGTACTCACCACGGGCAATAAGAGTGAGACGGCCACCGGCTATACCACGCTGTACGGGGACATGGCGGGCGGTTTTGCCGTCATCAAAGATGTCCCCAAAACCATGGTCTACAAACTGGCTGAGTACCGGAACTCGCTGGCTGGTTATGCCCTGCTCCCGACCACCATTATCGCTAAAGCGCCCTCGGCCGAGCTGAGGCCGGGGCAAAAAGACACCGACACTCTGCCTCCCTACGACCAGCTTGACCCGGTTCTAACCGCCTATGTTGAGGAAGATAAGAGCATTGAGCAAATTATCGGTCTGGGGTTTGACCAGGCAACGGTGCAGAAAGCGGCCCGGCTGGTCGACGGTAGCGAATACAAGCGCCGCCAGGCCCCGCCTGGAATCAAGATAACGCCCAGAGCCTTTGGCCGTGACCGGAGACTGCCCATCACCAATCGGTTCAAAGAGTGGTAGTGGCACCGTTTTAGGCATTTGGTGGGCAGTACCGTACGATAGGTAGAACTTTTAAGTTATTATTCCGCCTGACTTAATGCTATTACACTAACAGGGTATGTACAAATACTCGGTAGGGGTTTACATCCCCGCATTTTAGCCATAATCATCATAATCCCGTACAAACAGCTACCCATCTCCTCAATTTACGCGACACTTAATATATCGGATACTAAGACTGTCTTAATCTAACTAAAATATCATTGACTATTTGAATGTGCTCCTCTTCATCTCTTGCCAATTGTGCGAATCTGAGTTTTAAAACTCTATCTGGAATCAAACTGGCACTCTCCTGGTGCAGTTGCCGTGCTAACTTCTCCTTATCTAGCTGCTGTTCAAATATCTCTACGAGGTCTTCGCCTACAGGCACTGCCTCGAAGGCCCATTCAGGATTTCCGCCTAGTGCACTAATAGCATTGGCGACTGTATCGGCATGTTTGATCGAGGCATTACCCAGTGTAAGTGCCATATCTCTTGTTTCCTCGTCTTTTATGCTACTAGCTATTCGGGGCATATGGATTATTATAGAATATTCCAATTTTAGAGCTCGACTTAATAGATCCAGTACTTGTAACGATTTTGCAGGTTTTTTTCCTTTCATACTTCAGAATTACCTCCCTAATATCATACCTCCGTAATTCAATCAGTCTTCACATCAACTATAATATCACAACAAGTCACTAAACACATTTTTAAGGAAGTTAACCCATAGCACGAAAACGCGAAATAATCTCATTTAGAAACAATGCCACATGGTCTGAGAAGGATAAAAGGTAGAACTCTTGGCTAGTATATGCGGATGCATACCATCTTTTGATGGCAATGGTGGAGCTGAGGGGACTCGAACCCCTGACTTCCTCCTTGCAAAGGAGGCGCTCTCCCGACTGAGCTACAGCCCCGAACTGACGCCTCCATTATACCACATTTCAAGCTCATTTTTGCCTTTCCGCTCTGGCTCTCCTGTTCCGGTATCGTTCTTGTCAGCTATAGGTAATGCTGTTATACTGAGTTCGTTGCCGATTTGAGGACCGGGCATGAACTTTGAGACCATTATCGGACTGGAAGTACACGCGCAGCTTTTAACTAGGAGCAAGATGTTCTGCAGCTGCAGCGCTGATTATGCCACCGCCCCGCCCAATACCCATGTCTGCCCGGTATGCCTGGGCATGCCCGGCGTCCTGCCGGTGATTAACAAGCAGGCGGTGGAATTCACCATCAAGACGGCGCTGGCGCTGAACTGCACCGTTGCCGAATATACCAAGTTCGACCGCAAGAACTATCCGTATCCCGACCTGATGAAAGGCTACCAGATTTCTCAGTATGATGCCCCCATCGGGCACGGTGGCTGGCTCAGCGTTGAAATTGACGGCCAAAAGAAGAAAATTGGCATCACCCGGGTGCATCTGGAGGAAGATGTGGCTAAGCTGTTGCACCGCAAAGACGCCAGTGGTGAAGAGTACAGTCTGGTGGACGTGAACCGCTCCGGCGTGCCGCTGATGGAGGTTGTCAGCGAGCCGGACCTGCGTTCGCCGAAAGAGGCCGAGGAGTACCTGAGGAAACTGCGCAGCATTCTGCAGTACCTTGACGTGTCCACGGGCAACATGGAGGAGGGGAGCTTCCGCTGTGATGCCAACATCAGCATCCGTGCTGAAGACAGTTCCAGGCTGGGGCCCAAGGTCGAGGTCAAGAACATGAACAGCTTCCGGGCGGTCTACCAGGCGATGGACTATGAGGCCAGACGCCAGAGGAAGGCCTTCAGCGAGGGGAAGAAGCTCACGCAGGAAACACGAGGTTGGGTGGAGGAGAAGGGAAAGACGGTGGCGCAGCGCAGCAAGGAGTACGCCCATGACTACCGCTACTTCCCCGAGCCTGACCTGCCCCCGCTTTCCATCAGCCGGGAGTGGGTGGAGGAAATAAAAGCTAAGTTGCCCGAACTGCCTGAGGACAGGCGGGGACGGTTCATGAAGGAGTATGGCCTGCCGCTCTACGATGCCAGTCTTTTAACTAGCTCCAAGTTGACAGCTGAATATTTTGAAGCTTGCATGAAGAGACCGCCTCAAAGTTTGGAACCAGAGAAGCAGGCAAAGCAGGTAGCTAATTGGATAATAGGTGAATTTAGTCACTGGCTTGCTGTTACTAATACAGCCGAAAAGGATATGGAAAGAAAAATTAGACCAGTTGCACTATTCGACCTAGTTCAATTGACATCTCAAGGTGTCATTACTGGAGTCAGTGCGAAAGCTGTATTTGAGGAGATGTTTAAAACTGGTAAAAGTGCTGAAGAAATCATAAAAAAGCGCGGCCTCAGCCAGATAAGTGATACTGCGGAGCTTGAAGCCGCCATCGTTGACGTGATAAACTCAAATGAGCAGGCCGTGTCCGATTACAAAGCGGGCAAGGAGACAGCGCTGAAGTTCCTGGTCGGGCAGGTAATGCGGGCGACCAAGGGACGTGCCAATCCGGTCATGGCCGGTGATATGTTGCAGAAAAAGCTTGAGGAAGGCTGAAGCAGGTAGAGAGGAAGGGAACGATGCAGACCTATTTAAATCTGGCTCAGATAGTGCTGGCAGCATCTTTAGTGTTGATTATTCTTTTTCAGGTTCGTGGCGGTGGGCTGGGAGGTATCTTCGGTCAGCCTGACACCGTATATCGGACGAAGCGGGGTCTGGAAAAAACGATGTTCCAGATTACCATTGCCCTGGCCGTCCTCTTTATCATCGTTGCCATTATCTCCCTCCGGCTGACCTGACCGCAAGTCTGGCGGAAACCGGGAGAACCATGAACGCCATCATCACCCTGACCACTGATTTCGGCCTGTCTGACGCTTATGTGGCGGCGATGAAGGGGGTAATTCTCGATATCAACCCCGAAGCAACCATCATTGACATATGCCACACTATATCGCCGCAAAGCATCTCCCAGGCGGCTTTTGTCTTGAGCACGGCCTACCAGTTCTTCCCCAGGCGCACCATTCACGTGGTTGTGGTTGACCCCGGCGTGGGGACAGAGCGCAAGGCAATTGTGCTGCGCACGCCTCAATTCGACTTCGTTGCCCCCGATAATGGGGTGCTTGGCCACGTAGTAGCGCCGTTTTTGAAAAAGAGGTTGCGTCCTGCTCAAGGCCAGGTCACGCTCCCCTCTGAACTGAAAGCAGTATCAATTTCCAATGCCGCGTTCTGGCGCTCTCCGTTGAGCCCCACGTTCCACGGTCGCGATATCTTTGCTCCGGTTGCCGCCCGGCTTTCACTGGGCACTTCACCGGAAGAATTCGGCGAGGTTATAAGTTCGGTTAAGGTACTGCCGGAGCATCGTCCTTATCAGGAATCGGCGGACACTCTGGTGGGGCGGATAGTACATATCGACCATTTTGGTAACCTGATTACCAATGTCAAGCGTGAGAACCTGCCGGAAAAACCGTTTACCGTTGAGGTGAGTAATCGCTCCATATTGGGACTGAGCCGTACTTATGAAGAAAGTGAAGGGCTGCTGGCGCTCATCGGCAGCAGCGGCTATCTTGAAATTGCCCTGAAGGGAGGCAGTGCCCTTGATTTTCTGGGCGCAGTGGTGGGTGGTGAGGTAAAGATTAGGCTGGGGAAAAGGTAAAATTGGCCGATTTTGAGGCCAGAAGCTATTGACAAATCTTGGCAGGTTTGCTACTCTGCTTCACAGAGTCCAATATAGGAGGTCCAACCAATGCCCCAGGCTTATTGCATGAAATGTCGAAAAAAAGTAGAGATCAAGAATCCGAAGCAAACGACCCTCAAGAACAAACGCCCGGCCGTTCAAGGTGAGTGCCCTAACTGCGGTACCAAGGTGTTCCGCATCGGCAAGTCCTAACCTTGTCTTTGCCTCAATACGATCTCTGGAACTGTCCTGGGTATACATGTGGAAACCAGGCAGTTATTTAGCTTAATTAAAGAAAACGCGGTTGCCACTACCTGTCATTACCGATTGTCTGGTAATATATGGGGGCATTGTCGTTGACAGTGCCTTCTTTGTTCCATAAAGTTGGCCTTCCGAGCTTTTTATCATCCATGGTGAAGTAGCGGTGAAACTGAAACTATGGTTTCTGGAAACGAGGCCGCAGTTTCTGACGCTATCGGTGGTGCTGGCGTTTCTGGGCACCAGTATAGCCTGGTATGAGGGCTATTTCCATCTCGGTTACGCACTGCTGGCTGGCTTCGGACTGCTGCTCACTCATATCAGTGTCAACACCCTGAATGACTATTTCGATTACCGGAGCGGAGTGGACCTGGCCACAAGGCGGACCCCCTTCAGCGGCGGCAGCGGCATTCTCCCCACCGCCCTGCTCACGCCGGGGCAGGTCTTCTGGCTCGGCATGTCTTCTTTTCTGCTGGCGGTGGTCATCGGGGTGTTCTTCATTCTGACGAAGGGCTGGCTGCTTCTGCCGCTGCTACTGTTCGCCGCAGTATGCATTCTTTTTTACACGCCGGTGATACTCAAAATGCCCTGGCCGGAATGGGCGGCCGGCCTGGGTCTCGGCTGGCTGCCGGTTCTGGGGCTGTACTTCGTGCAAACGGCGCAATACACCTGGCACGCGGTGATTGCCGCCGTGCCCTCCGGCATTCTGGTACATAACCTCCTCCTGCTCAATGAGTTCCCCGATACCAAAGCAGATATGGGGGGTGGGAGAAGGACTTTGCCCATCGTCATGGGCGGGGCACGGGCCAGTCTTATTTACTCAGCGCTGACCATGACCGTCTATCTGTGGGTAATCGGCTGGGCCATCGCCGGGGTGATGCCGGCTTTTTGCCTTATCGCACTGCTGACGCTGCCCTTTGCCCTGAAGGCGATAAAGGGTTCAAGAAAGCATCAGGACATGGCGCAGCTCATTCCCGCGATGGGCAGCAACGTGCTGGTGGTCTTGCTTACTCAGCTCCTCCTCGGCATTGGCTATATACTGGCCGGGATTTTTTAAAGGGGAACGTCATGAGTCGGCCTTTGCAGCGCATGTTCACCGAGGTGCCGTCCCGTTACGACCTTATTAATTCGGTCATAACCTGGGGCCTTGACCGGCGGTGGCGGAAGATAGCGGCAGAGGAATGCCTGAAGAACAGGCCAAAGAAAGTCCTCGACCTCTGTTGCGGGACCGGCGACCTGGCCATAGCCGTGTGTCGGCTTGGAGGAAGCGGGGTTAGCGTGGTGGGACTTGACTACAGCCCACCCATGCTGGAAATAGCTCGGCAAAAGGCGGCGTCATCGGGTAATTGCCAGCGTGTTTCCTTTATCCAGGGTGATGCCGTTTCTCTCCCTTTCCCCGACGACTACTTCGACGGCGCTGGCATCTCCTTTGCCTTCCGCAACCTGACCTATAAAACCCCCCTGGCCGGGAAGCATTTAACTGAAGTAAGTCGTGTCCTAAGCACTGGAGGTAGGTTCGTGATTGTGGAGACCAGCCAGCCCAACTCAAGGCTTATTCGCCGCCTGTTCCACTGGTATCTGCGCTGGTTTGTTTATCCCGTGGGGTTCTGGCTCTCCGGGAACAGGGGAGCGTATAACTATCTGGTGGAGTCGGCGGTCGACTTTTACACATCAGGTGAAGTGAAAAAAATGCTGCTGGCGGCGGGTTTCCGTGAGGTCGAATACCGGCCGCTATTATTTGGCGCTGCCGGCATCCATGTTGCCGTCAAATAAGCGGTCAGATCTGTTCTTCTATGTAAAGCTCTCTCAGGTTGTTGAGGGAGGTGAAAAACTCCCGCATCATGACGCTCACCGGGTACATGCCCTTTCGGGTGACTTGGATTTTATCTTTGCCCTCCACTAGGCCAGCGAGCTTTAGCAAAAGAAGTTCCGCGCCCAGCTTGCTTTCCATGTCGGTGCCAAACCTCTGCCTGAACTTCCCGGCTTCAAGCTCCAGGCCGAATAGTTTGGTCAGCAGATAGTATCTCTGGTTTTCTTTTTCGGTGAGTTTGCGCCAGCCAACGATGGGCAGCGTATCCCGGTTCAAAAACTCGCCGTACCGGTCCAGCGAGAACGTGTTCGCGTAAAAACTACCCCCCACGATGCTTACCGAACCGGCACCGATACCAATATAGTCGTCAAAATCGATGATGTACTCGTCAATCATCCTCTCCCCTCTGGAGAAGCACCAGACAGTGGAGGCCTGGTAACCATCGGCGTAAAGTTCATTCAGGATGACATCGTAAAAGCGCTTTTCCTCAGTGGTGTCAACGCGGTTGAAGCGCCGCTCCAGGGCGTTTTTCTTGTGCGGGGAAGCCATCAGCGGGTAAAAGGTAGCCTGGTCAATGTTTAAATCTTTAAACGCCTGCACATCTGCTTTGAACTGGTCAATCGTCTGGCCCGGGAAGTTGAAAACGAAGTCGACGTTCACGGTATCGAACTCCCCCTGTGCCAGCAACAGCCTCTTTTTCATCTCTTCGCCCGGGCCGAAAGGCCGGCCCATCGCCTTGACGATGCCGTCGTCAAAGCTCTGCACCCCGATGGAAAGGCGGTTGATGCCGGCGGCTTTAAGCCGGCCAATGTTTTTCTGGTTCACTTCACGGGGGGTGGTCTCCAGGGAAATGCGTTTGACGTTGCAACTGGCTTTGAGGTAGTCAATAAAATCGGCAAGTTCGTCCATGAGGATGGTCGGCGTGCCGCCGCCGAAGTAAAAATCGGAGAAGGTGAAGCCCTTCTGAATATAGAGGTCGAGTTCCCGTTTCAGGTGCCGGAAATACTGTCGCGCTTTGTCTTTCTGGAACAGGTAGCGGTTGAAGCAGCAGAACGGGCACAGGGTGCGGCAGAACGGGATATGAATGTAGAGCGATATTTCCCCGATTTCTTTTGCGCCCACGAATACCGAGTCATCAATATCTTGGCGTAGCTTCAGGAACTTGCGTCCCTCGCGCCTGGTAACCCAGCCGACCACGTTCGACAGCATTCAGACTCACTCCAGATGAAAAAAAATAGTGCGTTGTGAGATGCCTACTGCACGACCACGCCGGTGCCGTAGGCCAGAATCTCGGCGGCGTTCTGCATCACCATGGAGGTGGTGAACCTCATGCTCACGATGGCGTTGGCACCCTGCTTCTCGGCGTCCTCAACCAGCCTTTTGATAGCTTCCTCTCTGGCCTCGGCCATCATCTTGGTGTATTCGGTTATCTCGCCGCCGGCCAGGCCGCGTAAAGAGGCCATAATATCTCTGCCCAGGTGCCGCGCCCGGATGGTACTGCCTTTAACTAGGCCGATGGTCTTGGTTATCTTTTTGCCTTCAATTTCTGCTGAGGTGGTGATTATCATCGCTCAACCTCCTTAAAATCCTCGGTTTTCGCTTTTTTGATTCGGTCCTTAATCGCTATGCCAAGCAAAATCAGTATGCCGCCGCCAATCGCCCCGACGGCTATCCTGACAACGAGCGGAATCTCGCTGTTGGCGAAAAAGGCACCGGCGGCCCAGCCAATCAGGGCCAGCATTCCCAGCGCCATGAGAACAAGGGCTATATTCTGCCACATAATTTACCTCCAGATAAGTGTGATTTTTTTATTTTGCCGAACTGCGGCGCGCCAGTCGTATGACCCCGCCCAGGATATCCATCCCCGGCACCTTCTGCATATAGTCTTTATAATCATCCCCGAACTTTGCCACGAGACGCCTGTCCTCCTGTCTGGCACCCAGATAGACCAGGATTATTCCCGGAATGCCGAGAAACACAAACAACCAGTGCTGGTACAGGAGAGGGGTGGCCAGAAATATCGCGAAAATGCCGCCGAGGTATTGGGGGTGCCTGACCACGGCGTAAATGCCGGTATCAACCAGGCGGGTGGTATGGACAAATGCTTTTCCTCTGGCAACGCCGCCACGGCGCGGGAAAATGATTATTGGCGCCAGCACCAGCACCATGCCCAGCGCCCAGATTACCCACCCGAGGTAGAACAGTGGTTTAATGAGGCCTGGATTGGGTTCTATAACATTTAGCAGAACAAGCGGGTTAAGCGGAAAGCAGAGGACCATCAAGATGTAGGCAATCCAGTCGAAAAAGCCGTGTTTACTTATCTTTCCCATTTCAGTAATAAGGCTGCCGGTTACCGTTTCCGCCGCCACACTGTGCCCTGAGGAGTATCTTCAAGAGATATGCCCAATGAATCCAGCTTATCACGTATTTCATCAGCAAGCTTGAAATGTCTGTCTTTGCGTAGGGCATCACGAACACCGCGAAGTAAATTGATGTAAGATGCGACATCTTCAGGTTCTAAGCCTTGTTCGTTTATCATCTTTTCTACTCGTTCAATGACTTTATCAAGTTTTGCCTTGCGGATTTTGGCTATCGTTGTTTCCTGCAGTTTTATAAAAGGTTTGGCATCTAGAGGTTCACTCGGTTCAACCCCCTCCCAACTTTCTTTTGGCAAGCTCAGACCAAGCACTTCCGTCAGTCTATTGAAAACTGTTCGGTGCTCAATAATTTTATCCCCATTTCCAAGATTTACCGCACGATTAATCTCACTGGCTAGATCGAATACGGTAGCCAATGCTTGAGGCGTATTGAAATCGTCATCCATAGCCGAAGTAAATCGTTTATAGTATTTATCAGCAGGCTCTATATTATCCGTTTTAACTCCTTGCGCTTCTAGCATAGAGCGATTCATCTCAGCATAAGGCTCTTCGTCCTTCCATTTAGCCTGTAGCAACCGCTTAAGTCCTACTGCAGCCACTGCCTCTATCGCATCTTCAGAGTACGTGAGAGGACTCCTGTAGTGCGACATGAGCACGAAGACGCGGATGGCATCGGGACTGTACTTTTCCAGCGCCTGCTTGATGGTGATTAAGTTGCCCAGCGACTTGCTCATCTTTTCCTCGCCCAGCTGCACCATGCCGTTGTGCAGCCAGTGCCTGACGAAGGGCTTGACGCCGGTGAAGCTCTCCGACTGGGCGATTTCGTTTTCGTGGTGGGGGAAAATAAGGTCCTGCCCTCCGCCGTGGATGTCCAGGGTATTCCCCAGGTATTTTAAAGACATGGCGCTGCACTCGATATGCCACCCCGGCCGCCCCTTGCCCCACGGGCTGTCCCAGGCTGGCTCGCCGGGCTTGGAGGCTTTCCAGAGGACAAAGTCCATGGGGCTTTCTTTCTCCTCGCTGCCCAAGGCTCCTTCCGCCGACATCATGGACTCAAGACTGCGGTGGGACAGTTTCCCGTAATCAGGGACCTTGCTCACCCGGAAATAGACGCTGCCCTGTGCTTCGTACCCGTATCCCCTGTCAATCAGTCCCTGCACGATTTCAATGATTTTCGGTATCTCATCGGTGGCGTAGGGAGTGACATCCGGTTCATCTATGTTGAGCGCCTTCATATCCTCGAGGTAGCTCTGCGTGAATTTCTCGGCCAGCTCCCTTTGCGGAATGCCGAGCTTGTTCGCCCGGTCGATAATCTTATCGTCGATGTCAGTCACGTTCTGCACGTACTTCACCCGGTAGCCCCGATATTTCAGGTAGCGCCGGATAACGTCGAAAATTATATAGCTCATGGCGTGCCCCAGGTGGGCGTCAGCGTAGGGAGTAACGCCGCAGACGTACATCTTGACCTCGTCACCCTGCGGCTTGAACTCCTCTTTCTTACCGGACAGTGTATTGAAAACCTTCATTCCTTCTCCTTAATCACTGCTACTGCCAGCGCCGCTATGCCCTCCCCCCGCCCCGTGAAGCCCAGCCCGTCCGAAGTCGAAGCTTTGATGCTGACCTGTGTCATCTCAATATCGAGCGTCCGGCACAGCTTTTCCCGCATCTGGTCGATGTGCTCGCTGAGTTTTGGTTTCTCGGCAATGATAGTGGCATCAACGTTGTTCACCTGCCAGCCATTTGCCGTGAGTAAATCCTTTACTTTAGACAGCAGCCTCAGGCTGGAGACATCTTTGTATTGGGGGTCGCCGGGCGGAAAGTGACGGCCAATATCCCCCAGCGCCGCCGCCCCGAGCATCGCGTCCATGATGGCGTGCGTCAGGACATCGGCATCGCTCCAGCCGCTGAGTCCCCGTTCGAAAGGCACCTCAACACCACCGAGCACCAGCTGGCGCCCGGAAACAAGCGCGTGCACGTCATAGCCAATGCCAGCTCGCAGGTTATTTTTCATATTTTTGCCAGAGTATTTCTGCCAGCGCCAGGTCAGCGGGCGTGGTTACCTTGATATTGTCATGGGCGCCCATATAGAGCTTCACCTTATATCCCAGCCGCTCCACCAGCGACGAGCTATCGGTAACGTCTTCATCTGCTTTTTGATAGGCCTCGCGGATTATATTGATGGCGAATACTTGCGGGGTCTGTACGACCCATAGATTTTGACGTGGTGGCGTCTCGCGCACGGCTCCGTCTTCATCTGCGACCTTAATCGTGTCCGTTACCGGCACGGCGGCTATGGCGGCCCCGGTCTCCCTGGCTGCTTCCAACCCACGTTTGATAAGTTCCACCGTCACCAGCGGGCGTGCCCCGTCGTGGATGACCGTCCAGTCACAGCCAACAAGGCGTTGCAGTCCCTCGGCCACCGAGTCCTGACGTCGCTTGCCCCCCAGGCAGACATCGCTGACCTTGGACCACTCCGGGCCGCTGACCAGATGCCGGCACTGCATCTCCCTCTCCCCGCTCACCACCACCACAATCTGGTCAATTTTAGCGCTCTGCTGAAAGGGGCGGGTGGTGCGGAGCAATAGCGGCTGCCCGCCGAGCGAGGCAAACATCTTGTCTACATCGCCCATTCTCTCGCTTTTCCCGGCGGCCACGATAACGGCGCCGACCCTCTCCTTTTTCCCTGACATAATAGTTAATTTGAGTTTAGCATATTGTCGCTTGATTTTGAATAATGCTAAAATGTCCTTATCGGAGCATAGAAATGGCACTTGATAAGTACGCCACCAGAAGGTATGACATAGAGGGTGAGGAAGCCATTGACGTGGCGGTGCTGGAGGCAATGCCTTTCCAGTACCCGGAGTCGGCCACGGAAATCGTTTACGAGACCGATGAGTTCACCTTTGTCTGTCCCTGGACCGGGCTGCCGGACTTTGCCCGTCTGGTAATCAGGTATGTGCCGGACAGCCGGCTCGTGGAGCTGAAATCATTGAAATACTATCTTACCTCATATCGCAACGTGGGCATACTGCAGGAACACGCTATAAACCGTGTGCTGCAGGACCTGGTACCGCTTTTAAAACCCGTCTCCATGGTGGTGGAGGCGGAATACCGGGAGCGGGGTGGTATAAAGACAAGGGCAACCGCCCGTTATCATAGAGATACCGGCAAGGAGGTCAGCGGTGAAAGTCAGCAAGCTTGAGGAAACACCGACCACAGAGGGACACGGCGGCGCGGTAATGCGCGAGGTTATCACGGCCAGGGATGGTGCGCCCAATTTCGCCATGCGTATCATCGAGGTCAAGCCGGGGAGCAGCACGCCGTCTCACGCGCACGACTGGGAGCACGAGGTATTTATTCTATCCGGCCGTGGCATCGTCAAGGGGGAGAAGGGGGATAAGGAGATAGCCAAGGACAGCGTGGTCTTTATCCCTCCCAACGAGCACCACTGCCTTGTGAGCACTGGCGATGAGCCGCTCCGCTTTGTCTGAGTCATCCCCAACCCCCGCTAAGTTTTAGCGGCTCGGTTCAGGCCCCCGGTGGGGGCATCTTCAGGCGGTGGGCGTTCCCAAGAGCGCTTGCCGGCCTTTTGTTTGTTTTTTTACGTAAATGCGTAACTGCGTTTTTCCTCAATTACGTAAAAGAGTATTGACGCAATTGCGCAATTGCGTTATAGTAATATAGACTATGCCGGTTATCTGTATTGCCAACCAGAAAGGCGGCGTGGGCAAGACGACCACGGTGGCCGCGCTCGCGGAAGGCCTGAGCGGACACGGCAAGCGCGTACTGCTCGTTGACTGGGACCCGCAGGCATGTCTGACCATCAGCCTGGGACTCAATCCGGATGACGTAAAGCGTACCGGCTATAATGTTGTGGCCGCCGTCATCGGTGGTAAAAAGGGCCTGTCAATTAAAGATGTGGTCTCCCCGACCGGCGACCCCAATATAGACCTTGTCCCCTCCAATATCGAGCTGGCGCAGGCGCAGCTTGACCTGGTGAATGCCGATAACCGTGAGTCCTTATTAAAGGGGATGCTCCGGCCGGTACGTCAGTCATACGACTTCATCCTGGTCGATTGCCTGCCCAGCCTGGGCCTGCTGACCATCAACGCCCTGACCGCCGCCGACGAGGTCATCATACCGCTGCAGGCCGACTTCCTGGCCATGAAGGGGCTGGTACGCCTGCTAACGACGATTATCCGGGTCAAGGAAAAACTGAACCCGTCGCTGGACATAGCCGGCATACTGTTTACCATGACCAGTTCCCGCACCCTGCACAGCCGAGAGGTAATCGAGGTTACCCGCCGGGCGTTTGGCGACCGGATAAGAATCTTCAAGGCCATGGTCCCGACCAGTGTCCGCTTTAAGGAAGCGCCGGCGGCGGGAAAATCAATACTGACCTACGCGCCAAAATCTGAGGGGGCCAGTGCTTATCGTTTACTGACAGAAGAGGTGATAAGAAATGAAACGGGCTAGTATAACCGAAGAGCTTGCCTACGGAAACGCCCTCGACCGCCTTACCGGTGGAAATAGCAAGACAGTGGCACCGAAAAGACGGCAACCCGCTGCGCGGCCAAGGTCGCAGCCGCCCGTGGCGCCGGCCAGCACCACCATGCTCAAGTTATCCGTATTTCTCCACCGGGAGGAGGACAGCTATCTGGAAAACCTGTCCTCAACCGCCAAGTTCAGCGGCGGCAAGAAAATAAGCAAGACTAGGTTGATTGAGGCCATGGTGCGGGCTTTCCGCCAGAGCCGGCTGGACGTCCGCGGCGTCCGGACTGACGAAGAACTGCAGGCAAGAGTGATTGCGCAATTGCGCAAATGAGCAATGGTGGAAATATATTTTGGAATTAGCAAGCAGGCGTCTTTGAACGCCAGACCTGCCGTGGCACTACCCCTCAGAGCGCACCAAATCGAAAACAGGGCTTTTCAACTGATATATCTATAGAAAACCATGCAGAGCTTATTTCTTCTTTGCTTTCACCAGCCCCAGGCTTATCGCTTCCCGTACCGTGCTGACCGGAATAAGCTCAATGCCTTTCGGCGGGGGGCTGATAGCTGAGCCGACTTTCGGCACCAGGCAGCGCGGAAAGCCCAGTCTGGCGGCCTCGGCGACGCGGCGCTCAAGCTGGGAGGCAGAACGCAGTTCCCCGCTCAGACCGACCTCACCAATGGCCACCATACCGGAGTCGACAATGCTATCGCGGAAGCTGGAGGCAATGGCCAGAGCAATGCCCAGGTCGGCCGCCGGCTCATTGATTTTAAGGCCGCCGGTCACGTTCACCATGATGTCCTGGTTGCCCAGGCGCAGGCCAAGGCGCTGGGTCAGCACCGCCGTAACCAGCAGCAAACGATTGAAATCAACGCCGTTGGCGGTGCGGCGGGGATAGCCAAAGCTGGTATAGGTGGTCAGCGCCTGAATCTCCACCAGCAGCGGCCGGCTGCCCTCGAGGGTGGAGACGACGACCGAGCCGATGGCTTCGGCGGGGCGCTGAGAGATAAAGGCTTTGGAGGGATTTTCCACCTCAACCAGTCCCTGCTCTTTCATTTCAAAGACGCCGACCTCATTGGTGGAGCCAAAACGGTTTTTTACCCCGCGCAGCAGGCGGTAAGCGCTGAAAGGGTCGCCTTCAAAGTAGAGCACCACGTCCACGATATGCTCCAGAATGCGCGGCCCGGCGATGGTGCCGTCTTTGGTGACATGCCCGGCAATGAATACCGGCACTGAGTTGAGCTTGGCCCAGTGCATGAGACGCAGGGTGCACTCCCGGACCTGGGCCACGCTGCCCGGGGTGGTTGCCATTTCCGGCAGGTAGACGGTCTGTATGGAATCGATGACCACCAGCCCCGGTGAGAGCTGGTCAAGCTGGTCAATGATTATCCCGAGGTCGGTCTCGGCCAGGAGGAAAAGCCCGTCTCCCGTGATGCCCAGCCTCTCCGCTCTCAGCTTTATCTGGTGCTGCGTCTCCTCGCCGGAGACATAGACCACGGTTCCCCTGTCCCCGGCCATGGCCGCCGATGCCTGCAAAAGGAGCGTAGATTTGCCGATGCCGGGGTCGCCGCTGATGAGTACCAGCGAGCCGGGCACCAGCCCGCCGCCGAGCACCCGGCTGAACTCCGAGATGGGCAGGGGGATACGATGGGCCGACTCAACAGCGACCTGGGACAGCAGCTGCGGAGGGCTTGTTGGTGAGGCAGGACGTGACGCACCTGAGGTGACGGCGGCGGTCACCTCAACGAAACTGTTCCATGCCTGGCAATCAGGGCAGCGCCCCAGCCACTTCAGGCTTTCTCGGCCGCACTGCTGGCAGACAAAAACAGTGCGCCTGTCTGACTTGCTCACAGAATGAATTTACTTGATTTTGGACAATTAAGCAAGGGGTGAGAGGCTGACTAGGAGCCAAAGATGCTGTAGAAAATGGGCGTTTCCCCAACGAAGCCGGTGATGTAAACACCGGTGAGAATGGCGGTGGTAATAACGCCGGCCACGCACGGTCCCATGGCAAACGGCAGAATCATGGCCTTTTTATTGACCGAGGCGGCGCACTTCTGAGCCACCTTGGCCGTGGTTGGTACACAGGAAACGGCGGCGATACCGACCAGCGGATTGAACGGCTCTTTGGTTATCTTGCTGTAGATAAGGCCTCCGGCGATGCCGCCCAGCCCGGAAACCGTGAGCGCGATGACGCCCAGGACGAGCAGAATGAGCACCTTGGGGTCTAGGATAATATCCACGCCGAGGAGAGCGCCCAGGGTGAAGCCGAGGAAAAAGGTGGCACCATACAGCAGCGGGCCGGAAAGAAACTCAATGAACCGCAGGACGCCGGCCTCCTTGATGGCCAGGCCGACGAAGAAAGAAGCGAAGAGCGGGGCGGCCACCGGAAAGAGGGTGCACAGGAAGGCGCAGGTGATTACGGCGAAGGCGAACTTCGCTCCCGGCGATACCCGGGGTATGGTCTGCCAGTCCATCTCCACCATTCTCAGGCGTTTCGGGATGATACGCACCAGGAAGGGGTAGCCGGCATAGCAGACGCCGAGATAAACATAGGCTACAACCGTGATGGGAACGAACAGGTCCCTGGCCATCATGATAGAGCCGTAGAGAACCATCGGGCCATCGGCGCCACCCACTAGGGCGATGGCCGCCGCCTCGTTGGGCAGCAGGCCCATGGCCATGGCAATGGGCAGGGTCAGTATGGTGCCCAGTTCAGCGCAGACAGCCAGAAAGAGGCTCATATACGGCTTGGCCAGCAGTATGTCAATATCGGTAATAGCCCCGATACCCATAAAAACAAGGCAGGCAATAAGACCATTGCTGAAGGTGAAGGTGTAAACCGGCTGCAGAAAATCAATCTGCAGGAAATACATGAGTTCTTCCACGTTGCCGGCCAGTGGGTTGATGAAGAGGTTGCCCATCTGTCCGGCCTCGAACACCATCAGGCCGCCGTTCACCGCCAGCATGCCAATGCCCATGGGCAGCATAATCAGGGGTTCCAGAATCTTCTTGTAGGAAAGGTAGACGAAAAGAAAGCCGAGAGCGATAAGAAGCACTCTGCCGCCAGCAATCGCCGGTTCATTCAGGAAGAAGGTGTAAATGCCCTGGAAAAACTGCAGAATCAGCATCAGTGTTAACCGCCGTTAGCCTTCTCTTTTCCAGTACCGGCGGCGGTCTTGTTCCCTCCTCTCTGAACAACGAGCGCAATGCCCTTGATGATGGCGGCCACGCAGAGCGCAATGACCATCATAATGCCATAGGCAATGAAGGCAAAGAGCAATGAATTCAGAACCATGTAACTCTACTCGTACTCAATAACGGCGATGGTATCGCCGGGCTTCACCGTCTGGTCACCTGCCACCGCCACCTTGGCCACGGTACCACCCACCGGAGCCAGAATCGGGTTTTCCATCTTCATTGACTCCAGTACGCAGATGATATCACCCTCAGCCACGGTATCCCCCGCTTTAACGTTTACACTGATTATCTTCCCCGTGATGGGAACCTGTATGTTTTCCTGTGCCATATTGAGTTCCTTTCTTTAAATTGACGAACTGAAAAAGGCGGCTGGTTACCTAATCTTGTACCTGCCGCCCTGGTTCGAAATCATGTGTATCATTATCCTAAATCAATCTTCCTCACCCATTAGGGCACCTACTGCGGTGGTGGGATGGACCACAATCTGGTCTCCCTCCAGGTCAACGACCACGGTATCGCCTGACTGGAAATTACCCCGGAGAAGGTCTTCCGACAATTTATCCTCCACCATGTCCTGAATTACCCGCCGCAGCGGCCGGGCACCATAGACCTCGTCATAGCCTTTTTCGCCGAGGAAGTCCTTGGCCGTGTCAGTTACCTCCAGCGTGATGCCTTTCTCTTTAAGTTGCTGGGTTACCGAGGCCAGCATCAGGTCGACAATCTGACGTATCTGCTCCTTGCTCAGGGAGTGGAAGACCACGACGCCGTCAACCCGGTTGAGAAACTCGGGGCGGAAAGTCTTCTTCAGCTCATTGAGCAGGTTTTCCTTCATTTTTTCATAGGACTGCTCGCGTGTCTTGGCCTCGTTCGACCTTGAGGCGAAGCCGAGCACCGTGCCCTTCCGGATCATTTCGGCGCCAACGTTGCTGGTCATGACAATGATGCTGTTGCGGAAATCAACCCGGCGGCCCTTGGCGTCGGTCAGGTGGCCGTCATCAAAAATCTGGAGCAGCAGATTGAATACATCTGGATGCGCCTTTTCAATCTCATCAAGGAGGATGCAGCAGTATGACTTGCGCCTGACGGCCTCGGTCAGCTGCCCGCCCTCTTCATAGCCAACGTAGCCAGGAGGAGCACCGACCAGTCGGGAGACGGCAAACTTCTCCATGAACTCGGACATATCCAGGCGAATAAGGGTGTCCTCGCCGCCGAACATGAATTCGGCCAGCGCCCGGACCAGCTCCGTTTTGCCCACGCCAGTCGGGCCGAGAAAGATGAAATTCCCAATCGGACGTCTCGGGTCTTTCAGTCCGGCCCGGGCACGTCTGATGGCTTTTGAGATGGTATTAATCGCTTCGTCCTGACCGATGATGCGGTGGTGTATCACTTCTTCCATGTTTAACAGACGGCTGGTTTCATCACCCGCCAATTGCACCACGGGTATGCCCGTCCACATGCTCACCACTTCAGCGATGTTTTCTGCGGTGACCACCGGTTTGTCTTCCCCTTTTTCTGCCTGCCACTCCTCATCAAGCTTGCGGATTTTCTCCTCAAGTTGCAACTCCTGCTCCCTGAGTTCGGCGGCGCGGTCATACTCCTGGGCGGCCAGTGCGCTGTCCTTATCTTTGCGCTTTATCTCAACCAGCTGTTTGGCCTCGCGCAGTGAGATGGGCATGGTGTGGTATTTTATCCTTACCCGCGATGAAGCTTCATCAACCAGGTCAATGGCCTTATCGGGCAGGAAGCGGTCTGGTATGTATCTGGCGGCGAGAGTGGCCGCAGAATTTAATGCCTCATCACCTATGGTTAAGTGATGGTGCTCTTCATAACGCTCTTTAATGCCGCGCAGAATATCCAGCGTATCTTCGACGGTGGGCTCTTCCACCAGCACCGGCTGAAATCGGCGTTCCAGGGCGGCATCGCGCTCCACGTATTTACGGTAATCATCCAGAGTGGTGGCGCCAATGCACTGCAGTTCCCCGCGCGAGAGCGAGGGTTTGAGGATATTGGCGGCATCAACCGCCCCCTCGGCGGCACCAGCGCCCACCATGGTGTGGAATTCGTCGATAAAAAGCACACAGTTGCCGGCGGTCCTTATTTCCTCGATAACCTTCTTGACTCTCTCCTCGAACTCACCGCGGTACTTTGTCCCGGCCACGAGCGACCCCATATCGAGGGCCACCAGCCGCCGGTCCTCCAGCGTTTCGGGGACATCACCGGCAACGATGCGGTGTGCCAGGCCTTCCACAATGGCGGTCTTGCCTACGCCCGGCTCACCGATAAGCGCCGGATTGTTCTTGGTGCGGCGACTGAGAATCTGGATGACACGCTCGATTTCCTTTACCCGTCCGATTACCGGGTCGAGCTTGCCCGCCCGGGCGGCTGCGGTCAGGTCAACGCCGAGCTGGTCCAGGGCCGGGGTGCGACTGGTCGAGCGGCCGACTCTGGAACGGGGCACTCCCTGGCTGAGAACCTGCGCCGTTTCGGAACGGGTCCGCTCCAGTGTAACCCCGAGACTGTCCAGCACACCGGCGGCAACTCCCTCGGCCTCACGCAGTAATCCCAGAAGGAGGTGTTCCGTACCGATGTAGTTATGGCCGAGCTGCCGCGCTTCATCAATGGCCAGCTCAATGACACGCTTGGCGCGGGGAGTGAGACCGGTCTCGCTGGTGCTTGGTCTTTCGCCCCGGCTGCTGATAAATTCCACCGCCGATCTTATCTTGTTGAGGCTGACACCAAGGTTGGTCAGTACTTTGGCGGCGACGCCTTCCTCTTCTCGTGCTAGGCCAAGAAGAATGTGCTCCGTGCCAATATAACTGTGGTTCATCTGGCGGGCTTCTTCCTGGGCAATGGTCAGTACCCGCCGTGCCCGCTCAGAGAACTTTTCAAATCTGCTGGACATCTCTCTCCTTGGATATACTGCCCACCATCATTTGTTTATAGTGTAAAGCAACCACGAATGAAGGTCAACAAGCCTCCTGGCAATGGCATATTTTCCACAAGGGGTTGCCCCCTCAGTATCGTCTGCGCTGGGGCGTTTCACTTCCGTGTTCGGGATGGGAACGGGTGGTACCACCCCGCTCGAACCACCAGGAGGCTCGCTTTTACGCAAACGGTCAGGTATTGCTGAATACCAGAAGTAATAATAGCATAAGATAATAGTAAATGCAATCCGAAAGCACACCGGTATTGCCATGTGCTCGTGGAAAAACTGACCCCCCTACCAAAGTAATGGGCAGAACGGACTTTGGTAAATTGTAATGCATATGGCTAATAAAATCTTAACAATCTCTTGACAAGCCCGATGACAAGTGATAGCTTATGAGAGATACTTACCCTCAATGCCAGTCATTTATGGTGCTGCCGCAGAGTGATACGTGAATATTCAAGTTTAATCGTGGCTTTATTAATATTTTTAACTTAGGGGGCGCTCAGTGGATATGGAGTTAGTGCACATTGGATTTGGCAATATACTGGTGATGAACCGGGTAATTGCCATGGCAGCACCGAATTCAGCACCGACCAAGCGGACGGTGCAGGAGGCAAAAGCCCGTGGCCAGCTTATTGATATGACCAATGGGCGAAGAACCAAGGTCGTTATTTTTGTTGATAGCGGTCACGTTATTCTGGCGGCACTCGCCCCGGAAACAATCGCCGGCAGGCTCCAGACAAGTCGTTCTAGCCCGGGTATGAGACTGGAGCAAAGCGACGAAAAAGATGAGTCCTAGTCGAGGATTGCCACCCAGTTCACCTGGTAAACCACTGCTCATTGTTCTCTCTGGACCTTCAGGGGTCGGCAAAGACGCCCTGCTCAGTCGGATGAAAGAGTTCAGGTACCCCCTGGAATACATCACCACGGTAACCACGCGCTCACGACGCGCTGGAGAACGCAATCACATTGATTACCACTTCATCATCCCGAAAAAGTTCCAGGATATGATAAAACAGGGGGAGCTGCTGGAATACGCCAATGTCTATGGTAACTGGTACGGCGTGCCCAAACAGCCGGTTCAGGAAGCGCTCAATAACGGTCAGGATACGATTATTAAAGTAGACATCCAGGGCGTGGCGAATATAAAAAAGATAGTTCCCAAAGCGGTATTCATCTTCCTCATGCCGCCATCAATGGAAGAACTGGGGAAAAGACTGAAACGGCGGCATTCGGAATCATCTTTTGACCTGAACGTGCGCATGCGGACCGCCACCGAAGAAATGAAGCAAATATCAATGTTTGATTACGTGGTCTACAGCCAGCAGGGCGAGATTAACCGCGCCGCGGCCGACATTATGGCCATCATTACTGCGGAGAAATGCCGGGTAACTCCCCGGGAGATAAACCTGGAGTAAAATCAGGCTTCTTCTGACGATTCCGACTCTGGTTCCGATTCCGGTTCAGCCGGTTCTGGTGGCGCCTTGTCCTGCCACCAGGACTTCAGGCGGGATATAATCTGCTTTTCGTAGCCCTGCGTGCTCGGCGTGTAATATTTCTTACCCTTAAGGCGGTCCGGCAGGTTCTGTTGCTCCACAAAATGGTCGGGATAGTTATGGGCATACTTGTAGTCTTTGCCGTATCCCATCTCCTTCATGAGCGGCGTTACCGGGTTGCGCAGGTGGAGGGGAACCGACTCGCTGGGGCCCTGGGTGATTTCCTTCTGGGCGCGGGAGTAGGCCTCATAAAGTGAATTGCTCTTCGGGGCGGTGGCCAGGTAAACGGCTGCCTCGGCCAGTGCCAGGTTGCCCTCGGGCATACCGATGAAGTGCACCGCCTGCTGGGCTGCCATGGCGATTACCAGGGCCTGGGGGTCAGCCATGCCAACATCTTCCGAGGCGAAACGGACTAGGCGGCGGGCAATGTAGAGCGGGTCTTCGCCGGCATCCAGCATCCGGGCCAGCCAGTACAGCGAGGCGTCCGGGTCCGAGCCGCGCATGGACTTGTGCAGCGCGGAGATTATGTCATAGTGCTGTTCGCCGTCTTTATCGTAAGGCAGTGCGCGGTGCTGGAGTGCGTCCTCAATGATAGGCAGGGTAACGTGGCGCTTCCCCTCTTCATCGGGAGGCGTGCTCAGCGCTGCCATCTCCAGCGCGTTGAGCGCAATACGGGCATCATGGTTGGATAGAGAGATAAGATGGCTGAAGGCCTCGGGCGCGATTTCAATATTGAAGTGGCCCAGACCGCGCAGGGTGTCCTTGAGGGCTCTGGTGAGGATGACCTGTATCTGGTCATCGGTCAGGGGTCTGAGGGGCATGACGCGACTCCTGGAAAGCAGGGGGGAGGTGACCTCGAAGGAGGGGTTTTCCGTGGTGGCACCGATAAGGGTAATGGTGCCGTCTTCAACATAGGGCAATACGGCATCCTGCTGCGTTTTATTGAAGCGGTGGATTTCATCAATGAAGAGGATGGTCTTCTGCAAATTCATCTGACGGCGGCCCTTGGCCTCTTCGATGATGCGGCGCAGGTCATTGACGCTGGCGCTGACGGCGCTGATGGGGGAGAAATTGGCGCCGGTCATATTGGCGATGATATAGGCCAGCGTTGTCTTGCCGCTGCCCGGCGGGCCCCAGAGGATAATTGACGGTATCTTGCCGCTTTCAATGACTTTTCTCAGCACACGGCCCGCGCCGATGATGTGCTCCTGCCCGACGAAGGTGTTGAGGCTGGTGGGTCGCATGCGGGTGGCCAGCGGCGCTTCGTTGGCCTGGAGTTCCTCGGCCTGCTTCTCAAACATGTCCATGCTCATAATATCACCTTCTTTAGGTTAACATAAACCGCAACCTTTCTCAAGGTTTTTTAGCATCCTCATCCCCTCTAAAACTCCCCGTTTTATTTCTTCTGCGCCTCTGACCCTATTTTAGTATTTAGAGATTAGGATTTAACCTTTTCCCTGCCAAGCTGGCATGGTCGCCATGTATTCTCTGGCGGCTTTCTCTGCGGTCGCCTTGTCCATGTGTTGCGTGCTCATCATGAAGCCAATCATGCCTTCATAGACCTCTTCGTATTTTTTCAGGCTGCCGTCAGTGTTGGCGCAGTGCACGCAGTAGACGTTGGCCGGGTTGCCGCCGCCGAAGTCCTCCGCTTTGCTCATGGGCATGCCGCAGCTGAGGCACTTTTTGCCGACTACCTGGTTGAAGGTAAGCTGGTAGCCGTTAATGTCCTCAACGGTGAAGTCGCGTATGCCGAAAGGCTCGTCTTTCAGGTCAGAGATTATCTTTGCCCCTTTGCCCTTCACCGCCCGGTAGTACTCGTCAATATCGCCGTCAATCTGGAGATAGAGGTTTACACCCCTCCCCAGCTTTTCCCCGGCACCGATGCCGCAGTTGGCGGCGGGGATGACCATCAGCACCATGTCATCTTTGGACAGGTCAGCGTATTCCGGATTATTTGCGTCTGGGAACATCATGCCCATCTTGAAGCCCAGGACATCTTTATAGAAGGCGATTGTCTGCTTCATGTCTCTGACCGCCAGCGTGGGGGATAGATAGCCCATATTCAGACCTCCTTTACTTATATCAAAGATACTAGATACTTCATAGCTGGTTCTTTATCCATTCAAACTTTAAATCTGCGTCATTTCTTGCTTTTATTATCCTATGCATGTATTTATCATAGTCTCTCTCAAAGGTTCTCCTTGAGCTAATTAATAGCTTTACCAAAGGAGGTAGGTTAGTCACAAAAGATTTTAATAGCATTATATCTTTCTTGGAAAGCATCCATATATTTTTAGTTAGTTCTTGATTCTTCCCTTGCCCCACATAATTAAATGCAACTGCCCACTGTCCATGGGCAACTCTGTTTCTCAATTCCATGAAAGGTTTTAAATATTCAGTGATGATTTCACATAGTGTTTCATAACGGTGATAATTCGTATCACCAAGATTTAATGAATTTAGTTCCCTGTCCTGTTTATTAAAGTATTTATCCCTAAAGAAGTAATTAATCACTAACAACCATTTTTCAATTTCTGTCTTTCTGGATAGGTCTACACTATCCAGGAATCGCTTAGTGAAATGTTCATTCTCTGTAATTAGGATATTCAATTCAACTTCAGCTAGGGAAGCCCACAGAATTAACATTAATTTTGAATAAATATTATCTAATGAAACCTCATTCTGTTTTAAGTCCTTTTTCAATGCGTTGATATGAAATCTATTTAACAGAGTAATAGCCATCTTAATTTGGCGTTTGTTTTTCTGCCAATCTCTGTACATATCTGTATCTATTTGTACCTCTGCACCTCAAATTTATACAGGTGGATTGATTCGCTGGAGTCGATGCCCGCCTTCATGCGGCAGATATCAATCTGCTCATCAACCGTGTCCACGCCCTCAAGGTCGGGCAGCAGCAGGCCGCGGCGGAACCCGCACTCAACGATGACCCCGTACTTCCGTGGGTCAAGCTCTTTCTGGTTTTTTACCCGTTTGGGTGTGGTAAGCACGTCCACGCTGTACTCAAGGTCCTCCAGTTCCTCGGGGGCGACGGGCGGGAAACGGGGGTCGCGGGTGGCGGAGCTGATGGCGTTGCTGATGATTTCCTGGGCGACGCTGGGCCGGGTGGGCTCAAAGGTGCCGATGCAGCCCCGAAGCTCGCCGAACTTGTGCAGCGATACAAAGACGCCCGCCTTCTGTTTCATCTCCGGGGTCAGTTCTACGGGCGGGGAAATGACCTCGCCCGAGGTCACGTAGGTCTCAATGGTGTTCTTGGCCAGCTGCACCAGCTGGTGCATGGCAACGGCTTTGATGATGATGCCCGCATAGCCGACCACCGCCGAATAATCGCCGGAGGTGTCACCGCTGGTCTGGTACTTTACCAGCTCGGCGGCGGTGGCACCCAGTTCTCTGGCCGCGGCGATAAGGCTGGCGACGGGGGCAACGCCGCACATGGAGATATTGTGCTTCTCAACCTGCTGGAGCAGCTCGTCCTCGTCAAGGCGCAGGATGGCGTCTATCGCCTGCCGGTCCTTTCTGGCGGCAGTATCCTGCGGCTCATAGTGGGTCATGTCGCTGCTGGCCATGATGACCGCTTCCCGCTTGGTATCAGTGATGGCGTGGGCTATCTCCCGGCCGATTTCCCTGTAGGCGTCAAGGCTGGCAAAGGACATGGTTACGGGCACTATTTTTATGTCTGGTTTGAAATACTGTAAAAAGGGAAGTTGCACTTCTATGGAATGTTCATACTGATGGGCGGCCTCGTCTTCCTGCAGGTGGCGCGTAATGCTCAGCAGGTGCTGGGCCAGCTCCGAATCAATCTCCACGTCGCCAAGCGGTGTCTGCCATTTGCCCTGCGCCATGATGCTCAATGGCTTGCCTCTGCCGGTGTGGTTCGGCCCGAGGATGATAAAGGTGTCTTTAAACCTGACTCTGGAGATGACCGCCCCGGCCACCGGGCCGGAATAAACGTACCCGGCGTGTGGGGAGACCAGGCCGATAACGTCCTCTTTCTCCGCCGTCTCATCCACCATCTTCTCAATCATCGTTCTGAGCTGGGAAGTGGAAGAGGGGTAAAACTGTCCGGCGACCACTGGCTGCCTGCTCATTTTAGTTCTCCTTAATTACATTCTAAAGTTAAGTTCCGCACCGCAAAACCGGCACCTGGAGCCGTCCAGCCCTGCGATTTCAGCCTCGTAACCGAAGCGGCGCACGACAAGCTGGCCGCAGTTGTAGCAGACCGTGTTTTCGCTCTGGTGGCCGGGAACGTTGCCTGCGTAGATGAACCTGAGGCCCACCTCGTGGCCTATGTTGTAAGCGCGTTCAATGGTGGTGATGGGCGTGGCCGGCAAATGCATCAAGTGGTGGTGGGGATAGAAGCGAGTAACGTGCCAGGGGGTCAGCTCCCCCAGTTCATCCTTTATCCAGCGGGCGATGCCCTTTAGCTGCTGGTCGTCATCGTTCATCGCCGGGATGATGTTGGTCACCACCTCAACGTGCATCTGCCACTTTTCCTTGGCCCTCTTGGCCACTTCAAGAATGTCGCGCCAGTGATTTATCCTAGCCAGGTCACGGTAGAAAGCGTCCGAAAAGCCTTTGATATCAACACGCCAGGCGTCCAGATAAGGGCCAATGGTGTCCAGCGCTTCCGGGGTGATGTAGCCGTTGGTCACGTAAACGGTGTAGAGGCCGTTTTTCTTGGCCAGCCTGGCGGAGTCAAGCGTGTACTCAAACCAGACGGTCGGCTCGTTGTAGGTCCAGGCGATGCCTTGGCAGTGGTACTGCTTGGTGAGGTCAATGGCCGTTTGCGGAGGGACATCGTGGGAGTGGCGCCACGGTTCGTCTTCCCGCGGGCAGGAGATTTCCCAGTTCTGGCAGTGTTGGCAGTGAAAGTTGCATCCCCACCCCCCGATGGAGAAAGCGAGCGAGCCGGGGTAAAAATGGAAAAGGGGCTTCTTTTCTATCGGGTCGGCGGCCACCGATGACGCTCTGGCGTAGTTCAGGTTGTATAAAGTACCATCGCGGTTCTGGTACATGCGGCAGACGCCGGTCTTGCCCGGATTTATGGTGCAACGCCACTGGCAGATGTTACATCGTACTCTGGAGTCGGCTAGCTTTTGGTAGAGCATTGCCTCGGGCATGGCTTGCGCCCCCGCTTCTTAGTTAACTTAATTATATCACTCAACCAGAGCCAAATATAGACCTTGAAAACGTAAGCTCAGCGCCTGGTGGCGGCTCTTCTCTTTACGAAACAGGGATAAGGAATTATAATTAAAGGGCGTGTTCCAGTGATAAATGTGCCGGCTGGAGGTTCTTATATGGTAGCACTATGCATAGTTTCCCCGCAGGCGGCGTCAGGCAAGACAGCCCTTGCCATTGGCCTGGGCCGGCAGCTGTTGCGCGAAGGCAAGAAAGTCGGCTTTCTCAGGCCGCTGGTCGGCGAGAAAACATCGCCAGGCTCGGCCGGTGATGCTGCGTTTGCCAGGCAGGCACTTGACTTAACCGAGGATGTCAATTTATTAAGTCCGTCACTCGATGGCGGCAAAGCCCTGGCGGACAGGGCCCGTGAGGCCTACATCGAAGTCTCCCAGAACAAAGATTCGGTCATTGTTGAGGGGCACTGTGGGTCAGCGCCGGACGATGATAACAGTAAAACAGCGTACGAGATTGCCCGGGCCTTGAAGGCCAGAGTAATCGTTGTGGAAAGCTATGCCCGCGGAAAACCGGCACCGCAGTATGCTGATAGCTATCTTGGCTTCGGTGAGAACCTGCTCGGTTTCATCCTGAACCGGGTGCCGAAGCGGGAACTGAAGCACACCTGCGAGGAGCTCACTTCCCGGTTCACCAGTCCGGAAATGCGCATCCTGGGCGTCCTGCCTGAAGAAAGGTCGCAGCTTGCCTTCACGGTGGGCGAGTTGGCGGCGCAGATAAACGGGGAGATGCTGAATAACGGGGAAAAATCGATTGAGCTGGTGGAAAATGTCATGGTCGGGGCAATGTGCGTTGATTCCGGCCTGGACTATTTCGGCCGGAAAGCAGGCAAGGCGGTGGTGGTCAGAAACGACCGACCGGACATGCAGATGGCGGCGCTGGAGACAGCGACGAGGTGTCTGGTCATCAGCGGTGATGGGGAACCGTTTGACTACGTCCGTTTCAAGGCAGTTGAGAAAGGCATCCCCATAATTGCCACCCGGAATGACACGGACACGGTCATCAAGCATATCGAGGACTTGCTGGCCCGGACCAGATTTCACCAGGAGAAAAAGCTGAACCGGCTGGCCGAAGTGCTGTCGCCGAACCTCGATTTCAAGGCGATTTACGGTGGTCTGGGCTTTATTGACAGAGTATAGCTGGCTGGTGGCTATTTCTTGCTTCTAGTATGTTGAATGAGCTCGTCAATTGCTTTTACAAATTGCTCATCAAAACTGCCGTAGTATAATGGCTTTATTTTTTCCCATCGTTTTTGATTTTCTTCAATTGAGATGAGGTTATTCAGGTAGGTAGTTTTCGTTTTAAGTTCCTTGAGCATTTTGTTAAAATTTTCGTGGTACATCTGACCATAAAATTGCTGGAAGCCATCCATTAGAAGTCCAAAGTAAGCAATATTCTTTGCCTCTTCTGGAGGAATGGTTTTATCGAGACCGTCTACGGAGTAAAAAATTTCAGGGTCATCTACACAGATTTGACTGGCCTGGTTGAAGGTAGTAAACAAACCGCGTAGTGTCAGACGGCTCAGGGA
>DAOUMS010000005.1:0-1965 GCA_034409565.1 Dehalococcoidales bacterium
AGGTCAGGGCATCGCTGCTGTGGTTGATATTGGTCAGGTGCACCGTTTCCGGCAGGCTGTTGACGGTCACTTCCAGATCGCCGTTAACTTCAAGGCTCTGTTTTTCCAGGTTGGACACCGCGGCGGCCATATTACCGTGCAAAGTTTCCGTCTCGTTGAGCTTTTGCTCTATTTCAAGAATCGCGCCAAGTGATTGTTGACGTTGATTTATTTTCTGCTGGAGCAGTCGCGTAGCGGAATCCAGTTGGTTCTGCATTTCGGCGATATCAGCGGAGGTGTTCTGTGTCATCAGTGCCAGGAACAGGAGCAGGCTGATGGCAATGACCGCGCTGGGCAGCGCCAGGACTCTGGTCAGAGAAATGGGCTCAGGCTGGTAGACGGTTGGCATGACATTCAGGCTGTGCACCAAAAGCCCGGAGCCGTTGGTCGGGGCTATTTTCTTGAGGACCAGGCCCATATTGGCCATGTAGCGGTTCGGATCCAGTCCGTCAGGGCTTTCAAAAGGTGCGGGCAGAGGCAGAACAGGGCGGTTTAACCGTTGTGATAAGGCCTCGCATTGCTTGGTTTCGTTGGCCAGTTCTCCGGAAACGTATACCGGTATAATTGGCGCCAGTGGCGCTTCTGAATTATTGCTATTGTAGAATTCAATAGTTCTATTTAGTTCGTCCTTGATTAGGGAAAGCTTTTCCTGCCAGGATAGTCCCTCCTTGGGGAAGCGCATGGTGCGGATGGGTTGGGGGATACCGCCGGCCATGACGACAATGTCAAATTCGATTGGCTGAACGTCCACGATGAGGGCCATCGTGTCCTTTACCATTCTGGCCAGAAGCATCGGTTTCAGGTCCATCAGGTCTGACTTGAGGCCGGCCAGCCGCAGCGTACTGAACAGGGCATCGGCGTTGGTGCGGGGAATCGCCACCAGGAAGACCTGAACTCCGTTTTCCGGGGTGGGTATGGACTGCCACTGGAGGTACAGCTGCTCCGGAGGCACCGGCAACGCCCTCTTTGCCTCCCGTCTTACCGCCTCCTCCAGCATGTCTTGAGGGAGCTTGGGCAGGTTGAGGGGACGGGTAATGCAGTTCGAGCCACTGACGCCGAGGATAACCTTCTTTGATTTTATTTTCCCGACTTTGAATAGCTGCCTGATTTTGGCGGCGACCTCATCCGGTTTCAGTACCATCGCGTTTTTCACCATGCCCGGCTCCAGTGGGGCGTAATCCCATTTGTTTATCCGGTTGCCGCTGGTTACCATTAGCCGGACGCTGGCGTCGTCAAGGTATAATGTGACCACTTTCTGTGCCATTGCTTAGCTTTCCTCGTACTTATAAATCACCATCTGAATGCTGGCGGCTGATTTCCCGTTGCCCTCAGCCTGGGATATATCCAGGTTTACTGATTTGACTATACCGCTGGCGAGGTCATTATTCAGCTGGGTGATAAAGGCCACCAGGTTGTTCACCTCTCCCTCGATTTTGGCGGTGAGGGGCAGTGCCAGGCAGGGTACGCCCTCCAGGGCCACGCTGCTGGCGACTAAGGAGCTTATCTCGGTGATATTGACGCTGTTGGCCTCGGCGGTGCTGAACAAAATATCGCTGATGATAATGCTGTTCATCGGCCGGGAGAGCGTTTCCCGGGCAACTTCAGACTGCGCTATGGTTTTCTCCAGTTGCTGCTCGAGTTCACTCTGCCTGTCCGCCAGCTGCTCAAATTGGACTGAATTTAATCTGGAGTGAACCGAGCCCAGGTCTTCTTTCAATTGTTTTCGTTCGCCAGCGTGTTGAGAATAAGAAATCCACAGGCTAATAGAAGCAATCAGAAAGAAACCGATAGCGACCGCCAGCCAGCTTCTCTTACCTAATTTCACAATTTACTCCTGTATGGTCACTGCGACCATCAGTTGCTTATCCGCCACGAAGTGATGTAAGTTGACCCACCGCCTATCATGGCCTCGGCCACAATTCTGGC
>DAOUMS010000006.1:0-34954 GCA_034409565.1 Dehalococcoidales bacterium
TATCCTCCTGATTAAACATTAGCCACTGGCCGACCCAGGCCAACGTTCTGTTTTCCGTTGATGTAGTAGGGGATGTCCATCTTGTCCAGCAGTTTGCGCAGTGGGTAGGAGCCATCGGGGTCGGCACGGTTGATGACCTCAACGCTGAAGACAGTGTCCACCTCTTTGGCCACTTCTTTCAGGGCGTTCATGATTTCTTCGAACTTTTCGATGGGGAAGAGGCATTCGATGATGCCGGAAAGCACCTTCTCGTTGAGCACGTCCTCCCGTATCTTGCCGGTCTTGGGGTCTTGCATCAGGAAGGTAACCGGGTTTTTGGCCTCGAACTCCACGCCGTGCTTGGCCAGCACCTGGGCCACCTTGTCCACGTCGCGGAAGCGGGTACCGATGCCCGGTCGGCCGAACTCGCAGCCCATGCCGACCCAGCCGCGCTGGAAGCGGTCGGTGACATCGTTGGTCTTCATCTCTTCCGTACCGCGCCCGGCGATTTTGGTCTCCTTGTGCTCGGTTCTGGGGTCGGAGAAGGTGGTGCGCACGGAGCGTGGCCAGGGGGCGGGCTCGAAGACGAAGGCGTCTACGGGGCAACATCCGGACTTGAGGCAGACGGAGCAGTCCACGCACTCGTCCTCGTCGATGACGGCCACGTCGTCCTTCATGCTGATGGCTGCCATCGGGCAGTAGGGCAGGCAGGCCTCGCAGGCAATGCACAGTTCAGGGTCAATTTTCATGTCCCATTTTCTCCCTTAATTTCATTTATGTTGCTTCTTATTTTGCTAGGTCTTCAATGCCCAGTTCTTTCAATGTCTCAGGCAGTGGCATACCGGTTTTTCTATCCCAGCCCATCAACTGGTAGTACTGGTCAAGCATCTTTTCCCAGTGGGGGGCGATGGGCTTGTCTTTGTTCGGACCATCCACGGGCTGAGAGCAGTACCTTGGCGATGGCTTCTCTTTATCCGGTGTCAGTCCGCACTTGAGGTTGTAGAGACGCATCAGGTTGACCGTGCGCCGGCCAACCTTCATTACTTCTTCCAGATTCAGGTTCCAGCCGGTGGCGGCGTTGATGGCCTCGGTCTGCGTTTCCGTGTCGTTGAAGCTGGTAAACCAGCACTGGACCAAACAGTCGCTGACCGTCATTGAGCCGGTGGAGTTGGCCTCCGCCTGGACAACATGGTCGGGATTGAAGATGTCCATCGGGTTGGGCATCTTCCACAGGTCTTTGTTCACCACCAGCATCTGGGTCTGCAGGGTGCTACAATCGGAAACAACGGTGTCCAGCATTTCCACCCAGCGACCACGGTGGTCATGCCCTCTGGGGGTGTTGCCCTTGCCAGTGAAGATGGCCCAGTTGACCGCCTCGCCGCCAAGTTTCTCAGCGGCGCGTTTTACACCTTCGGCAAGCATGTCTCCGCAACCTTCACGATTGGCGATTTTCTTCATCAGGGCGCGCGTTGCTTCCACATTACCCCATGTCATTTCCAGGCCATCGAGGTCTTCCTTTTTTAGAGCACCCTTTTCGTAGCATTCCATCACCCAACCCACAACCCATCCCGCCTCGTTAGTATCCATACCGAGGTTATCGCAGTCATTCGAGAGTACCACAGCGGCTCCCGGGTCTTTCTGCCATATCTGCGATCCCCAGGCAGCCCACTGCTCGTATTCGGGCTCTTTGCCGAAGAAACCCTTATATGGGCCCTCGGTGACGGTCATGAGTTCATAATGGTGGGAGGCACAGCCGTAGCAGGGGTAGTTCTGGCTCTTGAAGAGGGAACGGAGGCGCTGCCCGTCAAAGAGATCCTTTTCTGGAAATACATCGGTCGTGTAGTTCCTGACTGGCAGCCAGCCCGCAGGCTCCGCGGCCGGTACCACGCGGCTGGTACCCCAGTTAAAAACGCCGCCGCCGCCAAAGGCTTTGGCCCCTTCAGTGGTCTTTTTGGCCAGTTCACCGAGCTTCTGCGCGTCAGCGAACTGAAGTTTATTGGGGGTACGCTGGGCGGCAAAGGCCTTCAGCTTTTTCGAGCCCATCACCGCACCGAGGCCATTATGGGCCGCTGCATGGCCGCGGTCGCCAAAGACGCCGGCGAACTTCACCATATTCTCGCCCGCCGGGCCGATGCTGAAGACGCTCATGGCTCTTTCTTTATAGCCCAGCTCTTCCTTGATAGCGTCCTCGGTTTCCCAGGAGCCTTTGCCTACGAGGTGGCTGGCATCCCTGAGTTCGACACCGCCTTCGTGCAGGTAGAGGTATTTCCAGCTGGGAGAGGCACCCTGGACGACGATGGCGTCATAGCCACACCACTTCAGGTAGGCCCCGAAGTTACCATTGGCCTGTGAAGAGGTGGCGCCATTGGTCATGGCACCTTTGGTGGTTATGGAGATGGTGCCGCACCCCGGAATTCGGCTGCCGCCGAGAACGCCTGAACCGAGGAAGAAGATGTTCTTTGGGTCAGACCAGTCGGTTTTCGGGTCTACTTCCTCCATCAGGTACTTGATGCCAAGTCCCGCACCACCGAGATACTTTTGGAGTGTGGCTTCGTCCAGCGCCTCGTCCTGCAGCTTCCCATGAGTCAGGTCAACTTTCAGCACTTTGCCTGTAGAACCATACATACTTTTCACTCCTCCTTTTATCCCCCGTAGAAACCTGGGGTAAGTTTGATGTTATCTCCTTCTGCCAGTTTGGTCTCAAGGGCCTGAAGCGAGGATAAAAACGTGCCGTTAAAAATCACGGCACAGTAGTCAAGTAGATTCTGTTTAGCATCGGTAAAAGCCTTATGCTTGAACTTTGGATATTTCCTGGCCAGCTGCCGCAGCAAATCCATTATTGATGAACCCGGGGCGGTTTCATGGTTGAAGACCAGCCTGTCCCAGCCCTCGTGGTCGAAGTCCTCCTTGAGCCATGACATAACCTCAATGCTGACCTTTATGGGTGCTTTTGCTTTAACCTTGGTTGCCGCCACGCTTGATTTCACACCTGCGCCAGTTTTCTGTCTGGTTAATATGCGGAACGTGGAAGGTTACGACTGTTCCCGTGCCACCTGCAGATATTCGCGACCCGATTTTGTAATCATCGGCACGACATTATAAACAATGAACTTGAAGCCCTGTTCTTTGCATTTTTTCAATGTCTCGATGTCATAGGCCACGGTGCCGAGTGCCTTGCCGGCAGCGTGAATCTCCTTAACCAGACGTTCAATCATGCTCTGTACTTCCGGGTGCTTCGTCTGACCCGGATACCCCATTGCTTGGGACAGGTCGTTTGGTCCGATGAAGACGACGTCGATGCTGGGCACGGTCAGTATCTCTTTGAGGTTTTCCACTGCCTCCATGGTTTCTATCTGAACAATAACCAGGTTCTGGCGGTTGGCTTCCTCAACATACTCACCCAAAGGCCCCCACATTCCCCAGCTGTTGGCCCTGACTCCGGCCAGACCTCTCCGGCCTACCGGGCGGTACCGGACCGAGCGCACCACGTTTTCCACGTCGGCCTTGTTGTTGAGCAGGGGCAGCTGCACACCCAGTGCACCCATGTCCAGGTAGCGGAGTATGTTCTGCTGGATGTTCATGGCGATGCGAACCACCGGTGTGATATTGACCACATCGGCGGCCCGGACCATCTGCTCGCAGGTTTCCAGGTCCATTGGGCCATGCTCGGCATCGATGAGCGCAAAGTCAAAGCCGAGATTACCGATAATTTCAACAATGGCAGGGGAGGGAATATTGATAAATACACCGTAGGCCGCTTCACCAGCGAAGATTTTCTCCTTGGTAAGGTTATTTCTCATGCTTCTCCCTTTATATTTCTGGCAAAATGTGCAACCGCTCGTATGTTAGCACAGGCAGATTTTGTTTGTCAAAAATGGCGCCATGCATTTTAAAGCCACATGGTTAAAAAGGGAAGGGTAATCATGCTATAATCGGGGTTATGAAAAGAGAGCTTATGGATATCCTGGTCTGTCCGGTGTGCAAGGGGGAACTGCGGTTAACGGTGGCTGAGGAAAACGAGGAGGAAATTGTCAGCGGTTCACTGTACTGTGAGCAGTGTAAGGTGAACTACCCGATTGCGGACACCATCCCCAACCTGTTACCGCCGGACCAGCGTGATTAGTCAGGGCGGTAGGTGGCGCAACTCTGGGGAGATTCCCACACCTCAATGCTGGCGACCGAGACCGGTGCTCCAGACAGCCTTTCGCTGAGTTCGCGGTGGATTATCGTGGCCAGGTGCTCGGAAGAGGGGTTCATTTCGTCAAAGGGTGGCACCTCGTTAAGGCAGGTGTGGTCAAATTTTTCCAGGATGTCATTCAGGTGTTTTTTTAGCTCGGTGAAGTCATAGGCCATGCCGGCGTCATCGAGCTTATCGGCGCTTATCCGGGCCACCACGCGAAAACGGTGCCCGTGCAGCGCCTCGCACTTACCCCGGTAACCGCGCAGGAAGTGGGCGGCATCAAAATGGCTTTCCACGGCTATTTCGTACATGCCTGACCTGCCTATTCCAGTTTCAGGACTCCCTGTTTTTCGGTGACATTCCGGAGCAGTTCCTTCACCGTCTTGCCCGCCACCGGGTGCATGATATCTGGGGCAATCTCGTCCAAGGGGATGAGGACAAAAGCCCTTTCCGTCATTTTGGGGTGGGGTATGACCAGCTCCGGCGTCTCAATGACCTGGTCGCCGAAGAGCAGGATATCGATGTCTATGGTGCGGGGTTTGCCCGATTTGCTGACCCTGCCCAGCTTGCGCTCAATTCCCTTGGCCAGTGCCAGCAGTCCGGCTGGTTGCAGGTGGGTGAATGCCTGGCACACCAGATTGAGGAAGCGGGGCTGGTTGCTTTCACCCAGTGGTTCGGTATCGTAAATAGATGAGATTTTACCCATGCGCAGACGCTGGGATAAAAACTCCAGCGCCCTATCCAGGTTGGCCTGACGGTTTCCCAGGTTCGAGCCGAGGCCAAGGTATACGGTTACTGCTTCAGTCACGTGATGTCCTCCTTCTGATTATAGCGTCGCTCATGCGGCAGACGCGGACCATCTGTTTCACGTCATGCACCCTGACGATGTCGGCGCCGTTGGCGATGCCAATGGCTACCGTGGCGGCGGTTCCCTCCAGGCGCTGGTCGGCGGGCAGGTCCAGCACCAGGCCAATCATTGACTTGCGGGAGCTGCCCAGAAGAACCGGCCTGCTCAGCACTTTGAGTTCACCCAGGCGGTGCACGATTTCCAGGTTCTGTTCCAGGCTCTTGCCAAAGCCGATGCCAGGGTCAACGATGATATTGTGTTCAGGCACGCCGGCCCCGGTGGCCTGCTGGATAGCCCTCTTCAGGTCAGCAATTATGGCGGGCATTATATCATCAACCGGCGCATCTCTCTGGTTGCTCATCATGATTATGGGCACGCTGCGCTCGGCGGCCAGCGGCGCCAGACGGGGGTCGCGCCGCAATGCCCAGATATCGTTAATCATGACCGCCCCGGCGTTAAGCGCCCGAGTAGCCACGCCATACTTGTAGGTATCAACGCTGACGGGCACCTTGATTTCAGAAGCCAGCCTTTCAATGACGGGGATGACCAGGCGCAGTTCATCATCAATGTCATCTATGGAGACGGGTTCTGTGCCGGGACGGGTGGACTCCCCGCCGACGTCAATGATGTCGGCCCCTTCTGTCACCATGCGCTGGGCCTGTGCCAGGGTTGCTTCGACATCGCTGCCTAGGCCATCGCCGGAAAACGAGTCGGGGCTGAGGTTGCAGATGCCCATGACGTAGGTGCGCTCACCCCAGTGGAACTCAGCCTTGCCGATGCGCGTTGAGCTAATAACTGTGCTTTCTGATGCCAAAGTGCTTTCCTGGCAGGTAGTTAAAGCAAACGGATTTTGACTATTATTCTAGCACCTTCTTGGCAGTTAGCAAAGTAATTATTGGGCGTGGGGTTAATAAGGAGTTCAAAGGGGTGAGGTGATACAGATAAACCAGTAATTTGGCGATGCTGGAGCATTATGGTATTATTTTATTGCGGTCGGAGGTGAGACAGTATGAAAGAGGAGCTGGAGAAACTGGCTAAGCTGGAGGCGGAAATAAAGGCCGGCGGCGGCGCAAAGCGCGTCCAGCAGCAGCATGACTCTGGCAAATTGACGGCCCGGGAACGGCTTGACCTTCTTTTCGATGAAGGAACCTTCCACGAGCTTGACTTATTTGTGAAACACCGCTGCACCGCTTTTGGCATGGACGAGCTAGATATACCGGCCGATGGCGTGGTTACCGGCTATGGACTGGTGGATGGCCGTACCGTCTGTGCCTATGCTCAGGACTTCACCAGCCGGGGCGGTACCCTCGGGGAGATGCACGCCAGAAAGATATGCCGGGTCATGGACCTGGCGATGAAGATGAAGTGCCCCATGATAAGCCTGATTGACAGCGGCGGCGCGCGCATCCAGGAGGGGGTCAATGCTCTGGATGGCTACGGCAACATCTTTTATCGCAACGCCTGTGCTTCAGGCGTCATCCCGCAACTCTCGGCCGTCATGGGACCGGCGGCGGGTGGGGCGGTGTACTCGCCGGCGATGACCGATTTTGTTTTCATGGTGAAGAAGACGAGCCATATGTATATCACCGGCCCCCAGGTGGTGAAGGCGGCGACCAGCGAGGTGATAAGCGATGAAGAGCTGGGCGGCGCCATGACCCACAACACGAAGAGCGGCGTGGCCCATTTTGCCTGCGATAACGACCAGCAGTGCATCGAGGAGATGAAACGGCTGCTCAGCTACCTGCCATCGAGCTACGAGGAGAAACCAGTTGACATAAAGACTAAAGACAGGCCGGACCGCGCTGACCCTGCACTGGATGAGCTCATACCGCTGGAAGCGAGTAAAGTCTATGATATGAAGGCCGTCATCCGCTCCATTGTGGATGACGGTGAGTTCTGCGAGCCCTCAGGACAATACGCCATGAATCTTATTACCTGCTTTGCCCGCCTGAACGGCCAGGTGGTTGGCATCATTGCCAGCCAGCCTAGCTATCTGGCAGGTTGCCTTGACATTAATGCTTCGGATAAGGCGACCCGCTTTATCCGTTTCTGTGATGCCTTTAATATTCCCTTGTTGACTATTGTTGATGTTCCGGGGTATCTGCCCGGGAGCAATCAGGAGTGGGGTGGCATTATCCGGCACGGTGCCAAGATGCTTTGGTGCTACTCCGAGGCTACCGTGCCCAAAGTAACGTTGATTACGCGTAAAGCATATGGCGGGTCATACCTGGCCATGTGCGCGCAGAGCCTTGGCGCTGACTATACGCTGGCCTGGCCGAGGGCAGAAATCGCTGTTATGGGTGCAGAGGGTGCTGCGGCCATTATCCACCGACAGGAAATCAAAGCGGCCGCTGACCCCGTCGCCAAGGAGAAAGAAAAGATAGAGGAATACCGCCAGCACTTCTATAATCCGTACATTGCGGCCGGCATGGGCTATATCAATGCCGTTATCCGACCGTGTGATACCCGCCCCGAGATAATCGCGGCCTTTGCGGCACTGCGTAACAAGAAGGAGACCCGCCCGCCTAGAAAGCACGGTAACATACCGATGTAGTCCGGTTGCCGGCACCAATACCGGTTCAAGGAGCCTCCAGTCTTTTTATGGGTAAAACATTAGCCGAAAAGATACTGAGTGCCCGGTCGAGCAACAATGCCCGGGCCGGAGACATTGTTATTGCTACGGTGGATCTGGCATTTATTCAGGATACCACCGGCCCACTCACGGTCAGGCAGTTCCGGGAAAGCGGCCTGAAAGGACTGGCCAGGCCGGAGAGGACGGCGGTATTTATTGACCATGCTGTCCCCAGCCCGACATACACCATGTCGAACGACCATCTGATGCTGCGGCGCTTTGCCGGCGAGACCGGCGCCAAAATGTCTGACATCGGTGAAGGTGTCTGCCACCAGCTGGTAGCAGAATCTATGGCCCGACCCGGGGACGTCATTGTCGCCTCTGATTCCCACACGGTAACCGCGGGCGGACTGGGCGCTTTTGCTACCGGCATGGGCTCTTCTGATGTGGCGGTGGCCATGGGGCTGGGGAAGACCTGGTTCCGTGTCCCGGAGAGCATCCGCATTGTGGCCACAGGGCAATTCCAGAAAGGGGTCTCGGCAAAAGACTTTATTCTGCACCTGATAGGGCAGATTGGTGCCGACGGCGCCACCTACAAGGCGCTTGAGTTTGGCGGTGATGGCATTAGCCGGATGTCGATGTCATCGCGATTCACCGTGGCCAACATGGCAGTAGAAGCGGGGGCGAAGGCTGGCATCTTCCCGTCTGATGATGTCACCAGGGATTACCTGCTGGCGCAGGGGCGGGGGGTGGACTATCAGCCGATTGGCCCCGACCCTGACGCTGTATATGAACAGACGGTTCAAATTGACCTTGGTGTTCTTGAGCCCACCGTGGCCCAGCCGCACACCGTGGACAATACGGCGCGGGCCCGGGAACTGAAGGGAATAAAAATCCAGCAGGTCTTCATCGGCACCTGCACCAACGGGCGGCTGGACGACCTGGAAATGGCGGCGGGCATATTGAAAGGTAAAAAGCGCCATCCGGATACCAGATTAATAGTCGCTCCGGCCTCGCGGCCGGTGTTTCTGGAGTCGATGGCTAAAGGTTACCTTCCGACTCTGGTTGAAGCTGGGGCAACGGTGCTGCCTCCGGGCTGTGGGCCGTGTCTTGGTCTGCACCAAGGGGCACTGGGTGATGGGGAGGCCTGCCTCTCCACCTCAAACCGTAACTTCAAGGGCAGAATGGGCAACCCGAAGGCTTTTGTTTATCTGGGCAGCCCGGCCACGGCGGCGGCCACGGCTCTCACCGGTGAAATCACTGACCCCCGGGAGGTAATGTAGGTGCTCAGAGGAAAGACTTTTAAGTTCGGTGACGGCATTTCCACCGACCATATTATTCCCGGCCGGTATGCGCACCTCAGGAGCAATCTGCCCGAGCTGGCCAAACATGTTCTGGAGGATGCTGACCCCACCTTCGTTTCCCGGGTCGGGGAGGGGGACTTTATCGTGGCGGGCAGCAATTTTGGCCTTGGCTCCAGCCGTGAGCACGCCCCGCTGGTCATCAAAATGGCCGGGGTCAGCGCCATACTGGTCAAGTCGGTGGCGCGCATCTTTTTCCGCAATGCCATCAACCTGGGTCTGCCGGTGCTCATCTGCGATACCGATGGCATCAATGATGGGGATGCGCTGGAAGTTGACCTTGCCGCGGGCACCGTCAGAGATGTTAGCAATGGGAAGCAGCTATCTTTTGGCAAAATTCCGCCGGTAATGCTCCGCATCCTCGATGAGGGCGGGCTTATTCCATATATTAAAAAGCACGGTGATTTCAAACTGTAAACGAGGGAGATAGTTTTATGGTCTATGACGTTACTCTTATTCCGGGCGATGGCATCGGTCCGGAGGTCGTTGAGGCGACCAGGCGGGTTCTGGAAGCCACCGGCGTTGCTTTCCAGTGGGACGTGGCTGAAGCTGGTGCTGACGTTATCGATAAATATGGCACGCCTTTGCCTGATTCGGTGCTGGCGTCGGTGATAAAGAATAAGGTGGCCCTGAAAGGGCCAATAACTACGCCGGTTGGCTCAGGCTTCCGCAGTGTGAACGTTGCCCTGCGCAAAGCACTGGACCTTTACGCCTGCGTCCGCCCCTGCAAGACCTATCCCGGCGTGCCCTCTACTTATGAAAATGTTGACCTGGTGGTCATCAGGGAAAACACGGAAGACCTTTACGCTGGCATTGAGTTCGAGCGAGGTACCCCGGAGGCGTTAAAGCTGATTCAGCTCACGGCGGAGGCAAAGCGGGGCATTGTCCGTGAAGACTCCGGCATCAGCCTGAAGGTCATTTCCGAAGCGGGCAGCCGGCGCATCGTCCGCTTTGCCTTTGAATATGCGCGCGCTTACGGGAGAAAAAAGGTCACCGCTATCAGCAAGGCCAATATCCTGAAATTCTCTGACGGTCTGTTCCTCAGAGTTGCCCGGGAAGTGGCCAAAGAGTATCTAGGTATTGAATTTGAAGACCGACTGGTAGATAATATGACCATGCAGCTGGTGAAGAACCCGCGGCAGTTCGATGTCATCGTGGCACCGAATCTGTACGGTGACATTCTGTCCGACCTGTGTGCCGGGCTGGTGGGGGGGCTGGGAGTTGCTCCCGGCGCCAATATCGGCGGCGAGATAGCCGTTTTTGAGCCGACACATGGCAGCGCGCCAAAGTATAGCGGGCGGAACAAGGTAAATCCAGTAGCGATGATGCTTTCCGGTGTTATGATGCTTCACCACCTGGGGGAGAAAAACGCGGCCGACAGGCTGGAAAAAGCCATCGCTGGTGTTATTGCCGAGGGTAAAAGCGTTACCTATGATATGATTCCTGAAGCAGCACTGGCGGTTGGCACTTCACAGGTTGCCGATGCGGTAATCGAAAAACTGGCGGCAAGCTGAGGGGGTGGTGCTGATAGCGGCGAAAATCAGGGAAATAAAGGCTAAAGACGTTACCGAAACGGTTGCCCAGCTCTGCCAGCGCGCCAATTTTGAGCTTGATGAGGGTGTCCTGGCGGCGTTAAAGCACGCGCAGCAGACCGAAGAGTCGCCTCTGGGCAAGGAAATACTGCACCAGCTGGTGGAAAACGCCCGCGTGGCTGCGGCAAAAAGTCTGCCGCTGTGCCAGGACTGTGGCAGCGCCATTATTTTCCTTGAGGTGGGACAGGACGCGCACGTGGTCGGTGGTGGGCTTGAGGTGGTGGTGGCGGAAGGCGTCAGCCAGGGTTACACGCAGGGATACCTGCGTAAATCAATGGTCAGCCAGCCGTTTTCGGAGAGAAAAAACACCAAGGACAATACCCCCCCGATAATCCACACCGAAATCGTGCCCGGCGACCACATCAGGATTGTCTGCCTGCCCAAAGGGGCCGGGTCCGAGAATATGAGCCGGTTGGCCATGCTGCGGCCGGGCGATGGCCGGGAGGGTATCATTGACTTTGTTGTCAGGGCAGTGGATGAGGCCGGGGCCAGTCCCTGCCCGCCGTTGCTTATTGGCCTGGGTATTGGGGCTACCTCGGAGGGGGCCATGCTGCTGGCCAAGAGAGCGCTGTTGCGCCCCATCGGTCAGCCGAATCCCGAGCCGGAAATTGCGGCGCTGGAGAAAGAATTATTGACCCGCATCAACGACTTGGGCATCGGACCCATGGGGGTGGGTGGCATTACCACGGCGCTGGCGGTGCACGCGGAAGCCAGGCCGACACACATTGCCTGCCTCCCGGTAGCTATCAGTTTCCAGTGTCATTGCTCGCGGTACAAGGAGGCCAGATTATAGTATGGAAGCGGTGCATGTCACCACGCCTCTTGACCGAAAAACGATTAAGGAACTGACCGCGGGCACGCCCGTGCTGATTTCCGGGACCATCTACACCGCACGCGATGCCGCCCACAAACGGCTCGTCGAGGCGTTAAAAAAGCGGGAAGAGCTGCCGTTTACCTTGAGGGGGCAGACCATATACTATACCGGACCTTCGCCAGCGAGGCCAGGCCGCTCCATTGGTTCCGTGGGCCCCACCACCAGCGGCCGCATGGACATCTATACACCGCGTCTGCTGGCCGCCGGTGTGAAGGCGATGATTGGGAAGGGAAACCGTTCTCCTGAAGTCAGGCAAGCGATGCAGAAATACAAGGCAGTTTACCTGATAGCCACCGGCGGGGCCGGTGCCCTGCTGGCCCAGTCAGTCAAGAAGGCGGCGGTTGTGGCCTATGAAGACCTGGGGCCGGAGGCGGTCAGGATGTTAACGGTGGATAATTTCCCGGCCATTGTCGCCAATGACATTTATGGGAATGACCTGTTCGAGCAGGGTAAAGCCAAATACCGGAAGGAGAAAAGTTAGCCCATGGATTGCATTTTCTGCCGCATTGTGGCCGGTGAGCTGCCCGGCGATGTGCTGTACCAGGATGATGAGGTGATGGCCTTCCGTGATATCAACCCTCTGGCACCGACCCACTTGCTGATAATACCAAAGCGGCATATCAATTCTCTGGCCGATTTGAAGGACGACGAGACGCAGATTATCGGGCACATGGCCGGCGTGGCCAATAAGCTCGCCAGGCAGGAAGGTGTGGCCGAGAAGGGCTACCGGCTTGTTGTCAGCAGTGGTGGGGATGGCGGGCAGGTGGTTCCCCACCTCCACATGCACCTTCTCGGCGGGAGAAGGCTATCGGACAAACTCTGCTAGCCAGTCTCTTTCTTTCCTTTGCGGTATTCCAGGTAGGCAAATAACCCGGCGATGCTCTTGGCATCGCAGATGCGCCCGGAAGCTATCAGGTCGGGTATTTCCTCGATTGGCACCCGGACGACGTTGATTTCCTCGGTATCTTCGGCAATTAACTGGCTCGGCACCAGTTCCGTGGCCAGGTAGAGGTAGAGATATTCGCTGCAGTAGCCCGGTGCTGAATAGAACCCCCCCAGCCTGTGTACGCTCCGGGGCATGTAGCCGATTTCTTCCCGCAGCTCGCGGCTGACTGCCTCTTCCGGGCCTTCACCGGCGTCAATGCCGCCGGCCGGTATCTCCAGCAGCTCCTTCTCCACCGGCTTGCGGAACTGCTTCACCAGCAGCACATTGTCGTTCTCATCAATGACGACGACAGCGATGCAGTCGCTGTGTTCCACGATTTCCCGGGTGGTCTGCCGCCCGTTGCCCAGCCGGACGGAATCCATCCTGAGCTTCACCGCTCTGCCCTCATAAATCAGCTGGCTGGAAAGCGTCTCTTCCAATAACCTGGAACCTTTCGTTTAAAAATGGCGGATAAGGGCTACCTCGCCGCAGTCGGGGAATTTGGGGCAGCGGAAGCACTCCGTCCAGACCTTGCGCGGTAGCTCCATCTTATCAATCTCAATCAGACCGAATCTCGTAAAGAAAGCGGGCTGATAGGTCAGGCAAAAAATGGTGGGGATGCCCAGCGCTCTTGCTTCCTGCAGGCAGGCTTCCACGAGCGTGGTGCCCAGGCCCTGCTTCTGGTGCTCCGTGATCACGGCAACGGACTTAATTTCCGCCAGGTCTGACCATATGATGTGCAGCGCGGCGCAGGCCAGCACACGCTTGCCCTGGCGGTAAACGAAATAGTCGCGAGTGTTTTCGTAAATCTCACTCAAAGAGCGGGGCAGCATTTCGTCTCTATCGGCGAAGTGATTGATAAGTTTGTGGATTTGAGGCACATCCTGTATTTTAGCTTTTTCTATCTTGCTCAATTTACCGTTTCCCCTTCAGTTTTTGCTCCAGTGAGCGATAAAAGGCGTCTTCGGGGTGAATCCGCAGGAACCGTGTCCGGTGCGGGCTTTGTTTTACCATGATTACCGCTTTATCGGGAAGGGACATATTGATATGCCCGTCAATACTGAACGTTGCCTGGTGTGTTGCCGTGATGTTTAATTGTACCACTGTTCCCACCGGCAATACGAGTGCGTAGGCTGGACTGATGTGGGGCATGATGGGTACCAGCAGCAGGTCTTTTGAATGCGGGTACAGTATTGGCCCCCCGGCCGCCAGGGAGTAGCCGGTGCTGCCCGTGGCCGTCGCCACGATGACCCCGTCCGCTTTATAGTCGGCGAGGTGCGTTCCGTCGATGCTGGCGGCCACGCGAACCAGGCGGGCGATGGCGCCCCTCGCCACCACGACATCATTCAGGGCATGATGGGTGCTTTTCTCTTTACCCTCAGTCGAAAGCTCAGCTTGAAGCATGGCCCTTTCGTCCATCCAGCCTTCCCCGGAGAGCAGGGCGGGCAGCTTGTCTATAGCCTCATCAGCGCTGAGTTCGGTCATGAACCCCAGTTTACCGAGATTGATGCCGATTATCGGAATCATTCGCGGGACCACCGCCTGTGCCGAGCGCAGAATGGTACCGTCCCCACCAACGCTTATAATCAACTCGGCATCGTCAAGCTGTGCCTGAGCGGTGTCAACTTCCCAGGCAGAGCAGAGCCAGGCATTGATACCCCGCGAGGTGAGGAAGTCATGCAACTGCTTCGCCTTGGTCTGGGCGGCTTCAATTAAAGGGTGGTAGAAAATACCAACGTTTTTCACTGATGTGCCCTGTCATGCTGGTTAAAACTATTGATTCTTGTGAAGGAAACAAGGGAAGTGTAGCAAGTATTGGCTTCAGGTGTCAAGGTAGAGAATGTCCGGGGGTACGTGCTATAATATTTGCTTAAGTTCAGGAGCAAGCAATGACCGGGCAAAGACGGAAAGCAAGAGCCATTGCCCTTCAGGCGCTTTACGAAATCGATACCACAAGGCATGACGCGGCCGAGGTATTGGGCCGATTTCTGGCTGAGGAAGGCCTGTCCGAGGATAATAATGCCTTTGTTCGCCAGCTGGTGAATCAGGTAACGCAGCACCGGCAAGAGATTGACCAGAGCATTAAGCGGTTCGCTCCGTCATGGCCCGTAGAACAGCTCTCGGCCATTGACCGGAACATTCTCCGACTTGCAATCTCTGAAATTTTATTTGATAATAGAGTAACAGTTAAAGTAGCTATTAATGAAGCCGTTGAACTGGCTAAAAAGTTCGGTGGCGAAAGTTCATCAAGGTTTGTCAATGGCGTACTGGGTTCAGTCAGTGCGCTGGCCAAAAGATGATAGGTTTCCGGAAAGGGGGTAAAACGTGGCGACAATTTACGAGCGAGTAAAACCCTTAGTTGTGGAACAACTTGGTGTCGAAGAGGCAGATGTAAAACCTGCAGCGAGTTTTGTGGAAGACCTGGGAGCCGATTCTCTGGATCTGGTAGAACTGGTAATGTCACTGGAAGAGGAGTTCAGCACCCCGACCAAGAAGATTGAGATACCGGATGAGGATGCAGAAAAGATAGTCACCATTCAGGATGCGGTTGATTACCTGAAGGACCTGGGAGTAGAGGACAGTTAAGCCCTGATTCATCGTAGAATATAATCAGCTCGGCGCGAATCCGTGCCGAGCTTTTGACCATATCTGGGCACATGAACCAATATTGGTGGTAGCGGCGTGCCGAAAACGGACTCATCACCGTGGTGCGGATGGATAGTCCCCCCTCTTGACAGGCAATAAACAGGCTCGCATAATTAGGCGGAAGTTTATTGGCATCCGTAAGGGGTATTGAACAGTAGTAACTTGAGCCCCAAATGTTGGAGGAGAAACCGGTGCCTGATTTTCTAGACGCTGTTACCATGGGCGAATCAATGATTGCCTTTGAAGCGCAGGATTTTGGTCCCCTGCGCGAGGCAAAATTTTTCCAGAAGTGGGTGGGTGGTGCCGAGGATAACTTTGCCATTGGTCTGGCTCGCCTTGGTTTTAAGTGTGGCTGGTTTTCTCGATTAGGCGATGATGAATTCGGGAAAGAAGTCTTCCGGACGATTAGAGGTGAAGGCATAGATGTCTCCAGGGTCATATTTGATCCCGAGGCGCAAACGGGAGTTTTCTTTGTTGAAAGACAGACCCATGGTGATTTCAGATGTTACTTCTATCGCCAGGCATCTGCGGCCAGCCGTATAGCACCGGCGGACATTGACCCGGACTATATTAAGCGGGCTAAAATCGTCTACCTTACCGGCATCACTCCGGTATTAAGTGAGTCAGCCCGTCAGGCAACAGGCAGGATGTTCCAGGTGGCCATTGAAAATAGTCAAACTATCGTCTTTGACCCTAATTTGCGTTTGAAATTATGTGACATTGCCACCGCTCGTGCCATTCTCATCCCCTTGATGCAGAAAAGCGCCTATGTTTTGCCCGGGGAGGCTGAATTAAAGCTGTTAATGGACTGTCAGGAGCTACCGGCAGCCATATATAAGGCCCATTCACTGGGGATAAAAAATCTCGTGGTCAAGGCGGGAGCGGAAGGCGCGGTTTTGGCCTGTGGTGATGAAAAATCAACCAGTGTGGCTGGTTTTGCACTGAAGGATCCGGTTAGCAGCATGGGGGCAGGGGACTGTTTTGCCGCCGGGTTCGTCGCTGGTTTGTTAAAGGAGCAACCCCTGGCACAATGCGCGCGCTGGGGGAACGCTTTGGGTGCCTTTTGCCTGATGGCTTCCGGGCCCTACCAGGCTTTACCCAGTTTCCCGGAGCTGCAGGCATTTCTGGCCGGTGAGACCGGCATCTCCCGCTAGTAGTCAGCAAGAGACCGAGGAGGGCTAGATATGAAAGCGTCTGATTTCAAAGGCATTATCCCGCCCATGATGACCGCCTTCACCAAGGAAGGCGAGATTTACGAAAAGGGTACCCGGGAGATAGTCGATTTTATCGTCCCTCATGTCCAGGGGCTATACCCGTGCGGGACTTATGGTAGCGGGCCAATGATGTCAATCGCAGAGCGCAAAAAGGCCGCCGAGATTATTATTGACCAGACTAAAAGCCGGGTCCCGGTCATCGTCCATGTGGGCACCGCTGATACCAGGAACACGGTGGAACTGGCCCGCCATGCCGAGGCGATTGGGGCCCAGGCGGTAGGCGCCATTACTCCCTACTATAACAGCTACAGTGAAGACGCCATCTTTATTCACTTTCAACAATTGATAAAGGCGGTGAAGATACCGGTTTTCCTGTACAACAACCCGAAGGCATCGGGTAATTCCGTCTCCCCGGACCTCCTGGTGCGCCTTGCCAGGGAGGGGTTGGGAGGGGTTAAGGACAGCAGCTTTGACATCGTCAATTACTATCATGCCAAGATTGCCTTGCGGGAGTTTCCTCAATTTAACCTGATTATCGGCACCGAGGCAATACTGGTGGCTGCTTTTGATGCCGGTGCCAAAGCGGCGGTCACCGGACTGGGAAATGTTTACCCCGACCTGATCCGGAAGCTGTATGAAGCGTATCTGGAGGGCGATAGAGAGAGGACAATGCAGATTCAGCAAGATGTTCTGGTGGTGAGACAGATTACCAAGTATGGGCCCACTGTGCCCACCTGCCATGCCATTCTGAAGCTGCGCGGCATTGATGCGGGTTATCCTCGTTTGCCATTCACGCCGGTGCCACCGGAAACCGAAAAACGGGTCAAGGATGCCTTGCAGGGGATGGGGTTACTGTAGGCTTATAAAAGCGAACTCAAATACGCCTTATAAATAAAGCCTGTTTCAGGTGATATCCTTCACGGCGAAGTCCAGTCCCAGTTCGAGCAATTTCTGCTTGGTCGGATTGCCGGTCTTCAGGTCCCAGCCCCGGTAGCTGAAGTAGTCGTCCTTCAATCGCTCGAGGGTCTCTTTAGTAATGAGACTGCCCTGCATTGGCCCTTCCGGCACCGGCTCTTCCATAAACCGGATGGGAAGTCGGTCATCTTCACGGGTGAACCCCTCTCTGGCGGCAAAGCATCTAATCATGTTCCACTCTCGCTCAGCAATCTTCCTGGCTCCCTCGTAGTTGAGCTCCCATCCCGTAACCGCGTTCAGGGCATTTATCATGTGGTCGCTGATTTTGAGCGGCCCCCAGATGGGCTCGCCCAGGTGGCATATCAGCATGGAGTCGCCCAGAATCAGCCAGTGGTTGACTTCCGCGGCCACGGCGCCTTTGCCCTCGAGTATTTTGCGGTCGACCAGGCCGCTCTTCTCGGCGGTGGGCCGGATATCGTGGTGGCTGCCGCCCCTCGGGCCGGTGGCGTAGCCGACAGCGCAGGCGGGGAAGGGGCGGCAGGTGTGCCCCGGCCACTCCAGACCCTTGTTCTGGATGGCGAAGCGTTCGGTGCCCTGGCCGACAATCCGGGAAGCCTCTCTGGTGCCCTTGGCCAGCAGTTCGCCCAGACCCTCCCTTTTGCCAATCTTTTCAATCATTGTGAGCATGCCGTCGGCGTTGCCGAAGCGCAGGTCAATGTCATCGGTATCTTTCTTGGTAAAGATTCCTTTCTCGTAGCATTCCATGGCCCAGCCGATGCTAACGCCGGTGGTGATGAGGTCAATGCCGTAGTAGTCGCATAGCTCATCGGCCTTGCAGAGCACCTCGATGTTGTCCACCTCGCAGATGCTGCCAAAGGCGTAAATTGTTTCGTAGTCGGCGCCGTTGATAATTGATTTATACGGCCCTTTGGGCACCACGCTGTACTTGGTGCAGTTGATGGAGCAGGCGAAGCAGGCGCGGTCACCCTTGACCACCTTCTCCCTCATCACCTCGGCAGTGATATCCTTCATCCCTTTAAAGGTCTCGGTCTGCCAGTTCCGGGTGGGCAGGATGCCACCCTCATTCATGGCAGCCACATTTCGCGGTGTGCCGTACCCGGAGAGGCCCTGCACCGCCGGGGTGGTGGCAAAGAGCTCGTTGATTCTGGTGGCGGTATTATAGACCCGGAGCATATTGGGCACGGTAACGCCCCCGGTGCCTCTGACGGCGATGGCTTTGAGGTTTTTCGAGCCTATCACCGCACCCATGCCGCCACGACCGGAAGCCCGGATGTCACAGAGAATCATGGCGTAGGGCGCTTTCTCTTCGCCGGCCAGCCCGATTGTGGCGATGTGGATTTCCTCGTCGCCAATCTCTTTCCGCAGCATATCTTCGGCGGTGAAGGGGTCTTTGCCCCAGAGGTGGCTGGCGTCCCTGATTTCAACTCTGTCATCGTCAATCCAGATATAGACGGGTTTGTCGGCTTTTCCTTCAACGATGAGGCCGTCATAGCCGGCGAACTTGAGCTCTGGTCCCAGAAAGCCACCGAAGATGCTGTGGAAAAACGATTTGGTATACGGTGACTTGGCGCAGAACGAGGAGCGTGAAGCCGCCGGAATCATGGTGCCATTGACCGGGCCGGTCATCATAACCAGCTTGTTTTCCGGCCCCAGCGGGTCGATTTTGGCGGGCAGTTCTCCGTACAGGATTCGGGCTGATAACCCGACGCCGCCAACGAAGTCCTTGGCCCAGTCCTCCCTGAGGTCTTCCTTAACAATACCTTTATTGCTCAGATTGACTCGCAACAGCTGTCCAACGTATCCGCCGTAGGGAAAATTCTTGGCCATAATTAACCTCCTCCTATGGGAAAAATGATAGCGATTTCATCGCCATTTTGGATTTTATGGTCCATATCAGTGGTGGACCTGATAAGGGACTCGTTTAATTTAATGAGGAACGGGGATATTTGACCAGTATTCGGGTCCCAGATTTTCTCCTTGAAAGCCTGGCCGTACCGGTGTAGCAGCTCATCGAAGAGTCCACCGATGGTTTGCCGTTTTTTCACATCTATTTCAATAACCTCCGCGCCGAGCACGTCCCGGATCACGGAGAAGCTTTTCACCTTCACTCTGGCCACTTTCAATTACCTACTTGCTCACCGTTTCCAGCCATTCTTCGGCGATTTTCTTGGCTTCCGATACCTTGGGTCGTTCCGGCTTGGTCTCCATTTCCTGCCACTCGATTGCCTTGGGCAGGCAGAACTGGATACAGGCCGGGTTACCGAAACAGTAATCACAGCTATCGAGGATTATGGGCACGGGAATCTCTGGAATGCCGACCAGGCATACCTTGATTCTGGAATCTCTGGGGTTGAACTTGCTTGTCTTTACCGCGGAACAGGCCAGCTCGCAGAGCTTGCAGCCGGTGCATTTGTCCATATGTACTTCAATATGCTTTTCCAAGACCGGGCCTCCTCGATTATTATTCTTTGGCCTCTTTGCGGAGGGTCAGCAGGGCATCCTCCTTGGCCAGCTTGATGTGCTCGCGCATCGTTTTCTCACACAGTTCGGGGTCCTTTAAACGCAGGGCCAGCAGTATCTTGCGGTGGCCATCAAGCGTTCTCTGCGCACCTTCAATAGATTGCAGGGTAACTTTACGGTGCCGCAGCACCTGTTTTCTCATGTCAACAATCATCCGGTAAAGGCGTGCCGCATCCGAAACGAGGTCGTGAAGGTGGTCATGGAAGCGGGTGTTCCATTTGAAGACATCACCCATCCGGCCTGCTTCCAGCGACGCCTGCGCCTTCTCAACGAAGGTGTCCAGTTGCTGAAGACCCTCTGCGGTGATTCTGGCGGAGATGATTCTGAGGGCGTATCCTTCCAGAATGGCGCGGAGTTCGAAGAGCTCTGCCATCTCTTCTTTTGAATCTCCAGAGACGATGAAGCCCCGTGTTTCCAGGGGGCGAATCAGGTCCTCGGCCTCGAGCTTGTAGAGCGCTTCTCGCACCGGGGTACGGCTCACGCCCAGCGTTTCCGCCAGGTGTTCTTCGGTTAGCCGTTCTTTCGGGCCGAGCTGACCGGAAAGAATCGCTGTCTTCAGATGCTCGTAGACTCTTTTCCGAACCGGAATGTTTCTCTTTTCGATTCGACCAGGCACCGCCATTTCACGGTAATTGTATACAATAATGGGGCAATTTGTCAATAGTTTGGCTGTAGTTAGTTTGAAACTTTGTTATATTGTATACATTTGTTGGCATTAAACGCAGCAGAGGTTTAAAAAACGGCAACAAAGATAAATTATTTCCGTTGCGGCCCCTCTCGTACGTATCTGCCATCAGTGCTCACTTGACATTAGTGGCATGATTTGGCTAACATTCTTTCAAAGAGGCCATGAGAGAATTGTTTCTCGCTCTTTATCTTGCGTTTTTTAACCCTCCCCGGTTAAAGTTCGGTCCGGGATGCTTTGTTTCCTTTAGTAATAAATGCAGGAGCAGGGATATTGGTTAAATTTTCATTATTGCCCAGGGGAAAAATATTTTTTGAGCTATACCAGGAAGGCGCGGAAAACATGGTCAGGACCGCTGAGCTGATGAAGGAAATGGTAGATAGCTGGGAGAATGTCGGGCAAAAGGTTGAGCAGATAGATGAATATGAGCATGTAGGCGACAATATCACGCACCGCATTATCGAGCTTCTGCATCGCACTTTCGTCACGCCGTTTGACCAGGAGGATATGGCACTTTTAGCTCACTCCCTTGATGACATCGTGGACCTGATTCACGCCGCCGCGGTGGCGATGCACATTTACAAAATAGATACTCCCAAAGAAGGGGCCAAAGACCTGGCCGGTATCATCGTCACTGCTGCCAAGGAAGTGGAAGTGGCCTTGAGACAGATACGCAGTCAGCCCAAACTGAAGCAGGTTCTGCCGCACTGCATCGAGATTAATCGACTGGAAAACGCGGCGGACAAGGTCTTTCGCAGCGCCATGGCGGAGCTCTTTGATAATTGTAGTAATACTGCCGACATAATAAAGTGGCGCGAAATATTGGAGCATATGGAGAGCGCGACCGACAGGTGTGAGGATGTGGCCAATGTCCTTGAAGGGGTAGCGCTCAAGCATGCCTGATGATTCTTTTCCGTTCCTCATTCTCGTTATTGTCCTGGCGATTGGTTTCGGCATCGTAAACGGTTTCAATGACGCGGCCAATGCCATTGCTCCGGCTATTGGCACCAGAGCTCTCTCACCGCAAAGAGCGCTATTCGTAGCCGTGATTGCCAACTTTTCCGGTGCCGCCACCGGCACGGCAGTGGCGCATACCATTGGCAAGGGCATCCTCATTCAGGAAGTGATTTCCTACCAGACGGTTATCGCCGCACTGATTTCCATAATAATCTGGGGGTGGTTCGCCACCTGGCTGGGCCTGCCCGTCAGCATTCATCATGGGTTCATTGCTGGCCTAGCGGCAGCCGGCATGGCCGTAGCCGGCAGCGCAGCGGTGGTATGGAGCGTCATGCAGCGCGTGCTGTCCGCCGTTATCATTGCCCCCGCGCTGGGTTTTGCCGGCGGCTTTGCGGTCATGCTTGGCCTGTACTGGCTTCTGCAGAAACGCCGACCTGACCAGATGCGGCGCGTTTTCAGCCGCATGCAGTATATCAGCACTTTCTTCATGGCCTACAGCCACGGTAAAAACGATGGGCAGATGCCTATCGGTGTCATTACCATGGCCCTGGTGATTTACTATAACGATGTCGGTATCTGGGACCGTCTTTCGATATTGAGCCCGGACCTGTGGTGGGTAATTGTTATCTCCGCGCTGGCGATAAGCAGCGGCATTGCTTTGGGTGGTCGGCGGGTTATCAAGACAGTTGGTATGAGGATGACGAGTCTGCGGCCAGTCCAGGGTTTCACCACCCATTTAGCTGCGGCTACGGTAATTGAAACTGCGTCCCATTTTGGTATTCCGGTGAGCACTACCCACTGTGTCAGCGCCTCGGTGATGGGGGTGGGGTCAACGCGGCGTTTCTCCGCTGTCCGCTGGGGAATCGCGGGCAATATCGTCGCCGCCTGGGTACTCACTTTTCCCATTTGCGGCATACTGGGTTACGTTATCACGCTGCTGCTCAGGCTGATATTTTAAGGACGCGACGAGTCAGCTTTCCCGTATTCTTTTCCGGTTTCCCCCTCTTCTTTCCTGTGCTGTGGCACCAGAGAAAGTTGATTTTTACCGGCTGAAAATAAAAAAGGGGAAAGCCTGAGCATCCCCTTTATGTGCCATTAAAGAACTAAATGACTAGTTGGCTCTTATCGGTTCAATGTTCACTTCGCCATTACCGAAAATATGGCCCTTATATAATAGAAGGTCAGGGTGTTTGGACAGGTCATTATATTCTTTTATGGACAAATTCAAATCATACGCTTTTTCCCGGTCGTAAATGAAAATAGAATACGTATTCACTTTTTTGGACATAATCTTACGTTGAATATACCACAGGCGCAGCAGGTCCCTGGGAAGCAGGTGATATTTCCTCTCCAGGATGTCCAGAACATTGGCTGGCCACTGTTTATTGTCACGTCTGCCCACAAACCGGTGTAATTGTGCGGATACTTTAGTCAGCCCCGTTGTAACTTTCTTAACCATTGCTTCCCTCGGTTAATGATTTATTGTCTATTATTTGCTTCCCTTATCAACAAGAAAATAACTGCTCTTGATTATACGTATATTATTTTATTTGGTTATCATGTAATGTAGATTATGAAACCATATATACGAAAACCACTACAGGAATAATAATTCATAAATAATCAATTGTCAATACCTTTGGGTAGTGCTTAAGTAATAGTTAAAAAATTATAGGTATTACCTTCCTGTCACATCGGCAGAGATATTTTTTAATAGTCAGGAAAAAATTTTTATATTTTAATGCTTGCAAAATCAGTGATTCTGTGCTATAAAAGAAAGGCGCATTGTTTTGCATGAATTAGTATTAATGATTTATGTTTCTAGGTAATTGGTAATAGTCTGGGATTTGAGATGAGTTAGAGTAGCAAATGTCAAAGTTCAGATTCTTAACCAACCACGCTTTAGTGCTGAGCCATATTGCGCGTCAACCCCGCATTACGGCGAGAGGACTGTCTGACATTATCGGAATCTCGGAAAGGGCCACCCATAACATCATCGCGGACCTGCTTGAGGAAGATTATATTTCCAAAATACGTGAAGGAAGGCGGAACCGCTACCGGGTCAATCCGGACATCACCATCAGTCCCGCCGGTCTGGAAGAAGTGGCGGTTGGTTATCTGCTGGGGGTAACTGGCTGGAAGAAGCGGGGTCGGCCCCGCAAGAATAACTAGCATTATCGGTCGCCAGTTTGCAGAATGTTTCCCCGATAAATCACCGGCTCATCAGGTTGGTTCTGCCGCCGTTGCAGGCAATGATTTCCGCGGTGATGAAATCGGAATCATCTGATGCCAAAAACAGGGCTAAATGGGCGATATCTTCCGGGGTGCCCAGCCTTCCCAGAATGGCCCCTCTTTTGCCTCCCTCGATTAAGTCTGCCAGCTGTTCCGGCGTCCGGCTGGCGTAAATCATTGGTGTTAGTATTCGCCCGGGCGCGATGGCGTTCACATTTATGCCGTGGGGGCCGAACTCGCGGGCACATGCTTTGGTAAATGCGTTCACGCCAAATTTGGAAGCCGCATAGGCTGCCTGCCCCGGCTCAATAGCTCCCAGTGCGGCTGTCGACGATATATTTATGATTCTCCCATACCTCTGCTTTATCATATATTTGGCCACGGCCTGAGTGCAAAAGAAGAGGCCTTTGAGGTTGGTCTCAAATATCAGATTCCAGGTATCTTCGGTTAAATCGAGCACCGGCGTGGGACGGTTGATACCAGCACTGTTCACCAGGATGTCAATCCGGCCAAATTCATTGATTACTTGCTGAGTCATGTTGTTTACCTGTTCTTTGATGCGTGCATCCATGGGTATCGCCAGCGAAGCCCTGCCCAGGGTTATTATCTCGTCACGCACTTTTTCGATATTCTGGACATTCCGACTACAGGCGGCAACGTCAGCTCCGGCGCGGGCAAATTCCAGAGAAATGGCTTTCCCGATGCCAGTACCGCCACCGGTAACAATCGCTTTCTTTCCTTCCAGTTTCATTCTGATTACTCCTTAAAATTTAAATTATTTTTAGAGAGGCGGGTCTTATTCGGTGATATGGCGCATTGCGGACGAGGAGATTTTATCATTGTGCTTCTGCAGAAGCAATTATTAACTCGGCTTAAAACTGTCATGCTAAAATAATAAGTGGATTAGTTGGGTAACTTTTACATATAATATGACTGCTAAATAAAGGCGACGGAGGTGGAATCTGATGTCTGAGAAACAACAACGTACCATCTTGGAGCTGTGGCCGGTAATAAAGGAAGACATGGAGAAGTTCGTATCAGACCGGCCCGGTTGGTTTATCAATGCGCTGCAAAAGGCGCTGGAGAAGAAGGGCAATCGGGGCTGGAAAGACGTGGAGACGGTAATCAATATGTTGCAGTTCCTTAAAGATACTGAGGTTGAATATTGAAGCGGCAATAAATCTGCCATTGATTGACAGCCGGACACCTGGAGTGGTATTTTAAGGCCCATTAAGTGCTCCTATCTGATTTAGTGATAGTCTAGCAGGTTAAATAAACAATGAGAGGAGACAGAACATGAAGGTTGATGGGGATACTTGTATCGCCTGCGGGGAATGTGTAACCTATTGCCCCATGGGTGCCATCAGTATGCAGGATGATGTGGCGGCAATCGATGAAGATGAGTGCGTGGAATGCGGCATCTGTCTGCGGTCAAAGATTTGCCCGGTGGAGGCACTAATCTATGAGCCGACTTCATGGTCGCGGCAGCTGCGTGCCGCCTTTTCCAATCCCACGGTAAAGCACCCTGTAACCGGTCTGGCCGGGCGAGGTACTGAGGAGGTAAAGACCAACGAGGTTACCGGGCGTCTCAAGCGCGGGTGGCTGGCGCTTGCGGTGGAGGTCGGGCGACCGGCTACGGGAGCGCGTTTCCGGGATGTTGATATGGTGGCCCAGGCACTGGCCAGGGAGGGGGTTACTTTTGAGGAGAAAAGCCCGGTCACGGCTCTCATGGAAGAGGTCAGGACGGGTAAGATAATAGAAGACGCCCTGAACGAGAAAGTGCTCTCCGCCATTGTTGAGTGTGTCTTCCCCAGAGAGAAAGGCACCGCGGTGCTTACCGCCCTCCGTGAGGCCACTCAAAAAATCGACACGGTTTGCAGTGTGGTAATGGCTGACCTGGTAGAAGCTGACGGGCGGGTGCCGATGAATGAAATCCTCTCCGAACTGGGCATATCCTATCGCATCAATGGCAAGACCAATACCGGTCTCGGCCGTCCCAAATTTGAAGGAGGTAGCTAATGACTCATACATTACATCGCAGCGGCACAAAAGAAAGCCTCAGCGGCGACTTCGTATTTCTTTTTATGCCTGCCTTCGGGATAAACAACATTGATTCCGGTCCCAAGCTTAGAAGATTTTTTGAGATTGCTTTGCGCCATAACCCGGTGAACATAGGCAACGCTTTTTATGGCAGTATGTCACTCATGGGCCTGCAGAACGTTCTGGATAATGTTGGCAAAGACGGTGGCTGTGTACACGCTGTGTTCAGCAACGAAGAAGACGCTTTTCAGATGTTGCAGGAGGTCAAAGAGGCTGACCTGGGCCTGTCCCTGGTGATAAGTGGTATTTTCGATAAGGTAAAGGAACTATGCCAGAGGGCTGGCATTCAACGTCATGCCGTCACTTACTCGCTTGGAATATGGGGCAGGACGGAGAAGCTACCCCCCGAGGAGGTTCTTGATGTCATCACCATGTGTGGCCACGGCATGATATCGGCTAATCGAGTATATTCGGCTATTGAAGATGTCAAGGCGAGCAGAAAGAGCGCCGAAGATGCGGCTAAGGATTTGTGCCAGCAGTGTGATTGTGGAGTGTTCAATCCAGTCAGGGCGGCCAAGCTGTTATCCTCTATGACTGAAAAGCATTAAAAGTCAATAAAGTAAGCGACCCAATAAATAAAGGGGGGGCATTATCGCCCCCCATTTGGCTGTTATTTTACATAATTACCACTGGACAAACATTGGGATGTATGTTCAACCATAATAAAAATAGATATTAAAATCAAAAGCACCTATTTCACAAGGTGCTTTTGATTACAAGTATGTCGTAACTGTACCTTAACCTAATGAGTTAGTGTTTAGAACTAACCGGCAATGTTGTCCCAGCCCGATTTTTTCCCTTTATTAAAACCCGGGGGAGTTTTATCTTTTTTATCTAAACCAGGTGGTTTGGAACCGTCCCATCCCTTTTTATTGCCTTTACCACTCCAGCCGGGACTTACTGGCTGGACAGGAGTTCCTGTGCCAGAAAAATTATCTATTGTTGCCCCGTTCGTTTCTTGTTTATAACCAGTAATTCCGATACCAGTGCCCTCAGTGGCTGGAACATTCTCCCAGGTAAATGTGCGTGATTCAGAACCCCCGTCAATGTTAGAAAACGTGATGATAACAGTGCTCTCGACCAGCTCTACCTTCATGTGCGCTGATGTAAATGGATCTGAGTAGAAATGCTCCCAATAATCAGGAAATGGTTTCCACGAGGATCCATAGTAACCAAAAATGCTGTTGAAACCACCGGAAGCCGTGTTATCTTGCACTTTTATCAAGAGGGTATCCTCGTTATCAGTGTAATTCATTAAGAATCCGATAAAAGTGGCTTGTTTGTCATCAGGGTACTGGACATCACCCTCGAGGATGGTGCCTGTACCTGAATTATATATAGCTGCACACCAATTATCTGAAATTCCGGCTTGAGCTGCATTATTCGAGATCTCCATCGTGTACTTCACATCAGTCCACCAACTTGTACCCAAAGGGCCATCGGGACGGTTGAAATCGTCCAAAAGAGTTGTAGCAGCCGCCACTGGAGTAGCCATTAATGCAATGATCAGGATCAGTGAAAATAGCGATAAGGTTAATCTACTCTTCATACATACCTCCTTTGTTATTAACCTATAGAATACAATTGCAGATGATACAAAGTCAATATGCTTTGTATTAGGAATTTATAAAAAGTGCAAAGCGAAATTCTACCTACGCCCACATGTGATTGTGGGGATGTATGTTCAACCATAATAAAAATTAACTAATTAATATGCCTACTTATATCATGGTATCCCATATGTCCCTGTATTGCCGTCAAGAAAAATTGGCGAATGTGGTGGGTAGAAAGTAAACACTCCATACATAACGCCTAGGAAGATGAGAAAAATCAGGGCTAAACACTGTAGGCTATTTGCTAGCCGTTCCATTTTTAGAATCTTGTAACTGGTAAATTGCCCGCAAGCTACTGCTATGATGAAAATCAGGATATCGATAATAATACTCTCAACCCCCGTAATAGTAGTATAGGCATAGAAAAGCACTAGTATTGATATCGGCATTACATAGACGCCAGCTGTCTTTGCAATAATGAAGTTATTATCGGAATTCCTTATTATTCTATATGTGATTGCAGCATAAATTAACGTTGGCCAATAAGTCAGCTTAAGATGCTCAAATACACTTTCATTTACAGCTGCCATCGCACCTACTGGTGCCCATTGGCCCGACAGATCAAACAGAAAATGAAACAGAGAACCCAAGATGGAAATGACCGCAATGCCTATTAGTTCCCATTTTAATGCTGATTTTTTCATACGGATTTCCTGACAATAAAGGTTTATTGAAGGATATGAGAAAGCCATCCTATTGTCAATATTGAAATAAGAAAGATGAAGACATCAATATATGAGGATGTTGAATCAGTTAGTTTATATCTGGTCATCGCATGGAGGCAAAGAATCCGGTGAAGTAGGGAATCAACCAAATCATCCATACAAAAATGCTGAAATGGTGAAAGCTGGTAATAGCCTTCTCATTTTTTAGAACCAGGACCGTAGTTGCCCAGATTGCATGAACAAGCATCAATATTATTGCAGCCAAGCCTGTTATGCTATGAATATCAGTCCCTATTCCTCCAGCCATCTCAAACATAATCCCAGTACCTGTGGTATCAAAACCTAGTCCGCCCCAGAAGAAAACTAGATGCCACCTCTTCAATCTTCCGGCAAGCCTCTCGGCCCAAACGCCGATAGAATAGGAAATGAGTGCCAGACTTATTAATACTGTGGAAATGACTAGTTCGCTCGTCATAGCGCTACTCATTCGAAATTATACCGCCTTTATGGGTAAAGTGTCTCAGTTCGATAGATTATACCTATGCCCGCATGTGGTTTGGGGGATATCTGTTCGTTCGTAGATAAAACTATATCGAGGGATGTGGTTAGGCGTACACAAGAACATATCGGCAATAACATGCCTCCCTTATGCTGGAAGTAGCTTTGTGACGTTCAAGTCCTAACTGCACAAAAGCAGCCAATATCCCGTTGACCTTCAAATTGGGGCTAGATATGACTAAAGTACTAATAGTTTTGGTACTAACGTAATAGTGCGAATCCCCCATATTTGATTGATATCCCCAGGCTCATGAGATAAAATCAAGCGCATTCAAGTAGTATCAAGTAGGTTTAAGCTATGTCATTATTATTGAATGGGAAACGCTATTATAGAACTGCGGAAGCCTGCCAGAGAGCAGGTATAAGCCGCAGTACCTTTTTCCGATGGTTGAGGGAAGGGTCATTTCAGGACGTGGCGACTTTTGACAGGAGAGGGTGGAGGTTGTTTACCGAGAAGGATTTACGCAGGTTGAAAAAGGAGGCTAACCGGGTAAGCCTTAACTCAAGATAAGAACTGAGACAGTATTTAACCCAGAATAGCCAGTTTTTAATAAGGTGAGTGATGGTATGACGTGGACAGTCGGAAATAGGCGGTTCTTTGTTGGCATGGCAATTGCCCTCTTCTTTGGGGCATTACTTGCTCTGGCTTTTTACTTTAATCTGCTTCATACTCTCCAGCAGCGCGGCGGCGATTTACCTTTTCAAGCCGCCAGTTTGGAGCAGCCGCCGGCGCCCAGCGATAGCATAGTAATTGTTGGCATTGATGACACGAGTCTCGAGAAATTGGGGCATTTCCCTTCCTGGCCCCGTTCCTACCATGCTGAGCTAATCCAGATACTGACCGAAGCAGGGGCCAGGGTGATTGCTTTTGACTTCCTTTTCGCTGAGCCAACGCCTGACGATGAAGCTCTGGCTGCAGCCATCAAAGAAGCTGATAAAGTCATCCTGCCGGTCATCGGCATGACAATGGGCGCCGATTTCCTGGTGAAACGGCGGTTAACGCAGCCCAGCGGCTTTATCAGGCCTACAGACATCTTGGAGCAGGAAGCGGTAGCACTGGGGCACGCCAATGTTTTCCCCGATGCTGATGGGGTGGTAAGAAGGATACCCGTGGTGCTGGGTGAAGGCGGTGATGCTGAGCCAGCACTGGCTCTGGCTGCGGTGGCCAAATATCTCAGGCGTCCTGAGGTGCTGGAGTCTCCAATTATGGACAATTTGCTGCCCTTTGCCGGGCGTCAGATACCCGTGGTTCGTGATAGGAGCCTGCTCATTAACTATATAGATAGCTTGCATGAAGCTTCAGGATTGGCACACTTTCAACTCATACCTTTCGTGGATGTAATTGACGGGAAAACCGACCTCAATGTTTTCAAGGATAAGATGGTGCTCATAGGCGCCACTGCCAGTGGTCTTGGAGATACTTTCTGGACCCCTGTGGGAGAGATGCCCGGAGTCGAAATACACGCTGTGGCCATGCACACTATTTTAAACGGAAATTTCCTTAAGCCCATCCACAGTGCCGTCTCCATTGCCTCTATACTGGTCCTTTCCCTTCTCTCTGGACTTCTAGCCCTCAGGTTCAAATTGTTACAGGCTATACCGCTAACCTCCTTACTTCTCGTCGCCTACTTCCTTGTCGCCTTCACTTTATTTGATAGCGGTCTTGTGCTGAATATGCTGTATCCACCGCTGGCGATAGTCGTCACCTTTGCTGGAGTTAACCTTTACAACGTCACCGTGGAGAGAGCCGAGAAGGGCAAGATAGCTGAGATGTTCGGCCGTTATGCGTCTCCAGCGGTGGCAGACAAGATATTGAAGACGCTTGCCGATGGCGAGCTGAAGTTAGGCGGCGAGGAACAGGATGTGACGGTGGCTTTTGCGGATGTTTGTGGCTTTACCGGTATCAGCGAAAAGATGCCGCCTGGAAAACTGGTGGAAGCGCTGAATACCTATCTGTCGATTATCATCAAAATCGTACACGAAAATGATGGCATGATAAACAAATTCGGTGGGGATAGTGTGATGGCCGTCTGGAATGCGCCGCTACCGAATGCCACCCACGCTTTACAGGCTACCAGAGCGGCGGTCACTATTCAGAGGGCTATTGCCGTTCTGCATGCTGAGGAGGAAGATTTGCCGGCGCTGGAATTTCGCATCGCCATAAACACAGGCAAAGCCGTGGCCGGGAATATGGGCTCAAAAGAACGCATGGAATACTCAGTAATAGGGGACACCGTGAATACGGTGGCCCACTTGGCCAGCCTCGTGCCCGGGAGCAGGATATGGATTGGAGCTGAGACCTTTGAACTTGTTAAAGATTACGTGAGGGCAAAACCATTGCTGCCACTAGTCATCAAAGGAAAACGTGAGCAAATTCAAGCTTACGAGATAGAGTGGATCGGTTAGTAGTCCCAGAGTGTAACAAATCATGGGCATTATTCGTAATAATATTGTCGAGGTAGATGGGGCCGAAGAGACCGCGGAAGCGGCGAATCCGAGCCAATCCAAAGTCTTCCGACTGATTAAAAGGGCCATCAGCGGTGATGGCGAAGCTTTTGGAGAGCTTTACAGTATATACCTTGACCGGATCTATCGTTATGTCTTTTATCAGGTCAGAGATGAGATGACCGCAGAGGATATTGCCGAGGAGGTATTCATCAAGGCTTGGAAAGCTCTCGCTTCGTGTAAGGGAAAGGAGCGCACGTTTTCTTCGTGGCTTTATCGTATTGCTCACAACCATTTAGTCGACAGTTTGCGCAAAAGGCGCAGAGAATTACCACTACAGCCGGAAATGACCAACGGGTTATTTGACCGCAATCAAGCGGAAGGGGCACTGGAGCAACAGGAGCAGTTAGCGGCGTTAGACCATCTGCCGAGGAACCAGAGACAGGTCATCATCCTGAAGTTTATCGAGGGAATGGATAACCGGGAGATAGGCCGGATAATGAGCAAGAGCGAGGGGGCGATACGGGTGCTGCAAACACGGGCCCTGGCGGCACTCAGACAGAGGCTGGGCGCTGAAGGATAACGAGATGGAGAAAGACATCCCCAAAATAGTCGATGAATGTCTTACGCGGATACGGAATGGCGAGACCGCCGAGGAATGTCTGGCGGCATATCCGGAAGTTCAAGAAAAGGTGATGCCGCTGCTGCACACCGCGTTCCGTTTAACTGCTCTGCCCAGAGTGACCCCGTCGGAAGCTTTCCGCAAAGCCTCCAAAGCACGCCTGATGACAAAAATCCGCCAAGAGAGTCAGGAACGTCCGTCATTTCACCATGGGCTGAGCTGGGTATGGCCGGTGATATGGCAGGCGATAAGTCCCAAAAAGGTGGCCATTCCCGTTACCTTGGCCCTGCTTCTCATCCTTGGCGTTAGCCTTGCCGGGATACCCGGCTCCCTGTTTTCATCGCCAGCGTTAAACTCCCAATGTACCTTGAGCATACTATCGGGCAGTGTTGAGATTCAGAAACCAGGGTCAATTAGCAGCCAGGCGGGTGATGACGGTATGACCCTGGTCGTTGGCACGACAATAAAGACGGCCCCAGACTCTCATGCTCTACTCACTTTCTTTGAAGGCAGTACCATCAAGCTCGAACCAAACAGTGACGTGGAAATTCAGCAAGTAGAATTTGATGATGAGCGGGCGGCCACGATTGTTTTGAAGCAATGGCTGGGTAGGACTTGGAGTCGCGTGGTAAAAATGGCAGACCCCGGTTCACATTACCAGATTGAGACACCGTCAGCCACCGCCATAGTAAGGGGCACGATGTTCGCGACTGAGGTCGGAGCAACTGGCTCAACAAAGGTAATGACCAAGGAAGGATTGGTCAGTGTTATGGCGCAGGGAGAAGAGGTTCAGCTACCCCCCAACAATGAGACCCAAGTAGAAACTGGGGCAGTACCTGCTCAACCGGTGATAGCGCCCGGCCCCAAGTCTGAAATCATCATCACGGTTGATATGCCGGCGGTTGGCTCGGTAACCGACCCGACGGGCTCCAGCACAGGAATTTTACAGAGCGGTTTTTCCTATAACCAAATTTTAGGCTCGCAATCATCTTTCCCATCTGAAGACACACAATCGGTAAATATTATGGAGCCGATGACCGGAGAATATATCATTGCCCTGCGATACACAACTAAGGGCGTTGCTCATTTCAGCATCAAAGGTAAATCTGAAGGCGAGGTGGTATTTGACTATCAAGGTAACTGGGAGACCCAGGAAGGAAGGGGTTGGCTAATATACCTCGATTTGCAGGTTGATGACGGAAAAATCACTGGCAATGAAGTAAGCATTGTTGAAGCACTCGGCGACAATGGGCCAGAAAATATCATAGAGACCGCAATATGGGGTGAGGAAGGCAAGCCCGAGGATAACGGCAAGCCCGAGGATAACGGCAAGCCGGATGACGAGCCCGAGGACAACGGCAAGCCCGAGGACAAAGGCAAGCCGGATGACGAGACCGAGGACAAAGGTAAGCCTGAGGACAAAGGCAAACCAGCGGACGAATCCGAGGACAAAGGCAAGCCTGAGGACAAGGGCAACCCAGATGACGAGCCTGAGGACAGGGGTAAGCCTGAGGACAAAGGCAAGCCAGATGACGAGCCTGAGGATAGGGGCAAGCCTGAGGACAAAGGTAAACCAGTGGACGAATCCGAGGACAAAGGTAAACCAAAGGACAAAGGCAAGCCTGAGGACGAATCCGAGGACAAAGGCGAGCTACCATATTGGTACCAGTAATTATTAAGAATAGGAGCTTGGAGAATTCTGAAAATGAAAGCTGTATGCTATCAAGAAAATCAGCGCCAAATTAACAATATGACTGAATGTAAACCCGATCCATCAAGGCCGGAGGGAAGACCAGACCACGAACACATTCCAGTCATACCGGAGACCGGCACTATGCTGGACCTTCTCTGTGCAATTGGCAAAAAAGTTGGGTCGGTATCAGAACTAAGCAAATTGGTGAAACAAATTACACAGATGACACAGCGCACGCTTAAGGCTACCGCTTCTTCAGTTCTTCTCTTTGATGATGAGGAGCGAGAGCTACGCTTCGAAATTGCTGAAGGTGAGTCAGAAAAAGCACTGAGTAAAATGAAGTTAAATGCCAAATCTGGTATTGCCGGTTGGGTTGCCCAACATAAGATGCCAATAATAATTAATGACGTTACTACTGACCGGCGTTTTAACGGAAGCATTGACGAAGCTACCGGTTTCACTACAAAATCCATTATTTGCGTCCCGCTAATTGTGCGTCGCAAAGCAATTGGCGTAATTGAAGTACTCAATAAAGCGGATGGTAGCGATTTCAATGAGCAGGATTTAGAAGCGCTAACCTCAGTGGCATCAACAGCGGCCATAGCCTTGGAAAACGCTCAATTACATCAGAACATACTTAACGCTTACAAAAGCACAATTAAAGCACTGGCGGCGGCCATTGACGCCAAAGACCACTATACCCGCGGCCATTCGCAGCGAGTGATGGAATATGCTCTCATGGGGGGCATGTCGCTTTCATTCCCCAGGGATGAATTAGAAGTTCTGGAATATGCTGGCGTTCTCCATGACATCGGGAAAATAGGCATTGCCGACGGCATACTGAGTAAACCGGGGCCACTGAGTGAGCAAGAATGGGGAATAATGCGGCAACATCCAATAATAGGGTCGGAGATTTTAAAAGACATACCGTTTTTAGAAAAGGCGAGAATACTTGTCCTGCGTCATCATGAAAGATACGATGGCAGTGGATATCCAGATGGCATTAAAGGCGAGGATATCCCGATAGGAGCTAGACTTCTGGCTATTGCTGATGCATTTGACACAATGACTACGGGCCGCTCCTATCGTGCCGCGCTTAGCGTGGACTATGCCATCAAGGAACTAACCAGATGTTCTGGTACCCAATTCTGCCCATTTGCAGTGGAGGCATTTGTCTCAGGCTTAAATACTCCGGTTACATTGGCGAGGGAAGATATACGACTTGCCATTTAACTAAAGACCAAATTGATGAATAGAAAGGGGAGCATCATGGCTCCCCTGCTACTACTCCAGTATAGCTTTCTAGCTACCATTTTACAAACATAGGCATGTCTGCCCTTCCATGTGTACGTTTCTTCATAACCTGCGTCTGGACAATTAACCTCACTGCCATTACCGACAAGAAGGGGTTATAATAGAACTATCAGAGAGCGGGGCAGCAGCCTTGGAAGTCTCCATTGGTTCTGAAGGCTTAAATGTCCTACTTTTACTAATTACATACAGAGGCTCATATGTCTTTGGTTGCTTTCTCTAGAAACCAAATAAGGAAATTGTTGACTAAAGAGAGCAATATGATACTTGAAAGTAGGATTCCTGCCTACGAGAGCCTCGAAAGGAAGTTTCAAGATATCAGTGAGTTTGGACTCTATCTTCATATCCCTTTCTGCCGGCAAATATGTCCTTACTGCCCATACAACAAGGAGATTTATCACCCTGAGACGGCAGAAATGTATACCCG
>DAOUMS010000007.1:0-144819 GCA_034409565.1 Dehalococcoidales bacterium
AAAGGAAGTTTCAAGATATCAGTGAGTTTGGACTCTATCTTCATATCCCTTTCTGCCGGCAAATATGTCCTTACTGCCCATACAACAAGGAGATTTATCACCCTGAGACGGCAGAAATGTATACCCGCGCTGTTAAAAAGGAAATCGACTTCTACTCTGGTCTTTTTGCTGATAAGCCGGTGACTTCTTTTTACATTGGTGGCGGAACGCCCACCACGATGCTTCATGGCGGTCTGGGCAACATTTTAGAACATATCTTCAAAAATTTTAATATGCAGTGTGATATACACCTGGAGAGTCATCCTAATGATTTGAGCCCAGATAACCTCAATACCATAAGAGCTCTTAACGTGGAAAATCTAAGTATTGGGGTGGAAGCTCTACAGGACAAATATCTAAAAATCCTTAATAGACCATACAATACCAAGGAAGTGAAAGCGGTAATTGAAAGGGCCGTCAATAAAGGATTCAGATGTTTTAATGTGGACTTCATTTTTGCTTTACCCCATCAGACTTATGGTGAGTTAGAGCAGGCAGGTAACGAGTTAGTTGAGATGGATATTGACCAGGTTGCCGCTTATCCTCTTTTCTACTTTCCTTACACGAAAATGGGAGAGTCAGCTAAGCAAAGTAACTATAACATACCAAATATCTTTAAGAGAAGGAGGATGCTCCATATCCTGGAGGACATTTTTTATGGTAGAGAATATGAAAGAACGTCTGTTTGGGCGTTCACCAAAAATGAGATTCCAAAATATTGCTCTGTGACAGTGCCACTTTACGTTGGTCTTGGGGCAAGCGGAGGCTCTTACTTGACAGATATTTTCTACCTTAATACCTTTAACGTTGCTGAATACATAAAGAGACTTGAAGATGGCAGAATGCCCATTGCCTTATCATTAGATATGTCAGAAAGCATGCAGATGGCATGGTGGTTTTACTGGAGAGTCTATGAGGCAAGGTTTAAGAGAAGTGATTTCAGGAAAAGATTTGAAAGGGATTTCAATGAAATATATGGAAAGTACATAAAGCTGTTCTCTCTTTTTGGCTTAATAAAGAAGGATGACGGGAACGAGGTAATCCTTTCCGACAAAGGTATTTTTTGGCTGCATGCACTGGAAGATTTGTTTTCATTAGATTACATTAGCAAACTATGGGGGACTTCAAAGCAGGACCCTTGGCCGGAGAAGGTTGTTTTGTAAGTTTTACCATAACCTTACTAATCAGATTTGGACTGCCGGGAGTGTGAATTAAAAAGGGGGGGGCATTTATGCCCCCCCCCAGTATTTTTTAATCAACTGAAAGTCACCATTGAACAAACATCGGCATGACGACGTGGAGGTAGTTGTCTGAGCCTACCGGGCGGATGACGCCGGGGCTGGAGGGATTGGTTGTCTCCAAGGCTACCTGTGTCTCATGGAGAACGCTGAGGACCTCGGTGAGATATTTGCCGTTGAAAGCAATCTTGGACTCCTCGCCCTCAACTGTAGCGTCAATTTCGCCAACGTCATCACCTATCTCTTCGGAGCGCGCGGAAACGGTCAGTTTGCCCGGCGCCTTGGCGGCACCCGGCGTGACGACGAGGCGTACAATGCCGCTGCCATCGCGGGCAAAGATTGAAGCTGTCTTGGTGGCTCTCAGAAATTCGTCAACGCTGACTATCATGCGCGTATTGTAGTTCTGCGGGATGAGCTGCGTGTAGTTGGGGAAAGTTCCCTGGACGAGTTGAGAGACCAGTTCAATATCTTTCAGGCGGAACAGTGCCTGGCTCTTGTTGGGGTTTACCGTCATTGCCACCGCTTCCTCCTGGTCAGCCATCAGGCGGTTCAGTTCCGCAAGGCTGCGGGCCGGTATAATGACCTCAGTCGGCTTTTCCACGGGAGTAGCCAGCGGCAGGCGGAAGACGGCCAGCCGGAAACCATCCGCGGCGGCTAGGGTTAGTATATCATCTTTGAATTGAGCATCAACGCCGGTGAGTACCGGCCGTGACTCCTCGGTGGCGGCGGCAAAGGCAACCTGGTTGATGCCCTGCTGGAAAGTGTCCACCTCTGCCTTGGTGCTGATGCCCTCTTCAACCTTGGGTATGGGTGGAAAGTCCTTGGCATCAACGCCGCTGATGCGTGCCTCGAAGCGGGCGCATTTCAGTTCCAGGGTTTTGGTACGGGGCGAGAGGCTGATGTCTATCTTATCGTTGGGCAGAGAACTGATAAACTCGGTCAGCAGCCGGGCGGGGACGGTGATGGTGCCTTCTTCTTCTATTTTGGCACCAATCCAGCAGGTAATGGCCATTTCCAGGTTGGTGGCGGCGAGCTTGAGGCGGGACTGGTCGGTAGCGAGAAGTATATTGTTGGTAATGGGCAGGGTGGTTCGGGCGGCAACCGCTCTCCCCACCACGTTGAGACCACGGTTAAGATTTTCCTGCAGGCATGATAGCTTCATGGTTTTTACCCCCAATTAATTCTGTGGTGCCATAGTATATAACAATTATCGGTTATCTTCAAGGGTCATGGTGCCGCTTTTACCGCCGCTTTTTTTAACCAGGCGGATATTCTCAATCCTCATGCCCCGGTCAACCGCCTTGCACATATCGTAGATGGTGAGGGCGGTGACCGCGGTGGCGGTGAGGGCTTCCATCTCGACGCCGGTCTTACCGGTGCTCTCCACGGCGGCGGTGATTTCCACCGTACTTTCCTTGTCGTCAATGTTGAATTCAATCCTGACGTTGCTGATAAGTATGGGGTGGCAGAGCGGTATCAGGTTTGGGGTTTGCTTGGAGGCCATTATCCCGGCAAGCTGGGCGGCGGAAAGCACGTCCCCTTTGGCCGTCTGCCCTTTTTTGATTAGCTCAAGGGTGGCTGACTGCATCCTGACCAGACCTCTGGCCACCGCCTGGCGGTGAGTATCCGGCTTTTCGGTAATATCAACCATCTTTGGGCGACCCGATTCGTCCATATGGGTTAATTTTTTCATAATTAACCTCCCACCTGGGAGAAGGGGCGGTCCTGTGGCACGAAGCCCCGGGCAAGGTCGTGCTGCCGCGGCTTGCTCTCCACCGCCTTTTTTATCAATTTTTTCAGCCCTGTGGCCGATATCCCCTGGCGCAGCGGCTGGCGCAGGTCAAATTCCTGCTCGCTCAGCAGGCAGGGGCGGAGCTTGCCGTCGGCGGTAAGGCGGAGGCGGTTGCACTGAAAGCAGAAGTGCTCGCTAATGGGCGTGATGAAGCCAACCGTACCTTTCGCCTGTGGCAGGCGGTAGTATTTCGCCGGGCCATTGCCCTTGAACGTGCAGGGCTCCAGCTCGCCGAGCACTGCCAGACGCTGGCGCATCTCGTTGACCGAAACGAAATACGATTCGGTCGCTTCCCGGTGAAAAGGCATGTGCTCGATGAAGCGGACGTGCCATCCTTCCTTGACCGTTTTACGGGCGAAATCGAGCAGTTCATCATCGTTTATCCCGGCCATCACCACCATGTTGATTTTGATGGGGTTAAGCCCGGCGGCATCGGCCGCTTTGATGCCTGCCAGCACGTCGGCAAGGTTCCCGCCGCGGGTGATGAGCTTGAACTTGTCCGGTTTGAGTGTATCCAGGCTGATGTTCACCCGGCGCAGTCCGGCTGCCTTCAGTTCGTCGGCGTATTGAGACAGCAGGGTACCGTTGGTGGTGAGGGCAATGTCATCTATGGCAGCTATCTGTGCCAGCATCTGAATCAGTCTGGAGAGGCCGATGCGTACCAGCGGCTCCCCGCCGGTAATCCTGACCTTCTTGATACCGAGTTCAGCCGCGGCGGTGGCCACCCGGCAGATTTCCTCATAGCTCAGGATGTCTTCATGCTGGAGCAGGTTTACGCCCTCGGCGGGCATGCAGTAGATACAGCGCAGGTTGCACCGGTCGGTGACCGAGATGCGCAGATAGTTGATGGGGCGCTGAAATGAGTCTGAAATTCCGGTCATATAAGGCTATGTCTCCCGTAAAGATGAGGCTTCTATTAAGATACCATATTTCGCAGGACCTCTGCCGCCTTTCTGGCGGCTTGGCCGCGGTGGCTGATTTTGTTCTTCTGCTCGAGGGTAAGTTCGGCCATGGTTTTATCCAGCTCCGGTAAATAGAAAATCGGGTCGTAACCGAAACCGCGCTCGCCACGGGGTTCAAACGTAATCAAGCCGGGGCAGTCACCGGAGCATAGCTCCACTTTCCCCCCGGGCATAGCCAGGGCAATAACGCATCGAAACCGGGCTGTCCGGTTCTCCCGGGACACGCCGTCAAGCCTTTGCAAAAGGTATTCAATGAGTTCTTTATCGGTGGCGTTTTCACCGGCATAGCGGGCGGAAAGCCTCCCCGGTTCCCCACCTAGGGCGTCCACTTCCAGCCCGGAATCATCAGCCAGAGTGAGCAGCCGGCTTTTTTCCGCGATGGTCTTCGCCTTTAAACGGGCGTTCTCCTCCAGGCTTTCGCCCACTTCCTCAACCGCCACCGAGATACCCTGCTCGGCCATGGTCACCAGTTCATGGTCGAGGTCGGTAAGCAGGCTCCGGTATTCCCGCACTTTGGCCTGATTGTTAGTTCCGAGGAGAAGCTTGGAACGCAAGAATAACTCCAATCAAATCCGGGCCGCTATCCGATGAGGTCAGCAACGGACATGGCAGACATGGTCATCGTTTGCAGGGTACCCCTTGAGCCGAGTTCAATGGCCACTCTGGATACGGCTTTGTTGTCCGGCGCCTCCAGGATATTGATGAAATCGTACGGCCCGAGGAGGGCGTATTGCGCCAGTATCTTGACCCCCATGGCTTCAACTTCCTTGTTCACTTCCTGGAGTCGTTTTGGGTTCGATTTGAGCGTCTTCCTTCCCTCATCGGTTAATGAGGTCAGCATCACATAAATGGCCATATTCCCACCCCCATGCACAGTATATTATTATATCTTATCGCTGTAGAGTAACTCAGTCAAGGGCGATGAAGCGTTTGGCCATTTTTTTGGCTACCTGCGGCATGGTGGTGTATTCCATCTCCTCCAGAGGCAGGCGGTGCGGCTCAAAAGGCCCATGGCGGCGCATCATGTCGGCCATCTCGTTTGCCTGATGGCGGGCCAGTTCGAAGGAGACATCGGCAAACATGTCCCGCGGCCCAATCAGTTTGCCTTCGGCGAGCTGGAAGCCGGCGGCGACCACCCGGGGCGGCCCGTCAAACCGGGCCGGCGTGCTTTCCGGTAACGATACCGGCATCATCGGCCCCATGTGTGAGCCGCGCATCCAGCCTTCCACCAGGATGGGGGCGGCAAATGGCTCCAGCACCTCGCCCACCGCCGGGAAAATACCCTGACAGCGGACAATGCAGACCGGGTCGTCCTTGCCGATGTAACGCTGGGCAATCAGGGACAGGCGTTCCGTGGAAGTCACGGCAGCAATATCATCGGTCTCGCGGGAAAAGACGGCCTTGACCGCGAAGTGTGTTGGCGCGCCGATGAAGACGAGCAGGTCATAGATTTCTTCGGGGGTATTGAGGGTGATTTTTTTATGCTCCTTGAGGTCGTGCACCTTGAAAGCGAAGCCGGAATGCATGCTGGGGGCGATAACCAGGCCGATGGTGTTGAACGGGTCGGCAAACATTTTATAAAGTGGCATATTCCAGGCCCCGGCCGATGTCTTGTCGGCCATGAAGATGAGCACCGGCTCCGACTTCCGTTCTTCAAACTCCATCTCGGCCACCCCCGGCCCCATACCCTTCACATTGCCGGCGAAGGCATCGGAGAGCAGGTCCTGGCCAGCGCCGTAGAGTTTCAGCTTCTTGGCCACTTCCGTCCCGGCAACGAATGTGTCCCAGGCAAGCCGGTGTATCTTTTCGTTTTCTGTGCCCTGCTGGTGGGTCATGATGAGCTGTATATCGTCGCCGCAGCTGGTGGTATGATAGTCAATCAGCAGTCCGTCCTTTTTGGCTCTGGCCAGAAAGTTCTTTGCCTCGTTGATAACGTCAGGGTGTGCTGCCGAATGCCCGACATAGCCACCGATGTCAGCCTTGATAACACTAAGCGTGATTTTCATCATAACCCTCCTTCCCTCTCAGTATTCGATGCCTTTCCTTGCTTTTACTCCTTTATCATACGGGTGTTTTACCTTCACCATCTCGGTAACGAGGTCGGCGCGCTCAATGACGGCGGCTTCAGCGTAGCGACCGGTCAGAATGAGCTCCAGCTCTGGCGGTTTTGCCTCGACAAGCTTGACCACATCGTCGAGCGAGATGAGATTGAAGTACACGGCAACGTTTACCTCGTCAAGCACCACCATGTCGTACTTCCCGCTCAGCATCGCCTCGCGGGCTGTCTTCAGGGCCAGCTGTGCCTGCTCTATTTCTTCCGGGTTGATGTTATTGCGGTCAACCAGGCATCTGAGGCCAAAGCTGGCCACCTCCACGTTGGGCAACTTTGGCAGGGAACTGAACTCGCCGTAGGGGTATTTCCCTTTCATGAAGAAAACAATGAAGACTTTGAAACCGTGACCGGTCGCCCGTAATATGGAACCTAGTGCCGCCGAAGTCTTGCCTTTGCCATTGCCGGTGAAGACCTGAATCAGACCTTTGTCTTTTTTCCTGACCATAGGCTAACCGTTACCGGAAACGGAGATAATTTCATCATACGAACCGTCACCTGATGTTTCAGGCGAGGTTAGTTTAGCAGCCAGAGTGGGGTTTGTCAATACGCTGTTAATGACAAGCAGCCAAAAATAACCCAATAATTGCCACCTGCTATTGTAGAAGCTATATCAGATACATAATTATCTGCGCTTAACGTGTCTATTGTCAAGCCGCATGACGAAAGAGCATATTAGTTGAGTGGCAGAGAAGCTGGTTGCCGCCAGAAATACAGCTATCTGGATAATATTTTTTGACCATTCAGGCGTGGCGTGGTACCCGTCGCCTTGTCCTGATGAAGTGCGTGAAGCCAATCAGGCCGGGCAGGGCGATGCTGTAGCTTACCAGCAGTGCCGGATTGCCGAACCACCAGCAGACCAGTGACAGTGGAATGAACAGGACCGCACAGGCCAGGGTCACGTTCCTTTTTAGCAGCAGGACCAGGATTGCCGGTCCGCCCAGAATCAGCATTGGCTTGGTGAGGACGACCAGGAAAATGCCGATGGTGGTGCTGACGCCGCGTCCGCCGCGGAAGCCGATGAATACCGGCCAGTTGTGGCCGATTACGGTGGCCACGCCGGTCACCAGGATGACGGGCATGGGGAGACTGACGGCCTGGGCGATGAGTACGGCGAGGGCGCCTTTGCCGGCATCAACCAGCCCCACGATGATGCCCGTCTTTGGGCCGAGCTGGCGATAGACGTTGGCGGCGCCCATGTTAAGGTCGCCCACCTGCCGGATGTCAACGTTTTTCACCATGCGGCCGGCGAGGTAGCCGGTGGGGATGGCACCGAGGAGATAACCCAGCGAGATAATCAGCCAGGGCATCATTTACCCCTGTTGGTGGTGCCGGGAGTGGGACTCGAACCCACAAGGATTGCTCCAGCGGATTTTAAGTCCGCCGCGTCTGCCAGTTCCGCCACCCCGGCACGTACAACGTTATTGTAATGGGTAAGATAAAGGGCGTCAAGGACAAAAGCCCCGCGGTGCTACTCAATCTTGGTTGTTTACCCAATAGACTCCCTATCACGAAGTTCTTGGCGTTTGTTCTTTATCTTAGCTTCAATATCATCAAGGTTTTTCTGTGCTTCCCTAAGCTTTTTACGAGTCTCTGCGGGTATATCATTAACCCGATATTCTGGGCTTTCAGATACGAGGTGTACTGGTGATAGGGCTTTCATATCCTTAATCAGTTCATCCCGTTGAACTTCCAATTCAGCTAATTCTTTTTTGAGTTGTTTTTCTGACCTCATAATACTGTCCATGTATATTACCCCCTAATCCCTTTTAGTTTTGGCGTAGGCGGTGTTATCCGTGGTGTTTTGGGCGATATTCTGACACTCTTTTTCGGTAGCTTTGCGACCTTGTGTATGGGTATCTTCGATGTTATGTGGTATGGCTGTTCTATAACGTCTTTCCAGTTACGGAACGGAAAGCGGATACCCGCCACGCTTGCGGGCGTTCTATCCCTTAACGACATATGTGGCCTAAAGTAGTTGTAATGCACCAACCAGCCATCCATAAACAACCTTGCCGAATCTACCGTATGCAATCCTCGCATTACCTTCGTCCTGGACTTTATCGTGCCGTGAAAACGCTCAATAAGGTTCGTGTTACGCTCAACGTCAAACGGCCCGCCCTGTTTATGTTTGGTATCACCGCCGAAGGTTAGCTCTATGCCGTCCAGATAGGCTTGCAGTTTATCAGTGTAAATCACTCTGGGTATCTTGCCCGTGCGCTCGTACGCCTGTTTCATTAACTGCTGTGCGTCTTTGGTAGTGCGGGTATAGGACATATGAGAGGCGATTAAGAAGCGTGTCTTGCTGTCTATCAAATCCCAGAACCAGATGTTCTTGCCGTCTATGTCTATCATCGTCTCATCGGCCACCCATATCGAACCTACGTCTGGCTTATGCTTGTTGGCTTCCATAATCGCTAGTTTGGAAAACCTGTTTATCCAGTTCCACGCCGACACATCCGATATATAGTCGCTGTGCTGCTGGATGAGGTTACGGCGTATCTCCATAAGGGAAAGCCCCTCATAGTACATATTGAGAACATCCGCTATTTTAGACGTGGAATACTGCATCTTAGGGATGGTATCTATGCCAGCAAATTTACGCCTGCAATCTTTGCAGTAGTATCTCTGAATGCCTTTGTATGAGCCGTACTTGATGACGTTGGGCGATTGGCAGTATTTACATTGAATTATGTCGCCCGTACTCATCTTCCCATCTCCACCTTAGAGGGCAAGTGCAAAACTCGTTTCCCTATTGCCCTTAATGGTCTTCTGTTTTCAGGGCTACAAACGATACACTTTGTATTCACATTTTTTCTATCTGGGTCGCCGCCAAGTGTATAATGCATCTGGAATCCTAAAATCCCTTGCCAAGATTGCACTGCATTTGAAGATTTGATAACTATCTCAAATACCCTTTGGCTATGTGAGGCAAGCCTTAAATTGGGCAATTGAACATAGCTATAGTGTTCTGTCTTTTGGACTTTTGGGCTTATCCACTTACCATTAATATCAAGATAGCTAAATTCGCTTGCAAGTATATCTTTATTGCTTCGCCTTTTCCCTGCCTTCCAAGGCAGCCAACCAAGGTCAAAAAAAGCGATGCCCATCGCATCTAGTATCATCCCTTTACGAGGGCGAATGATAATACGAGCGACATATTCCCCAACATCCATTCTTACAGCGGTACACCACCGCATTTTCTCTGGTTTGATGGCTTCTTGAGGGTTGATATAGCGGAGTTCGAAAGTTCTGAACTTATACCAGAATGCAGTGGCAAAAACTACAACAAGGCCGCCTATTATGCCACCGATGACTTCAGCTCCAGCATTTTGAATAAATGCCATAACCATTAAAGCAATACCCAAGATGCTTATTATAGGTAAAATATCAGGCTTGGTTTTACCTGATTTACCCTTTACCCCTAACTTTATTTTACCATACAGGCACAAACCAAGATTGAGTAAAAGGAGCCCCGCCAGCTGATTGACAAACGTACGAAGCGGGAGTATGATGTCGCTTGCAACGGAGAGGAACGTCTTTGAAGAAACGAAGTAAGTTAGAAAACTGGGCTTTGATTGCTCAAATAGCTACCGCAATTTTCCTCTTAGGTACGGCTATACTGGCAGGTTTTGTTTATTTCCAAGGAAAAGCTGATTATGAAGCTAGAACGAGGCCATATTTAGCATTGAATGATGTATCTTTTAAAGAAGAGGCGGAATCAGTAATACTAAAGTTAGAAGTAGTAAACTTCGGGCCAGTACCTATTACGCATGTTGAAATATATCAAATTTCAGCTGGTACTATATCTGGAGACCCGTGGAAAAGTATAGGATACATCTGGCTCGAAAGCACTGGTGATATAATGATATTTCCACAAAGACCGCTTGTAAGGTCCATGAAGATAGCAAAGGATGATTATGAAAGTAGAGTTCTGCCAGCAGAAAAAATCAAGTTTAGAATCAAATATGCAATTGGTAATGATACTTATTGGTACGAGGCTATTGCAGAAAAACATGATGCAAACCAATGGATAATTAGCTCAGAACGTGGTAGCTAATAGATTCACGCTCATCAAGTCACAATCTCTTGATAAAGATTCAAACTATCCTCAAACCTCACCGCCCACATGTGCCGTCAAAGAGTATCTGTACCCATAGGGTATTGACAGAACATAAAACAGGAAGTACTATTTGCTTACATAATGAAAGAGCCTCTCAAAACCGGAGGTGAGAAATGAAGAGGTTGATGCTTGCATTAGTTCTGGTAGTGGTCCTGACCTTGACCATAGCTGCTCCGGCCTTTGCCGGGCCGCCCGAAGATAAGCAGGGACCGGGTAATATGCCCGATGGGGCGGAAGATGCGTTGACTGATATTGTCACCAAATCTCCACCAGGTACGTTCTTACGTCACATGTGGGTTGCGTTTGCAGCTGTAAATTGGGGAAACAATAGCCAGGGATGTTACCACAGCTATTGGCACGTTGGGAGTGGCCTTTATCAGGTATATTGGGTGTTAACAGGACAGGAATGGGAATGACCGGGGTATGAAGTCTGGCTTTGTCTTTTAATGTTACCTGTTAAATGGAGGCAAGAAATGAAAAAATCACTTCTAATTATGCTGGCTATTTTACTGGCAGTGAGCCTCGGCATCACGGTGGTGTCGCCCCACCCGGTCAAGGCACGGCCTCCAGAAGGAAAATTTACATTCAATATTAGGGCAGAAGGGCAAGGTGATTGGACACTTTATTATTTTGGCGGTGGCTCCGAGAATGGAACAGGTGAATTTTCTGTCAGTATAGCTGGGGAGGTAAGTGATAAGCAGTATCCGATGGGAAGAGGATATGGGTATCCCCCTGATGCTGAAGTAGCAGGTCATGTTATTGGCTCATTTGATGTTCATACGATTAGCGTAGGCTTACAGGGGAATCTTCATAAAGATCATTATGGGCGTATGCCTGTTCGCCTTAATAAATATTGGAATGATATACTTCGTCTTATCCAGATTCACGGTTTAACATTAAGAGGTAACTATGATGGCGAACCGAAATATCAGCCTGGGGCTAGTCATTTTGCGGTAGATGATGAATCTGGTTACAAAAAAATTGAAGCCTGGCTGACTATCCAGGACGTCGGTTACTTAATTATCTGGATAGATGAGACTGAGGCAGATATCTTCAAATATAAAATACGCGAGATTGGTAATTAACGAGTATATGCTTGTTTTAACATTTATCGAGTCATGATCGCTGAATAGAGCTTCAAGCTATCTTCAAACTTAACTGACCCTCTTAATTGACACCTAACCTGCCTTGCGCTAATATAGCCATAAGTTCCAATTTTCCAGTTACGGTTAATAGCATGGGTGTGGGCAAGCTGTACAAAATCGGCGATAGCGAGTTTGTGGCTAACGTTGATTATTACGTTTTCCAGCACCCGGCGGCCACTAACTGGTGGGGGGAACTGACCCTGGCCCGCAACGTCCCCCTTGATGAAGGCGACGTGTTCGAAATAGAGTTCGAGGACAAGCGCCGGAGCAGGTGCCACCTGAAAAAGAGAGTGAACCGGGCGGTGAGCGGTCTGCCACCGCGCTATATCTACCATGTGACCGGGTTCAGCCCCATCGCCTGATTTCAGGTTCAAAAAATACTGTTTTTCAGCTCTGGAAAGGAAGTAAAATGACTGGTGGTATGTCTTTTATGGACCGGGTGCATATCTTCCGCTCCCCGAACAAGGTCATCTTCGGCAACGGCACCGCTTCTCAGGCTGGTGCTGAGGTGGCCAAAATCGGCGCTAGAAAGGCGCTCATCGTCACCGATGCCGGCGTGGTCAGGGGTGGCCTGACCAGAGCGGTGGAAGATTCACTGAAAGAACTCAAAATAGACTACGGCCTGTTTGACCGCGTGGAAGCCGAACCGCCGGCCCGGGTCGTGGACGAGTGTGCCCGGGAAATACGGGAAAACAGGTATGATATCCTCGTCGGGGTGGGTGGGGGCAGCTCCCTGGACGTCGCCAAAGGCGCTTCCATAGTGGCCGTCCACGGCGGCGGGGTGCTTGACTACGTCGGCAATGACCTGGTTCCCGGCCCCGGCATACCCAAAGTCCAGCTCCCAACCACCGCGGGCACGGGCAGCGAGGTAACCCGTGTGTTTGTGGTGACCGATGAAGAAGACAAGGATAAGAAAGTCGTCTTCAGCGATTACAATCTTTCCAGCGTGGCGATTATAGACCCGTTGCTCACCATGTCCATGCCGCCCGGAGTGACGGCCGATACTGGCATGGACGCGCTGGTGCACGCGATGGAGACGTATGTTTCCCGCCTAGCGACCCCTTTCTCCGATGTTCTGGCGCTGGAGGCCATCCGACTTATTGGGGAATACCTGCCGGTGGCCTATGCCAAAGCGGAGAACATGAAGGCCAGGTATCACATGTCGCTGGCGGCAACGCTGGCCGGACTGGCCTTCTCCAGCGGCGGGCTAGGGGCGGTGCACGCGCTGGCCTATGTGCTGGGAACGGAGTACCATATGTCGCACGGTCGCACCAACGCCATCATGCTGCCCTACGTGGTCGATTACAATAGGATTGGCGACCCGGCCCGTTATGCCCGCATGGCGCAGGCGATGGGGGAAAATACTGCCGGCCTGTCGGATTTCCAGGCTGCCGAGCGACTGGTCGATAGACTGCACTGCTTGCTGGCCGATATCAGTATACCGGACAAACTGGGTGCCTATGGCATTTCGGCTGGTGACCTCCCTAGGCTGGTGGCTGGAGGCATGAGACAGCGCCGCCTTTTCGTTCCCAACCCGCGCGATTTGATGGAAGAAGATGTGGCAAAGATATACCGCAGTGCGCTTTAATGCGATGGGAGGCCAGAGCTGGGCAGATTATGGCGCTAATTGAGCTTATCAAACGGAGAAAAAGCGTGCGCCGTTTCCTGGACACGCCCGTGGAGCGGGAAAAGCTCATCATGTGCCTGGAGGCGGCGCGGGCGGCCCCCTCGGCCTGCAACTCGCAGCCGTGGCGTTTCATTGTCGTTGATGACCCGGAACTGAAGGACAGGCTGTGCGAGCAGGCGTTCCGCGGCATCTATTTTATCAACGCCTTCTGCAAGACGGCGCCGGTCATTGTGGTCATTGTCTCGGAGAAGGGCAGATTCCTGGCGCGCATTGGCGGCATGTTCCGGGGGACAAGGTACTACCTTATCGACATCGGCATCGCCGGCGAGCATTTCGTCCTTCAAGCGGAAGAGCTGGGGCTGGGTACCTGCTGGATAGGCTGGTTCAAGGAATCGGCGGTGAAGAAAGTGCTCAATATTCCCAGAGAGAAAAAGATAGACGTCCTGATTGCGCTGGGCTATTACGATAAGAAAAAGGTGAAGTCCACGCACGGCCGGGAGCCGCTGGAAAAGATAGCCTCGTTCAATGCCTGCTGAGTCCTAAAAAGTGGAGGCGACGACCGGATTCGAACCGGTGAATAGGGGTTTTGCAGACCCCCGCCTTATCCACTTGGCTACGTCGCCTCTGGAGCGGAAGACGAGATTCGAACTCGCGACCCTCTCCTTGGCAAGGAGATGCTCTACCACTGAGCCACTTCCGCCTATTCAATTGGTGCCGAAGGGGGGATTTGAACCCCCACGAGCTATTCGCTCACTAGCCCCTCAAGCTAGCGCGTCTACCAGTTCCGCCACCTCGGCACTGTACCTGGCAGGAGTGCGAGGATTCGAACCCCGGACCGGCGGTTTTGGAGACCGCTGCTCTACCAACTGAGCTACACTCCTCCGTCCAAGCTTTTTATTTTAGCATAGCTGTCAACAAAAGTTAAGCTGGTACGCTATGGCCGTTCTTTTCCCAGCACCCGCCCGTTCAGCACCCCCGTATGCTTTCCCTTATCCACCACCACCGACCCGTTGACCAGCACGTAGTCAATGCCTTCTGGGTACTGCTTAGGTGCTTCAAAGGTGGCCGTGTCCTGGATTGTGTCTGGATTGAAGACGACCAGGTCAGCAGCCAGGCCCTCTTTAATCAGACCGCGGTCGTTAAAGCCGGAGCGCTGTGCCGGGGCTGCGGTCAGGCGGCGGATAACTTTTTCAAGGCTGAGCACGCCCAGATCGCGACTGTAGCGCGCGATATAGCGGGGGAAGGTGCCCCAGGCGCGGGGGTTGGGCCTTTCCCCAACGAGTATGCCATCACTGCCTGACATATGGCACGGGTGCTTCATGATGCGCTGTACGTCTGCCTCGTTGCCGAAATGGCTGAGGTGACCCACCGCCAGCTCTTCCTCCCGCAGCAGGTCGCAGACAAACGTCACCACCTCTTTGTCGGCCAGTTTGGCGGCCTCGAGTATGGATTTGCCAACATAGATGCCGTTTTTCGCGGAGGGCACGCAGGTCAGGACGACCTTGTCCCAGGGGACATTCAAGGCTCTTATGTCGGCGCATATCTTTTCTCTGGTTTCTGCCTGGCTTAACCTTTCCAGAACGGCCTCTGGCCCGCCCTCGAAGGCCCAGCGCGGCAGGAAAGCAAGCAGAAGCGTGCTCTGGGCGATGTAGGGGTAGCTGTCAAAGGTGATGTCAATGCCTCCCGCTCGCGCCTCATCAATGAGCGCCAGCATCTCCGGTGATTTACCGTGGCTGTCGGAGAAAGAGACGGAAAAATGCGAGATATGTGCCTTCACCCCGGTCTTCTCAGCGATGCGGACCACTTCATTTATTGACTCAATCAGGCCGAGGTCGTTTTTGCGCACGTGCCAGACAGAGACGCCGTCGAACTCGGCCACCACCTCGCAGATTTTTACCAGTTCCGCCTCATCGGCGTAGCGGCAGGGAAAATAATCTAGGCCGGTGGAGAAACCAATTGCGCCCTCTCTCATGCCCTGCGCCATGAGCGCCTGCATCCCGGTCATTTCTTTGGGGGTGGCGATGCGGTCGACAAAGCCCATGGTTTCCAATCGCAGCGCGTTGTGGGGGACAAAATAGGCCACGTTGATGGCCACCTTGCGGTCGAACTGGGCCAGGAATTCGGCCACCGAGTTCCATGCCCAGGCGATACTCGGGTTGCCGTTCAGGCCGGCCAGATAGCGCCGCATCATGCTGAGGTTGTCGAGGGAGAGGGGGGCATAGGACAACCCGTCCAGCCCCAGCAGGTCGGTGGTGACCCCCTGCATCACCTTGGCCTCATGCCTGGGGTTGGCCAGTATCATAATGTCGGAATGGGTGTGCAGGTCGATGAAACCCGGGCAGACCACGAGTCCGCTGGCATCAATTACCCGGCTTGCCCGGGAGGAATCGAGCCGGCCAATGGCAGCTATACGGTCACCTTGCAGGCCAACATCACCCTGGTACCAGGGACTGCCTGAGCCGTCAATTACCCGACCTCCCCGTATCATCAGGTCAAACATAGTGCCTCCTTCCTACCTCGCATTCCTGTCTGTTTCTCTGTGGCACAAGTTTACTGTAAAGACGGCTGCCGGTCAAACGGCACCAGAAGGAAGTATCATGATTGCTGCCGGGAGCTTGACATCAGCGGCCGGTTACACTAGGATTTCTAGGCTGGCAGCAGGCAAGTGTGAGTGTGGCATGAAAACGGGTTTTAGCATAACGAGAGCCTATGTTCTCTGGCGTGTGTTTTCTCTGGTCTTCTTGGTGTGGGGTATCGTGTTTTTTAGCGGCTGCCAGGCAGAAGAAACAGAGTTTGGGGAGGCAGAAATGGAGCTCACCATAACCAGTCCGGCGTTTCAGGAAGGGGAAGAAATAGCGGCCCGATATACCTGTGATGGCGAGGACATATCACCGGAGCTAAGCTGGGGAGAGCCACCGTCCGGGACACAGTCCTTGGCGCTGATAATGGACGACCCGGATGTGCCCGCTGGCGTGTTCACGCACTGGGTGATATTCAACATCCCGGCCACCAGCCGGGGTCTGCCCGGGGCAGTGCCATCCCAGTCACAGCTCCCCGACGAGACTCTGCAGGGGAAAAATGACTTCGGTAGAGCGGGCTATGGCGGCCCCTGCCCGCCGTCAGGGAAGCCACATCGCTATCAATTCACCATCTATGCTCTTGACCGGGTTATAGATTTAAAGGCGGGCGCGGCCAAGAGGCAGCTTCTGGAGGCTATGCAGGGTCATATTCTGGCGCAGGGTAGACTGACCGGCACCTATCAACGCCGGTGAATGCCTTGCCAGAGATTGACGAACCGGCCTTGCTTGCTCTAAAGTATGTGGAGCGCTGCTTTCTCTGATTTCAGGCAGTTTGATTTCCAGGGAATTTAACATAAGGAGGTATCTGGATATGCCATACGGTTCTGGTAAACTGCTGGCGCGCTGGGGGATGCTGGAAAAGGACAAAGAGACGGCTTTATTCGTCGCGCCGCATGCCCTTACCCTTGATTCTCACGGGGATATTTCCGTCGGTGAGGTCGCCATGACCTACGCTAAAATAGACCGCGGCCCCAACACATTGCGAAAATTCGTCCGCAAATCTTAGCTAAGATTGTGAAACAGGAGGGACAATGACCAGAAAGAAAGTTATTGTACCGGAGACCATCCACCGCGCCGGGCTGGAGATTTTGGGGAAGGCAGCTGACGTGGTTTATTTACCGGAGCAGCGCGGGAAACCTTTGCGCGATTTCATCACTGAGGCCCACGCCATCATTGTCAGGGTGGGGAAAATCGACCGGGAACTGCTGGAGCAGGCGGAGAACCTGATGATTATCGCCAAGCACGGTGTTGGCTACGACAATATCGATGTTGAGGCGGCCACGCAGAGAAAAGTGGTGGTTATCAATACGCCGCTGGCCAACGCCGAGTCAGTGGCCGAGCATAACCTGGGCCTGATGCTGTCCCTGTCGAAAAGGATTGCCGTGGCGGACCGGGGTATCCGCTTGGGCAAGCCGACGCCGCGGGATAAATTGGTCGGCGTGGAGTTGAAGGATAAGGTGCTGGGCCTCATCGGCATGGGCCATGTCGGCAGTACTCTTGCCCGGCAATGCCAGGCGGCATTCAAAATGAAAGTCATCGCCTACGACCCGTATGTTTCGAAAGAAAAGGCCGACCAGCTAGGTATCACCAAGATAGAAAAACTTGACGGCGTGCTGCGCGATGCTGACTACGTTGTCATCTGCGTGCCACTGACCAAGGAGACGGCCGACCTCATCGGCGCGAGGGAACTGGACCTGATGAAGTCTGACGCTTTCCTGATAAACAGTTCGCGGGGTGGTATCGTTGATGAGGACGCCCTCTACGACCATCTGTCAAACGGCAAAATAGCCGGGGCGGGAATGGACGTTTTCCTCAAAGAACCACCGCCTCAGGACCATCCCCTGTTCAGCCTGGACAACTTCATCGGCACGCCGCACATTGCCGGCGGGACCAGCGAGGCGATGCAGCGGATGGCGACGACATGCGCCGAGGAAATCCTGCGGGTGTTCCGCGGGGAAAGGCCGAAATTCCCGCTCAACCCCCAGGTGCTTGATTAGCCGCTATTTGAAAAAGAAGCGGGGGGCGGAAGATAAACGCCCCTCACTGTTATTTTAAGCCTGAAATCAGACCTCTCTAAACAATGGTCTGGCCGCCGTCAACCATTAGCGTCTGGCCGGTGACGTAGTCGGAAGCGTCCGAGGCCAGAAATATGGCAGCACCGGCGTAGTCTTTGGGATAGGCCTCTCTCCCAATCGGTATGCCCTCAAGTATCTTTTTCAGGTCATCCGGGTTCTCTTGAAAGTATTTCTGGTTGATTGGCGTAATGGTCGTCGCGGGGCCGATGGCATTTACGTTGATATTATATTTGCCCCACTCGAGGGCTAGGGAGCGGGTCAGATTAGAGACGCCGCCCTTGGTCGCGGCATAAACTCCCCGGCCAGACTGCGCTATCTGCGACACCACGGAGGAAATGTTGATGATTTTGCCCTTTTTCTGCTTTATCATCTCCCGGCCGACAAGCTGACTGCACAGGAAAAGGCCCCTCAGGTTGGTATTCATTATAGTATCCCACTCGTTTTCCTCAAAATCTTCCAGCGGCTTGCGTATGATTATGCCGGCGTTGTTGACCAGGATATCAATCTTTTTATACTCTTTGATTACCTTGACCACCATCGCGGCAATGGAGGCTTTCTGGCTCACATCGGTGGGTATGGCTGTGGCGTTGAAGCCCTCTTTGCGCAATGTTTCCGCCGCCTTTTGCCCCTTATCCGCCTGGCGGTTGGCGATGACCACGGCCGCGCCGGCGCTGGCCAGGCCCTGAGCGATACCGAAGCCGATGCCCTGGCTGCCGCCGGTCACGATGGCGGTTCTCCCCGACAAATCAAATAAATTCATTTTCCTGCCTCCTTCAAAAGGGAATTTTTTATCTCATCTCCTGGTGAAATTTCTTCAGCTTGTTCTGAAATTTTGGCCTGTCCCAGACTTCCGGGTTGACCAGCGTGGCTGGCTTTTCGCCAGCAATCATCTGGCGGATTTGCCGGGCAATGACCTCCCACATGGTGATGTAGAACTCGTCGGTAAGGGCGATGGAGTGCGGGGTAACAATGACGTTTTCCAGTTTGAAAAGGGGGTTGTCTCCCGAAGCTGGCTCCTGCTCGTAGACGTCTATGCCCGCACCCTGAATCCAGTTTTCCTTCAGCGCCCTGACCAGCGCTGCCTCATCAATGACCGGGCCGCGCGAGGTGTTGATAAGGAAAGCGGTCGGCTTCATTTTTTTCAGCTCCTTTTCCCCGATAAGGTGGCGGGTCTTTTCACTCAGGGGGCAGCTCACGTTCACGAAGTCCGACCGGGCCAGCACGGTGTCCATATCGACCAGCTGCACATCGATATCCTTGACCGCGTCCTGGGTGATATAGGGGTCGTGGGCTATATGTTTCATGCCAAAGGGCTTGGCCAGGCGGAACACCTCATGGCCAATGTTGCCGACGCCGATGGAGCCCAGGGTCTTTCCGGTGAGACCTTCACCGGGATACTTCTTCCTGCCTTCGTCCCACTTTCCGGCGCGGGTCACGATGTCCTTGATGTGGAGGCGCGTGGCCAGCGCCAGCATCAGTGCCATGATTCCGGTGGCCACCGGCCGGCGTACGGCTGCCGGGACGATGAAAAGGGCAACCCCGGCGTCGGTGCAGGCAGGTACGTCCACCATATCGTAACCCACGCCTCCCCGGTGCAGTGAGAGGATTCGGTCATTGCCGGCGAAGGTGCGGGTCGTCCAGTAAGGAGCGAAGGTAATCACCATGTCAAAGCCTTCCGCCTGCTCGGGAGTAACCTCACGCTGGTATTCCTGAAATTTGTCCCATTCTACATCCGGCATCTTGTCCAGCACTGAGGGCCCCGGGCCGGGGCTGACCGACTGCCCCTTTTCATCAAAAAGGTCGCGGGTAACGGCGACTCTCGCTTTTCTGCCCATATAAAAATTCCTCCTGCTCGCTTTTCATGGTGTTATATTCAAAATAGGTTGGGTTCAATCCCAAGTATGGATTTCTCCTTCTATAAAATTTCCGGTGGGGACAAGACGAATTGCTATCAGCAAGGTTACCTAAACTGTCTTGCCTGTGTCAAGGGCGTGCTATTTCGCACGGGCAGCTTGTTTGCGGTTCGGAAAGCATTGCTGCTATAATTGGTTGCAATCTTCCGCAAAAAGGAGACGCGGGGTACTCTAATGAAAGCTGAAATAATTTCCATCGGCACCGAATTGCTCCTTGGCGAAATCGTTGACACGAACACGCCTTATCTGGCTGGCCAGTTATCCGTACTCGGGATTGACCTTTATTTCACTTCGGCCGTGGGTGATAATTCGTCCCGGTTGCATGGCGTCCTCAAACAGGCGTGGGACAGGTCGGACATCATCCTCACCACCGGGGGCCTCGGCCCGACGCAGGATGACCTCACCCGTGATGCTATTGCCTCGTTACTGGGGGAGAAGCAGACGGTGGATCCTCGATTGAAGCAGAATCTGATAAATTTCTTTGCCCGGCGCGGTCTGGAAATGCCAGCCAGCAATGTAAAGCAGGCGGCGCTTATCCCTTCTTCCACAGCGCTGGTCAATCCGCAGGGCACTGCCCCGGGCTGGTGGGTGGAGAAAGACGGAAAGATTATCGTCGCCATGCCCGGCCCTCCGTCAGAGATGCAGTACATGTGGGAAAATCAGGTTTTACCCAGGTTGCAGAAGAAAACGGGGGCGGTTATTCTGACACGCATGGTCAAGACGTTCGGTACGTCAGAGGCCAAAGTTGATGAGATGATGGCTGACCTGACGCCTTCGCCGAATCCGACGCTGGCGACCTACGCCAAGCTGGATGGTATCTATATCCGCATCGCCGCTAAGGCAGATAAGGAAGTCGAAGCGCGTGCCATGATTGATAAGCGTGAGGCGGACATCAGGGCAATTCTGGGTGATATTATCTGGGGGGTGGATGGTGATACACAGGAAGGGGTGGTGGGCAGATTGCTTCTCGATAAAGGTCTGTCACTGGCGGTCGCCGAGTCGTTCAGTGGGGGCTTTCTGACCCATACGTTGGGCACGGCGGCGGACAGCGAGCGCTATTTTAAAGGCGGGTTAATTGCCACCACCAGCGAGGTCAAGGTGGCGCTGGGTCTGGAACCCAATCTGGCTCAAGGTGAGGACAGGGCTGGGGTGGCCAGGGCAATGGCGGTCCTGGCGCGCCAGAAACTTGGTGCCACGGTCGGCATTGGTATTGAAGGTGAGGGTGGCCGCGCCGAACCGGAAAGCGGTATGGTGCCCGGTACAGTATTTATTGCCATTGACAGCGATGTGGCTAACTGGCATACCATCCAGAGCTATTCCGGGCGTCTCTATCAGATGAAACGGCGGGCCGCCTACTACGCGCTCTTTGACCTGATGAAATTGTTAAGGGCATAAACAGGCCTGCCTGGTGGTATCTCATCGTGTATCGTAATGGTTATCTTCGCTTGCCCCTGAAAAGAGGCTGGCGTATAATCAAAATATCGATGAAAAGGAGGCAGACCGAGCATTATGAAAGCAGTTGTGAAAGAAAAAGCAGCTCCCGGAGCTAAGCTAATGGATGTTGACGTGCCGGAGCCGGGACCGCGCGATGTCCTCATCAAGGTGAAAGCCGCGGCCATCTGCGGCACGGATATCCACATCATGGAGTGGACGCCTTACGCCCAGGCCAGAATCAAGCCGCCGATGATTTTCGGCCACGAGTGCAGCGGTGAGGTGGTCAAGGTCGGCGGCCAGGTTGCCGATTTAGCGGTGGGCGACCTGGTGGCGGTGGAGACCCATATCCCGGACGAGACCTGTTTCATGTGCAAGACCGGACTCCCGCATATCTGCGAGAAGATGGCCATCGTCGGGGTGCATGTTGACGGCGTCTTTGCCGATTACGCCAAGATACCGGCCGTCTGCTGCTGGAAGCTCGCCAAGGGCACCAATCCTGACCTGGGTGCCATTCTGGAGCCGTGGGGGGTGGCGGTCAACGGCATTCTCAAGGGAGAGGTCAATAACCGGAGCGTAGCCGTATTCGGCTGTGGACCTATCGGGCTGATGGGGCTTGGTTCCATCAATGCCTGGGGCGCCAGCAAGATATTCGCCGTCGAGCCTTCGGAAACGAGGCTGAAAATGGTCCCCAAGTTCGCTCCCGGTGCCGTCCTGCTCAACCCGGCAAAAGAGGACGCGGTCAAGGCCATTCTCGATGCCACCGGCGGGCGAGGCGTTGATGTCGCCATCGATATCAGCGGCAACCCCAAGGCTATTCAGTCGACGTTCGCGGTCGTGCGGAGGGCCGGCAGAGTCAGCCTGGTGGGACTTCCTTCCGACCCGGTAACGCTTGACCTCACCGCCAATATCATTTACAAAGAAGCCAGGGTCTTCGGCAGCACCGGGCGGATGATGTGGCAGACCTGGTACGAGATGAAAAACCTGATGGACTCGGGCAAGTTTGACCCGATGCCGGTCATCACCCACCGCATGCCGCTGGCGGACTTCGCCAAGGGAATCGAACTGGCCGCAGGCGGGAAAGCGGGCAAGATTATATTATACCCCTAGCTTGAGAGGGTATTAGTGACGACACGGAAGCTGGGCATCGTGGCTGACGACCTGACCGGTGCCATGGACAGCAGCGGCTATTTTGCCAGCCTGGGATTCAGCACGGTGGTGGTTCTGGCCCCGGACTTTTCCGGTGATGCCACGGTGCTGGTCATGACCACCAACAGCCGCGCTGAAGCCCCTGAGGTTGCCCGCGAGCGGGTGCGGCAGGCGATGCGGGGTATGGCCGGCAGGGTGGTGTACAAGAAAATAGACTCCACGCTCCGGGGGAACATCGGGGAGGAGCTGCAGGTGGCGGCTGAGGCAATGGCCTGCCAGAAGGTGGTGGTGGCGCCGGCTTTCCCGGCGGTGGGGCGGACCACCGTAGACGGAGTTCTTCTGGTCAACGGAGTCCCGGTGGCGGAGACCCAGTTTGCCAGCGACCCGATATCGCCGGTAAAAGAATCAAGCATTCCCAGCCTGCTGGAACAATCAATACACCGGCCGGCCGGTCGTGTTTCGGTGGCGGAGATTGAGGCCGGGCCAGAGGCGCTCTATCATACTATCAGTAACCGGACAGAGGACATCGTCGTCTGTGATGTCACGGAGCCTTCTCACCTCAGCGGCATTGCCCGCGCCACGGCGTTAGCCGGGGGACGCTGGCTGCTCTGCGGGTCTGGCGGTCTGGCGCGGGAACTGCACCTGCTTCTCGATGCTGTGCCCGGGAAGGGCAGGGCACAGGCAGTAAAACAAACCGTCGGGCCGGCACTGGTGGTGGTCGGCACGCGCAACCAGGTGGCCGCTGACCAGTTGCTCAGGGCACGTGACCTGCTGGGCATGCCGATATTGAACCTGGAAGTGGAAAAGCTAAATAGCAGAGATGCCCTGTCGGGCAGACTGGGAAACATATTGCATGAAGCCGCTGCTATGATAAATGAAGGAAAAGGATTGGCCATATCATCGACCTTCTCCCGATATGTGCCGGCCCTGAAACAATCTATGGCCGGGATTATGGCCGAGATTGTGGTCGGCATTCTGGCGTCCCATAAATTTGGCGGCATATTCCTCTCCGGAGGGGACATCGCCGTGGAGGTCTGCCGGCGCCTGCAGGTATCAGCCATTCAGGTCCATGGTGAGGTTGAACCCGGCGTGCCGGCAGGAGAGCTGGTTGGCGGGCAGTACCCGGGGATGAGGGTAGTCACCAAGGCAGGCGGCTTCGGCACGGAAGAGGCGATAGTGAAATCGATTACATATCTGGAACGAGGTGAATTGCCATGAGCGAAAAAGATAAAGCGTTGTTAGCCATCACCATGGGTGATGCCGCCGGCTCCGGGCCGGAAATCGTCACCAAGACGCTGGCCGAGCCTGAGGTGAGAAAACTGTGCCGGCCGGTGGTAATCGGGGATGCGGTCGCCATGAAAGCAGCCTTCACCTTTACCAGAGCTCCCGGCGAGGTGAGGGCAATCAAAAACTTGGCTGAAGCCAGGTTTGAAGACGGCATTGTCGAGGTAATTGATTTACATAACATTGAGCTTGACAAGCTGACCAGGGGGAAAGTCAACCCGATGGCGGGCAAGGCTGCTTATGACTACATCAAACTGGGCACGGAGATGGCGCTGGCCGGAGACGCCGATGCCATCGTCACCTCGGCGATTAATAAAGAGGCCCTGAACAAGGCCGGCTATCACTACGATGGACATACCCAGCTGCTGGCCGAATTCTGCGGGGTGAAGGACGTTGCCATGATGCTGGCCACGGGAAACCTGCGCGTCAGCCACGTGTCCACCCATGTTTCCCTGAAAGAAGCGATAGAGCGGGTGCGACCGCCGCGGATACTCACCGTGCTCAGGCTCACCAATGAGGCGGTGCAGCAGATGGGCGTCGCCGAGCCTAAAATCGCCGTATCCGGCCTCAATCCACATTCCGGTGAGGGTGGGCTCTTTGGCGACGAGGAGATAAAGTACATCGCGCCGGCTATTGAAGAGGCCAAACAACAGGGGATGAACGTTGTCGGGCCACTGCCGCCCGACTCGGTGTTCCTGCGCACCCATGAGGGACAGTTTGACGCGGCCATTGCCATGTACCATGACCAGGGGCACATCGCCATCAAGATGCTCGGCATCACCCACGGGGTCAATGTTACCCTGGGGCTGCCCATTATCCGGACATCGGTGGACCATGGCACCAACTTTGGCAAGGCGGGAAAAGGCACCGCCGACCCGACCAGTCTCATTGAGGCCATCAAGCTGGCCAGCGTGATGGTGCAGAACCGGAAGCGCCTGGCCCGATAAGAATAGGTTTTTATCTCTAGGCAAAGGAGGGTAACCGATGGTGGCTAAAGAGAAACCTCTTATTGCGGTAACACTGGGTGACATTACCGGCATTGGCCCGGAGATACTGGTCAAGGTCATCGTGGCCGGGCCACCGGACAGCTGCCGCCTGCTGGCGGTGGGCGACGCCGCGGTTTTGCGTGCCAGTTTTAAGGCACTGGGGGCAAAATTTGACCTGCCGGTTTTCCGCAGTATTGAAGAAGCGGCGGCGAGCAGTGCTCAGGTCATGGTTCTGGATTTAGCGCAGGGAGGTGGCGAACTGCTGGCCCTGGCGCGACCTCATCCCGAGGCCGGGCGCATGGCCGCCGAAGCCCTGATTCAGTCGGCTAAGTGGGCTAAAGAGGGCAAAGTGGACGGGGTGGTCTTCGGGCCTCTGGTCAAGGAGTCCCTTTACCTGGGCAAGAAAAAATATAATGATGAGACGCAGATGATGCGCGAGCAGCTGGAGGCGCCTCTGATGAAGTCAGTGGCCAAAATCGGCAATATCTTCCGTGTCACCATTGCCGAGCACGTGCCGCTGCAAAAGATTCCCGAATACATCACCCGGGAAAACGTCCTCGGGGCGATTGAGCTTTTGCAGGAAGCCCTGACCATGTACGGGCTAAAGGCGCCGCGCATCGCTGTGGCGGCACTCAATCCGCACGCCGGCGAGGGTGGTTTAGTAGGCCGCGAGGAGATTGACCACATTGCTCCGGCCATCGAAGAGGCCAGGAAAAAGGGCATTGATGTTTATGGCCCGATTCCCGCCGATACCGTTTACGTGCGCGCTTTCAAGGGGCAGTACGATGGCGTGGTCAACATGTACCATGACCAGGCAAATATAGCATTAAAGATGGCCGGTTTCGGGGAGATTGTGGTTATTTTTGCCCGTTCCCCGGTCATCATCACCACGCCCAGCCACGGCCCGGCCTACGGGAAAGCAGGCAAGGGTACCGCCGACCCCGGTAACCTGAGGACAACGATAGAGGTGGCCGCTGCCCTTGCCCGGCACCGGTTATCTACGCGTTAGCTCCCGCTTTTTTCAATAACCTCAAAGAGCACACCATCCGGGTCTTTGACAAAGGCGGCTTTGACTCCTGGCTTGGGCTGAAAGGGCTCGGTGACGACCTCGGCGCCGTTGGCCTTCGCCTTAGCCATGCATTCATCCATGTTGTCCACCTCAAGGCCGAGGTGGTGCAGCCCGTATCTCAAGCCTGTCCAGTCCTTGTCCGCTCCCGTGGCGCTGGAGATTCTCAGCAGCAGGCCGCCAAGGTCTATGTCGATTAATCGCAGGCCGGCGCTCTCCATCTCTTTGATGACCTTGGCACCCATCGCCTTGGAGTAAAACTCAATCAGTTTGTCGGGGTCGGGGGTGGTGATATGGGTATGTTCATGTTTGAATGCCATCGTCTTATCTCCTTTCTATCTGCCCGTATTGTAAGCATGACCTGGGCGCATGTCAAGAATTACCGTGCCAGGCAACAGGACGTGTCGCCATTTGAAATTCAAGACTGGATAATAGTAATATTAAGAGCAGTATTCAGGCAAAGGGAATTGCGCTATGGTAGACTGGCAGATAACTGCCGCCACAATCTACTGCGAGGACGTTGATGACGAGGTGACCGTCATCGTGCAAAGGGACGGTACAGCGCGCTGTGTGGGTTTTGCCAGATACGGTAAGCTGGACAAGGATATCGCCAGAATGATGGAACAGAAAAGCCGACAACTCCAGAGGCGGCTGGAATGTACCGGTCCCGAGTGCCACCGCGTTACTGATTACCGTGACAGGCTGTTAGCCGAAGAGGCAAAGCCAGCCGGCCCGTCAGGTTCTCAATAAGAAAATGGCCCAGAAAAGCAGCCAAAATAACGTCAAGATACGAATTGATAACCTCTCCCTTGCCTTCGGTGGTGTTAACGCGCTGATAGACGTGAGCCTTGACATACGGGAGAATGAAATACTGGCCATCATCGGGCCGAACGGTGCCGGCAAGACCTGTCTGCTGAACTGCATCAACGGCTTCTACAAGCCGCAGAAGGGGGAGATATATTTTGAGGAGCGGCGAATCACCCGTGTCCGACCCGACCGGGCGGCAAAGCTGGGCCTGGCACGCACCTTTCAGAACATCGAGCTTTATACCGGTCTGAGCACGCTGGACAACATCATGGCGGCGCGGCACGTATTGATGAAGCAGAACTTTCTCAGCAGCGCTCTGTATTTCGGCCCGTCACATAATGAGGAAATCAGGCACCGCAAAACGGTGGAGGATATCATCGACTTTCTGGAAATCGAGCCCATCCGGAAGAAAGTGGTGGGTATGCTGCCCTACGGCATGCGCAAGCGCGTGGAGCTGGGGCGGGCTCTGGCCATAGAACCGAAAGTGCTGCTGCTGGATGAGCCGATGGCCGGGATGAACCTGGAGGAGAAAGAGGATATCGCCCGCTTTATCATTGACATCTTCGAAGGCCAGGGGAAAACATATCGCGATTCACCGGTTCTCCGTGACGGCGTGAACTGCATCGTTCTGGTGGAGCACGATATGGGGGTGGTGATGGACCTGGCGGACAGGATTGTGGTGCTTGATTTCGGACGGAAAATTGCCGAAGGCACCCCTGACGAGGTGCGGAATAATCCTGAAGTTATCGCGGCTTATCTTGGTGAGGAAAAGCGCTGATGTGAGTCAGCTGGCTCACTTCCAGGTTCGTTGGTCAACGATTTTCGGTTGCTCTTCTGCTATAGTTCCCCCGGGAACAAAGTCGATACGGTCCGGTTTAAGGCGGCAGATATTCTGGAACTTCTGGCCCAGTTCATCGGCCAGCTTCTTTCTTTCCCCATCACTGAGCTCGCGCTTGAGCTCAAGCTTGAGACTCATCTCATCGTGCTGCCCGTGACGGGTCACCACGATTTGAAATCGGGCCACTGGCTCAAAGCTGAGGCAGACCTGTTCTGCCTGACGGGCAACAATGAACATGCCTCTCACTTTGACGGCGTCGCCGGCGCGGCCCAGAATGCCGGTCAGCCGGGGGGTGGTGCGACCGCAGGGACAGGGCTCAGTGATGTAGGCGGAGAGGTCGCCAGTGCCAAAGCGGATGAGGCCCCAGTTTTTATTATGGAGGGGGGTTACCACGATTTCACCAACTTCACCCGGCCCAAGCTGTTTTTCCGTCTCCGGGTCGACGATTTCAGTGAAATACTCGTCCATGAGGTGCATTCCCGATTTCTCACGGCACTCGTAAGCGAGGGCACCTCCGGGCTCGGTGACGGCATAGGCCTGATAGGTGTCTATTTTATAATTGTTTTCCAGCGTTTTCCGCACCGACGGTGCCAGCATCTCGCCGGTGAACCAGGCTCGTTTCAGGTGAAAATCTTTCATAATGCTGTATCCCAGCTCCTCTGCACGCTGGAGGACAGTCATCAGGAAGCTCGGCGTACCGACGAAGCCAGTGGCTTTCAGGTCGTGCATGGTCTGGACCTGGATATCGGTATTGCCGGTACCCGTGGGCACGGCGGTGGCGCCGCAGTCCCGGATGGCCTCGTGGAACAGGATGCCAGCGGGGGACAGGTGGTAGGTAAAGGTATTCACCACCACGTCGCCCGGCCTGAAGCCAGCGGCCCAGAAGACTTTGGCAAACCACTGGATGCCCTCGTGCTGGATGGGCTCATAGATGGGACCGGGCGAAATAAAGACGCGGTCAATCTTGGCCGGGGGTATGGTGGAGAAGCCGCCATACGGCGGCTGGGCCTTCTGGCGCTCGATGAGGTCGGTTTTCCGGGTGATGGGGAGTTTTTCCAGGTCTTTTACGGTCCTGATGTGTGCCGGGCTGATGCCGGCACGGTCAAGCATTTCCTTCACGGCGGGGGCATGGTGATAGGCGTTAGCCACGCTCTGCTGGAGCTTCTCAAGTTGATATTTCTCTCGTGCCTGCGATGACATTACTTCGAGGTCATCAAAGAACTCATTAGTTCTCTTTTTTACAGCCATCGCTTGCGCCTCTTGTAGTGTTTTACCTCGCGGTAGCTCTTCTTGGCCCCCATGGCGGAAAGCCCCATATAGAACTCTTTCACGTCCTCGTTATTCCTGAGGAAATCAGCCGAGCCATCAAGGACGATGCGCCCGTTTTCCATGACATAGCCGTAGTGGGCGATACTGAGCGCCACCCTGACATTCTGCTCCACCAGCAGCACCGAGGTCTTTTGTTCCATATTGAAGCGATTGATTATATCGTAGATTTCCTCTACCAGGAGCGGGGCCAGTCCCAGCGACGGCTCGTCCAGCATCATCAGCTTTGGGGCGGCCATCATGGCGCGGCCGATGACCAGCATCTGCTGCTCGCCCCCGGAGAGGTAGCCGGCGATATTGCGCCGCAGGTCCCTGAGGCGGGGAAAGTAATGGTAGACCATCTCCAGGTCGTTTTTCACATCATGACGGTCGTGGCGATTGTGGGCACCGACGGTCAGGTTTTCCTCCGCGGTCAGGTGCCCGAAAACGCGGCGTCCCTCAAGCGCCTGGATGATGCCCAGCTTGCCTATTTCTTCGGCGCTTTTGTGCTCGATTCTGTCGTCGTTCCACTGGATGCTGCCGTCAGTCACCTCGCCCTCCTCAACATGGAGCAGGCCGGAGATTGCCTTGAGCGTGGTGCTCTTGCCGGCGCCGTTGGCGCCGAGAAGGGTAACAATGGCCCCGTCCTCCACGCTCAAAGAAACGCCGTGCAACACGCGTATCACGTTGAGGTAGGTGACCTCAATGTTATTCAACTTGAGCATATCGGGCTATTCCCTTGGGGGCGCGGTAAAAGCCGCGCCCCCCTGTCTATTTCTAACTACTTACCGAACCAGTCGAACTCCTCGTATTTGACTACCGACGCTTCAATCCAGTCGGTTATGGGGACGATTTCGCCGCCCTGTATCTGGAAGAGCCGGACCGATTTGGCTAACCGGTTGTCGCCGGGGCTGTAGCTTACCGGACCGTGAAGCCCACCGACATCATAATTGCTGAGCTTCTGGATGCCCTGGGTCTCAATGGCCTGCCAGGCTTCCTCGCCGCCCTTGGCCAGAACATCATAGCCGGCATTTTCCACCGCCAGCCTCAGAATCTCGGCCACGATTAAGCTCTGCGCCCAGGAAGTGATATAGTCCATGTTGCCATAGTCGTCCGGGTGCAGTTTCTGGCAGTACTCGGTCATCTTGGCCATGCCGGGAACGTTGTCACCCCAGTTCACGGTGGGGAATACACCGTAAACGCCTTCCACCATGTCAGCGCCGGCGATGTCCACCAGGGCTTTGGTGATGCCAGCGTGCCCGAGGCCGATGGGGACATCGGGGTAAAGACCGAGGTCAACCGCATTCTTAATAATAACGGCGGTCGGCGCTGGTGTGCTGGAGATGTAGAGGACATCCGGATTTGCTGCCTTGATTCGGGTCAGGGAGTCCATTTCTGAAGTGGTATCGGCCTTGTGCTCGTCAACGGAGATAATCTCGACACCCAGTTCATCGGCAGCCGCCTTGGAAGCATCAAGGGCACCGTAGCCGGTGGAATTATTGAGCAGGTGCAATGCCATCCTGGGCTTGCCTGAACCCTTCCAGATATTTTGCATGTAATATTTGGTGAAGGCTACCCAGTCATCGCCGTAATCAGGCATCTGTCCGTAGATGTGCTGCGGCGGGCGGTGCAGTATGGGGGCGTTAAAGGAGGCGATGCCCGGGAAACCAGCGCGATTGGCGATTTCCATGCAGGCCGACATCATCGCCGAGGAAGCGGTGGTGAACATGACGCAGTCCTCATCCATGAACCGCTTCACGTTGGTGACCATCTTGGCGGCATCATAGCCGTTGTCCAGCCATACCACTTCAATTTGATATCCGGCAACACCACCCAGTTCGGTATTCACGTATTCAATGGCATCAAGATTGGCGTGCCCCATGGGGGCACCTTTTTCGGCCGCCTTTCCCGTTGACGGTGTGGACATGCCCACCTTTAGCGTTTTTCCACCGGGACCGGCGCAGGCGCTGAGAACCGGCAGTGCTGCCAGCATCAAAGCCAGGCAGATAACTGCGGTTACCAGCAATAATCTCTTGTTCTTCATTTTTTCCTCCTTTCAGTATTGCAGGCTGTTTCTGCTTGAAGTATTACATTGTAGCCTATACCTCCTTTTTCAGGCTAGTATGAGAAAGGCCAAAGTCGATAGGCCGATTTAAACAGTGCCCAGCGGTGGGCAAGTCCCCTCGGCTCAAGTATCAGGAACAGGACGATGACCAGGCCAAATAACATCGGTGTGACCCCGGTGGCAAATCCGGCGGGTAGCGCGGTTACTGTACTCTCCAGAAAGGGCACGATTTTCACGGTCAGTATCTGCTGGAGCAGGCGTATAAATACGACGCCAAAAATGGGGCCGATGGTTGTCCCCAGGCCGCCGATGATAATCATGCCGATATACAGGATTGACTCCGTCAGGCTGAACTGCTCCGCGTTGAGGAAGCCAATCCAGTGGCCCATCAGCGAGCCGGCGATTCCAGCCATGAAACAACCGATGAAGAAGGCGAGCAGCTTGTAATACAGCAGGTTGATGCCCATCACCTCCGCCGCCAGGTCGTTATCCCTGATGGCGATGAACGCCCGGCCGACGCGTGTCCTTGCCAGGTTCTTGGCGAAGAACGTACAGAGGGCGACGATGCCCATGATAAGGTAAAACTGGCTGGTCTCGCTGCGGAACTCAAAGCCAGCAATGGAGGCGTAGGGCACTTTAATACCAACGAAACCGCCGGTTAAAGGCCAGTGGTTGATGACCCAGATGATGATGAACTGGGCGGCGATGGTGGTAATGGCCAGGTAGAACCCTTTGACCCGCACCGAGGGCAGGCCGAAGATGAGGCCGATGAAGCCGGCCATAAGTCCGGCGCAGAGCAGCCCCACCAGGAAGGGCATTTCAAATCTGTTGGTCAGCACGGCGGAGGTATAGGCACCCACGGCGATAAAGCCAGCATGGCCGATGGATAGCTGTCCGCAGTAGCCGATGAGGAGATTGAGGCCGGTGGCGGCAATCAAGGTAATGCCGATGAGGTTGGCCACGCCCAGCCAGTAGGTGCCCAGGTAAAGCGGGGCGGCCAGCAGGAGCGCCAGGAAGCCAATGAACAGCGCCCAGTGCGTTTTGGTACGGAGGATGGCCATGTCCTGCGCGTAGGTATAATTTCTGGTGCCGCTCGGTAAACTCATCTATTCAAATCCTCTCAATGCGCTCTTCACCAAAAAGCCCGTAGGGCTTGATAACCATGACAATGATGATGATGACAAACGGGATAATATCCTTGACTCCAGGCCACAGGTGAGGAGTGAGGTAGCCGCCGCCCAGGCTCTCGCAGAGGCCAATAATCGGGCCGGCGATGATGGCGCCGAGGAATGAGTCAAGGCCGCCCAGTATCACCACCGAGAACGCCTTGAGTCCGGTCTCCACCAGTCCCTGGGTTATGCCGCCGATACTGGCGATAAGTATGCCGCCGATGGCAGCCACCACGCAGGCGAACATCCACGACCTTGAAAAAACGGCGGTTACCGGTATGCCGCAGGCCTGAACCGCCATCTGGTCGTCGGCGGTGGCCCTCATGGCAATGCCCATCCGGTGGTATCGGAAGAAAAGGGTCAGGAGGACGAACACCACCAGACAGATACCGACTACCCAGACGTATTCCTGGGAGACTACCGCCGGACCGATGTGTACCACCTCTCTGGGGAAAAGGCGGGGAAGGGCATCGACGCTCCAGGGCCAGATAAAGGTGACCACCCCCTCGATGAAATAGCCTATGCCCAGCGTCACGGTAATGAGTGCCAGAATCGGCTGGGCGATGAGGGGGCGCAGCGCGAAGCGCTCAATAGTCCAGCCCAGGCCGAGGGCGAAGAGGACGACCAGCGGGAACGCCAGCCAGACTGGAAACTGGGCCTGCACCAGCATGGCATAGGTAAACCAGGAGGATATGAGCACTATCTGCCCCAGGGCCAGGTTGGCCACACTGCTCGATTTCCAGATAAGGGCGAAGCCGAGGGCGATAAGGGCGTAGACCATACCTACGGCAAGGCCGGTGATGACGTACTGTAATAGCTCAGCCATTTGACATAATGTTCCTTAAGAAATATCCCTCACTTTGATACTTGTGCTTACGAATCCCTGCCGTCCGTCCCGGTAAGTTACCGGTGCCTGCACATTGATGTCTTTCCCGCTGTTGTACATAGACTCAATCAGCTCTTTGTATCTCTCCTCCATGAATTCACGGCGGATTTTCCGGGTGCGGGTCAGTTCCGCCTCATCGGCGTCAAATTCTTTGTGCATGAGGACGAAGCGCTGCACCCTGGCCGGCTCCGGCAGATAACCGTTCACCCGGAGCAGGTCCTTGCGGACAAGGTCGGCCACCTCTTCTTTTTGTGAGAGGTCAATGAAAGTGGTGTAGGGAATGTGATTGCGCTCGGCCCACTTGCTCACCATGCCGAAATCGATGTTGATTATCGCGGAAACGAAATCCTTATCCCGGCCGCCGATGACCATGGCGTCCTTGATGTAGGGACTGAATCTGAGCCTGCCCTCGACGTACTGGGGCGCGTACTTGATGCCGGAGCGCAGCTGCCCCAGGTGGTCCATGCGGTCGATGAACAGCAGGTGCCCGTCATCATCGATGTTGACCGCATCGCCGGTGCGGCACCAGCCGTCAACCAGCGATTCTATGGTCTTCTGCGCATCCTTGTGGTACTCCTTGAACAGGCAGTTGTTCCTGACCAGAAGCTCGCCCTCATCGGTGATGCGGACCTCAGTGCCGATGGCCGGACGCCCGACGCTTTCGAATTTGATTTCGTCTTTGCCGTGCGAGGAGATAAGACCGGCCTCGGTGCTGCCGTAGTTCTGACGCAGCTCGATGCCGATGGCGTGGATGAGGCGGAAGGTATCCAGGCTGAGCACCGAACTGCCGGTGACGGCAAACCTGACATGGCTCAAACCGAGGCGGTCTTTCAGGGCGCGGAAAAGCAGGAAATAGGCAATGCCGTAAAGCAAGCGCCAGAACAGGTTTGGCTTCCTTTTGGCGAAATGGAAATCGGCCATTTTATAGCCCACGGGCATAAACAGCCGATAGACAAAGCGTTTCAGCGGGTGGGCGTCAATCATCTTGACCTGGATATCACGCACTAGGCTTTCCCACTGGCGGGGGCCGTAGATAACAAAGTTGGGGCCGACCTCACGGGTGTCCTCGGCGATGGTCCCCGGTTCTTCGGGGAAGTTGAGCCGTGCCCCGCTAAGAAGATGGGGGATGGTAGCGAAAAAGCTGTCGCCCACCCAGGCCGCCGGGAAGTTGGAAATAAGGTCGTCGTTCTCCGCCAGCGGGTAGCGGTCGACGAACGATTTAGCGGTGTTGATGAGCGCCTGGTGGGTGAGCACCGCCCCTTTGGGCAGGCCGGTGGTGCCGGAGGTGTAGTAGATAAAGGCGATGTCGCTGCCCTTGCCCTGCTCTATATTCTGCTCAAACCGCCCCGGATGTGCTGTCTCGTATTCTCTGCCCAGCTCGATGACATCGGTGAAGGAAATCAGTATCGGGTCATCGTAGTTCCTCAGTCCCTTGGGGTCCCAGTAGATGACCTTCTTCAATGCGGGCAGTTCCGCTTTTATTTGCAGGAACTTATCAGTCTGCTCCTGGTCATTGACGATGGCGAATCTGGCTCCGGAGTGCTCGGCGACGTATTTCACCTCGGACGGGATGGAATCAACGAATATGCCGGTAACAATGCCCCCCGCCGCCTGGGTGGCAAACTCGCCCCAGAACCATTCCGGCTCATTATCGCCGATGATGCAGACCACATCGCCCGGTTCCAGACCGAGGCTCAGCAAGCCCAGGGAGAAGTACTTTACCTTGTGATAGTAGTCCTGCCAGCTATAGCGCTGCCAGACACCGAAATTCTTCATGGCCATGGCCATTATCTGTGGCCACCGCTCATGGTTGCGCTTTATCAATTTCGGGATGGTATCCGGAACATCGGTCATCATTTTATTTTTCCTGAAAAAATACCTCCCGCCCGGGAGGTACAATATTACTGGTGACAACTCTGGTATCTCTGGTAATGATTAGCTATGCATATTCGCTTCCCCCCAAGCGCACCCGTGTGCGCCCGGTAAAGACGAACTTGGCATTCCCCAGATGAAAGCGAGTTTTATTCATGGTTGAGATGAAGTTTACCATAATAAAAAAGAGGCTGTCAATATCAGGCACAATGAACGGTTAACCTGAATTTTGTCCCAGCGGTATGGTGGTTCCTGTCGCTTTGGCGATGAGCTTGCCGTCCTGATTGGTCACCGTCATCTCGGCGATGCTCACCCGCCGGCCGCTCCGCACCACACGCCCCTCGGCGATGAGCTCATCGCCGGCTCTGGCCGGAGCAATGAAATGGATGTTGAACTGCGAGGCCACGTTGGGTCGCCTCATTGAGTTCACCGCATAGCCGAAGGCCTGGTCAGCCACCGCCATGGTGATGCCGCCGAAGGTTACCCCGTTGAAGTTCTGGTGCTCGGGCAGCACTTTCAGGCTGACCCTGGCATACCCCGGTTTAAGCTCCACCAGCTGCATGTTCAGGAAAGAGGCGATGGGCTCCTTTTTGGCCTCGGCCATCAGTTCTGCCACATTATTATCGGCAGTATTATCCTGTTCTGACATCTCTCCGTCTCATTTTACCAATCCGTATTTCTGCGCTGCCTGGCGCAGGCCGTCGAGCGAACCCTCAAGTACCTTGTCTTCCACGCAGTAGGCAATTCGGAAATAGCCCGGCGTGCCGAAGCCGCTGCCGGGTACGGTCAACACTTTTAATTGCAGAAGTTCTCGTACAAACTTAACATCATCCTCGATTGGAGATTTGGGGAAGATATAGAACGCGCCCCGGGGCTTGACCATCTGGTAACCCATTTCGGTGAGGTTGTCCAGCATAAAATCTCTCTTATGCTGGTACTCGGCTACCGAGACGGTGACCCCCTGTAAATGGCGCACGATGTGCTGCATCAGGGCTGAGGCGTTGACGAACCCGAGTGTCCGATTGACATGGATGAAGCCGTTGACCAGTTCATCGTGGTCGTGGCACTCCGGGTGCACGGCGATATAGCCGATTCGCTCCCCGGGCAGGGCCAGGTCCTTGGAGTGGGAGGTGGCGATAATGCTGTTGCGGTGGTGGTGTGCCGGGAAGGGGTACTTCAGGCCGTCATAGAGCAGCTTGCGGTAGGCCTCATCGCTGATGAGCAGGATGTGCGTTCCGAGCTGGGCTTCCTTCTCGCGGAGCGCTTCACCGATGGCGCGCAGTCGTTCCTCATTATAAACTGCCCCCGAGGGGTTGTTCGGCGAGTTGATGAGCACGGCTCTTGTCCGCTTATTGATGACTTTCTCCAGCTCATCCACCTGGGGGGCAAACTGCTCATCCGTGGGCAGGATGCGGGAGACCCCGTAGTGGTTATCAATGTAGTGGACATACTCGGCAAAGTAGGGGGCAAAGATGATGACCTCATCTCCCTGGTTGAGTATTGTTTTCAGGATGACATTCAGGGCGCCAGCGGCCCCGTGGGTCATGACAATATCATTTACGGTGAATTTGATACCTGTCTCCAGGGCAAGCTGCCTGGCCACGGCGTCCCTGGTCGCGTCGTAGCCGGCATTGCTCATATAGCGGTGCATGCCGGGCGCAGGGCGCTCGGCAATTTTTTCCAGTTCTTTAAAAAACTCGGCCGGCGGCTCCACCACCGGGTTGCCCAGGGAGAGGTCAAAGATGTTTTCCTCCCCGTACTGCTTTTTCAGCACGGCGCCTTCCTCAAACATGCGCCGAATCCAGGAGCCGCTGGCCATGCTTTCCTTAACTCTTTCCGATACGGACACCTTTAATTTCCTTTCTGCCGCGGTCAAAAGCGGTGAGGTTTATCTGCCTGACCTTCTCCGGTAAACGCCCGGCAATACTCTCCTTCCAGATACTGACCGGGAAGGGCATGAAGTGCGAAGCGCAGCCGAGTATGAAGATGTTGAGTGTCCTGATGTTGCCCAGTTCTTTCGCCCGCTCTGTGCCGTTGATGAAAGATATCTGGTCGGTAATCTGGCTCAGGACGCCTTTGATTTCCTCATCGGTGGGGTAACGGGCATTGCCCAGGCTCACCGAGAGAGGAGGCAGGGCATGGTTGTTGACGATGGCGATGCCGCCGGGGCGGAGGTAACTGGCCCAGCGGGCGGCTTCCAGCTTTTCCAGGGCCAGGAGCAGGTCACCCTCACCTTCTCTAATCAGAGGCGACCATACCTGCCCGGCGATGCGCAGGTGGCTGAGCACGCTGCCGCCGCGCTGTGCCATGCCGATGGTGTCGGTCTTCTTTATGTCATAGCCGGCGGCGATGGCCACCTCGCCGATGATATCACTGGCCAGGATAATCCCCTGACCTCCGGCACCGGTAATTAACAGGTTCAGTGGTTTCACTTGGTCCCCTTACTGGATATCTTTGACTGCGGGCCAATTGCCTGTTTGGGGCATATTTGCTGGCAGACCGTGCAGGTATCACCAACGCACAGTGAAGGTTCAATGTAAAGCTGTTTGTCTGTTTTCTGAATCGCCGAGCAGCCGAGTAGCAGGCAGGTGCCGCAGAGGTTGCACTTCTCCATATCAATGGCTCTCGGTTCGCCGCGCTTTGGCACCCGCACCGCGCAGTCGCCGCGGACGATGATTACAGAAAGCTCGGGTTTGTTCAGGGCGCTGCGGACACTGTTGCGCAGTTCTTTCACATCGAAGGCGTCAACGACGCTGACATCGCTGACACCAATACCGCGAACCAGGCGCTCAAGGTCCACCTTGCCGGTCTGTTTGCCCTGCGCCGAAATGCCGGTGCCGGGGTGTTCCTGGTGTCCGGTCATGGCGGTGGTGCCGTTGTCCAGTATGACTAGGGTTATCTGCGAGTTATTGTAGATGCCGTCCACCAGGCCGGTGATGCCGGAGTGCAGGAACGTGGAATCGCCGATGACGGCCACCACTTTCTTGCCAACGTGGGCTTTTTCCATGCCCAGCGCCTCGCTGATGCTGGCGCCCATGCAGGCGCAGGTGTCCATGGCGAGGAGCGGCGGATATGTGCCCAGAGTATAACAACCGATATCGCCGGTGATAATCAGCGGTGAATCGGCCATAGTCTTGTCCTTTGCCTTGGCCAGTCTGGCGCGCTGGCCGAGGCTGCTCAGCACGAAGAAAAGGCTGGTATGCGGACAGCCGGGGCAGAGGAGAGGGGGTCGCCGGGGCAATTCAACGCCGGGTACTGTTTTTCGGCGCGATGATCCGGGGAGGAGGCCGGCTTTCTGCGCCGCTTCATAAATAATATCGGGGTTGAGTTCGCCGACCCTGGGGATGAATTCCTTGCCTATTACCTCTATGCCCATGGCCTGCATGTTTTCTTGGAGGAACGGTTCCAGCTCTTCCACCACGAGCACTTTTTTCACTTGCGCCGCGAAATGGCGGAGAAGATTGCGGGGCAGGGGGTAGGTCATGCCGAGCTTGAGGAAAGATGCTCTGGGAAATACCTCCCGGGCATACTGGTAGGCCACCCCGCTCGTTACCACGCCTAGCGCTCGCTCATTCCAGATGGTCTGATTAAGCGGACAGGTCTCGGCATACTTGGTGAGCCTGACGAGGCGCTCTTCCATGAGCGGGTGCCGGAGGCGGGCGTGGGCCGGCAGCATAACGTATTTGGCCGCGTTGTACCTGAATTCAGGCTGACGGGCCGGCGCGGGGCGACTTCTTTTCACGTCCACCACCGTTTTGGAGTGGGAAATGCGGGTGGTGGTGCGTACCATCGTTGGCGTGTCAAACTGCTCGCTGAGGTCAAAGGCATGGGCTAGGAAGTCGTAGGCCTCCTGGCTGTCGCCGGGCTCCAGCACGGGCACCTTGGCCAGCCTGGCATAGTGGCGGTTGTCCTGTTCACCCTGAGAGCTGTGCGCCCCGGGGTCGTCAGCGCAGATTATCACCAGCCCGCCATCAACGCCCGTCGTTGCCGCCGCCAGGAAGGGGTCGCTGGCCACATTCAGCCCCACCTGCTTCATCGATGCCATGGCGCGCACGCCGGCATAGGACGCTCCCAGTGCCACCTCCAGCGCCACCTTTTCGTTGGTCGACCACTCGGCGTAGACGTCGTCAAAGCGGGCGATAGCTTCCAGTATTTCCGTACTCGGGGTCCCGGGGTAGGCAGTGGCCACCCTGACACCAGCGTGGTAGGCTCCCAGGGCTAGTGCCTCATTCCCGGATAAAAGCCTTCTCATTGCCGACATATTATACCAATGATAGCACACTCTCAGCCATCGGAAAAATGCGCGGGAACATTGACAAAGGTAACTCCTGACGACATAATACGCTTATATATTCGCTTGGAAAGGAGAATTAAAGCTGTGCCAGAGCTAGACAGGAAGATAGCGGAAGATATTGCCCGCAGGGCGCGCGATGAGGGCAACGAGTATCACAGTTGAAGTCGCCGGGTTCTGCACGGGGTGCAGAAATATTTGCCCTTTGTTACCGACGATATAGTCCAGGCTGGTGTGGCGCTTGCGGGTGGTGGTGCCAACTCCGTAATTGGTTCCTGCGGGGTCTTTTCCGGTGGTCTCATGGTGTTAAGTGCCAGGCTCAGCCCTCGCTCCGACCCTCTGTCAGAGAAAGAGCTGGAACAACTATCTTATGCCCAGAGCAGGTTTGCCCAGTTCCGTGACTGGTTCCTTGCTGAGTTCGGCAGTACTGCCTGTCGTGATGTCCAGTTCAGAATGCTGGGCCGGGTCTATAACATCATGGACGAACAGGAATTCCAGAAGTTCATAGAATTTCAACGGGAGTCGGGCAAGTACTGTCGCGAGGTTGCCGCCAAGGCCGCGCTTAAGGTGGCGGAAATAATCTCCCAGGAAAAATAATTTAACCACGTTGCGAATGCGCGGGAGGGAATTGACAAAGGAAACCCGTAACTACATAATACGCGTATATATTCTGGAAAGGAGGCTGCCATGCCAGTATATATGATGCTTACCACCCTTACCGATGCGGGGCGCAAAGCGCTCCAGGATGATCCGGAAATATTGAAGGGCTTCAATAAAGAAACAGAGTTTATGGGGGTAAAAATTCTAGACCAGTACGCGCTGCTCGGTCAGTACGACTTTGTTAATATCGTGGAAGCCCCGAGCAACGAGGTCGTGGCTAAGCTGGCGACAAGGTTGAGCGCCCAGGGCCACTTCTCAACGCTGACACTGGCGGCAATCACCCTCGATTCGCTCATTGAGACCCTTAAAGAGAAAGAGAAGCCCTGGCAGTAAACGCCAGTTGCTTGATCCCGGTCAATGCAACCGACTTGATATTATTCATTTAACATAACGTTGCCTCAAGCCATGTCAGCACTACCATCTGATGTGAAGTCGAAAATCCTCACCATGCAGAAGGGTGAAATAACCGAGCATTTCATCTATGAGAAACTGGCAGAGTCGGTTAAAGACCCTCATAACCGGGATGTGCTCCGGCAAATTGCCAAAGATGAGCTGGGGCACCATGACCTCTGGCAGCGATATACCGGCGAAAAAGCGCGTCCGGGCCGGTTCAAAATATGGTTATACTACCTCATTTCACGTGTTCTTGGACTTACCTTTGGCGTCAAACTGATGGAGGAGGGGGAGGAGAAGGCGCAGGCGGCCTATGCCGAGATTGCCCGCTTTGTTCCGGAAGCCTCTGATGTTGCCGGTGATGAACACCGTCACGAACAGGAACTCATCCGTTTGATAGATGAAGAGCGGCTCCGCTACGCGGCCGACGTGGTGCGGGGCCTGAATGTGGCCATTGTGGAGCTTACCGGGACACTGGCCGGCCTGACGCTGGCCCTGCCGGATTCCAGCCTGATAGTGCTCGCCGGGTTGATTACCGGGGCTGCCATGGTGCTCTCCGTGGCCAGCACGGAATACCTGGGGGCGAAATCGGGAACCGGTGGTCGCAATCCCGTCAAGGCAGTCCTCTATGGCGCTCTGGCCAATGTTATTACCTTTATCTTTCTGCTTTTCCCCTATTTCATCTTTGGTAACGTTTACCTGTCTCTGGGCGTCATGGTTTGCAACGCCATCGTGGTGGTCTTCCTGTTCAGCCTCTACATCTCGGTGGCCAGGGAGATTTCCTTCCGCCGGCGGTTTACGGAGATGACACTGGCCAGCCTCGGCGTGGCGGCGCTGGCTTTCCTCATCGGTTACCTGGCCAGGACTTTCCTGCACCTGCACGTCGAGTGAGAGTGTTCCCTCACTGGCGGTACTGAATTTCGGCGTTGGGAAAGACGGCCACGGCGGCATTTTTATGGTTCTTTTCCTGGAGCACCTTCAGGACGTCATTCCACCGGTGCAGGAACAGCGCTTTGTCTGCACCACCGAACCAGCACCGGCTCTGCAGGTCAGGGTATTCGGTATAGACGATGGTGCGGTTTACCTGAGGGGGGATTTTACGTTCCCGGCGCAGCGGTCCCCAGATTGTCTCCCCGAACGGCCCCAGCAGGTAATGTGTTACCTGCCCCTCCGGGTGGTTGGCGATAATGACGATGTCTCCTCCCTCTGGCTTCAGTGCCGGAAAAGTGATGCCCATGCCAATCCAGGCCTCGTTCGCCTTGGCGAAGGCGTTACCAATGACGATGTCTTTCTGGGACAGCCCGGGCGTCAGGTAGTGCTGCTTGGCTTCTTTAACCGCTTCTTCATAGGTTGGCCTCAGCGCGCCGGCATAGACGGCCACCGTTTCCCCCCACATATTGACCAGGCAGTTGATGAGGACATCGAGGCCAGCTAAATCGCCCGCCTCTTCTATATCCAGACGGCCCAGGTTGCCGGCGTAATCACCGTGACCCGTGTACTGAGGCCCTTTCTTAAATTGGGCCTGGCGGAACATCTGGTGGTTATATTCTGTGGTCTCAAATGAGGTCACGCCGGGGAGGATGATTTTGCCGCCACCGCCAAAGCCGGTACTGGGGTGGGGCACCACCGAGCCGATGGCGATTTTAAGGTCGCACTTCATTACTTCGTCATTCACGCAGACCTTGGTGTCGTAGGTCTTGGTTGTGCCCACGTACGTGCAGTTAGCATAGGGGTTGTGGTTGAAAACGGGGAAGCGGGCCAGTGTCTCCTCGCCGAGTTTCTTCACAAAGTCGAGGCGGTTCATGGCGCCATGGCAGCCCAGCGCGGCGATGAAGCGGATATGACTATCGGGGATACCGGCGGCGGCCAGCTCCTCGAGCACGAAGGGGACAATTTCCGCCACCCGCGTTACCCGGGTCATGTCATCGAAGAGGATAACCACCTCTTTCTTTCCCTTGGCTAGTTCCCGTATCGGCGGGATGCCAATCAGGTTTCTGGTGACCGCTTCCCGAATCTGGCCTGAGGTCAGGGTGGTGCGGTTGTACCCGGCCATGTAGCCCATCTCGACCTGCCAGTCATCGGGGAGGGGTAGTGCCAGCTCTTTTGTCCCATGCCAGGCAAGTTGTGGCAGCCTGAGTGTTTGCGACATCACTGACTCCTCTTAAAATACTGTGCACAATACTGTATATCAGCATTGGGATAAACGGCAACTCTGGCGCGGTTACTGTGTGTTTCTTGGAGAAGTTGTCGGACTTCATCCCATTTGCGGCAGTAAACAATCTTGGGGTCGTCATCAAACCAGTTGCTGCCCGGGTGAGGGTATTCATTGTAGACAATCAGGCGCTTTATCTTCTCCGGTATCAGTACCCGCCGGTGCTGTACCGCCCAGGTGTCCTGGCCCCAGCGACCGGTAAGGTAATGGGGGACGCCGCCTTCCGGGTAATTGGCGATGAGTACCACGTCGCCGCCGCGCCCGGCCACCGCCGGGAAAGAGATGTGCAGGCCGACCGAGGTGACGTTGTTCGGCGATGAGACATTGGTGATGACGATGTCGTTTTCGCTCAACTCTGGTGTCAGGTAATGGGTTTTCGCTTCCTGCACGGCGGCGCGGTGAGCGGCAGTCAAATCACCGGCGTGAAGTGCCGCTGTCTCCCCCCGCCCGTTTATCAGGCAGTTGATGAGGAAGTCCACACCGGCCATCCGTGCGGCCTCATCTATATCCTGACGCAGGGGGTTATGGTCGTAAATGCCCATGCCCAAGGCTGGCTTCTCTTTTCGCTTTTCCCGGCTTTTATGGCCCATCATGTGATTGTACTGGATAGTCTCATAGGAGGCTATGCCGGGCAGAATTATCTTCCCCCCACCGCTGAAGCCGGCAATGTGGTGCGGCACTACCAGCCCGATGGCAATTTTGAGGTCGCACTTCATTACCTCTTCGTTCAGGTACACTTCTGTCTCATACGTTCTGGTGGTGCCAGCGTAAACACAGTTGCCGAAGGCATTGTGGTTGTAGACCGGGAACCGGGCGACGATTTCTTCGCCGAGCTTCTGCATGAAATGCCGGCGGTACATTGGGGCGTGCAGACCCAGGGCGCAGACAAAGCGTATTTTATCATCGGGAATACCGGCAGCGGCCAGCTCTTTGAGAACGAGAGGCGCTATCTCGGCGGCTCTGGTTACCCGCGTCTGGTCGTCAAAGATGATGGCGACTTCTTTTCTGCCTCTGGCCAGTTCCCGGAGCTTCGGGGTGCCGATTGGCTTGTTCAGGGCAGCTCCTATCTCCCCCGTTTTCAAAGCGGGGCGGTTATGCCCGGCCATATAACCCGTCTCGACCTGCCAGCCATCGGGGAGGGGCAGTTCCAGCTCCTGGTTACCGGCGCTGGTTAGCTGGGGCAGTTTAATTATATCTGACATGGCTGATTCAGCTGCGATACACGTCACTGGCACCAAACATATCGGTGCTGGCTACCTTTCCCATTATATCACAGCCGTCGGACTTGAATTCAAATTTGCTGGCGCTGGTACGCTCTGCTTTGGCCGATGTTGTTGCGGGTTTTGGCTCTATGTCTTATACTAAGGGGCGAGATTTTTTAGTGAGGAGGTAACTGATGCCAAACGGGTACAACGGCAAGATTTTAAGGGTTGACCTTTCCTCCGGACGTATCAAGACGGAAGAATACCCCGAAAATTTCTATCGTCAGTATTTTGGTGGTGAGGGTTTCATCGGCTATTTCCTGCTAAAGGAGCTTAAACCCGGTATCGAGCCCTTGAGCCCCGGAAACAAGCTCATCTTTGCTGCCGGGCCGCTGACCGGCGTGCCGGCCGGAGGGTGCGGTCGCCACAGCGTGGGTGGCCGGTCACCGCTCACCGGTGGCTATGGTGAGTCTGATTCGGGAGGCTACTGGGGAGCAGAGCTTAAGATGGCCGGCATTGATGCCATTATCGTCGAAGGTAAGGCCGAAAAACCGGTCTATCTTTTTATTCAGGATGGTAAGGCCGAGCTCAAAGATGCCCGCCATCTATGGGGAATGAAGGGGCTGGAGTGCCAGAATACCATTCGCGATGAGCTTGGTGACCGGTTGATAAAGGTGGCCTACATCGGTCCCGCCGGAGAGAACCTGGTCCGGTTTGCCAATGTTATGAACGACCTTGATGCCGCCGCTGGCCGGACCGGTATGGGGGCACTGATGGGCTCCAAGAAACTGAAGGCAATTGCCGTCCGCGGTCACCAGCGCGTATCAATCTCTGATGCGGCGGCCTTCAAGGAAATCGCCAAGTGGATTGCGGACAACACACCGATAACCAATAAAGGCATGCACGATTTCGGCACGGCGCGGGTGATCTCTGCCCTTGACCCGGCGGGAGGCCTGCCGACGCGTAATTTCCAGTTTGGCTCCATTGAGGGTGCCAAAAAGATAGACGGGCAGGCCATGCTGGACACGATTTTCGTGAAGAGAAGGGCCTGCTTCGCCTGTCCGGTGCAGTGCAAACGCGAGGTAAAGCTGGACAAACCGTATAAGATCGACCCGCAGTATGGCGGCCCGGAATACGAAACCATTGCCGCCCTCGGCTCCGACTGTGGCATCACCGACCTGCCGGCCATTGCCAAGGGGGGCGAGATGGTAAATGCCTATGGGCTGGACAGCATCTCCTGTGGAGCGACCATCGCCTTCGCCATGGAGTGCTTTGAAAACGGGCTGCTGAGCACCAAGGATACTGGGGGAATAGAGCTGCGCTTCGGCAATACCGAAGCCATGTTGCAGATGGTCGAGCAGATTGCGCTGCGCCAGGGGTTTGGCGATACGCTGGCCGAGGGTGTAGCCCGTGTGGCCAGGAAGATAGGGCCTGCTGCTGAGCCGTATGCCATGCATATCAAAGGGCAGGAACTGCCCATGCATGAACCCCGTCTGAAGCAGGGCCTCGGCGTCGGCTATGCCATATCGCCGACTGGCGCCGACCACTGCCATAACATCCATGATACGGTCTATGAGAATGTAGGCCCGATGCTGGAGATGTTGTACCCGCTCGGTATACTGGAGCCAATGGCGGCCAATGACCTGTCCCCGGCCAAAATCCGGCTGGTCAAGTATTACAGTGAATATATCCATTTCCTCAACTGCGCGGTCTGCTGCTACTTTGTCATGTCACTGAGCTTGGTTGGCCTGGAACGCCTCACGCAACTGGTCAGGGCGGTGACTGGCTGGGATACCACATTCTTCGAACTGTTGAAGGTGGGCGAACGCTCCGCGAACATGGCACGGGTATTCAATCTGAGAGAAGGTTTCACGGCCAAAGATGATACCATGCCGAAGCGCTTCTTTGCCCCCCATCCCTCCGGGCCACTCAAGGTAGCGCTCGACCCCAAGGCTTTTGCGGAAGGAAAAGCACTCTATTACGAGATGATGGGCTGGCCCGGTGGTGTCCCGACGCCCGGCAGGCTTGGCGAGCTGGGTATTGAATGGGCAGTATCACAACTGCCTTCAAAATAGGATAATACCTGGATAGCTGAATCAAGGAGGTACTACTATGAGCGGAAGGCTCTGGGAACCTTTCCACATCGGGCGTATGGAGCTCAAAAACCGGGTGGTCATGCCCCCGATGGTTACCAGATACGCCAGCGATGACGGTTTTGTCACCGAGCGCACCAAGGACTACTATGAGGCACGTGCCCGCGGTGGCGCAGGACTGATTATCGTTGAAGCGACCTATGTTCACCGGCAGGGGTGGGCTTTCGCCAATCAGATTGGCATCAGTGAAGATAAATTCATTCCCAAATTGAGTGAGTTGACTGACGCGGTGCACCGGCATGGCGCCAAGATTGCCATTCAGCTCCACCACGGTGGACGCCAGGCCAGAGAGGCTTTGAGCGGCCTGCAGCCTGTTGCCCCGTCCCCAATACCCATGGCCGGTGGTGAGATGCCCAGGGAAATGTCAGTCGAGGAAATTGCCGACACAGTGACCTATTTCGCCGAGGCGGCACTGAGGGCCAGGCAGGCCGGATTTGACGGCGTGGAGCTCCACGCCGCGCACGGCTACCTCATTGACCAGTTCCTGTCGCCGATTTCAAATAAACGGAAGGATGAGTATGGTGGAGACGTGCGTCACCGGGCGCGTTTTTTGCTGGAGACCATTGCGGCCGTGAAAGAGGCCGTGGATGAAGACTATCCCGTCTGGTGTCGTATGGATGGCCGGGAATATGGTTCGGAGGGCATAACTCTGGAAGACGCACAGAAAACAGCGCGGCTGGCGCAAGATGCGGGTCTGGTGGCAATCCACGTATCAGCCTGGGGACCGGCAACACCAATAAACCGCACCACGCCTACTTTTACCTCGGCGATTCTTGAAGAGCTGGACGAAGGCATCAAGAAAGCGGTCTCCATCCCGGTGATTGCCGTCGGCAGGATTACCCCTGAAGATGGCGAGCGAATGTTGAGGGAAGGAAAAGCGGACCTCATCGCCATTGGCAAGGCAATGCTGGCCGAACCGGAGTGGGCGAACAAAGTAGCCTCGGGCAGGCAGGATGATATCAACCCCTGTATCATCTGTAATGAATGCCGCGATGACCTCCGCGATCTAACAGTGGTGGGCATACGCTGCGCGGTAAACGCTACTCTTGGGCGTGAGAGGGAAAGCAAGATTGTGCCCGCAGCCAAGGCAAAGAAAGTCCTCGTTGTTGGCGGCGGTCCGGCGGGGATGGAAGCAGCGAGGGTGGCGGCTCTGCGCGGTCATCAGGTAACGCTGTGGGAAAAGGAATCGCGTCTGGGCGGACAGCTGGTTCAGGCGGCGATACCACCGTATAAAGATAGAATAGCCCCGCTTTATAAGTACCTCGGGGCGCAATTGGCCAAACTTGGCGTCAAGGTTCAGGTCGGCAAAGAGGCCACGGCAGCCGCCGTGGCTGGATTCAGGCCCGATGCCGTGGTGGTGGCTACCGGCGTTAAGCCGTTTGCCCCCGATATCCTCGGGCTGGACAAAGCTCAGGTTGTTCAGGCGGGGGATGTCCTGGAGGGGAAGGTTAAAGTTGGTAAAAAAGCGGTCATAATCGGCGGCGAGCTGGTGGGGTGTGAAACGGCGGAATTCCTGGCTGACCAGGGCAAAGAGGTTACCGTGATGCGCCGTGGTCCTGAGATGGCGACCAGTGTCGGGCCTACCACCCGGGACTTTTTCCTCAGCCGGCTTCTGGACAAGGGCGTTACCCTGCTCCGTGAGGTCAGGTACGATGGCATCAGTTCTGAGGGCGTCATCATAACCACCAGAAATGGTGAGGAAAGGACAGTAGCCGCCGACACCGTGGTACTCGCTGCCGGGGCGGTGCCGGACGCCGCGCTCTATGAGGCCATTAAGGGCAAGGTGGCTGAAGTATATCGAATTGGCGACTGCGCGGAACCGCGTGCCATTCGTCACGCTATCAGTGAGGGATTTCAAACCGGTCAGAAGATATAACCGGTCAGGATGGAAAGGAGGTGTGCCATGACCAAGCAGGTCATCACGGTACCCACGTCACTTCCCGGCGTTCCCTTCTCTCCGGCGATAAAGGCCGGCGACTACATTTTTGTCTCCGGTCAGGTCGGGCACGTTGACAGCCAGGGTGAAAAGCTGGCGGGCGTTGAAGCCCAGACCAGGCAGGTGCTGGATAACATGGGGAGAGTCCTGGCGGCGGCCGGCGCCTCGATGGACGATGTGGTCAAGACCACCGTGTTTCTGGTCAGGGCGGAGGACTTCTCCAAAATGAACGAGGTTTATAAGTCATATTTTACGCGGGACCTGCCCGCCCGCTCCACGGTTATCATCGCCGCGCTGGCGCGGCCGGAAATAGTGGTTGAGATTGAGGGCGTTGCCTATCGCCCGTAGCTAGAAAGGAAATAAATATCTTAATATGAGAAAAATCATCATCACGGCGGCACTGACCGGTGCCGGTCATGGCAAGGAGGTCAATCCCAATTTACCCGAGCAGCCAGAGGAGATTATCGAACAGGCATTACAGTGTCGTGAGGCAGGCGCGGCCATCGCCCACGTCCATGCCCGCGATAAGTCCGGCAAAAACACAATGTCTCTGGATGTTTTCCGGGAGATTCACGAAGGCATAAAAAGTGCCAGCGACTTAATTGTGCAGTTGAGCACGGGTGGCGGCCCCACGCTGCCCAATGAGGAGCGCATCGTCCCCCTGAAACTCAGGCCAGAGATGGCCACGCTGAACACTTTTCTGATGGTAATGCCGGTCAGGGGCGTGGAGACGCCTTTCATCTATAAAAGGTCGGAGATAGAGGAGACCGCCCGGCGTGCCCAGGAACTGGGGGTAAAACCAGCGATTGCTATCCTGAACTTCACCTGCCTTGAGGAAGCGGCAAACATCATTCAAAAAGGACTGGTGGACAGACCTTACGTTTTTGACATCGGCCTGAATATGCCGGCGCAGAATACACTCCGGGGCACCTGGCAGAACCTCACCGCTCTGGTGGAGCGGCTGCCCGAGGGGGCTCTTTTTAATGTCTCCGCGGCTGGAGAGGCCGAACTACCGCTGACCACCATGGGCATGCTGCTGGGGGGGAATCCACGAGTCGGTCTTGAGGATAATGTCTACTACGCACCGGGTCGGCTGGCCAAGAATAACGCGGAACTGGTGGCGAGGACAGCGCGTATTGCCCGTGAGCTGAATCTGGAAATAGCCACGCCGGATGAAGCGCGCGAGATTTTTAAAATCCACCGTTAGGTTACCCGGGCGTGTTGCTGGGGCAACTCACCAGGAGGTCGTTGGGGTGATGGGAGTTACAGTGCTAAGAATTGTTGGGCTGGTCGTCATGGTGATGGCCAGCCTGCTGTCATTTACGCTGCCGGTCTCGGCCGCGGAGCCATCGTGGTCGGCCGTGTCCATCCCCGGTACAGAAGGCTACCAGCTCGGCCCACCTGGCGTTGACATCCGCGACCTGGCAGTCGCCTCTGGCGGTGCCACCATATATGCTGTGCCGGGCGACAGCATAGCTGACCGGCTTGTCTTCAGGTCAGATAATGGTGGGGCAAGCTGGGTGGCGCAGAACGTTGATATCACCGCCGACCTCGTGGCGGTAGCGCCGGACAGTGCTAATGTGGCGGCTGTGGCCGGGAAAACCGTTCCCGTGGTGTATTTCACCACCGACGGCGGCGCAACCTGGCACTCACCGGGCGCGGTTGAGGGCGCTGGCGGCAGTATAGCCGGCACGATTCACGATATTGCCATCTCCAGAACAACTGACGGGGCGCATTATCTGGCAGTCGCCGGAGAGGGGGTTGGTGGGGTGGGCAACGTCTGGTACTGCGGAATTGAGGCGGAGAAACCGGAGTGGCAGGAGACCAGTTCTTTACCTGGTTTTGTCAGTGCCAGGGCCGTAAAAGCGCTGGCCTTTCCCCCCGGTTTCCCGGAAGATGGCGCTCTGGTAACTGTCGCTGAGACCAACGATAAAAATGCCATTCTGCAGGTTTTAAACTTCACCTCTCAGGCGTGGAACACCCAGGCTGGATTAGCTGGCTATCCAGTGACTGTGGTCGAGTATGGGGAAGGTGGTCAGCTTGACTCGGCGTCAATAGCCCTGTCGCCTGACTATCTGGCCAGTAAAGAGCATCGCCGCACCACCCTTGTTGGCCTGGCGGTGCGCAGCGATAAAGCGGCGGGCGGGGCCTACCGCATCCGGGATGCCGCCTGTAAACCACTGTTGACCGGAGTCAGCGTGCACAGCCTGGCCTTTGCCGGTGATGTCCTGTTGGCCGCGGCTTATGATACTAATAAGGTCTACCGCAGCACTAACCCGCTGGCCGAGGCGCCAACTTTAAGGCCAAATTTAACGATGAAGGGGCCGGGAGGCGAGGACAGTGTTGTCATTGCCTGGGGAAAGGATGTGGTGGTGGCGGGGACATCGGGTGAAGAAAGCGCCTTTGCCGTCTCCACGAACGGCGGCCTGACCTTCAATGACATCAGCCTGGTGGATACTGAATTAAGCCACCTGAGCGATGTTGCCGTCTCTGAGGACGGAAAGACTGTTTACCTGGCAAGCGACGACGGGGCTGACTTCAGCCTCTGGCGCCATGACTCATCGTGGCAGCGCGTGCTCAGTCAGAGGGATACCACCGACTATATCATCAGGCTGGCGCCTGATGAGGCTGAGGCAGTTTACCTGGGGGAAAAAGACGGCCAGAAAATTTACCACAGCCCTGACGGGGGAGACAGAGAATGGTCGGCAGGTATCTGCCCGCTGATTATCCAGGACCTGGCGGTGGAGAGTCCCAAAGTTGCCTATGTGCTGAATGTCGTGGGAGAGGTGGTCAAGACGCGTTCTGCCGGTCTTAGCTGGCAGACGCCGGTTGAGACTGAGCTTGACGAAGATACCGGGTACATGATGGTCAGTGGCGGCGAGGATATTCTATTTGTGGGCAGCAGCAATGGCTATGTGGAGTATTCGCTGGATGGCGGGACATCGTGGCAGAAAATATCACGCCCGGTTCAGAGTGGGGCGGGCAGAGTGCAGGTTATTCCCGATAAAGACTACGCGGCCAATAAAATGATTTATGCCGCCAGTAGTAGCCCGGGAAAGGATGTTATGCGCTGGCAAATCGGCAGCAGCAGTCGCTGGACGGATATTTTACCAAATGCTCTGACTGGTGGGGTATATGGTCTGGCCACGGAAGTTAATGTGCTCTATGCCCTTGAGTATAACCCGAATATGAAGCAAAGCCGGCTGTGGCAGTGTCTGTTGCCGGCGACCTCATCCCGTGCGTCGGAGAGCTGGGAGTCAAGGGGCACCTCGACCACGACCGATGCCACCGACCCACACGTTGTTTTCAATGCCTCGCCGCAGGCATTGAAGCTGGGCTCAGGCGGCAAGCTGTGGGCGATAAAGACCAATGATACTCAGCGACTTTACCGCATTGATGATTCGGTGACAAAACTGGTGCTGCGGATACCGGACAACGGCTATGTCAACCCGGTAAATCCGGTAACCGGTGTTGCTCAGGGAATAACCTTTAGCTGGGAGCAGGCGTACGACGCTACTGAATATGAACTGTCCTTTGCCCAGGATGAGGAATTCAGGGCGATAATTGCCAGCATACCCGTGGTCAGTGATGAGGCAACGGTGGCCGTTTCCGTCGGCCCGGAGGCCGAGGGTGCTGCCCGGTTCAACTATTCCGCGGGCATGACCTATTACTGGAGAGTACGGATGACGCAGCCCTTTTCCCCCATCAGCTCCGTGACTCGGGCTTTTCAGGTTGAATCTCTGGAGGCAACCCCATCGGTAATCGTCGAGCGTCCCCCGCCGCCGGTCCTCACCATACCACCCCCGCCAGCGCAGGAGATTCCCTTCCCCGCAATAGAGCTGCCGCCCACCATGCCGCCGCCGAAAATCGTGATACTGCCAGTGCCGGCGCCAAGCCCGCCCGAGTTCGGCTATATATGGGCTATTATCATAGCCGGTGCGGTTATTGTGCTCACCGTTGCCACTTATATTTTGCTGACCTTTTCCGACTGGTTCCTCATCTTCTGGCTGCGCGGAGCCAGGTACCGCTGGTCAAGGTGGCGGCGGAAGTGGTTTGAGGGTAAATATGAGAAGCAGCCTTTACCGACGGCTGATTCTCTGGAGCAAATTGAAGCTTTGCTGAAAAAGGTGACCTGGACGATGGACGGCCCTTATCATCTCTTTGATGCCATCAGCTACCCGCAGACGGTCTGGGCGAAAAAGAAGGATGATTGCGACGGCTTCGCGGTGCTGGCGGCCGCCCTGCTGCAACAATGGCAGCCGGAATCACAGCCGGTTCTAATTACTGCCATGCTCAGGCCGGTGCGTAAAAGCCACACCGTCTGTGCTTTCAACGTGCCCGGGGCCGGGCTGTGGTTCTTTGACAATTACACGCTGCGGCGTGGTCGTTACCGGACCTATGCCGATATTGCCACGGCGGTGCGGGGAAAGGCCCGCATGGTCTGCTGGGATGTGGTTGCCCCCGATACGCTGCAGACACAAGAGTTTCACATCGCGTCCGGTGGCGGCCAGGTCTAAGTTCGCCTTACTTCTGCTTCACCGCCTGCTGAGCGGTCCGGGCAATATCGGCAACGGCCATGCCGTACTGGTCAAGCAGAGCGTCAAAGTCTTTCGAGGTCTCCGTAAATTTGTCGGGGACGCCCACCCTTTTTACCGGCACGGGAAACTCGTCCGCGATGGCCTCAGCCACCGCGCTGCCCAGTCCGCCGATGATGGAGTGCTCTTCTGCGGTGACAATAGCGCCTGTTTCCTGGGCACACTTTCTCAGCAGCGGCATGTCCAGCGGCTTGACCGTGGGCAGGTTTACCACCCTCGCTTTCAGGCCCTGGGAGCCCAGCTGGTCGGCGGCCTCGAGGGAGCGGCTGAGCAGGTGGCCGTTGGTGATGATGGTAACGTCGCTACCGTCGCGCACCACCAACCCCTTGCCGATTTCCACCCGGTGGCTTTCATCAAAGATGATGGGCATCTCGGCTCGGCTGATGCGTATGTAGACCGGCCCTTCGTGCTCGGCAACGAGAGGTATCATCTTCTTGGCCTCAATGCTGTCCGAAGGCACGATGACGGTCATGTTCGGCATGGCGCGAAATATGGCAATGTCCATGATGGAGTGGTGGGTGGCGCCATCTTTGGCGTCGGAAAGGCCGGCGAAACTGCCGATTATTTTGACATTGGTATTGGCATAGGCGACGCACGTTCTGACCTGCTCCGTGGCCCGCAGGAGGAGTGCGGCGAAGGTGTTGGCGAACGGAATCATGCCGGCCAGGGCAAAGCCAACTGCGGTATCTATCATGCCCGCTTCCGCAATGCCCACGTTGAAAAAGCGTTCCGGTACTTTCTCGGCAAAGAAGGTGGTCATAACTGATGAGGAGACATCGGCCGTCAGCACCACGACCTTTTTATTCTTCACGCCATATTCGGCCAGTGCCTCTCCAAATACCTTTCGCGTGTTATCCAGATTAGCCATTTTGCTTCAACTCCTCCATTGCCTGTTTGTACTCTTCATCATTGATGGCCCGGCCGTGCCAGGCGGCTTTCCCTTCCATGAAAGACGCTCCCTTACCCTTCACCGTGCGGGCGATTATCACCTTGGGCTTATTGCCATCGGCACGAACTTTGTCCAGGGCGGCCAGCACTTCGGGCACGCTGTGGCCGTTGACTTCGAGAACATTCCAGCCGAATGATTCCCATTTGCTCTTCAGCGGTTCGAGGGGCATAATCTCTTCTATGGTGCCGTCCAACTGGACACCGTTGTAGTCAACGATGGCGATTAATCTGGATAATTTATACTTTGCTGCGAGCATGGCCCCTTCCCACAGGATACCGGCCTGCAGTTCGCCGTCACCGAGCAATACATAGGTATAAAAATCAAGACCTTTGAGTTTCGCGGCCAGGCAGAGGCCGGCGCCAATATTGATGCCGTGTCCCAGACAGCCGGTGGTCATTTCCACGCCGGGCGTCTTTATCCGGTCGGGATGCCCCTGCAGGCAGCTCCCGATGCATCCCCATTTTTTCAGTTCTTCGAATGGCAGGTATCCCCTGTGGGCCAGCGCCGCGTACAGTATCGCCGAGGCGTGACCCTTGCTCAGTATGAAGCGGTCGCGCTGTTCCCACTGCGGTCTCTTGGGGTCGAGGCGCAGGTGGTGGAAAAAGAGGGCGGACATAATCTCCGCCGGCGATAGCGAGCCTCCCGGATGGCCCTGCCCCCGGCAGTGAATCATCTCAACGACGTCAATGCGGAGCTGTTTTGCCATGTCTTCCAGTTTCCTGATTAAATCGGGCGAGTATTCCGTTTTAGCCATCATCTTGAAGTGCTACCTCCTTCAAAGGTCTCGCGCAGGCAAAATCATCCTATGCCCTTGCCTGCCGTCTTGTCAAGTTGCTCTTATGGCGTCTTTTCTTCGTCCGGTGTCTAGTCAGGCAGGTATTTCTTGGGGAACTTGGCGACCACGGTATAGCCGGGGTCAACGACGTTGCCGATGCGCATGGTACCTGCCTGAGAAATAACCTGAAAGGCTTCCCATTTCTCGAAGCCGTAGTCGTCAACCAGCCATTTGACCAAGTCCACCTGGGCGATGCGGACGCAGTCCATCAGCGGCCGGCTGCTGCCGGTGGTCATGATGTGCGTCCCGTCCTCGAGTCGAGGCCAGTCAATGCTTTTCCCTTTCCGCACGTCCAGCTTCACCGTGACCTCGGCGGTTGTTTCCAGGGCCACGCCGCAGACCTCGCCATCACCCTGGGCAGCGTGGACATCGCCGAAAGAGAGATAGGCGCCCCGCACCCACACCGGCAGGTACAGTATGGTGCCCTCTCTGGTCTCAACGCAGTCCATGTTGCCGCCGTACTCCCCGGGCATGAGCGAAGTCTCGGTGCGACCGAAGCGGGGGGCAACGCCAATGGAGCCGATAAATGGGTGCAGCGGTAGTTCGATGCGCGGCTGTCGACTCGACTTCAGTTCCAGAATGCCAATGTTTTTCTTCAGGTCAAGCTGCCAGTCGAATTTGGCCTCCGGCACCGGCTCGTTGAGAAGAAGCTGCTTGCCCGGGACTTCCCCGGTGAGGCTACCGAAATAGGAGCGGTGCCTTGACCAGGCGTAATCACGGTTGAGCTTTATCCACTGGATGGTCACCGCCAGTACATCGCCGGGCTCGGCTCCCTCGACGTAGACCGGGCCGACCTGCGGGTTCCGTTCGCAGAGCGTGGTGTCAGCGAGGCGCTGCTTCATCTCTTCCGGCATTGGCTCCATTTTCTCATTGAAGCCGCCGGCATCGCGCGTCCGCGCCACCACAGTATCCCCGCTTTTCACGGTCAGCGCCGGTTCGTTTGGCCCGAAAGTGTAGTAGTAAATGCGCGGTTCCAGCCTGTGTACAGTGCTCTTTGCCATCTTTGCCCACCTCGTCGGCTGTTATAATTGAAGCGACTTCTAAGGTATGCTCTTGGCCTCGGCCAGTGATGGCTCATGCATGGGTATCAGTATATCCGCTAGCCCTTTGATGCGCAAAGTGTTCTCGTAGGCAGCTTTAATATCGGTATGCGTGCCGGGCGTAATCACCGGCATGATTTTCTTCAATTCTTCCGGCGGATAGAAATTTTCTTTCAGGCAGCAGAAACCGGTGATGATGGCCTTGCCCTTATCGGTATTGATGGCCACCGCCTGCGTCCCCGGCGAGTGTCCGGGGGCGGGGATGATTTCAATCCCCGGGGCGACTTCATAATGGCCATCAAGCAAGACAAAATTCAGGTCGTTCAGTAGGTCTCTCTTGTAGCTGAGGCCGGTCATCGGGTGGGGGGAAAAGGCAAAATGCAGCTCCGTTTCGTTTACCAGTACTCTGGCATTGGTGCACCTGGCGGTGTTGGCGCAGTGGTCCCAGTGCAGGTGGGTCTGAATGACCAGATCAATGTCAGTCGGCTTCAGTCCCAGGCCGCCCAGCGCTTCTTCAAAGGACATGACTTTTTCCGCGGGAAAACCGCGATAGCTGGTGGCCATTTCGGCGTCAGCGGCGGTGTCAACCAGGATGTGCTTATCCGCCCCCTCGATGTACCAGCAGCAGGCGGGGGACATGAACTTTTCCCCGTAGCGGTAGCGGTAAAGGAGAATGCCCAGGTCCAGTTCCATTTTTGAAAGTAGGAGAGGTCTTATCCGGTACGTTTTCAAAATAATTGGTCCTCCTTTCCCTGATTATCCGCGCCCATTATACAACAATCAGGCGGGGAATGCTGTGGGGTTGGGGGCTGAGTTCGAAACAAACGGGGGCAGGAGGAGATTGATAATGGGTATACAAGTATTATATAGTACTTAAAATCAAAATAGAGCTAATGTGGCAAGTAACATGGAGAACCTGAAAATCAAATATTACTGGTATAATACGTTTATTATCCAGAATGATAAGGTTAAAATTGCTATTGACCTAGGGCAAAAGTGGAGTCTTTTTGTTGAGGAAACTGAATTCGGCAAATCCGGACACTTTTAAGAGCGGGGTAGAGAAAATGGGTATAGAGTGTATCATCATGAAGGACGAAGATAAAATACTTGTCTAAATTCAGTACCTAAAGTCAAACATGAATTAGAGAATACGAAGATGTCGACAGATAGGACCAACCAGCAAATCAAGTTGAGGGACGGAAGGTCATTGGGATATGCTGAATTCGGTAATCTAGATGGCAAGCCAGTCTTCTACTTTCACGGATTTCCCAGTTCACGGATTGATTGGCCACTCTTTGATACTGATGCGGTCGCCTCGCGGCTCAATGCCCGCATTATCGCGGCTGATCGTCCAGGCTATGGTCTCTCTGATTTCAGGCATGGTAGGCAAATTCTAGATTGGCCAGATGATGTTATCGAGTTGGCTGACACTCTGCGAGTCGGCCGCTTTGCTGTGCTGGGAATTTCAGGAGGAGCGCCCTACGCGCTGGCGTGTGCCTATAGGATACCCGAGCGCCTGACCACAACCGCCATCGTCAGCGGCATGGGTCCCTCTGGGGCGCCAGGAGCCAAGGATGGAACAGCTATGCTGCTCCCCGGTAAAACTGCCTTGATGAGGAAAGCACTTTTAATGCTGATGGCTATGGGCTTCCGTCGCAATCCCGACCGCTTCTTATCACAGATGAAAGACACAGTGGCTGAGCCAGATAAGTTATTGCTAGCTCAACCTGAAGTAGTACAGGCGTTCATATACAGTGTGCGAGAAGCGTTTCGCTCTGGAACTCGTGGGGCGTCTTGGGACGCGGTACTCTATCAACGACCGTGGGGATACAAGCTGCAAGACATTTCTATGCAGATTCACCTCTGGCACGGGGAGTTGGATACCCAGGTTCCCATATCGGTGGGGCAATATGTGGCCAGTACCATCCAAAACTGCCAGGCCAAGTTACTCACAGACGAGGGCCATCTCTCACTAGCTCACAACTATATTGAAGAGATTCTAAGCATTCTGGTTGCCTGAGTATCGAAGCAATGAGCTAAACCTTAAAGGGGAAGAATACCATGAAAGCAGTTGTATATGAGAAATACGGATCACCGGATGTTCTTCAGCTCAAAGAGATAGATAAACCTGCTCCCCAGGACAATGAAATACTGGTAAAAGTATATGCGACAACGGTAACCGCAGGGGACGTGAGAATTCGGGGGTTCGTAGTCCCTGTTTGGGCCTGGCTCCCCTTTCGAATGCAGCTGGGTTTCAGAAAACCAAAACAAAGTATACTGGGGGTTGAGTTAGCGGGGGAAATTGAAGCAGTAGGCAAAGATGTAAAGCGATTCAAAGAAGGTGACCAGGTTTTCGGTACTCCCCCCTGGATGGTTTTTGGTACTTATGCCGAATACATATGTCTGCCTGAAGAAGAGGCGGTGCTGGCAATAAAACCGACCAATATGACCTATGAAGAAGCCGCCTGTGTTCCCTTTATGGGATTAGGGGCATTGTTTTTCCTCAGAAAAGGAAATATTCAGAGCGGACAAAAAGTCCTTATCTATGGAGCTTCTGGAGCGTTAGGTACTAATGCGGTGCAGCTTGCCAAGTACTTTGAGACAGAAGTTACCGGGGTATGCAGTACTGCGAATTTAGAAATGGTGAAATCTCTGGGCGCCGATAAGGTAATTGATTACACTAAAGAGGATTTCACCAAGAGCGGTCAGACCTATGACATTATTTTTGACACGGTAGGCAAGAGTTCTTTTTCAGGTAGTATAAAATCGCTAAAGCAAAATGGACGTTATCTTTTAGCTAATGTTGGGCTGTCACAGATGGTTCGAAGGCAGTGGACTTCAATGACAAGCGGCAAGAAAGTAATCGGTGGGACAGCAAGTGGCAGGGCTGAAGATTTAATTTTCCTCAAAGAGCTTATTGAGGCGGGAAAGTTAAAATCGGTCATAGATAGACACTATCCGTTGGAACAAATTGTCGAGGCTCACCAGTATGTTGACCAAGGGCACAAAAAGGGAAACGTAGTCATAACTTTGGCACATAATAACAAAACCTGATAGTAATATCAGGCATCATTATCTGGAAATCGATAAGCAGAAAGGGTGGAAGACCATGGAGCAAAATCGGGCCGCGCAAATTATGGCACAAGGTCACGTTTGATCGGAGGCTGTGCTGCTGGCCGTGTGCCAGGAATTCGGGATAGAGAGCGAGGTCATCCCCCGGATTGCCAGCTGCTTCGGCGGCGGGATAGGCAACACGGGGGCTGTCTGCGGTGCCGTCGTCGGTGCCGTGATGGCTATCGGCCTCAAGAAGGGGCGGGGCGATACCATGGAGGAATGGCTCCGCATATGGGGGGTAGCGCAGGAGTTTCGTCGCCGCTTCGAGGCCGAGATGGAGACTATCAACTGCCGCGAATTGACGGGGGCGGATCTGAGCACGGAGGAGGGACGCGAGCAGTATATGAGCTCTGACATACCCCAGACGGTCTGTTTTCCGGCGGTCAGCGTGGCTTACCGGCTGGTGGTGGACCTGCTGAAGGAAACCTCGTAATCAGGGGGGCACAGCAACCGAGCCACCGTCGGACGGTCGCTTCAGGCATGACCTCCGGAGCTATGCGCCTTTTTTGGCCAAAGTGACAAAGGAATATCTAATTTTCCCCAAAGAGCCTATTGAGGCGGGAAAGTTAAAACCGGTCATAGATAGACGTTATCCGTTGGAACAAACTTTTACGGCTTCAGCAGAACGGCGATGTTCTGCCCGCTCCGTATGGAGTCAAATCCCCTCTGAGCATCCTCTAGCGGCATAATCTCGGAAATCAGGGGTCTGACATCCACCAGCTTGTTGGCCATCAGGTTCAGGGCCGTTTTCACCGGCCCGCTGATATGCCCTTTCAGGGTCAGTTGTTTTTCCACCCAGACTCTGGGGTCTACCGTCATGGGATTAACAAATCCGGTCAGGGCTATCGTGCCGTCCAGCCGGACCATTTCTGCTACCTGGTTCAGCACCGCTCCCTCGCGGACACAGATAAGCACGGCATCAGGGCCGGCGTCGGTGAGTTTTATGACCTCGGAGACAACGTCAACTTCGGCGGCGTTGAGCACAACGTCGGCACCCATTTCCCGCGCTTTGTCCAGGCGCGATTTTACCACGTCAGCAACGATGATTGGGGCGGCGCCGCTGGTCCGGGCGCAGAGCATGGTGCCGAGGCCAATCTTGCCCGCGCCGATGATGACCGCAGACTTACCCGGCCCGAGGTCAGCGGCTGTGACTGAGCCTATGCCGGTCGCCAGGGGTTCAGCCAGACAGGCCTCCTCTGATGATACGTTTTTCGGGACAGGCGCGACCATCTGCGGTGGCTTGATAAAATACTCGGCCATGGCGCCGCCCCTCGCCCCGTAGCTCTGGCCGCCAAATACGGAGCCTCTTGAGGCACCGCCGATGCACAGATGGTACAGGAAACGACGGCAGAAATAGCACACCCCGCACGGTCGTTTTGTCGGGCAGTAGGCTCCTCTATCCCCGACTGACCACCCGCTGACGCCTTCGCCTATGGCCGCAACCTCGGCCACCCATTCGTGCCCCAGTGTGACTCCGGAAAGCCCCTCAAAGCTGGCAAGGCCGTGCAGGGCACCGTCCAGGTACTCTATGTCAGACCCGCAGATGGAGCAGTATATGGTCCTGAGCAGGAGTGTACCCGGCTGGGCGGTCGGTTTTGGCACTTCCTTGATTTCAATACTTCTCGTGTCCTGGTGAATCACCGCTGCTTTCATGGTGTTTTTCACCCCTTTAACAGTGCACCTGTTATTGCTGGCGCTATTATAGCCTATCAAACAGGGAAGAAAAAAGGGATACACCTCTCCCTCTCTTAGTTTTTGTTAATGAGGCTGGATTCGAAGGGGCGGGAAGCGGGCCGATTGACAGTTCCTTAACGAAAGATTAAGCTTGGCCAAAGCCTGAATGACAGTAACAAAAGTGAGGAAGAATATGGAAAACTTGTGGTTAATTCTATTTTGGACAGGTCCCATCGGTATTGGCTTTTTTCTTGTCTGCTTGGGCACCATGATTTGCTGCTCGCCAAAGCTGATGAGATAAGTAAGCGCGCAAAGGTAATGCTTAAGGAAAAGGGCCTGGAAAAGAAATAAGGGAGCCTTCCTCTTCCTTGGTAGCGGGTGTTGGATTCGGAGGGGACGGGGAGTGGGCCGTTTCCGTAACAGGTTGCACAAGCTAACGGCACGTTAGCTCTGTTAATCAGTTAAACTTATTTAAGGGTTTCTCACTGCTGTGATTAGGTTGTAGCCTCGTCATGGTCTTTCTTGGCTTGCTTTAAGGCTTCCTTTCGGGTTTCATCGGCTGCTTTCTCAGCCTCTTTATCAACGGCTTGTCCTTTAGCCTCTCTATGGGCTATATCCGCTTGCGTCTTGGCCTCTTTATAGGCTATTTTCGCCTGCTCAGCACGCTCCTTTGATTTGGCTATAGCCTCCTGGGCGTCTATATCTCTTTGCTTCCAAAAATCAGTGAATACCGCCTGGGCTTCACTGGTAATCGCATCACGGAGTTTCTGGGCTTCCTTTACGGCTTCCTTATGGGCTTCATCGGCCGCTTTCTTAGCCTCTTTATCAACGGCCATTTTCTTGGCCTGTTTATAGACTATATCCGCTTGCTCCTTGGCCTCTTTGTAGGCCTTTTTAGCTCGAGCCCAAGCCTCGTCCAATAGTTTCCTGGCTTCATTAGAAGCCTCTGCCTGCTGTGCTGCTGATTTTCCTGTCGTCATTTCGGACACCTCCAGTGTTTTCCCGTTTGATTGGCCGGTTCATTACTATAATAACTGTTTATATTATTGTAGCTTAGGTGGCCCAACTAATTTAGTATATTCTTTCTCTTCTTCTATTAGACCGGTTATTGCGTCTAGTATTAATGGAGGTTGCACCCCTTCTATCGGAAAGAGGGAGGGCTTCAACAACATCAATCGTCCGGCCCCTCAGTTTTTTCCCGGTGAGGTTGCCAATTGCGGTTGTGCCTTCGGACTTTGAAGTCATTTCCACAAATCCGTATCCTCTAGGTTGGCCGCTGCCAATATACCTGTCGTCCATGATGGTTACAGATAGCACTTCTCCGAAAGCGGTGAACTCTTCTCGCAGTTCGTCCTCAGTCATTTCGAGCGATAGGTTGCCTACATAGATATTAATGGTGCCCCCCTTTTATCAAATCTTTGAAAACGGCGCAGCAATGATTCCTGCGATTCAGCTTCATTTATTGATACTGCTAGAGGCACAATGCACACTTGCCCGAGTCACATCCGGGCCGGTTACCCAACCCGGACATGACTTTAAGTTCGACCTTGCTTATCGGCTCAGTCTGACCTTGTTGTAGCAATCTCTGCAATACACAGGTCTGCCTTCACGAGGCTCAAACGGCACTTCAGTTTCCTTGCCACATTCTGAACAAACAACGGGGAACATCTGGCGAGGGGAGCTATAACCGTATCTGCTATTACCATAGCTGTTGCCACCGTTTCCATAACGGCTTGCCTTCCTTGCGTCGCGGCATTCGGGGCAACGCTTGGGCTCGTTGGTATAGCCTCTGGATTGGAATAACTCTTGTTCGTCAGCGCTGAAAGTGAATTCCTTCCCGCAATCGGAGCATTCGAGCGTCTTGTCTTCAAAAGACATTGGATGACCTCCTCTCTTCTTTATTTGGTTAGAGTTTTGGTCACCCAATATGTGAAAAAAACTGTTAAGTTCAACCAGATATGTGATAACCAGTACTTATAACCAAATAATATTATACCACAACTGTTTTTAATTTACCATCAAGACGATGAAGTGACCTTGTCGTGGGCTCCAATGTATCTGTTACGTTCATTCCGCTCACCTCCCGCGTACCATTATGGCGCGTGTCTGCGGGTTTGGGAGTGGGGGGTTGGATTCGAAGGGACGGGGGGCGGGGAGTGGGAGGATTGACATGATATCCTACTAGCGATACACTTGAGCCACAAAAAGAAGGGAGGTGACTAATTATGGAACTCTTGAGATGTAAGGCCAGGATTGCATTGCTGTGGGTTTTTATGGCGGTGGCTATGTCAGCCCACTCTCTGTTTGCCGTTATGACGCCGGGCGGACTTGATAAGACAATATCTGAAGTGGAAGCGATGGGACCCGGAATGTTGGTATTTAAGGCACTTTTCTGGCTGGTTCCACTGTGGTTGGCATTTGTCTCAATAACTGTGAAAGGTTCATCTAATCGCTGGGTGAACTTCGTTCTGGGCATAATCTTCACCATTCTTAACATCTGGCATTTTGTTGAACATTTGGCAGAGCCATCTGTTGAGCAGATACTGATTGTCGGTTCAACTGTTGTAGTTACGGCACTGATTGCTTGGTATGCTTGGAAGCTGCCCAAAGAGGAAGTATAAACCAGTAGCAGCCTAAAAACATAAAGGGAAGCATTTCTGCTCCCCTCAGCTTTGTCTTGGTAGCGGGGGTTGGATTCGAACCAACGACCGAGGGCTTGTGATAGCCAGTCTCAGACTAATCCCAACCTGTTTTGTTACCTTTGTCAAAACCAGATGGAGTTTTATCTTTTTTATCTAATCCAGGTGGTGCAGAGCCGTCCCATCCTTCTTTATTCCCTTTATCCCAGTTAGGAGGTTGGTTGGTTGCCCAGCCGTCGGGAGAAACATATGGAAAGTAGTCAACTCCCCACCCAATTGCCCTTGCCTCATCTACAATGCCGTCACCATCCTCATCCGGGTGTTCTGGTGGAACCCAATCGCTCCAATGGTTACCACCTGTCGGTAAGCCAAGGCTTAGTGTGGGAGTGCCACTCCACGTGGCAGTGAATTGGGTTTGGTTATCGATAAAGTTGTTATTAAAAATTGTTGTCTTGGGAGCTTGAAATAGGTTTATTCCAATTGCATTATTTTCGATGGTGTTATTGTAGACATTGCTGTCACTGACGTTATTACCGAAGAGTGCAATACCCCACATGTCATTACCACTAATTAGGTTTCCCGAGATGGTGTTGTAGCTACAATTAGTGGTTATCATGATTCCATTATTGCCATTGTCCGAAATCTCATTGTCTGAAAAGGTGTTATAGTCAACCGAAGTATCACATAAGATACCTTTTTGGGTGTTTCCGCTTATGGTGTTACCGTATATGTTGTTATGGTCACTGATATATAGATGTATCCCATGAACTGAGTTGCCGGTGATTGTGTTGCCGTAGATAGAATTATAGTTAGCCAACCACTGAAGCGACATGCCGTAGCCGTTGCCGGTTATTTGGTTATCGTGCACCTCGTTGTAGGTTGAGGAGTTCAGGTAGAGACCCCAATAGTTGGCCGTAAAGCTATTATTGCTGACATCGTTCTCATTTGATACGTTTCTCAGGATAACGCCGAACTCGTTACCAGTTATATCGTTCCCACTGAAAACGCAATTAGTGCTATTATCGACCTCTATACCACTGTAATCGACAAGGAGGCTGCCGTTATTATAAGACAGATTGCTACTCGTTACGTTTATATACTGTGAGTCTGTGACGTAGACACCGCATCGGTAGCCTTTTACCGTCAGGTTGCTTATGTCTACACCCGTTGTTTCGACGATGCTGATGCCGTTTTTCACGGTCGGGTCGCCTGTCCACTCTAATATGGTCGTAGCTTCGTCGTATCCCTCGATAGCGACAGTTTTGCTAATCGTAACGAACTCGCTATATGTCCCTGGCATTACAACGATTTTGTCCCCGATGGCAGCATTATCCACGGCATCCTGGATAGAAGAATAGTCTGCGCCGGGGTCATCATCAACGGTGATGGGTTTGGCTGCAAGAGCGGTTTGCCCTGGTATCGCTAGGATGATAAGGCCAATCAACACGATTATCGTTAAAACAAGAGTGGAAATTCTATTCATAGCTACACCTCAAATGTCAATTATTAATTTTCCGTTACCGATTATCGCATTATAGTACCATTGTAGAAGATTTATTTCAAGGTTACTTCAATTAACTCAAATATAAACGCACAAATCTTTTAAGTCTGTGCCTTTTAAACTACTTGGTAGCGGGGGTTGGATTCGAAGAGTAGTGAATGTCTGGGCGAGAGCTTGTTTTGAAACTATTGACAGCCATAAGTTTAAGGTTTAGCATAACTTCACAAGTGAGCTTCAAGGAGTAATCATGTCACTCACGCCAGCTTTTGAAGTAGGTATATGGAATGCCTGGATTTTCATGAGTGCCTTTATCCTTCAAATGCTAGCCGTAGCATTATTCGGCAAGGGGGTATGGGAAAGGAGCAGCCTTCCCTCTGACTTTAACAAAAGTAAGCGCGAAGCGAAGGCGGGCATAATCGGGAATGCAATCTGGTTTCTGGCCACAGTTTATTCCGTCTTTCTACCCTTTCAACTAGGGACGAACTGGTTCTATGCCGGTCTAACCATCTTCATTGTTGGGCTAATGATATTAACGATAGCGACAGCTTACTTCGCTACTGCACCTATGGGGAAACCGGTTACACGAGGGATATATCGCTTTTCGCGGCACCCGATGTACTTGTCTCTCTTTATAATATATATCGGTACGAGCATTGCTACTGCTTCTTGGCTATTTTTTCTTCTGGGTATAGCTAATTATATTTGGATACGGACGGAATCGCTCGTTGAGGAAAGATATTGCCTCGAGAGATATGGTAATGAATACAGTGAATATATGGATAAGACCCCGAGATGGATAGGGATACCAGAGGCCGAAGTGAAGTGAGGAGGCATTATAGTTTGAGAATTAGTTGGTCGTGGGGGTTGAGGGGATTTATGACAACGGCACAGGCGATAGCTGAGTTAATACAACAGCGGTCCGGCCGGGATAGAAAGGAGACAAAATGACGTTGGAAAAGCTGGCAAAGAGGGTTCAAGCTCTGGAGGACTTGGAGGAAATTAAGAAACTGAAGGTCCGTTATGCCAAGTATATTGATGATAACTTCAATATCGAAAAACTGGGAGAGCTATTTACCGAGGACGCGGTGTGGGGCAGTGAAGAGTGGGGGATGTTCCGGGGCAGGGAAGTGATAAAAAAATACTTTGCGGGCGTACCCAAGCATATGGTATTTTCGTGCCACCGTATTGTCGCGCCTGACATAACCGTCGAAGGCGACCAAGCGCATGGGACCTGGTACGGGATGACCACGGGCATCTTGAGCAATGGCAAAGGCTTCTGGTCAAGTTGTTTGTATACTGATGAATATAAAAAGGTGGCCGGGAAATGGCTTATGAGCAGCGTGAAATTATCTTATTTCTACCGGTCACCTTATGAGGGTGGTTGGGCCAAGGACAGGCACATGGCGCTCAGGGTTGAGGAACAGGAGTGAAGATAATGATATAAAGAGTAACGGCGATAAGTAAAATTGCCGCCGCCTTTTAATATTTTTCTAAATATCAGGAAAGGAAGATTACCGGTAAGATGGAAAAGAAGGAGCCCTACGCTACTCAGCAGGAATACGACCAGCGTGTTATTCACTACCACAGTACGCCAATGATGGAGCTTGCCGCGGGTGCCAGAAACTACATCGTATCTACGGAAAGGCTCACGGTCAGTTTCGTTACCCTGGAACCCAATATCCGCATTGTCCCTCACTGCCACGAACCAGAACAGATGGTGATAGTTAATGATGGGGCGTGTGACTTCGTAGTTGCTGGCAAGCTATATCACCTTGAGGAAGGCGATGTGCTCACCATACCTTCCAACGTTGAACATGGCAACTACAGCTCTGAGAGAGGCCTGCGCATGATTGAGGTCTTTACCCCGCCGCGATATGACCTGGTGGAAAAGCAACAGGCGCTGAAGAAGGGTTTGAAAACGTAGTTTTTGGTTTTATTTGCATTTAGTTGTTACTCCCTTCGAACAATCTTTTAAGATTGGCATAAATATCAATATTATTATCAAGATTCTTTTCTATTTCCGCTATCTCATCTTTGCTTATTTGTCGGAGTGGCTGATTGTTAAAACCCTCCTATGTTTAGATATTGATATAATATCAACACCATGGCAGGTCTATGGCATCCCCACCGACTAAATCCGAATAGAACCCATATGTTCAGGACTTGACAATTGCGCAGATACAGGGGAAAATGTGAGCCATTAAGTTATTCCATCAATATAGTCTCTTTATAGGGAAACCGGTAAGCAGAAGGTCAATAAACTGGCCAGTGGAGGTGTAACCATGAAGCGACTAATTTATTTATCACTATTTGTTTTCTTTGCCTTGTTCCTCGCTGTAAGCGGCTGTAAAGGGCAGACGGCCGGTGAAAAGGGCCCTATTACAGTGGGCTCCAAGATTGATGTCGAAGGTTCTCTATTATCGCAAATGATAATCCTGATGTTGAGAAGCGAAGGTTTTGAAGTGGTGGATAAGTCACAGTTTGGGCCAACCAGCGTCGTTAAAAAAGCTCTGGAAACCGGTGAGCTTGACATCTACCCGGAATATACGGGAAATGGCGCTTTCTTTTTTGATGAAGCTGATTCAGACGTCTGGAAAGATGCCCAGAAAGGCTATGACCGGGTCAGAATGCTTGATGAGGAAGCTAACAACATCATCTGGCTAAAACCGGCGCCAGCTAATAACACCTGGGCTATTGTTATTCCCAGAGCACTGGCTGAAGAACACAATTTAAAGACTCTGGATGATTTCGCAGCATATGTCAATGACGGCGGCACGGTTAAACTCATTGGCTCCGAGGAGTTCGTGAATAGCCCGGCGGCGCTACCAGCATTCCAGGAGGCTTACGGCTTTACCCTGCGCGAGGACCAGATTCTGACCGTGTCCAGTGGTGACACGACCCAGACTGAGAAAGCAGCCGCCGAAGGCATTGATGGTGTCAATGCTGCCATGGCCTACGGTACTGACGGTGCCATTGATGCCTTTGACCTGGTTATCCTGAATGACCCGAGAGGCGTGCAGCCGGTCTACGAACCGGCACCACGTGTCCGCGGTGAGATGTTGGAGAAGTATCCGGAGATTGCCGACATTCTTGACCCGGTATTTCAATCTCTGAATCTGGAGACACTTCAGAGCCTGAATGCCAAGATTGGTGTTCAAGGTGAAAATCCGGCCGATGTGGCCCGGGGGTACCTTATCTCGAAGGGATTCCTGAAAGAGTAATACTAAGAGCTTACGAGGGGAAATGCTCCTACGATTAGCTAACCGTGACAATGTCGCGGTGGCCGGTTCTCTGACTGGTCTTGCCTCACTGCTCCTCGGCTGGTTGACACTCAAGCCCACCCGCATTGCCGCCGGCACAAGTTTGAACCTGTGGCAGAGCTTTGACTGGCCCGGTACAATAATCATCATAATGCTCTGGCTGGTCAGTCTTGGTCTCAGCCTGACAGGAAGAAAGAGACGACAGGCAGTAACTCTTGGTATCGCTGCCAATATCGTTATTATGGCCAGTTTTCTGTTCGCCGGGCTCTCGGCCACCAGGCTTCTGGCGCAAGAAGCCCCGGTTTCAGCTCGTGTTTCCCTGGGGGCTGGCTTTTGGGTTACCCTGGCCGGAGCTTACGTGGTGATATTTGGCGCCCGCCATGCCATCGGCGAATCACGCCTCTGGAGAAGCTTCATCTCCTGGACAGGACTGGCAGTCGTGGTCTTGCTTCTAGTAGCAGGTTGGCTCAATAACCTTTCAGTAATGCAGGAATTTATCGGGCGCGAGGAACGTTTTATCCAGGAATTTTTGCAGCATATTTTTCTGTTTGGTGGCAGTGTCGCCGTAGGCACCGTGATTGGTGTTTCACTGGGTATCTGGGCAACCCGTGGCAGGCGTGCTGAAAGACCCATTTTCTATTTCTCCAATATCACCCAGACTATACCCAGTCTGGCACTTTTTGGCCTGCTGATTGCGCCCCTATCAGCGCTGTCCTTCAGTTTTCCAGTGCTGCGAGACATTGGAATACGTGGCGTTGGCCCCACGCCTGCCTTTATTGCCTTGATTATCTACTCGCTGCTGCCAATTGTGCGTAACACCTATGTCAGCCTGCGGCAGGTTGACCCGGCCGTTATTGACGCCGGCCTTGGCATGGGAATGAGCCGCCGCCAGATATTCCTAAAAATTGAGGTGCCACTGGCAACTCCCATTGTCCTGGAGGGTGTCAGGATAGCCTCAGTTCAATCGGTTGGCCTGACGGCAGTGGCCGCCCTGATCGGTGCTGGAGGACTGGGATGGTTTATCTTCCGCGGTGTAGGCCAGGCAGCCAATGACCTCATTCTTCTTGGTGCAGTACCCATAATTATTTTGGCCTTAGCCGTTGATGCCGTGATGCGGGGAGTCATCAGGATAGCGACTCCCAGAGGGCTGGCAGGAGAAAAACCATGATCCGTCTGGAAGGGGTAACCAAGCACTACGGCGATACCAGAGCAGTGGATGACCTCTCTTTCAGCGTCGCCAGAGGAGAAGTCTGTGTCCTGATTGGACCTTCCGGCTGTGGCAAGACAACAACATTGCGCATGATTAATCGCCTTATTGAGCCGACCGGCGGCAGAGTTTTCGTTAACAACCAGGATATCAGTCAGGTCAAGCCAGAAAAGCTGCGACGGTCTATTGGCTATGCCATCCAGAGTGTGGGGCTGTTTCCTCACATGACCGTCGGTGCCAATATCTCGGTCGTGCCGGAACTGCTGCACTGGGAGGAAAAACGCATCGCGGCACGGGTCGAAGAACTGCTGGTACTGGTCGGGCTTGACCCTGGAGAATATACAGGCAAATATCCAAACCAGCTTTCCGGCGGTGAAGCTCAGCGCATAGGCGTGGCTCGTGCTCTTTCTGCGGACCCGCCGATACTGCTGATGGATGAACCTTTTGGTGCCGTTGATCCTCTCACCCGCGAGCGACTACAGGTGCAATTTATCGACATCCAAAAAAATTTGAAGAAGACCATCATTTTGGTCACCCATGACCTTGACGAAGCCATCCGCCTGAGTGACCGCATCGCCATCATGGAGTCGGGCAGGCTGGTACAATACGATACTCCGGAAGTGATTCTGTCCAGACCGGCCAATAAATTTGTCCATGACTTCATCGGCACCGACCGTGCCCTGAAACGCCTATCGCGCATCGGCATTGAAAGGTTCGTGAAAACACCGCCTTCGGTGAGTCTGGATGCCTCAATAGAGGAAGCACGGCAGGTCTGCGAGCGGTGTCGCTGGGTCTGGGTGGTAGACAAGGACAAACGCCTGATTGGCTGGGTAGACAGGTCAAACCTTGAAAAAGCCGAGTCAGTCAGGGAGGCAGCCGTTGCCGTCGACCGGGAATCTGTCGCCATTATGCCCAGCGCAACTTTGAAAGAGGCGCTCTCCCGCATGCTAAGCCAGGGGTTAAATAATATCCCGGTAGTAGATAACCTCGGGCGCCTTGCTGGAGAGATAACCCTGGGTGATATTGAAACAGCCACTAAAGAAACGGAGGTATAGGCAATAGATACGCGACTGCTCAGACGCTGGGCGATTTTTACCATACTGGCCGCACTATTCTTTGTGCTTATTGCCAACCTGGAATGGTGGGAGTCATCACTGCGTTTTTTCTTCCCTCAAGAATCGCGTGTGGTTCACCCCCGTGCCAGCCTTCTGGTGCTGGTCTGGGAGCACATCAGGTTGGTCGTCATCTCCAGCACGATAACGGTTATAATCGGGGTACCGGTGGGCATCTGGGTCACCAGAGACAGTGGCAAGGACTTCTTACCGATAGTAACTGACATTACTTCCTTTGGGCAGACATTCCCCCCGGTAGCGGTGCTGGCACTGGCGGTGCCAGTTTTAGGATTCGGTCTGCTACCCACAGTAGTTGCCCTCTTCCTTTATGGTTTGCTTCCTGTTGTGCGCAATACGATTGCTGGTTTGCGGGCGGTTCCTGCCAGCCTGCTGGATGCTGCCTATGGCATGGGAATGAGTCAGAGACAAACACTGTTTCGTGTTGAGATTCCGCTTTCGACGAAAGTGATTATTGCCGGCATCAGGATTTCGGTTATTATTAACATTGGTACCGCTATGATCGGCGCGGTTATCGGTGCCGGCGGGCTTGGCTCACCCATAATCGCCGGCCTGGTGCAAGACAATTTAGCCTACATACTGGAAGGTTCAGTGCCGGCAGCATTATTAGCCGTACTCGCTGACCAGTTCTTGGGGAATATCGAGGGAACTTTCACTTATTCCGGAGGTATGAATTCGCTGTCTCTACATTCCTAAACAGCAAGTGGTAACTATATGGTATTGTGATTATCAGCAACGGCTCAGCCCGTTAAGACTATAATTACAACAGGTATATTAAGGAGGGAACTATGGAGTGGCATGATTTGCTTGCCGACGGCTATGGACGCGTGCTTGAGGTGCTGGAAAGAGTACTCAAAGGACTTACCCAGGATGATCTGGACTGGCAACCCCGCCCCGACTGCAATAGTATCGGCTGGTTAGCCTGGCACCTGACACGCCAGCAGGATGCCCAAATTGCCTCTTTAATGGGAGAGGAGCAGTTGTGGATTAAAGATAGATGGTATGACAACTTCAACCGCTCGCCTGAGCCGGGAGATATTGGCTTCGGGCACAGTCCGGAGCAGGTGGCAGCATTCCGGTCGCCAGATACGGAGACTCTACTCTCCTATCACCAGGCAGTGCTGAAAAGGTCCAAGCAATATTTTCTCACCCTATCGAAAGCTGACCTGGACCGGGAGCTTGAAGAACCGTGGTTTCAGCCGCTGCCCACCGTCGGTGTACGCCTCATCAGTATCATGGATGATGCTGTTATACATGCTGGCCAAGCGGCTTACGTGCGCGGTCTGCGTCAGGGCAGGGGCTGGCAAAGCTACTAAACGCTCTTAAAACGTAATAACTCGCGCCTACTCAAAAGAGTATGGCGGCCAGTTTCTTATCTCTGAACGACATTGATAAATAACAAGTTAGCACGCTACAATGACTCTAGATATCGCCTTCACCGACTAAATAGCCACAATAAAATGCTTGGAGACGAAGTGTTGACATGGAAGCGGGAAAAGCTGACGTAATCATCATAGGTGCGGGTGTAATCGGATGCGCAATTGCCTATTTCTTGGGTAAGGAAGGAGTGAAAACCGTTATCGTCGAGCAGGACAGCATCGGGGCCCATGCTTCAGGCTATGCCCCGGGTATTCTTAATCCGCAGGTGGCAATTCCAGAACACTCAGGAATCATGCTACCTCTGACCACAAAAAGTTTTCAGTTACACAAAGAACTCTCTCAGCCATTGTTAGCAGAGGCAGGGATTGACTATTATTTTCGCCGGTCAGCGCTTCTCACCCTTGCCTTTACCCAGGATGAAGAGCGGGAGATCAAGAACAGAATTGAAGTGCTACAACAGCAAGGATTTAAAATAAACTGGTTAGATGGTGATGCCGTGCGTTTAATAGATAGCCGGATTTCCCCTGAGGTAATAGGGGCCGCCTATAGCGAGGACGCAGCAGAACTGGACAGCTACCGGTACGCTTTGGCCCTGGCTCAGGCTGCCGAAAAATATGGGGCTGAAATCCGTAATGGACGGTTCACCGGACTAAAAAGAAACGGCCCAAAGTTAACCGCTGTACAGCTATCATCAGGTGATGTTGCCTGCGATTGCGCGGTTCTGGCTATGGGGCCTTGGGCGGGGTTGGCCTCTTCATCTCTGGGGTTTCCCATACCCGTCAGCCCGCAGAAGGGTCAGACGTTGAGAGTTCGGGCTTCGGGACCACCTTTCACCACCATACTTGCCTGGAACTCTAACTACAACACAACCACAAGACAGGATGCACTTATCTACCACGGGGCCACCCATGAAGATGTCGGTTTTAACGAAGAACCCTCAGCAGAAGGCAGGGACAAGCTGATAGATAGCTTGGTTACTCTGGTGCCTTCGCTTGTAGAAGCAGAAGTTGTCTTGCAAACCGCCTGTCTCAGGCCACTCTCAGCTGACGGACTGCCCATAATCGGAGAGGTACCTGGTTGGGGCGGCGTTTATCTCGCCACCGGTCACTGGACGAAGGGCATTTTGCTTAGTCCAGTAACGGGACGCATAATAACAGAATTGATATTGAAAGGCACGACCCCCTTGCCAATCGAACCCTTTTCCATCACCCGCTTTGGCTCTCACCACTCCTGATGTCCCTGTCAAGGGGCCATTGAGATCAGACTAAGGCCAGCTATTATGAGGCACGAACCGATAATACGACCTTTGCCAAAAGGTTCCCTAAGTAATAATGTACCAAACACAACTCCTATGACTATCCCGACCTCGCGGGCTGGCGCGATGTAGCTAACTCTGGAAAATTGGAAAGCAAACAGAATGAGGCCATAGGCAAGAAACATCAGTAATCCGGATAGAAAAATGTTTCCCATCTTTTTCCTTATTTCAATTCTAATCGTGCTTATCCCGTGAAACCACCATATATATGGCGTTAAAAATAAAGCGCTACCCAAGACCAAAAAATACATGTATAGAAAGGGGTTAACATAGCTAACACCCACTTTATCCCAAACTGAATAGGCGGCTATGACCAGCCCTGTAAGTAGTGCATATCTGGCCCCAGAGTCCCTGAATATTTTTAAGGGAGCATGTAATAGCTCCATGAAGTTTCCCCACCAATATACGGTAAAAATGCCCACGACTACACATATAATCCCGATTATTGCCGGAGGTGTGATTACCTCTTTAAGCAAAAGTGCGCCGATAATTGGAACCAGTGCCGATCCCATGCCTCTGGCAATCGGATAGGCTAGAGACAGGTCAGCATGGGCATAACTGCGCCCCAGGAATGTAAAATAAAGAACGTGCAGGACTACTGTACCAAAGATAAACCACCATCCAGGGTAAAGTATCTGGTATTTACAGATTAAGAAGATAAGAAGAGGTAATAACAATACGCTTGAAGATACAAGCACACACCAGAAAAATACCTCTTGATTTATGGCGCGCTTGGCTAGTAAGTTCCAAGTAGCATGCGATAAGGCTGAAAGTAATACTAATATCAGTGCGAGTGTGGTCACGGGGATATTATATCATCGCACGTTATCTATTAATACAGGATTATCACTGTAGATATTAACTCCATCTGAAGTAACAATTTTCTTTATAATATTGATAATCCCGGTACTTCTGATCGATATACTTAATGCTTGTTCGTGTCAACCAAAAAAGCCCAGCCTTTTGACTGGGTCAAACTCAAATCTATTGGTAGCGGGGGTTGGATTCGAACCAACGACCTTCGGGTTATGAGCCCGACGAGCTACCACTGCTCCACCCCGCGCCACTTGACATACCCAGTATAATTCCTGTTAGAATTGGGTGTCAAGGAAACCTGCCGGGCGGCAGCTTATCGGCGGGCCATTTATTTCTTGGCCCGACCTAAAATTTAAGCATTTCAAGCATTGACCAAGCGGGGGAAATGGGTTACACTTATGGCATGAAATACTTCGGTGATACTGCGACCGAAGCTAAAAACACTCAAGTTTTGCTCACGATTACTGAGGAAGGTAAGCGGCTGGCAAGGTGTGCCGGCGGTGAATAACACTCGGTAGGCCATTCTGCCCACCATTGATTTCTTAATTGCTGATCAGATAGATACACTCGATTATATCTGTTTCAGCCTGATTTGAAATATAACTGACGACCCATCTCAAAGGTGAGAGTAGGGAGGGAAAATGACAACCAATTACAGTATACTTCGGTCCCGACTGGAGGCGGAGCAGAAACGTTTGACGGAGGAGCTGGAACAGCTTCAGGCCAGTGCCAACCCCACCGATGAGCGACGGGAAGGCAGTCCGTTTGGCAAGCGTGAGGAGGAGGCAACGGAGGCACTTGAGCTGGAGAAACGCCTTGTTCTGGAGAGAAGGATAAAAGAACAGCTGGTCGGCGTGGAGCACGCTTTACATAAATATGAAGAGGGCACCTACGGCTACTGCGATAGCTGTGGTCAGCCCATAGACCCGCAGAGACTGGAGGCAATTCCCGAGGCAAGCTTGTGCATAAAATGTAAGGCTCAGCAGGCAAAGAATGCGAAAGGAAAAGCGCCCGCCGTCTAGGTGGCGTTACCTGATATTTTTTCTAGTCGCCCTATTCATCATAGGTGCTGACCAGCTCAGCAAGGCGTGGATAAGGTCAAGCCTGCCGGAAGGGCACTCACTGTTCAGACTGGGTTTTTTCCGCCTCACACATGTCCACAATACCGGAGCTGCCTTTGGTCTTTTCCCGGACCAGTCTTTCATTTTGACCATTTTTGCCATAATTGCCGGCACCGCGGTCCTGTTTCTTGTCCTTTATGGCCATCGTTACTTTCCCTGGCTGGAGAACCTTTCCATCATGCTCGTTTTTGGACTGGTGCTCGGCGGCACGGTGGGTAATCTCATTGACCGCTTCCGCTTCGGCTATGTTACCGATTTCATTGATTTCAGCTACTGGCCGGCATTCAATATCGCTGACTCTGCCGTCACGGTTGGCGTCATTCTTTTCGCTTTGCTTTTACTGCGCCATGCTCAAACCGAGAAATAATAGCACCGCCAAGACCTACCATTTGGTGGTCAGTATCGCTGGTGTCCGGCTGGACAGATTTATCGCCGGGGAGTGCCCGGAGCTCACTCGGACCCACGCCCAGAAATTAAGCGCCGATGGCCTGATTACGGTCAATGGTAGAGAGGTCAGATCGAGCTTCAAGCTCGCTGCCGGTGACAGGGTGGATATTACTGTTCCCCCCGCACCGCCCAGCCCCTTGCTGCCGGAGACCATCCCCCTGAATATCGTCTATGAAGATGAAGACCTGCTGGTGGTGGACAAGCCGCCTGGGCTGACGGTCCACCCGGCGCCGGGGCATCCCGACCGTACCCTGGTCAATGCCCTGCTCGCTCGCGTTCCCCACCTGGCCCAAATGGGTGATTCCCTCCGACCGGGCATTGTGCACCGGCTGGACAAAGATACCTCGGGCCTGATGCTCGTGGCCAAAAACCGTGTGTCGCAGTTGAACCTGATAGAACAGTTCAAGGAACGTTCCGTGACCAAGGCATACCTGGCGCTGGTGAAGGGGCACCTCACGCCGGACAGAGGCATTATTGACGCCGCCATCGGGCGTGACGCGCGCGACCGCAAGCGCATGGCGGTGGTGAGAGAGGGCCGGCCGGCGCGCACGCAGTACCAGGTGGTGAAATATATCAATGACTATACGCTGCTGGAAATCATGCTGGAAACAGGGCGCACCCACCAGATACGGGTGCACCTGGCGGCCATCGGCTACCCGGTCGTTGGCGACGCTGTCTACGGCGTGAAATCGCCGCATCTCTCAAGGCAGTTCCTGCACGCCTGTCGCCTCGGCTTCAGACTGCCAGCAAACGGGGAGTACGTGGAGTTTAAATCTGAGCTTCCCCGGGATTTGGCGCAGGCCTTGGCAAAAATGAGCTAGAACGTGGGTGGGGGGGAGTGGTAGAATGATTGAGATAATACCAAGAGAGGCAGGAACAAAATGGACGTACTGGTAATAATCGGCTTAATACTGGCTATCATCAACCCGGTCATCGGGGGAGTTCTGGTTGGGTATCTGGTCTGGCTCAGCAATCCAGATATCGGTTTTCAACTTATCGTCCTTTCTTTTACGGTTATGAGCCTTATGGTGATTGGTTTCATAGTCTGGGCGGGCAAGAAGATACAGAAGCTGGAGCGAAAGCTAGATTCGCTTGAAAATAAGACACAGGGATGAAATTGTGAAACCAGCCGTCAGAGTCCGCTTTGCCCCCAGCCCTACCGGATATCCCCACGTTGGCAATATCCGCACGGCGCTGTTCAACTGGCTCTTTGCCCGCCACAGCGGCGGTACGTTTATCGTCCGCATCGAGGACACGGACGTTGCTCGCAAGGTTGAGGGGGCGCTGGAGGCCATTCTCGACGGCCTGCGCTGGCTGGGCCTCGACTGGGATGAGGGGCCAGAGGTGGGTGGTAAATACGGCCCCTATTTTCAGTCGCAGCGCCTTGACCTCTACCGCGAGGCGGCGGAACGCCTTGTGCAGCAGGGAGACGCTTACTACTGCTACTGCTCTCCGCAACGCCTGGCGGAGATGCGCGCCGAGCAACAGAAAAGAAAGGGGTCTCTCGGCTATGACCGGCACTGCCGCGACCTGACCGAGACAGAGCGCCGGCAGAAAGAGGCGGAAGGCATTACCCCGGTGGTGCGTTTCAAGACGCCCTTGGAGGGGCAGACCAGCTTCCATGATGTCATCTGGGGGGAGGTCACGGTGGAGAACAGCACCCTCGATGACTATGTCCTGCTCAAGTCGGACGGCTACCCGACCTACCACTTGGCCAACGTCGTTGACGACCATTTGATGGAAATCAGCCACGTGTTAAGGGCGGAGGAGTGGCTGTCCAGTGTCCCGCGCCACAAACTGCTCTATAGGGCACTGGGCTACGAGATGCCGCAGCTGGCCCACCTGCCGATGATACTCGGGCCCGACCGCTCGAAGCTGAGCAAGCGGCACGGCGCGGTGTCCATCACTGAATATAAGGAGCAGGGCTATCTCCCCGAGGTGATGGTCAATTTTCTGGCCCTGCTTGGCTGGTCGCTGGATGACAGGACAGATATAATCAGCAGAGATGAACTGATAAAGCATTTCTCGCTGGAGCGTATCAGCAAGACGGCGGCCGTTTTCAGTCACGAAAAGCTCAACTGGATGAATGGGGTTTTCCTGCGTGAGTTGAGCCATGAAGAGTTGTTATCGAAAGTCATGCCGTTTCTGGAGCGCGGCTTGCCGGAAGGGGTGAAGCGGCCTATTCCTAAAGAATACGTGAGCCAAATTGTGCCCCTGATTCAGGAGCGGATAAACACGCTGGCAGAGGCGGCGGTATATGCTGAATTTTTCTTCCTCGATGAACTGGAATATGACGCCTCGTTGCTGGTGGGGAAGAAGATGACCACCGAAACTACACTTAGGGCACTGAAAGCCGCTCAGGAAAAACTGTCCCGGCTGGAAAGCTTTGACCATGATTCGCTGGAAAGGGCGCTCAGGCTCCTGGCTGAGGAGCTGGGGTTCAAGGCGGGGCAGCTTTTCGGCTCGCTGCGGGTAGCCACCACCGGTCGCACCGCCGCCCCTCCCCTCTTTGCGACGATGGTGGTGCTGGGTAAAGAAAGATGTTTGAGGAGGCTCGGGGTCGCGGTGACAAAGCTGGGAAATAAATAAGATGGTACTATTGATATGACCAAAACCAGTTCTGAATCATCCCGCGATTTCATCCGGGACATTATCCATGATGACCTCCGAAACAATAAGTACGGCGGTCGGGTTCATACCCGGTTTCCTCCGGAGCCGAACGGCTATCTGCATATCGGACACGCCAAGTCCATCTGCCTCAATTTCGGCATCGCCGCTGAGTTCAACGGCCTGTGCAATCTGCGGTTCGATGATACCAACCCCGTCAAGGAAGAGCAGGAATATATTGACTCAATCATCGAAGACGTCCACTGGCTGGGATTCGACTGGGACGATCGGCTGTACTACGCTTCGGACTACTTTGAGCAGATGTACCAGTATGCGGTGCAGTTGATTGAAGCCGGGAAAGCCTACGTTGATGAGTTGAGTGCCGAGGAAATCAGGGCCTACCGCGGCACCTTGACTGACCCGGGTCGAAAGAGTCCGTACCGGGGCCGTGCCATCGAGGAGAACTTGGACCTGTTTCAGCGCATGCGAGCCGGCGAGTTTCCGGATGGCTCACGCGTGCTCCGGGCGAAAATCGACATGGCTTCCCGGAACCTGAACATGCGCGACCCGGTCATGTACCGCATTCTGCACGCCGAGCACCCCCGCACCGGTGATAAGTGGTGCCTCTATCCGATGTACGACTGGGCCCACGGCCTTGAGGATTCCATCGAAGGGATTACCCATTCCATCTGTACACTGGAGTTTGAAGACCATCGTCCCCTGTACGACTGGTTCCTGGACGAGCTGGGCATCTATCATCCCCGGCAGATTGAGTTTGCCCGGCTCAACCTCACCTACACCGTGATGAGCAAGCGCCGGCTTCTGGAGCTGGTACGGGAAGGGTATGTGAGTGGCTGGGACGACCCGCGCATGCCGACGCTCTCGGGTTTGCGCCGACGCGGCTACACACCGGAGTCAATCCGCAACTTTTCGCAGCGCATTGGTGTGGCGAAGACAGACAGTACGATTGATATTGCCCTGCTTGAGCACAGCCTCCGCGATGATTTGAACAGGCGAGCGCAGCGTGCCATGGCCGTCTTGCGCCCGCTGCGGGTGGTCATTGATAACTATCCGGAGGGCCAGGTGGAGGAAATGGACGCGGTGAATAATCCCGAGGACCCCGGTGCAGGGATACGGAAGGTGCCCTTTTCGCGCGTATTATATATTGAACGCGATGATTTTCGCGAAGACCCGCCACCGAAGTTCTTCCGTCTGGCGCCAGGCCGCGAGGTGCGGTTGAGATACGCTTATTTTATCACCTGTGTGGGTGTGGTCAAAGATGAAAAAAGCGGGGAGGTGGTTGAGCTTCACTGTACCTATGACCCGGCCACGCGGGGTGGTGATGCCCCGGACGGGCGGAAGGTCAGGGCAACGCTGCACTGGGTCTCGGCGGGGCACGCCCTTGAAGCTGAAGTACGCCTGTACGAGCACTTATTCAGCAGGGAAGACCCGATGGACGTGGAGGGTGGGGCTGATTTCAAGGCTTATCTGAACCCCAATTCCCTGGAGATATTGACCTCGTGCCGTGTTGAACCCGGTCTTGCCGGGGCCGCACCCGGAAGCCGGTACCAGTTTGAGAGGCAGGGCTATTTCTGCGTTGACCCCGATTCCTCGGCCGGGAAACTCGTGTTCAACCGGACGGTGCCGCTGCGGGATACCTGGGCCAAGATAGCGAAGCAGGCGGAGAAGCAGTAGTCCCCGTGATGATTACAGAACCTGAATATATTACGCTGTACAAGTTGGGTGAGATGGCGCGTCGCGCCCGCATACTGGAGGCGCGGCTGCGTGCCTGCGATATCTGCCCGAGGGAGTGTGACGTAAACAGGCTGGAGAATGAACCCGGTTTCTGCCATTCCGGCTACCGGCCGATAGTGGCGGCGGTCTGCGCTCATCACGGAGAGGAACCGGCCATATCCGGAGACAGAGGCTCGGGGACTATCTTCTTCGGCAACTGCAACCTGCGCTGCGCTTATTGCCAGAACCACCAGATAAGCCAGGACCATAAAGCGCAGGCGGACAAGCAGGTTGACCATGAAACTCTGGCCAGGCACATGTTATATTTGCAAAACGAGCTCGGCTGCCACAATATCAACCTCGTCACGCCGTCGCACTTTGTCCCGCAGCTCGTGAAGGCGTTACTGGTCGCGGTGCCCATGGGCCTGCGTTTGCCTCTGGTCTATAACACCAGCAGCTACGATTCTATTGATTCCCTGAAAGCGCTTGATGGCGTCATCAGCGTCTATCTTGCTGACCTCCGGTATGCCTCAGACCGGTGGGGGAAGAAGTTTTCCCGGGTTCCAGACTACGTGGCGCGGGCCAGAGAGGCGATTAAAGAAATGTACCGGCAGGTTGGCGACCTGGTGGTGGACGAAAATGGCATTGCCCAGAGGGGGTTAATAGTGCGGCACCTGATACTGCCCAATGACCTGGCGGGGAGTCGGCAATCGCTGACCTGGCTGGTCAATGAGCTTTCCCCGGCGGTAACGGTCAGCATCATGGCGCAGTATTATCCCGCCCACCGCGCCCCGAAGATACCCCGGCGGGCCCGTAAAATAACTCCAACGGAATATGAAGAAGTTATCGGGTGGCTGGGTGAGCTGGGGCTGGAGGATGGCTGGGTGCAGGAAATGGACGCTTCAGATACCTACCAGCCTGATTTTTATCGTCGGGAGCACCCTTTTGAACCGGCGGTTAGCTGCCAGAAGTAAGTTTCGGCGTTTACTGACTCGATTTCCCTTTTCTTTTCATCCAGGGAAACTCTATCTTCTTGCCGTTACGCTTGCCTTTTTTGTTTACGTTTTCGATGAATGTCTTGACATCGGTCAGGCGCTTTTCACTCATGTCAGAAATCTCTCCTCCAAACCAGAAGCCAGATAAATTATACTATATTGACGCGGTGAACACAAAGCTGGCTCTTGACAAAGCGGGCTCATCTACCTAAAGTATCCATTATCGAGGTAAAAAGGTACGGTATCAATGCAGGATATTGCACCGGTAATTGTTTTTGTGGGCGTCCTGGTCTTTCTGGCCCACCTCTTCACGGCTATTTTCAGTCGGACCAGGGTTCCTGATGTTCTGCTGCTAATTATCATCGGTATCTGCGTTGGCCCGGTGCTGGGTCTGGCCACGCCAGCCCATTTCGGCACCGTGGGGCCGGTATTAACCACCATAACGCTGATAATCATCCTCTTTGAAAGCGGCACCGCTCTGGAGTTGATGAGCCTGCGTTCGGCGGTGGGAGGTGCCATGGCTCTGGCTACCCTGACCTTTTTCCTCTCCATGGGTGCGGTCGCCGGGCTTGCCCTCTGGCTCACTGACCTGGAACTGATTCCGGCCTTTATTTTGGGTGCCATAGTTGGCTCGATATCTGAGGCCGTCGTTATACCCATGATAAAGCAGCTCAGGATGAGAAAAGATAGCCAGACGATGCTTTCCCTGGAATCGTCGGTCAATGACGTGCTCAGCATCGTCATCACTATCGCTCTTGTTGAAGCCTATCTGCTCGGCGAGTTCCGGATAGCTGCGGTCGCTGGCAACCTGATTGCGGCCTTCCTGGTGGCAGTGGTGTTCGGCGTGATTGGGGCCTTCATCTGGGCACGACTGCTGAACCGCATCCACGCCATAAAGAATGCCATGTTCACCACGGCCGCTTTCGTTTTCATCATCTATGGCGTGGTCGAGATACTCCATTTTAACGGTGCCATTGCCACACTGGCCTTTGGCATCACCATTGGCAATGTGGAGTCTATCCGCTACTACATATTCCGGCGACCCCAGGCCAGCGAGGCGGAGGGCCTCAGCCCGACCGAGAAAGCTTTCTTCAGCGAGGTCGCTTTCCTGCTGAAAACATTTTTCTTTGTCTACCTGGGCATTTCCCTGGAGTTAATCAGCGGCTGGCTTATCCAGTTGGCGCTGATATTTACCGCCGCTATCTTTCTGCTGCGTATCCCGGCGGTGAAGGTGACGGTGGGGAAGTCCTTACCGGCCAGGGACGCTTCTCTGGTGGCCATCATGGTGCCGAAAGGTCTGGCGGCGGCGGTTCTGGCGATAATTCCAGTTCAGGCGGGGGTGGCTGGTGGGGAACTGATTAGAAGTTTGACCTACGGCGTGGTGCTGGCCAGCATCGTTATCACCTCCGTTATGCTTTTACTGCTGGAAAAGGCCGGTCTTTCCGCCTTATATATCTGGTTTTTATCCCTTGACCGTCAGAAAATAGCCGGCTACTGCCGGAAGTTGGCCTCAATACCAGCGCCGGATCTGACCGGTTTTCAGTCGCGTGTTTCCTCAGGCAATATCTCAAAGCTGCCCCATAGAGTGAAGACGTTTACCTCTGAAACCAGCGCCCAGGTAAAGTCGTTCTTCTACGATTTCGGTAAACCCAGCGAGTACCGGTCAACTGGCAAAGATAAGACAGGGAAAACAAAGAAGTGACGCCTTCGCCTCGGAATTGATTTAAAGGCGGGCAAGGTGTTACACTTTAATTTGATAGCATGAGCTTTACCGTCACGCGGGAGAGTTTCGAAAGCCTCACTTCATACTGTAACGAGTCCCGTTTTGGACTGAAGTGGGGTTCAATTTTTGTTTTACCGGCGTGGCTGGAGGTCTGGTGGCGTGTATTTCAGCCGGGAACGGAACTGTATCTGGCGGCAGTATGGGAGGGGCCGGATATTATCGGCATCGCGCCGCTGCACCGGAAGGGCGGTGAAGCCCGCTTTGTGGGCAGCCCTGATGTCTGCGACTATCAGGACTTCGTCATGGTGCCGGGCAGAGAGGCTGAATTCTTCGGCGTATTGCTTGATGACCTGAAACAGAAAGGTATCAAGCAACTGGACCTGAATCTGGTGAGGCCGGACGCAACGGTGATGACGAGCCTGGTAAGCGTGGTGGAAAACCGTGGTGGCCGTGTAGTCTGCGCGGAAGACGAGGTAACCGTGGAGATGGACCTGGCCGGCAGCTGGGAAGCATATCTTGACGGACTGGACAAGAAACAGCGCCATGAGGTGAGGCGCAAGCTGAGAAGGCTGTGGGGGGCCGGGGAGGTAAACTATCGTTGTCACGAGGTCAGCCCGGCCGATGTCAGCGACATGACCGATACGTTCTTAAAACTCTTTGCCCTGAGCCGAGGAGAGAAGGCTGATTTCATGACACCGCAGATGGAGGTATTTTTCCACTCGCTGGCTGAGGCCATGGCGGAGATTAAGTTGCTGAGATATGGTATCCTTGAGGTGGCAAAGCAGCCCGCGGCCATGATAATGGGCTTTGACTACAACCAGGCGATGTATCTCTATAACAGTGCCTACGACCCCCAGTTCAATTCTTTGAGTGTTGGTCTGCTTTCTAAAGTACTCTGCATCAGGGAGAGTATTGCCCTGGGCAGGAAAAAGTGGGACTTCCTCAAGGGGGCCGAGAAGTATAAATACCAGCTTGGGGGCAGTGAAATCAGACTGTCTGGTTGCCAGGTGATGATTTAGTAAAGGCAATATGGAAACGGTGAGCAATATTTTGCCAAACGAAAGGTCGCTACGGATTGCCATGCTCAGTGCTCATAGCTGTCCGGTGGGCAAGCTGGGTACCAGAGATACCGGCGGCATGAGTGTCTACGTCAAGGAGCTGGCCCGTGAGTTGGGCAAGCTGGGACATCAGGTTGATGTGTATACCAGAGTCCACGACCCCGTAGACAGGGTGATATATGAACTGGGCCAGAACGCTCGCCTCATTCATCTGCGGGCGGGTGAGGATGAGGAAATACATAAGCTGGCCGTATATCCCCACCTCCCTGATTTTGCCCGGCGCCTTGAGGACTTCCGCAAAAGCAATGACCTGCACTACGACCTGGTGTACAGCCATTACTGGCTGTCGGCCTGGGTGGGGAAGCGTTTGCAGAAGTGGTGGCGGGTGCCGCATCTGGTCATGTTTCATACCCTTGGGGCGGTAAAGAACGCGGTGGGCGTCGGGGCAAAGGAGCCTGAACTCCGCATCAAAACGGAACGTTCCATAATCAGCAGCTGCCAGCGCATTATTGCCGCTACGGAGGAAGAAAAGGAGGACCTGGTACGGCACTATGACGCCTCCGCGGAAAAGGTCAGGGTCATCCCCTGCGGTGTCAATCTGGACATATTCCGACCGATAGACAAGGTAGTGGCCAAAAATCAGATTGGCCTTAACGGTAATAAGACCATTATATTTGTCGGGCGTATTGAACCGCTGAAGGGCATCGATAGATTGATGATGGCCATGAGCCATCTTCAGAATGGTCGCCGGCCGCGACTGCTGATAATCGGTGGTGGAGAGAACAGCCGGCAGGAAATAGAACGGCTGTGGAGACTGGCCGGAAAGCTTCAGATAAGCGACGCCATTGACTTTCTGGGTCTGATAAAGCAGTCTGATTTGCCGCTCTTCTACAGCGCGGCTGATGTCTGCGTTGTCCCGTCATATTACGAAAGCTTCGGTCTGGTGGCGCTGGAATCGATTGCCTGCGGCACGCCGGTGGTGGCCACGAAGGTGGGTGGGGCGGCAAATATTATTCGGCACGCTGAAACTGGGTATCTGGTTGAGGATAATGAGCCCAGCCGTCTGGCCGATAAAATAAGGCTGGCCCTTTCCCGGTCTGAAAATGGTACCCATCTGGCACAGGTAATGCGGGCTTCGCTGGCGCCGTTTGGCTGGCCGAATATTGCCGGGATAGTAGCTCAGGAATGTCTTGCTCTCCTGGCGGATAATGCTACTGAAACTAGTCAATCCGCTTTTCGTAGCAGAGGCTGCGCGCCTGTACTTTAAAACCGGCAGCTTGGTACAGTGAGCAGGCCGCCTGGTTCTCACTGTCCACGGTCAATGACACCACCCCGACCCCATTGTCTTTGAGGTATGATAGGCCGGCCTCCAGCACCAGCCGGCCAATATCCCGCCCCCGGTAATCAGGGTCTACCCCCAGCATGAGGATGCGTCCTTTTTTAGCACCGGTTTCCATGCTCGTTTCGCAGTTTATTTTCGTCCAGCAGTAGCCGGCGGGTCGCTCGCCGTCATATATGAAGACAACGTCTGCTGCCGAGGCACCGCTCAGGTTCAAGGCATAGGCAATCTCGGCTGTGGTGTTGGGGTTGAAACCCCAGGTGTCGGCAAAGCAGCGATTCTGGACACTGGCCAGTATTTCTTCTTCCCCGCATTGCAGCTGACGCGGGGTAGACGCATTGCCTGACGTATCCGGTAGCTTGAAATCGGCAATATTCAGGTTCATCTCGAAGAACTGCCTGACCACGCTGAACCCCAGCCTGGAGAGAATATCCCGGCCGGAGGTGTTTTCCTCTGACACATTTAAGTGCATAACTGTGGCCCCCAGTTCTCGGGCGCGCTGGGTGGCCGGCTCAAGAAGTCGCCTGGCCAGGCCTCTTTGGCGGTGTTCGGGATGTACCAGGCAGTCGAGCAGCACGCGGCGGGTGACCCGCTCCGCCGTAATGTTCAGAAAACCAACGATTCTCCCGGATGCCTCGGCGATAAAAAGGTCTTTTTCCGGGTTGTAGAGGGGTCGCTGCAGATTTTCCCGCAGTAATTCTCGTGATGTGCCGCGCCCTGCCCGGTCTATCCTTTCTGTCTCAATTTGCAGGCTTACGTATTCATCGAAGTCTGCGGGCCGGTAATTCCTGATTTTATAGCTTTGCGGACTCGCCATGGCATACCCTATTTCAAGATTGTAACAAGTACTCTGGTGTTATACAATATTTTATTGGTACCCCATCAACAAGGAGATTTCCCGTATGTCAGCAAAGAAAGCCGATGTCCTGGTCATCACGCCGCACCCTGATGACGCCGAATTCGGTGTGGCGGGCACCGTGGTCAAGTGGGTGGCGGAGGGCAAAGAAGTTGTTTACGTGGTGTGTACCAACGGTGATAAGGGTACCAGTGATTACAGTGTGAAACCGGAGGCACTGGCTGAAATCAGGGAGCGCGAACAGCTTTGCGCGGCCAGGGTGCTCGGCGTCAGGGAGGCTATTTTCCTGCGCCATGAAGACCAGGGCCTGGAGGATACCCCGGAGTTTCGCAAGGAAATCGTGCGGCTGATACGGATGTACCGACCGGACATCGTTGTCTCGGCTGACCCGTACCGGCGTTATATCTGGCACCGCGACCACAGGGTTACCGGTCAGGTGGTCCTGGACGCTGTTTTCCCCTACGCCAGAGACCATCTCGCCTATCCAGATTTGCTGGAGGAAGGGCTCAAGCCGCACCGGGTGAAAGAGGTCTGGCTGTGGACCATCGCCGACAATATCAATCACCGCTCTGATATCACGGATACTTTTCCTATCAAGGTAAAGGCGTTGCGCTGCCACGAGAGCCAGGTGGGTAATGACCGTTTTCCAGGCCTGGAAGAAAGGCTCAGGCAGTGGGCGAGGGATAGGGCCAAGGGAACGGAATATGAACTCGCCGAGGCCTTTCACCGTGAGGAAATTCTCTGGTAGCTAAAGCCAGTATCAGGTGGCAAGCCAGAGTACATCACCGCATAGGTTCGTGGGGTGGGGGCGGGAGGAGAAAACGTTGAACTCGTCCTTTTCCTTTTTTAAGATGGTCGGCTCGCCGTGACCGGGGTAGACTGGCGTATCATCATCCAGCATGAAGAGCTTCCCGGTTATTGATTTTACTATCTGGGCAAAGTCAGCCGGTGTCCTGGTCCTGCCTGGACCGCCCGGGAAAAGGGTATCGCCCGAAAGTAAATAGTTGCCGGTTCTAAAGCACAGGCTGCCCGGGGTATGCCCCGGCGTGTGCAGGACGGTCATCTGAATCTTCCCGAAGTTAACTGTGTCGCCATCTTCGAGTATTATCTCCGGCGGCGGGGACAATATGTCGGCATCGGCCTTGTGGGCCGCCAGCGGGACTTTTAAATCGGCACGCAGCCTGTCCAGCGCCCCGATGTGGTCCATGTGGGAGTGGGTGAGCAGAAAATATCTGGGAGTGGTGCCCTTCAATCGGGCCATGATTTTTTCGGCTTCGGCGGGCGCATCCACCACCACGCTCTCTTTTGTCTCCTGACAGAGAAGGATGTAGGCGTTGGTGCCAAAACTCCTCAATTGAAGTTGTTCTATCTGCAATTCGCTGTCATTGACCAGGATGGTCATAGCCGTCACCTCACTTACCTGCTTTATTATAACATCTACTGGCAAGCCCCTCTGCGTTTCAGATTGAAAATAGGCGGTTCCGTTGACGTGTAGAGGTGTGCCGATTAAAATAGCACCAAGTGAATGAAAAAGGAGTATTCCATGGAACGAATGTGGGCACCCTGGCGCATGCAGTTCATTAGGATGAAAAAAACGGAGGGCTGCTTTCTCTGTGACAACCCCAGGCAGGACGACGATGCTCAAAACTACATTATTTACCGGGGCAAGCAAAACTTCGTCATATTGAACAGCTACCCCTATAATGCGGGCCATTTGATGGTGGCGCCATACCGTCATGTGGCTTCTCTGGAAGACCTCACGGCGGAAGAGAGAAACGAGCATTTTGAAATCGTGAACCGGTGCGTGAAGGCGCTGCGCGAGGAGATTAGTCCGGAAGGTTTCAATATCGGGATGAATCTGGGAAAGGCGTCCGGCGCGGGCATTGCCGACCACATCCACACCCATATTGTGCCGCGCTGGCAGGGGGATACCAATTTTATACCCGTTATTACCGATGTCAAGGTGATACCGGAAGCTCTGACCGAGACCTACGAGCGGCTTAGCCCCAGGTTTAAATAGCTTTGATTGGGTAAGGACGTTAGTCGATTCAAACGTATATGTTGACATAACTCTGCACTGGTGCTAATCTGAAATTAATAGTTGATGCGGAAGGAACGGGTACATATCGGGAGATTGAAGGTGGTGCCATGAATCTGCGCCGAAAAACGCGAATCATTGTGGGCACGATGTTCCTCGGGCTTATCGTGATTCTCTATTTCCTCTCCGAGAATCTCCTGCTCAAAAATGAGGGTGCGGCCTCGGTCAGTGTCTACGAGCAGGATGTGGCCATTGCCTACCTGATGCTGATGATTGTTGGCGCCGGACTCATATTTGGCATCGTGACTATCCTGCTTCTGGAGAAACAGGTGCTATCCCGGCTGACCCGCCTGAGCGATGGCATTCAGAGCATTGGCATCAGCGGCGATATCACGGCGAGGGTATCCATGCCGGGGACGGATGAACTTTCCCTGCTGGCGGGCACCATCAATGGTTTACTGGCGGCAATGGAGCAGTCGGAGGGTGAGTTGCGGGGGCTTTACCACGAGGAGCGGGCGCTGAGGCAGACACTGGAAGCGGAGATAAAAAAGCGGGTTGAATTCACCAGGGCGCTGGTCCACGAACTGAAAACGCCGGTCACGCCGGTGATGGCCTCCAGCGAGCTGCTGCTGCAGAAATTAAAGGATGAGCCGTTGTATGGTCTGGCGCAGAACATCAATCAGGGAGCCAATAACCTGAACCGGCGCATTGACGAACTGCTTGACCTGGCCAGGGGCGAGGTCGGTATGCTGAGGCTGAACCCGGAACCCATGGACCCGAGGCAGCTTTTGCAGCGGACGGTTGACGAGGAAATACCGGTTGCCATGCGCAACGGACAGACACTCACCGCCCGGCTACCGGACTCACTGCCGGTTGTCGTGGCTGATGAAGAGCGTTTCCGGCAGATTGTGCTCAATCTGGTGAACAACGCCATCAAGTTTACCCCTCCGGGAGGCAAGATAGTCTTGAAAGCCAGATTGGAGCGTGCTAATCTGGTGGTAGAAGTCCAGGATACCGGGGTGGGGATAAGCAAGGAGGAGCAGAAGTTACTGTTTGAGCCATACCGTTCTCTGGAAAGCGAGCACGAGCGGTTGAGTGGTCTGGGACTTGGTTTGAGCCTGTCCAAGAAGCTGGTGGAACTTCACGGTGGACAGATATGGGTAAAAAGTGAAAAGGGTAAAGGCAGCACTTTTGGCTTCTCTATACCTCTGGCGGCAGTGGCGCGGAAGGAAAAAGTTGGCACCGGGAATAAATTATGAAAGTTCTCATCATTGAGGATGACCAGGCAATTGTGGAGGCCATATCGCTGGCACTGCAGATAAGCTGGCCCGATGCCAAGCTGTTTTCCACCCACCTGGGGGAAGGAGGCATTGAACTGCTCCAGTCGGAGAACCCGGATGTCATCATCCTGGACCTCGGCTTGCCCGATATCAGCGGCTTTGAAGTGTTGAAACGGGTCCGCCTTTTTTCCGACGTGCCCATCATGATTCTGACGGTGAGGTCGGACGAAACTGATATCGTCAAGGGGCTGGAATGGGGGGCGGATGACTACGTCATCAAGCCCTTCCGTCAGATGGAGCTTCTCTCCCGGATAAAGCTGGTGACGCGCCGGCGTGGTGCCATTGTGGAAGGGGCGCCGCTGGTCTGCGGGCAGTTGCGGTTTGACCCTTCTACCGGACAGATGTTTTACGGAGAGCGGGAGATAAGTCTAACGCCCACAGAAGGCTCAATCATGCACCACCTGATGAGGAATGCCGGGCGAGTGGTTACCCATTCCGGACTGGCAGAGGCGGTGTGGGGTGTGGACTATCCCGATGCCGCCGATAGCCTCAGGGTACATATACGCCGCCTGCGCACCAAGCTTGAGTCAGACCCGGGCGACCCGAAGATAATCCTCACCCGGGCCGGTGTGGGCTACCTGCTGGCCAGGCCGGAAGAGTCCTGAATCAGCCCCGGCGTATTCAACCTGAACTTCAGACTATTGGCCGGCAAACTCCTCAAGAAGAAGCCTTCGTTATCCTTAACCCCACCATCGGCGCCGAACCGGTGAACTTTACTACTTACCAGCTCTGATTTATGATATATATATATTGCCAGTGAAAAGGAAGATGGCGGAGTCAAGATGATGGTGGCCACAAATGCAACTTATCCATCTCAGTATGAGACCGAAGTCCTGCTGAAAGACGGTTCCAGGATGCTACTGAGGCCGATACGCCAGGACGATACCGAGCGCTGGCTCGCTTTTTACCGGCGGCAAAGCCAGCAGACCAAATACCTGCGCTTTCGACGCGACCCGGGCGAGATGGGGCCTGAAGATGCCCTTCGCTTCTGCACTGTGGACTACAAAAATACCTTCGCCCTGGTTGGTGAGGTGCAGAGGGAGCAGCGCCGGGAAATCATTGCTATCGGGCGCTATTACCGCCTGCCGGGCAGTCGGTCGGCGCGGGTGGCCTTTGCCATTGAGGACGCCTATCACGGCAAGGGAATTGGCACCCAACTCATCGAGTGGCTGGCAAACGCTGCCCGCGACAATGGCATCGCCTTCTTTGAAGGTGACATGCTCGCCGAGAACGAACGCATGATGTCCGTTCTCAAGGACTACGGATTCCACATTGATAGCGAGTTGAGGGACGGCGTCTACCACGTTACCATTCCCATTGCCAGAAGTCGTAGGGTGGAAAGAAAAGAGGCGGAAAGGGAACGCCTGTCGACGGTGGCTTCCATACGCCATGTTCTGTCACCGCGCTCCATCGCGGTGGTCGGCGCTTCCAGACAGGCGGGCAGCATCGGGCAGCTTGTTTTTCAGAATATCATGGAAGGCGGCTTTACCGGCGTCGTGTACCCGGTTAACCCGAAGGCAGACTCCATAATGGCGGTGAAAGCCTATCCCTCCATACTTGATGTCCCGGGAGAGGTTGACCTGGCCATAATCATCGTGCCCACGCAGTTTGTCGCCCGGGTGGCGGACGAGTGTGGACAGAAGGGTGTGCGTGCCATCATTGTCATCACCGATGGGTTCCGGGAGAGAGGGCTGGAGGGGGCCGCCCGTGAGGAGGAGCTGCGCGATATCGCACTTGGCCACGGGATGAGACTGGTGGGACCGAACTGCATGGGAATCATCAATACCGACCCTGAAGTCAGGTTGAACGCCTCATTTTCTCGCATCTATCCACCTCGCGGCAATATCGCCTTTCTCTCCCAGAGCGGTGCCATGGGACTGGTCATTCTGGAGTACGCCAGCGACCTCAATATGGGCATCTCCGGCTTTGTCAGCGTGGGCAATCGGGCGGACATCTCTTCCAACGACCTGTTGCAGTACTGGGAAGACGACCCGGCAACCAGGGTCATCCTGCTCTATCTGGAGTCGTTCGGTAACCCGCGGAAGTTCAGCCGTATCGCCAAAAGGGTTTCGGCACGGAAGCCAATCGTCGTTGTCAAAAGTGGTACCACCCTGGTCGGCTCCCGTGCTGCCTCATCGCACACCGGTGCCCTGGCGACGCCGGAGGTGGTCTCGGATGCTCTGTTCCGTCAGGCGGGTATCCTTCGCGTCGACAGCATCCAGGAGCTGTTTGACGTGGCCACGCTCCTTTCCAATCAGCCGCTCCCCGAGGGTAAACGACTGGCTATCGTGACCAATGGCGGTGGGCCGGGAATTCTGGCCGCCGACGCCTCGGAGCAGCAGGGGCTGACTTTGCCCGAGCTATCTTCGGCAACGGCGGGTAAACTGGGCCCGCTCATCAAGCGGGATATCAGGCTCGGCAATCCGCTGGACCTCACCGGCAGCGTTACCCCGGCAGAGTTTGAAGGTTCGCTGAGAGTAATGGCCGAAGACGATGATATTGATGCCGTCCTGGTGGTGTTTGTCCCGGCGGCGGTGGTGGACACAACGCTGGTGGAAGACGCCATCCGCCGTGTCAGCCCTCTGTATCAGCGACAGAAAAAGCCTTTGCTCGCCTGTTTCATGGGGCAGCGGGGGTTCAAAGCCAGGCTGGGAAAGATGGGCAGCTTCGTGCCCTGCTATCCGTTCCCGGAGAACGCCGTCTCGGCGCTGGCCAAGGCCGTTGAGTACCATGAGCTGATGAAAAAGCCGAAAGGCGCCGTGCCCCGCATAAAAGGTATCAGGCGGGAAAAGGCGCGCCGTATCATCAGAACGGCGATGGGCCGTAACAAACAGAGGCCGTTCTGGCTGCCCGCAGAGCAGATAGTAAGCCTGCTGGATTGCTACGGCATACGTGTTGTTGAGACATCGGTTGCCCGGAGCGCCGGCGAGGCAGCTTCTCTGGCGGCACAGGCGGGCTTTCCGGTAGTGGTTAAACTGAACTCGTCCACCATCACGCACAAGACCGATGTTGGTGGTGTAATACTGGACCTCAATTCTGAAAGTGAAGTGAAGGCCGCTTTCAAAACCATCAGGGACAAGCTGGCGGCCATGGGACGTGAATCGGAAATGGAAGGGGTTACCGTCCAGCGCATGGTGTCGGGCGGCATTGAAGTCATTGCCGGTGTGACGCAGGACCCCACGTTCGGGCCGCTCATTATGTTCGGTCTGGGCGGCGTACAGGCCGAGCTGTTGAAGGACATCGTCCTCCGCCTGCATCCCCTCACCGAACTGGATGCCAGCGAAATGGTCAGTTCCATCAAGATGGCCAGTCTTTTTGAGGGTTTTCGAGGGACGTCCCCCAGCGATATTCAGGCGGTACAGGATTTACTGCTCAGACTATCGGCCATGGTGGAGGATATCCCCCAGGTGGCGGAGCTGGACTTCAATCCGGTAAAAGTAATGCCGCGTGGCGAGGGGTACTGGGTGGTGGACGCCAGAATCAGCCTGAAATAAATATAAAACAACAATTTGCGGAAAAGGGGAAAAACAGTGAGACGACTGCTACTGGTAATGCTCCCCGTAATGATAATCGGCCTAATGGCGGGCTGTGCGGACAAAGAAGAGGCGGCGGAGAAAAATTTTGGCTTTCTGCCGGTGGAGAAAATCGAGCTTAAAGTAAACAAGGAGTTTACCATCAGGCGGGAGTTTGATTTGAATTCTGGCTACATCTGGCGGGAAAAATACGATGAAGCAATGCTTGAGCTATTGGTGAATGAGATTGACACTGAGACCCAAGAAGATGGAAGCATCGTTCTATATCAGGTTTTCCGGTTCAAGGCAAAGAAAAAAGGCAATACGCAGCTCTTCCTGGCTTTCACCAGGTCCACTCTGAACGGCCCGGTGGTGGCCAAACAAGAGGTATTTGATATCTATATAGAGTAAATCGGTATTCTGAGTCCGGGAATATCATCCGAGCTGGTTCTGCACCAGTTTCACCACGTCCAGGGGATACCGCGCCACTTTGACGCCAGCCTTTTGAAAAGCGCTGATTTTGCTCTTTGTTGTCCCCATGTTGCCCTGAACGATGGCGCCGGCGTGGCCCATGCGTTTCCCCTCCGGCACGCTGTGGCCGGCGACGTAAGCTACCACCGGTTTCGTCATCTGGCTGGCAACGAACTGAGCGGCCTGTTCTTCCTGCACACCACCCACCTCGCCGACGATGACAACCAGGTCGGTATCCGGGTCGGCATCAAAGAGAGCCAGCAGTTCGGGCAGGTTGGTGAACGGCACCGGGTCGGCCCCCATGCCGGCGGCTGTGCTCTGGCCCATACCGGCGGCGGCCAGGTTGGCACATATCTCGTAGGCAAGGGTACCGCTCCGGGAAATGACACCGATACGACCAGGCTGGAACATATTTCCGGGCAGAATGCCCATCTTGGCCTCTCCCGGGGTGATAATCCCCGGGCTGGTTGGCCCCAGGAGGCACATGTTGTGCTCTGAGGCATAGGCCTTTATCTCCATGGCATCGTGCACCGGCACGTGCTCGGTGACCACCACAATAAGCCTGATGCCGGCATCTATGGTCTCAAGGGCAGCGTCTTTAACGGCGGCCGGCGGCACAAAAAAGACCGAGACCTCCGCCCCGCGCTCGGCGACGGCCTGGGTTACGTGGTCATAGACCGGCACGCTCTCCACCTCCTCACCGCCTTTTCCCGGAGTTACGCCGGCCACGATATTCGTCCCGTACTCCAGCATCCACTTCGTCTGGGCGCGGCCGGCGCGGCCGGTGATGCCCTGCACCAGCACCTTGGTTTCTCTATTCAAGAGTATGCTCATCTGGCTTTTTCCAGTCTCCAAAAGAGGTGCGCCACACTTTTCTCTGTGGCCGTATCGGTTACTACCTCAACCCCTCCCTCCCTCAGTATCTGCCAGGTCTCCTCTTGGCGGTTCCCCAGTGCTCTGGCCACAATGGGGATGTCTGCCGGGTGCTCCTGAAGAAAGCGGACAATTCCCTTGGCCCCTTCGTGGATAGGGTTGATTCCCCCGTAGAGGTTGATAAACACCGCCTTAAGGCCCTTTTTCTGCATAACGAGTTCCATAACCTGGTAGAGAAGCTCTGCGGAAATGGCGCCTCCGGTTTCGAGAAAGTTGGCCGGGCGGTACCGGCGTCCAATGATGTCCATGGTAGCCATGCCCAGCCCCGCTCCGCTGGAGACGATGCCGATTTCGCCGTCAAGTTCCACGTAGGTTACGCCTATCTGGCGACCTTTTTTCTCCAGAGGGCTGGCAATACGGTCTAGGGCTGATATTTGCAGGTCAGGGTGGCGGAACAGGCTGGAATCGTCAATGTCCATCTTGGCGTCAAGGGCCAGATGCTCGCCTTTTGCTGTGCGGACCAGCGGATTTATTTCGGCAATGGTGGCGTCATAGCGGCGAAAAACGCGGTAGAGCCTGAGGAGAATATCGGCTATCCGTGCTGATTCACCGCCGGTAAGCCCTGCCTTTTGCGCCATGTTTTCCGCTCCGGGCAGGCTCAGACCAGATAAGATGGAGACCTGATTTGAGATGACTTTTCCGGGAAGAGCTCTGGCGGTCTCTTCAATGGCAACGCCGCCGGCAGCGCTCAAAATAACCACCGGGCAGCCGGTCAGGCCGTCTATGGTTACGCCGAGGTAGAACTCCTGAGCCATCGACGCCTTTTTTACCACCATCACCCTGTTTACTGGCAGCCCCTTTATGGTTGATTTCAGAATCCGCCGGGCAGTCTCCTCAGTCTGCTCCGGGGACTCAGCCGTCTGTACGCCGCCGGCCAGCCCGCGACCCCCGGTCAGTACCTGGGCCTTGACCATGACCGGAAAGCCAATTTTCTCGGCGGCTTCACGCGCCTGCCGGGGGCTATTGGCGACGGTAAAATCAGGGACGGGTATACCCTCCTGTTGGAACAGGTCGCCGGCTTCAAACTCGTATAGCTTCATGTCTGCTTGAAGTAAGTGTACTCCAACTGAAAAGCAGCGTCAAAGGCACGGCTCCCGTGAAAAAATATATTGACAGGGGGAAAAGGGGCGGTGTATAGTGAGCGCTGGCAGGTTTAAAGCTAATTATATCTGTAATACTCCCCTGGTAAGAAATTCGGGCGAGGAATTTAACATCAGGAGGCAGTGGCATGAAGAGAAACAAGGTGCGCGAGATATTGGAACGAGGTGGCATCCCGGTCGGGCTGTTCCACGTCTTTCAGGAGCCCTACCTGACGGAGATGATGGGACACATTGGGTTTGACTATGTCATGGTGGACCATGAGCACACCACCACAGATGAGGATATGATTAGTCGGCTCATACTGGCCGCGAATGCGTCCGGATTACCGGTGTTCATTCGCATCGGGGAGATTAATTCTTCCTATATGCAGCGGATGGTAGATGCCGGTGCGGCCGGCTTCCTGTGTGCTCAGGTGCGTACCCGGGAAGACATGCAACGGGCGGTGAAGGCCATCAAGTACCCGCCTATGGGGAACCGGGGTGTCCTGCCCTGGAGTCGTGCCAGCCTTTTTGGTCTGGGTCAGACGCTTGATGAGCACTTCCGCACCTCGAACCAGGAGACCATGCTCTTCGCCCTCATCGAAAACAAGGAGGCAATTGAGAATATAGAGCAGATTATCTCTGTGGATGGGCTTGATGGTATCATGTTCGGGCCTTGCGACATGTCCCTTGACATGGGCATTTACGACCGGTGGGACTCGCCGGAAGTTACCGCGGCCATGGAGAAAGCCGTGGCCATAGCCCACCAGTACAAGCGGCATCTCATTGGCCTGGTGCTGTCAGGAGAGAATCTGGAACAGCAGATATCTGACTGGAAGAAAAAGGGAGCGCACATTATTCTCTACGCCTACGATGTCTATCTCATACAGCAACTGTTTCTCTCTGACCTGGCCAAAATCAAAAAGTCGTTGCGGTAGACCTGTCAGCCATTGGCTTACAAAGTAAGAGAGTATTTCCCGTACTCTCTTATGGCTCGTATCATCTCGGCATAGTTATCCGGATTAACGGCGCCGTGAATGGAATTACCGGACATGCAGATGTAGCCTCCCCCCTTGCCCGCCTTGCGGATACAGTCCCTGACCGCTTCGCGGACCTCATCTTTACTGCCCCAACTCAGCAGTCTGCCGCAGTCAACATTACCCATAATGCACACTTTATCACCGTACTTTTCCTTTGCCTCGCCAATGTCCATGCCGGCCACGGGGTCGATGGGGTGGACACCGTCAACCCCAGTCTCCACAATGAGGTCAAAGATAGCCCAAATATTGCCGTCGGTGTGCTTGAGACAGGGTACACCCCGGCTGTGGCAGTAATCGACTATTTTTTTGAGCCCGGGAGTGATGTATTTCGCCGTATGCTTTGGTGCCACCATGGGACCATTGGTGAACGCCCAGTCAGCGGTTTCAATAATCATGTCAGCCCCGATGTCAATCAGGTTCTTGACATAACGCCGGTAGTAATCATCGGTGATTTCATTTAAACCTTCGACAAATTCAGGGTCTCTTATCAGGTCTTTGAACAGTTCATCCTGCTCGCGGAGGCTGCCAATGATGGTGGCGAAAGGTCTGACCACAGATATAATGGCCCTCTTTCCCTTAAATCTTTTTACCGTCTCTTCTAACTTTTTAAACCGCGATGGCCGGTCAGGGTCGGGGGGGACATATTTGGCCAGGTCTTCCTTGGACTTGAGCGCCGGCTCCAGAACCATGGGAATGGCGTGTGATACCCCTGAGTACTGCTTGATGGCGCCCCACTGGTCGCGGACGATGCGCTTGGCCTCATCCAGCACTTCATAAGGGTCTGTTCTCAGCTCATGATAGCAGACGGCATCCAGGTCCATGTATTCCACAAAATCCTCGTAGGAAGCGCCGGGTTTCAGCGCCTCAATAATCCGCTCGTCAATGTCGAGTTCAAAGGTAGGCACCGTATCCGGTTCCTGACGGTGAACCGCCTTCATTATGCGCTCCAGGCTGGTAAACGTCTGCATCTTCATCACCCCCCTTATTTATTCAGGAGCCTCTTGGCTTTGGCCACGGCTTCCACGGCGTCCCGGGCATAGGCATCAGCCCCGATCTGGTCGGCGAAGGCCTGGTTCAGCGGTGCGCCGCCAACCATGATTTTGACCCTTTCCCTGAGGCCGGCGTTTTTGAGGAAGTTTATCGTTTCCGGCATCTTGGGCATGGTGAAGGTCAGCAGGGCCGACAGGCCGAGGATATCGTAATCACCCTTTTCAATTTCTTCGCCGAAACGCTGTGGAGGAATATCCCTGCCGAGGTCGGTGACTTCCCAGCCGTTTCCCTCCAGCATCAGGATGACGATGTTCTTGCCGATGTCGTGAAGGTCACCCTCAACCGTGCCAATGACGTATTTCCCGGCGTAGGCAGCCCCGGTGCGGGAAAGCCCCGGTCTCAGCAGCTCAATCGAGGCTTTCATGGCGTCGCCGGCCATGAGCAGCTCCGGCAGGAATATCTGGCCATTTTCGAAGTCAGTGCCGACAAGGTTCATCGCCGGCAAAAGACCTTTGTCCAGCACCTCTTTGGCGGGCACCTGTGCCGCCAAGGCTTTTTGCGTGAGGCCGGCGGCCTCGGCAACCTGCCCGTCAACCACGCTTTTAGTTAATTCATCAAAATTAAACATGGTCTGGCATATCACCTCCCGTGATTTTTCAGCACTATTTTACTGGCTATCGCCGCACCGTACGTCAGATGAGCTGGCTTAATCTCAGTCCAGCCTCAGCAGCGCCAGCGCGTCCCGTTGTATTATCTGCTCCAGAAGCTCCCGGGGCACCTCCGGAAGGTGGTGTTTATTTATAAAATTATCCAGGCTGCGCAGGGCGTCTATCACCTCCTGCGGCATTGAAATCGGGTAATCAGAGCCCAGAAACAGCTTGTCCATCACCGCCCATTCGTAGGCCAGGTGCAGGCCTCTATAAAATGACCAGGGCCGGTAGAACCGACCGGAAATATCGGCGTAGACGTGTGGATGCTTCCGTATCACCATGATGCAGTCCTCTTCCCAGGGGTGGCCGATATGGGCCATGACGATACGCAGCTCGGGAAAACGGATGGCGATTTCGTCCATCACCAGGGGGTGGGCATAGCGCAGGGGTGCGTCACGTACCGGTGAGGTACCCTGATGGAACATTATGGGCAGGTTCAGCTCCTGGGCCTTGGCATAGACGCGAAGCGCGCTTTCCCCCAGAGGCTCAAAGTTCTGGTAGTTTGGCCCCAGCTTGAGCCCGCGCAGCCCGAGGTCGTGATAAGCTCTCTCCATTTCATCAAGTGCGTCCGGCGCCCCCGGCCAGACAGACATAAAGCCGATGACTTTTTCCGGCGCCTGCGCCACCAGTCTGGCGGTGGCATCATTGGCCTTTTTGGCGTCTCTCTCGCTGATAACGGCGGGGCGGTCCGGGGGCATGGCAATGCCGAAGGAAATAACCCTGTCCACCGGCGCCATGGCCTTGAAGAAATCACGGTGGGTGGTGGTGATTCGAATCGGTCTGTCCGCCCTCATCTTGGTGTCCGCAATCTCCTCCCCCGCCGGCACCTCCGATACGTGCGTTGGCACGTGGGTGTGTACGTCAACTATCATGGCTGCTCTCCTCTGGATGTAGTCTAACCGCTACTGACCTCGTGGCTACATTTTATCATCGGGTGTAATTTTATGCATATTTCAGCGCTGTTTTCAAATTGATAGCGATGGCACCGTCATTGCAAATATCATTTTACCGCGCTATCATATTTGAGTGTGGCAAAATTCCACTTGCTGGAGGTGATGAAAGTCGTGGCAGGAATACAGGAGAGGAAGAAACAATTCAAGACCACCGTTGATGGCATTGTGGTGAATAGAGTCTATACACCAGACGACGTGCCACAGGATGAAATGGATACCAGCCTTCCGGGGGAATATCCCTTTACCCGGAACATAATGACCACCGGTTATCGTACCAGACTGTGGACGATGCGCCAGTATGCCGGCTTTGCCACCGTGGAGGAAACAAACAAACGCTACAAATACCTTTACCGGCAGGGACAGACCGGTTTCAGCGTGGCTTTTCACCTGCCCACCCAGATGGGCTATGATTCCGACCACCCCCTAGCGTTTCCCGAGGTTGGCCGGGTGGGTGTGGCCATTGACTCGTTGCAGGACATGGAAGACCTCTGGGATGGTATTCCGCTCGGTGAGGTAAGCACCTCAATGACCATCAACGCGACCGCTCCCATAATACTGGCGATGTACATCGCGGCGGCGGAGAAACAGGGCGTTGACCAGAGCCAGCTTATGGGGACTGTTCAGAATGACCTGCTGAAAGAGTATGTGGCCCGGAATACGTATATCTTTGCCCCCGAGCCTTCGATGCGGCTGACCACCGATATTTGCAGTTACTGCGCGCAGCATATGCCGAAATGGAACTCAATTAGCATTAGCGGCTACCATATGCGTGAGGCCGGGGCGACCGCCATTCAGGAGGCCGCCTTTAGTTTAGCTAACGGCATCGCCTATGTGCAGGCCATGCTCGACCGGGGCATGAAGGTTGACGATTTTGCCCCGCGCTTCTCTTTCTTCTTCGCCGCTTTCACCAATCTCTTTGAAGAGGTGGCCAAATTCCGGGCGCTGCGCCGCGTTTGGGCAAAGATAATGAAGGAGCGGTTCCATGCCCAGAATGAACGGTCCATGATGCTCAAGTTCCACGTCCAGACCGGCGGCTGTACCCTGGCCGAGCAGCAGCCACTGAACAATGTGGTCAGGGTCACTATACAGGCGCTGGCAGCAGTGCTGGGTAGCTGCCAGTCCCTGCATACCAACTCTTACGATGAAGCGCTGGCCTTGCCCAGCGAGGAAGCGGTGCAGCTGGCCCTGCGCACGCAGCAGATACTGGCCTATGAGAGCAGTGTCGCCGACACGGTCGACCCGATGGCTGGCTCATACTATCTGGAATGGCTGACCAATCGGACAGAGGAGGGCATACAGCGATACCTCACTGCCATCGACAAAATGGGCGGGGCGCTGGAAGCGATAAAAAGGGGTTATATTCAGCGTGAAATTAGGCGGTCGTCTTACAACCATCAGCGGGCGGTGGATGCTGGCGAACAGGTCGTGGTCGGCGTTAACAAATATACCTCGGCTGAGCCGCTGGACCTGGAACTGCTTGAGATTGACGAGGGTGTTGGCAAAAAGCAACTCCAGCGACTGAAGCGGCTCAAAAGCAGGCGCGATAACGACCGGGTACGCCAGATGCTGGACAGGGTGAGTCAGGTAGCCGGGAGCGAGGAAAATATTATGCCGACTCTCATTGAAGCGGTGAAGGCTTACGCGACGGTTGGAGAAATATCTGACGCATTACGAGAAGTGTTCGGCGAGTACAAGGAACCAAGCGTGCTGTGAGGTGCATTTTTGAGAACATGGAGAGTATGTGATGACCAGTAAGAAAATAAGGGTACTGATAGCCAAACCAGGCCTTGACGGACACGACCGCGGGGCTATCGCGGTGGCCCAGGGGCTGCGTGATGCTGGCATGGAGGTTATCTATCTGGGGCTGCGTTTGACCCCGGAACAGATTGCCGAGGCGGCAGTACAGGAAGACGTTGACGTTGTCGGCCTGAGCTGTCTATCCGGCGGTCACCTGACGCTCTTCTCCAAGACGATGGCTAGCTTCGGGAAGAAAAGCGATAAAAAAGTTGTCTTTATCGGGGGTGGCATCATTCCTAAGAAGGATATTCCAAAGCTGAAGGAAGCTGGCATTTCAGGTACCTTTGGCCCGGGAACACCCATCAATGAAATCGTTGGCTTTATCAGGGCGGAACTGGAGAAAGGGAGCGATGATAACGAAGATTAATCACATCGGTATTGCCGTGAACAGCATCGACCAGGCGCTGAAACTCTATACCGAAACGCTGGGCCTGAGCCTGAAGGGGATTGAAGTTATCGAGGAGCAGCGGACAAGGACGGCCATCTTGCCGGTGGGTGAAAGTAAGATTGAACTGCTTGAGTCCACCGACCCGGAAGGCCCGGTGGCAAAATACATTGCAAAATTCGGCGAGGGGATACACCATTTAGCCCTGGAAGTGTCTGATGTTGAGGCGGCGCTGAACAAAGTGGCGCAGAGCGGCCTGCCCCTGATTGATGAGCAGCCCCGGAAGGGCATTGAGGAAACACGCATCGCTTTCCTGCATCCCAGAGGTACCGGCCGGGTACTGCTGGAACTGGTGCAGAGCTGATTGGTCAGAATGGCCGGGCCATCATCGGAATGAAAAGAACACTACCTTTACTTATTGCCGCGTTCATCTTATTCGCCGTTTTTGTTTGTTCCTGCCAGCCAAGCACGCCCATCGCGGAAGAACAAAGGCTGCAACTGGTAGACGAGATAAAGGCATTTGAAAAGGGACTCGGCTTTACTGAGACGGAAAATTTCAGGACCTATCGTCCGGAATTGGGTGCTTACGACTACCTGTTTTTCACGTCCAGTACTCAGCTGCCATACTCACTCGATGACCCGGTGCTGGTATCTGCCGTTGGCACACGGGACAGTGTCTATATTGATAGCCGAAAATATGATGCCTACTTTTATTCCATCCCGTCAGTAGCCGGAGAAGGCACGCCTTTGACCCGGTCTTTAATGCAGGTACCGCTCGACCGCTTTATCCAGGTTATTTTCCATGAGGACTGGCATGAGCAGGTGGACCTGCCCATGGGGCTGGAAGAACCCTCTGCGGAAATAGTCGGTTATACCGCCGCCATACTTTTCACCAGGGACAGGTTCGGGCAGGACTCTTCGGTTTACCAGACCTTGCAGAAGCACCTCGCTAACAAGCTCCGGGAAAGCGAGGTCTACCGGGAGTATTATGGCGAGCTTGAAGCCCTCTACGCGCAGTATCATGAGGGCAAGCTTTCCGAGCTGGATACGTTAATCCGGAAAGCCCGCTTGCTGGAAGCCATGGGCAATGAGCTTTACCGCATCTGGGGCGGCCGACCGGACCAGCTGAACAACGCTTTCATCGCCTTCCAGATGACCTACCTGCGGCACCTGCCACTGATGTATGAAGTTTTGCAGGCAAGCGATTCCGACCTCACCAGGACAATCAGGCTATTTTTAGCCATGCCGGAGCAGGGGACGGCCTGCGATTCTCTGGAGCAGGTAAAAGCTATAGAAGCGAGCGTTGTCGCTTATCTGTCCCGTAATCTATAGAAACGCTATGATTTTCACTGCCTGTCCGCCCGTGTGACCCTTTATGCCCCGTAAGGCGGTGATAAATCGCCATCCTTGCGCTTTCCATATGGTGGGCAATCGTGTAATATGTCCAAGATTTTTTGTCTTAAGGGGTGATTTGTGGAGCAGAAAGAAAAATTGCAGTGGATTTACTCATCACGTGACAATGAGGAACTATCGACACGGTATGACCAGTGGGCGAAAGATTATGATGCCGACTTGAAGGATGATTTCGCCTGGCGGGGCCCGGAAATGGCGGCCGGTTTCTTTGCCAAATATGTGCCGAAGGAGGCGAAGGTACTGGATGCCGGTGCCGGTACCGGTCTCGTTGGCGTGGCTCTGGCGCAGAAAGGTTATCGTGATATAGTGGCCATTGACCTCTCTAAGGGTATGCTGGAGGAAGCCAGTAATAAGAACGTGTACCGCGAATTACTGCAGATGGTGATGGGAAAGGCGCTAGATTTCCCCACCGGTGCCTTTGATGCGGTTATCAGCGTTGGTGTGCTGACCCTGGGGCATGCGCCGGCCAGCTCCTTCGACGAGTTGCTTCGCGTTACTAGGCCGGGCGGCTACATTGTCTTTTCCCTGCGCCCTGATGTCTACAAGGAAGGCGGGTTCAAGGAAAAGATGGCCGAACTGGAAAATGAAGGCAAGTGGGAGCTCGTGGAAGTGAGTGAGAAGAAGCAGGTCCTGCCCAAGGGCGAGCCAGACGTTTACCATCAGGTCTGGATATACCGGGTCAGCGGTTAGATGATTGAAGAGTTAATCACCTACTTGTTGAACACGTAAAAGGGGAATCTTAGCCTGTCCCGGCCGGGCACACTTTAAGACATTCATCACAGGAAACAAGGTGTCCCTGTTGCTCTTTCATAATCGCCACTCTGGAGAGGCATCTGGAGGTGTCAATCATTCTATATGGCTCAAGGATATTCACCGGGCAAACCTCCAGGCACAGGGTGCAGCCCTGGCAGGTCAAATTCTCCGGCTCTTTCCGGACAGGCACGGCGGGTAAATGGGACGGTGCGCCTATCTGAATCGCGGCAAAACGGAGGCGCGGCCCGTATTTATGGTGCAGCACCACCGAGTGTCTGCCCCGCTGGCCTATTCCAGCCTGAATGGCGAGTTCTTTAAGGTTCAGTTGGCCTTGCCTGGGATAACCATATCGGCCGACCGGCTCCGCTTCATATCCCTTGCTTTTGATGAATCTGACGGCGGCTTCGAGCGGTGGAGACATGTATTTTTCAAAGCCAGATAACATGGTTTCACCGTTTACCCGCCCGAATTCATCAAGATTGCGTTCCGGCGTTGATTCAAGACCGACGACCAGCAATGTGCTATGGCCGTGCTGCTCCATAATTCCGGCAACGTCAAACAGTGACCTGGTGAAGTCGAGTATTTCCCGTATGGTATCTTCCACTTTTATCCTTTCACTTGGCCATATACAGGTTACTAGATGTTCAGCACTTCGGACAATTGCAGCAGGTGCAGGTCCAGTGGTTTTTTAGTGGCCACGACCTCTGCCAACGGGGTCGACGTAACCCTTCCCTCGTTCAAGCCGGTCAGCACGCCAAATTTTCCCTGGGCGATGTATTCGGTGGCGGCGGCGCCAAGGCGGGTGGCCAGCAGGCGGTCGAAGGCACCGGGGGTGCCTCCGCGCTGCACGTGCCCCAGGGTGGTAATTCTGATGTCAAAGCCTAGCCTTTCATGGTGCTTTGAGAAATACTGGTCTAGGCCGTGGGCATTATATTTGGCGCCTTCGGCCACGATGATGAGGGCGTGGGCCTTGCCCCGCTCATAGGCCTTGCGGATGGCGTTGACCACGTCTTCGGCGTCCGTCTCAAACTCGGGGATGACAATGTATTCCGCGCCGCCGGTGATGCCGGTCACCAGGGCCAGGTAGCCGCAGTCACGCCCCATCACCTCCACAATGAAGGCGCGGTGGTGCGAGGAGGCTGTCACCTTGAGCTGGTCAATCGCCACCAGCGCCACATCAAGAGCGGTGTCAACCCCGATGGTTATCTCGGAGCCATACAGGTCGTTGTCTATTGTTGAGGCCACGCCGACCACCGGGAAGCCCATCTGGGACAGCGCGTGGGCCCCGCTCTGCGAGCCGTTGCCGCCGATGATGACGAGAGCTTCGATGTCATGTTCCTCAAGGACACGCAGCGCTTTCTTCCGCCCTTCTTCCGTCTTGAATTCGGGGCAGCGGGAACTGCCCAGCATGGTGCCGCCCTGCTGGATGATACCGCCGACATCACGGGCACCCATGGCAAACATGTTGTTGCTAAAGAGGCCGGCATAACCCTGCCGTATACCCATAACCTCCCAGCCTTTGCTGAGCCCGGTGCGTACCACGGCACGGATAGCGGCATTCATGCCGGGGGCATCACCGCCACTGGTTAAAACGCCAATCCGTTTCATTTCTCCTCCTGGGCAATTGCCATGATTAAAAATATGCTCTTTCAGTTTAGGCAAAAGAATGAAGTTTTGCAATGCGGTGGGGCAGTGTTCTGAGGCACTATTGTGGCACGTGTCCCGAATTCGTTTGCCAAACAGAGAGACACGTGTGTATAATCGGTACTCAGATGATGCTGAAAATGGTGACGCGTGTTATGTGCTTGCTGGTCCTCATTCTGGCATTGACACTGGGCCTTGGCGCCTGTGGTCCGTCCGAGGTGGTTTTCCCGGACCCGAACCTTGAGGCCGCGGTGAGAGAAGCCATTGCTAAACCTGAGGGCGCGATACTTGTTTCCGACCTGGAGAAGCTCCCCGCTTTCAGCGCCTCCGGGAGGGAAATCGCGGATATCTCGGGACTGGAGCACTGTAAAAATCTGGAGGCACTCGTTCTCTGGAATAACCAAATCAGCGATATTTCCCCGCTGGCTTCGTTAACCAAGCTGAAAAAACTCTATATTGGTAACAACCGGATAACTGATATCTCACCACTGGCCCCCCTCACCCGGCTCACCGAACTTAACCTGGGAATTAACCAGATTCAAGATATAGCGCCGCTGGCGTCAATGACCGGGCTGTACTGGCTGGACCTCTGGCACAACCAGATAAGCGATGTAACTCCTCTGGCCTCGCTTACCGGCCTTGAATCGCTTTATCTTAACAGTAACCGGCTAGGTGACATATCGTTGCTGACCTCTCTTACCAGCCTCAGTAAGCTTTACCTGGGCGACAATGAAATCAGCGATATCTCGCCACTGGCTTCGCTCACCGGAATGAGGTGGCTGCGCTTGCAGAACAATGAAATAACCGATATCTCGCCACTGGCTTACCTGTCGGCCCTGGAGGAGCTCTGGCTGCAGGACAATCGGGTAAGCGATATCTCACCCTTGGTCGGGAATGGAGGACTGGCGGCGGAAGATAAGGTTTTTCTGGAGAACAACCCGCTGGACGACGGGTCGGTCAACGATTTTATTCCGCAGCTGCAGGGAAGGGGTGTGGCGGTAGCCTGGTAACACCCGGCTAGAGCGATACATGTTTTTCAAGCAGTTCGATATTGGCCGGGTCAGGCGCAATTTCTCCCCTCTCTACCTTGAGGGTCAGGCCAAGAAGCGCCTGGTTCATGGGTGTAGGCACGCCAACTTCCCTGCTTTTTTTGACCACCTCTCCATTGAGAAATTCCACTTCTGTCCGCCTCTTTTTTATTATATCCTGCAGGAGTGACGGGCGCTGCGGCGTACCCACTTTCTTTGTCAGCTCATCTGCCGGCAGAAACAGGCTGCTCCAGATTGCGGCCATTTTCTCTTTCAATTTTTGCGCGCTTTCCATGGTCGTCGCTTCGGCGAACTCCGCCACGGGCACTTTCCACGCCGGCTCGATGCTCACGCCCAGAGCCTGACCGACCCGCGCGACCTCTCCCCCGATAATGACCCGGATGAGGTTTGACGCATCCTTTTGCGTTTCGCTCAGGGAGACGATTGCTGGGCCGATGACGCCAGCCATAGCATTGGACATGCAGTTTATGGCCAGCTTGGACCAGCGCACGCCCCAGATATTGGTGGTGGCCTGACTTGGGCCCACCGCGCTGAGTAAGTCAACCACCTCTTTAACGCGATTTGATACTAGGCCGGAGAGTTCACCAACGGTAAAACAGTTCCTGTCTAGGGGGTCGTGGCGGAGGACATGGCCCGGCTCATAGACACCGGCGCTGAGAGTGGTCACGCAGCCCACGGTGCGGTTAAAGCCGACCACGCTGGCTACCACCTCGTCATTCAACGCATTCTGAGTCGGCAGGATGAAACCCGTTGGCTTCAGGTGGGGTTCAATCAGGTATGCGGACCATCGTGTGTCGTAGGATTTAACTGACAGAAAGACGATGTCAAACGGCTCCCTGATACCGCTCACGTCACTGAGATGGAGCGCCTTGGCTGGCACGGTGAACTCACCATCGAGGTTGGTCATCTTGAGGCCGTCGCGGCGGATTTTCTCTATGTGCGCCGCCCACTGGTCTATCAGGGTAACGTCGTGGCCGTCTCTTATCAGATGGGCGCCGGTGGTCCCACCTATTGCTCCCACTCCCAGAATCGCGATTTTTTTGCTCATGCCTTTGCCTCCTACGCAGAAATGGTGTAAATTAATTAGTTAGCGGATAATTCAAGCGGTAAAATAGTATAACGTAAAAAAGTAATACGAAACAAATCACACTGCGGAGAGAGCAAAAGATAACTTTCAGGAGGTAGCCCGAAATGACAGGCCCAAAAACGCTATACCCTTCCCTGAGTACGCCGGCGGTACTCGTTGACTTGGACACGCTGGAGGCAAACATAAATAATATGTCCCGGCTGGCGAAAGAGGCGGGACTGCAACTCAGGCCGCACGCCAAGATACATGAGAACGTCTCCATAGCCAAAAAACAGATTGCGGGAGGGGCCTGCGGCGTTGAGGTGGGAGTCGTTGAGCAGGCGGAGGCCCTGGTCGAGCAGGGCATCAACGATATTCTTATTGCTCACCCCAGCTATTATGGCGGCACCAAAGGGGAGCTGCTGAAAAAACTGCTGCAGAGGTCAGGCCTGAAGCTGGCCCTCATTGTCGATATGCTGGAGCAGGCAGAAGTCATATCGCAAGTAGCCCGGTCGGCAGGCAAAAAGGCACGCGTGCTGATAAAGATTGACTTGGGCAGGAGTTCCCGCTTTGGCGTGCTGCCCGGCAAGCCGGTTCTTGCTCTTGCCACCGGTCTTCAGAAGCTGCCCGGTATTGAGCTTGCCGGTATCTATGGGCATGAGATGGGAGTGAAACCAACGCCGGAGGGCAAAGATGAGGTAGCTCTGGAAGCCGCTGAGATAATGGCGGCAAACGCCCGGATGCTGAGAAGCGAGGGTGTGGCGATAGAGTATGTCTCTGTGGGTGCCTCCTCCACCTTTCCCACCACGTGCCGTCTCTGTAAAGAAGGCAAATTCCCTGAATTAACCGAGGTTCATCCCGGGGCATTCGTTATCGGCGATATCCGGTATATGAGGGCGGGCGGGAATACGCGGGAAGCCTGTGCCGTGACGGTGCTGGCCACCGTGATGAGCACGTCGCACCAGGACTGGGCCATAATTGATGCCGGCTATAAAACGTTCGGCAGTGACGCCCTTTTTGAACACCGCGATAAGCCGGATTTCTGGTGGCAGGGCATGCCGAGTTTCGGCTCGGTTCAGGGACGCCCCGACCTCTGGTTTGGGCGCATTTCCGCCGAGACTGCCCATATATACTATAAGGAGCCCGGGAAGAAGCTGGAACTGGGAGAGCGTCTGGAAATCGTGCCCAACAATGCCACCCTGGTCATCAATATACACGACCGGATATACGGTGTGAGAAACGGTGCTGTTGAAGAAGTAATACCGGTAACCGGCCGGGGACGCGGCAACTAGCCATCAATAGTGATGTCGGGTTTTTTATGAGGCCGTTTCAGGACACGGCCCAGGTGGCCGACCAGTTTCTCCGGTTCGACGGTGAATAGTCTCGCGCGCCGGGCCTGTCGCCGCCCCCAGCCAATCCAGCGTTTGGCGGAAAAAAGCCACAGAGCAACAATGATAACCGCGCCGATGAATGCCAGCACGGCAAAGTATCCCCATCGCCAGCCCAGCTCTGGCATATAGGCAAAGTTCATGCCGTAAATCCCGGCCAACAGAGTAAGCGGTAGGAATATAGTGGCTACTATGGACAGCACCCTCATGGTCTCATTTTGCCGGTTGGCTACGGACGACAGGTAGGTGCTGAGGGCATAGTCGGCTCTGTCGCGGATGGTCTGGTTCAGGTCCTGTACCCGTACCAGGTGGTCATAGATATCCCGGTAAAATATCTCTGCCTCCCGGCTAATAATCTTGAATTCGCCGCGGCTTAGCCGGTTCAGCACTTCTCGCTGCGGTACCATGACTCTGTGCACTCGAAGGGTGGAACGTTTGAGTTTTAACACGGCTTCCAGCGTGACCTGTTGCGGGCTGCGAATTACTTCTTCCTCAATCTCCTCGGCCACATCACTCATTTTATCAATGGTGGGTATAACATTATCAATTAAGGCGTCTATTAAGGAGTGGGCAAGGAAATCGGCACCGCGTTGCATAAATCTACCATCTTCTGCCACCAGCTTTCTGACTGCTTCGACACTGTACAGAGGCATATTATGGTGGCTTATCACGAAATGGGGGCCGAGAAATATGGCCAGTTCCGTTGTCTCCACTATGTCGGATTCCGCGGTGTGGTTGATACCGTGAATGATGATAAACAGGTATTCGCCGAAATCATCTATTTTGGGGGAGTGGAGGAGATGGCTCCGGCAGTCCTCTACTGCCAGACGATGAAAGTGCAGCTTGTCTTCCAGAAATCGACCATCCTCCTCGGTGATTTCAGCAATATCCACCCAGAGCAGGCCTTGCCTGGATTTAAAGGCGCGGATAATGTCGTCATTGCTGAGCTCTTTCTGCAAATTACCCTCCGGGCTCAAATAGTAAGCCGTCGTTACCATGATGCACCTCCAGTGATGAATACGCCTAATTATAATTCAATTTTTGTTTCTTGACCAAAAGGGACTAATGATGCACGGTATGCTCCGTGGCCATGACTTCAAAAACCCGGACACTTGGCTTTTCCTTGAGCAGCGGTTCAATACGTTCGTACATTTTCACCCTGGTTTCCGAGTTAGCCCATCGCTCCCAGTCAGCAACGCTCTGCCAGGTACTGAGTACCATGATGTGGCCGTGGTCCTTCGTGTTGACCAGTGTTTCGCCGCCAACATAGCCGGGGAAACGGGTTATGGCGGCCACCCTGAGCTCGACGAGGAGGGCGGAGAGGTCTTCACCGGCTTTTACTTTGCGCTCTATCATTACTCGTATCATTTGCGACCTCCTTGGTGCCAGTTTCTCTCACATTATCGGGGATTTAAATTATAATCCGTTTTTCGTAATTGTCAATATCGCTGGGAAAGGTCTTCGCTTCGGCCATAGCCAAAAAGTTGCGATTTTGGCGATTTTTTGGTATTTTTACATCGGTGGTCTTTTTAAGCTAGCTCTTCAAGTTGGCTTCCGTTAATTGCTCTAAGAGAAATTAGTGACTGGTGAGTAAGGCTGGGCGTGCTGGAAGCGAAAAGGGTGCCAGAACGCTGATTCTGGGCGTAGGGAATCCCATTCTCAGAGATGACGGGGCAGGCCGTCTTCTGGTTCAGTTACTCCGCCGCCATGTCTCAAGCACGGAAGTTGAACTCAGGGAGACCGGCCTTGCGGGTCTGAACCTCGTCGAGGCCCTGTCAGGCTTCGATTCTGCCATCGTTGTTGATGCCATCCAGAGCGGCGGTGTGCCGGGAGAGGTGTACTGTCTGCGTCCGGAAGATTTTCACACTGAAAAAGTCAGCCGATATGACCAGCACAGCACGGGCTTATTGCCGGCCCTGGAGCTGGGTAAAAGCCTCGGGTGGCCGATGCCTGAAGACGTAACTATCGTGGCCATAGAAGCCGGGGATGTTGCTAATTTCGGCGGGGAGCTGACACCAGCTGTGAAGAAAGCGATTCCTGCCGCTTTAGACCTAATTCTTGAATTGCTTGATGAACGACAGCAACAACCGCGTGAAACACGGGGCAAGATGAAATTCTTTAAAGAGAGGGAAGAAAGATGGTCGCTAAACCAAAAGTAGCCATATGCTGGCTCGGTAGCTGTGGTGGCTGCGATGAAGCCGTTGTTGACCTGAATGAAGCGCTCCTGCAGGTGACATCGGCGGTTGACGTTATTTTCTGGCCGGTGGCCATGGACTTCAAATACCATCACCTCGAGGCCCTGAAAGAGGGCGAGATTGTGTTGAGCATTATCAATGGCCACGTCAGGAACTCAGAGCAGGAAGAAGTGGCCAAGCTGCTCAGGGAGAAGTCGCAACTGGTGCTGGCTTTTGGTGCCTGCGCCTGCTTCGGCGGCACGCCCGGCATGGCCAATTTCCGTACCAAGGAGGATATTTTCAACTGGGTTTACCGTGACGCACCCACGGTGGTGAACCCGAAAGGCAACTATCCCCAGCCCACGTCAAAGGTAAACGGTAAAGAATTGACGCTGCCGGAATTCTACGGACAGGTTTTCGCGCTTAATCAGGTCATTGATGTTGATTATTATTTACCGGGGTGTCCTCCTCCCCCCGACCTCATTGCCAATGCGGTTAATGCGGTTCTTGAAGGCAAACTGCCCCCGAAAGGTGCCACGCTGGCACCGCACAAGGCACTGTGCGATACCTGCAAGCGAAATGAAACCAAGCCGGATAAAATCTCAATTAAAGATATAAAGCGGATTCATGAGGTTGAAGCCAGCCCTGATACCTGCTTCCTGGCGCAGGGCATACTCTGCATGGGCATCGCCACGCGGGGTGGCTGCGGCGAGAGCTGCATCAATATAAACATGCCCTGCCGGGGCTGCTTCGGGCCGGTGGAAGGCGTGGAGGACTCCGGAGCGAAGTTTATTTCCGCTTTAGCTGCCATGCTTGATGTCGAAAGCGACGAGGAAATGAAACTGCTTATGGACAAGCTGGATGACATCGCTGGCTATACCTATCGGTTCACCCTGCCGGTATCCCTGCTGAAAAAACGGCGTTAGCTGGAGCGATAAGGAGAGATTACGATGGCAAAGAAAATAACTATTAACCCGATAACCAGGCTTGAGGGCCACGGTAAAATTGAGGTTTTCCTCGATGACAGAGGAAAAGTGGAGGACGCGTATTTCCAGGTGGTGGAGCTGAGAGGGTTTGAGCGGTTCTGCATCGGCCGGCCGGTTGAGGAAATGCCGAGAATTACGCCCAACATCTGCGGCGTATGCCCCACCGCGCATAATATGGCCGCGACCAAGGCGGTGGACGCTGTTTACGGCGTTGAACCAACGCCGGCGGCCAAGCTGGTCCGGCAGCTGCACTACAACGCTTTCATGATGGAGGACCACTACATTCATTTTTTCTTCCTCTCCGCGCCCGATTTCCTGGTGGGCACAGATGCCAACCCGGCGGCGAGGAATATCCTTGGTCTTATCGGTAAGGTTGGGATGGAAATCGGGGGCAAGGTAATTGAGGTGAGGAGGAGATGCCGCGACATAATCCGCCTCGTCGGCAGTAAGCCGCCGCACCCGGAAGGCGGATTGCCGGGCGGTGTTCCCAGAGGAATCACCGAGGAGGAAAGGGTGTGGATAAAGGAAACGGCGGACTTTGCCGTTGACTTCGCCCAGTTTGCTATCAAGCTGTTTAAAGACCAGGTGGTGGCCAACAAGCCAAACCTCGACCTCGTCCTCAATGATGCGTACCAGTTGAATACCTACTACATGGGGCTGGTCGATAGCGATAACAAGCTCAATTTCTACGAAGGGAAACCGCGCGTTGTTGACCTCAAGGGCAAGGAGTTCGCCCTTTTCCACCCAGACGACTATATCGACCATATAGGGGAATGGGTGGAGCCTTGGACCTACTCGCGCTTAACCCACTTGAAGAAGGTTGGCTGGAACGGCCTGAAGGACGGGGAGGGTACTTCCTTATACCGTGTTGGCCCGCTGGCACGGCTCAACGTCGCTGACGGCATGGCCACGCCGCTGGCGCAGAAGGAGTATGAGGCCATGTTTGATGCCCTCGGCGGCAGGCCCAGCCATCATACCCTGGCCTTCCACTGGGCAAGGCTCATTGAGGCACTTCAGGCTGCCGAAGATTTGCAGCGAATCGCCAATGACCCTCTGCTGACCAGTAAGGATATACGCAATATGAACTTAAAGCTGAAGCAGGTCGGGGTGGGCTGTGTTGAAGCACCCCGGGGCACGCTTATCCACCATTACGAGACCGACGAGCGAGGTCTGCTGACCAAGGCGAACCTGATTGTGGCCACGCAGCACAATGCTGCCCCCATTTCCCTGTCGGTGAAGAAGGCAGCTGAGGGCTTTGTCAGAGGCCCTGAGGTCAAAGAAGGGATGCTTAACATGGTGGAGATGGCCTTCCGTGCCTATGACCCATGCCTCGCCTGTGCGACGCATGCCCTTCCCGGCGCCATGCCGTTGAAGGTGACCATAAGAGACAAGAGCGGAGCTATTATCAGGATAGTGGTCAGAGACTGAGAAACCTGACGAGCGCTGCTTAAAAGATGGTTAGTTTATGCTTTTTGACCATCAGGATAGATAAGGATATTCGTTAGCTCGTTAACGTCTTTTACCTTATCCAGTGCCAGCGTCATCTCAGCCGCTTCTTTGGCCTTCTTTACCTGGTAGATGCCGGCGAAGTCAATGCAGTCCTGATATTTTTTCATCACTTCATCCGGGCTCATCCGTCTGGATGGGTCGCCCCGGGCGTCAACACAGACCTTTTTGAATTCGTGCCCATCTTTCAGCCTGATGGCAAGCGGACTGTCGAAGGCGAAATAGCCACCGGGCCACTCAGGGTGCACCGTCACCTTTACCTTTTTCCGTGCTTCGCGGAAGCGGGCATCTCTGGCCTTTTCATCGGTATAGCTGTCTAAAAAGACACTCCGGTCGAAGAAGCAGGCCACGGTGCTGTGCTCAAGGCTGAACCGGGCGTCCTCTCCGGTTTCCGGCTGGGCATATTTCAGATACAGCGAAACGGTGTGGTTTATTTCATGTTCAATGCTGTCAACGTCTTCCCAGGCTATTTTGTGCTCGGCAATCAGGTCGAGAACGCCGTCTATGTTACGCTGCTGCAGATAACAGCACGGGTATTTTTTGATGCCGACATCCATAACCCGAAACCCTTTTTCCCCCAGAGGTAAATCGAAATCCGGTTGCCCGCTCCACAGGTCCATGAAACCGCCACGTCCTTCCAGAATGGCGGGGTTACCCGTGTAACCGAGTTCAGCGAGCGCGGCGGCGCAGATGCCATTGCGGTCGGCAAAACCTGCCTCGATTAGATGGGCACCAGCACCGGTTTGTCGGGCTATACCCTGTGCCTGTGAGGCAGCGAGACTCAGGGCATGGGTGGCTTTTTCCACGTTCAGGTTCATCAGTTTGGCCGCCATAGCCGCTGAGCCTATGGTCAGGCATCCGGCGGCATTTAGATGGCCTTTTACTATGGCTGGTAGCGAGGCCAGGCCAATTCTTGAGGCGACTTCATAGCCTAGAACGTATGCCTCGAGAACATCTTTTCCGGAAAGTTTATATTTTTCGCCTAGGACAAATACGGCTGGCCACGCGCCACACGAATAGAGGCCGTCGGGGAAGCTATCATCTTCAAGCTCGGTCGTGTGCGCCAGTGAGCCATTTGCCAGGGCCGCATATTCTGCTGAGGTACGGAACCCGCCACCAATTACCCCGGCCTCTTCCTTGCAGGCGTTGTTTTTGGTATATTCGAGCATTATTTTGCCGAAAGGCATCACTGTGCCGGCGGCAGTCATCCCCAAATGACTGAGGGCAAGTAATTTGGCGTAGTCTATGACTTCTGCACCAATATCTTCATACTTGCTCTTGCATACCCATTCTGCAATTTGCCGGGTCGTCTTAGCTCCCATTGCATGACCTCCTGCTTATAATTATTGGCGATATTGGAACTGGCATTATTCTACAGGATATATTATTTGTTAACAACTGCGATGGCTTCTATCTCCACCAGCAGCTCTAGAAGTATCAGCCTTGAGACCTCGACACCGGTGCTGGCGGGCATGGGAGGGCTGAAGTAGCGGGCCCTGATTTCTCTGAACTTCACAATATTGTCCATATCCGTGAGATAAACGGTTATCTTGACCACGTCTTTCAGGGAAGCTCCCGCTGCCTCAAGAGCGAATTTGATATTTTCAAAGGTTTTAATCGTCTGGGCTTCAAAGCCGCCGGCCACAACCTTTCGCTGCTCATCGAAACCGACCATGCCGGAGAGGTAAATGGTATTGCTCACCCTGACCGCATGTGACCAGCCCATAGGCTCGAACAAACCTTGCGGGGAGAGATATTCTTTTTTCATGACTACGTCTCCTTTTATACATCTCTAAAAAGTAGAGTTCTGTGTATCAGGCCAGAGTCCTGCGCAATCTCCATGTCGCCAGCACCAGGGTGATTATACCCATTACGGCCAGCACCGTGGCGTCCTGCCACAGGTATTCAATGCCCACTCCTTTCACGATAATACCGCGCACTATGCGCAGGTAGTAGGTCAGCGGTAGCACGGCTGAAATCCACTGGGCCAGCCTGGGCATTGATTCGATGGGGAAGATGAAACCACTGAGCAGGATATTGGGCAGGAATACAAAAATGCTGGACTGCATCGCCTGAAACTGGGTCCGGGAAACGGATGATATGAAAAGGCCCAGGCCCAGGGAGAACATGAGAAAGACGAAAGATAGGGCAAAAAGTAACAGGATGCTGCCCCGAATTGGCATGTCGAAAATTAGCACCGCCGTCACCAGCACCATGGACACCTGAATATAGGCCACGATGATATAGGGTATAAGTTTGCCAATTATCAACTCACCGCGCCGCAAGGGCGTAATGTTCAACTGCTCGATGGTGCCTGCTTCCCGTTCCCGGACAATGGCAAAGGCGGTGAGCATCATGGTGAGGACCTGGAGGATAACGCCCACTATGCCGGGCAGGTAGAATATTGAGCTCTGCATGGCCGGGTTGTACCATATTCTCGGTTCCAACGTGACGGCAGGAGTGGCTTCAATGCCCTGTAGCTGGCTCGTTATGGCAATGCCCTTTGCCTGGGCGATGAGATTGGCATTGGCTACCGCCTGTATGGCGATATTGGGGTCGGACCCATCGGCAAAAAACTGTATCGAGGTGCTTTCTCCACGATGTAGCTGGGTTTCGTATTCGGGAGGTATCACCAGGGCGGATTTGGCCTTGCCTGATTCAATGCGCTTGGTGATGTCGTCATAGTCTGTGGCATAGTAATTAACGGTGAAGAACTCTGTCTCCTCGTAGCTTGTAATCAGTTCCCGACTTTCCGCCGTATTGCTGGCATCCCAGACAACCATGGACACATTGGTAATATCAGTGCTCAGTGCATAACCGAAAATGCTCATCTGGATTATCGGTATCAGTATCACCATGGCCATGGAGCGCCGGTCACGGCTGAGCTGGATAAACTCCTTAACGGTAATGCTGATAATTCGTTGCCACATGGTTGGACTCCTTTCCCCTTATAGATATAACGGGATGCTTACTGGCGGTCTTAATTCTGTACAGGCTACTGTGGTTATGCTATATCCCCCTTGACTGACTGTCAATAGAAACGCATCACTTAAAGTGAAATATGTGTCCGCCGGTTTTTAACTTTGATTTTGAGATGGTATACTTACAGATTAAAAAGGAGGTTTGTTGTGGTTAAGTTTATGGGCGTGATTCGACTTAAACCGGGATATGACCCCGATGAGACATGGCAGCTATGGCGCACGGAACATGCGGACAATTACAAAAAATTGGCCCGTCCGGAATTGAAGCAATATACCATAAACCGTGTCATCAAAACTCTCAATAATAGTGACATCTACGGTATATCCGAGTCCGTTTATGAAGATATAGAAAGCTGTGAACGCGCCCTCAAGCGATTTATCAACGCGCCTCCAGACGAAGTGCTTAAAAGGTTCCAGCCCGACCGGCTGATTGTGGAATATGAGGAGATAGCACTGGGTTAGGGGACCGGTTTCACCGAATAAATTGGAAAGGGTATTAGCCGTCATGAGAAATATTGGTGCCATCAAAAACGCAGCTGATTTCACCAGCTATTTGAGCCAGACCGGGGTGTCCCTGCCTTTTGACGAAGAAGTAAGGTCGGGAGCAGACGCACCCCTGGCCAAGCCATATGTCCTGGGTAACAGGGTGATTGGAAATCGTTTTGCCGTACTTCCTTTGGAAGGCTGGGACAGCACGGCTGAGGGACGGCCGACCGAGCTGACTAAGAGGCGCTGGCAGCGTTTCGGCCTCAGTGGCGCTAAGTTGGTATTTGGCGGAGAAGCGGTGGCCGTTCGTGAGGACGGCAAAGGGAGTCCGAGCCAGTTGATGCTCTCGGAGGAGACCGCTGGCGAGATTGGGGGCCTGCGAGAACTGCTGGTGCGAACCCATGAAGAACATTTTGACAGGAGCGACGACCTGCTGGTCGGGCTGCAATTGACCCATTCGGGGCGGCTGTCCCGTCCACATGACATAAAACGCAACGAATCGGTAATCCTCTACCGCCATCCTATCCTCGACCGGAGATTTGGAGTGACCGACGACACGCCGATACTGACTGATGACGATATTGCTCGTCTTGTGGAGGACTTCGTAAAGTCGGCAAAGCTGTCACAGCGCGCCGGGTTTGATTTTGTCGAGATAAAACACTGCCACGGCTACCTCGGCCACGAGTTTCTCAGTGCAGTTGACCGTCCCGGCCGCTATGGCGGTAGCTTTGAGAACCGGACCCGGTTTCTGAGAGAGGTCGTGGCCGGCATTCGCACGGAAGCGCCGGGCCTGGACATCGCAGTCCGTTTCAGTGCTATCGATTTCGTGCCCTTTCAGAGGGGTGGAGATGGACGGGGGAAGCCATCTGAATTCCAGGGTGATAGATACCCATATGCCTTTGGGGGTGATGGCACCGGATTGGGCATAGACCTGGCGGAGCCGCTGGCTTTTCTGGACTTGCTCTTGAGTGTGGGTATCAAACTGGTGTGTGTCTCAGTCGGTGCTGGCTACAATGCCCATTTATTGCGACCTTACTTCACTCCGCCCCTGGATGGGTACCGGCCACCGGAAGACCCGCTGCTCGGGGTGGCCCGTTTGATTTCAGTAGCCGGGGAACTGAGAAGAAAGCGCCCCGAACTGGTCTACGTTGGCAGTGGCTATTCCTATTTGCAGCGCTGGCTGCCCAATGTGGCGCAAGCCGTGGTGCGCACTGGAATGACGGATTTCGTGGGCATGGGGCGGATGATGCTTTGTTACCCGGACATGGTGGCGGACATACTTGACGGGAGAGCTTTAAAGCCAGAGTTTATATGCCGTGCCTGCGGGGACTGCATGACCGCCCCTCACCAGGGCATGGCATCCGGCTGCTATACGCTTGATGACTTTTACCGCAACCGTCCGGAATACCAGCAGCTGCGGAAGCTCAAGCGGGAGAGATAAATGGCTGGATATGAGGATAATAACACTTTCAGGAGGGTCATATGGCGGACATAATTAAAATTGCGGCGGTCCAGATGGACCCCCGTCTGATGCAGATTGAAAAAAATCTGGCCAGCATGGTAAAGACAGCCAGGGAAGCGGCTCGCCATCAGGTAGACCTCGTGGTGTTTCCGGAGTGCAGCCTTACCGGCTACGTCTTTTCCAGTCGTGAAGAGGCGTTGCCCTATGCGGAGACCATACCCGGGCCAAGCACCGAGGAACTGTGGTCAGTATCCCGGGAGCTTGGCATCCATATTGTTTTCGGGCTCCTGGAAAAGGAAGGCGACAAACTCTTTAACGCCCTGTCTTTTGTCGGGCCGGAGGGGTTCATCGCCGGATACAGGAAGAATCACCTTCCTTTCCTGGGTGTGGACCGCTTCGTTGACAAAGGCAACCGGCTTTTCCCGGTACATTCAACCCCCATAGGCAACATCGGGCTGCACATCTGTTACGACGTACTTTTCCCGGAAAGCGCCCGGGTTATGGCCCTGCTCGGTGCCGATATTATCGTCCTGTCCACCAATTTCCCTCAGGGTCGCGGAGAACCGCTCAATTGCGTCATCAGGGCAAGAGCTATTGAGAACAAAGTAAACCTGGTATCGAGCGACCGTGTGGGTACAGAGAGGGGCTTCAGCTTTGCCGGGATGAGCAACATCGTGAATGCGGCCGGGGAAGTTCTCAGCCTTGCCAGCGCGGACAGAGAGGAAATCATATATGGTGGGGTGAGCCTGGAGGCGGCGCGACAGAAACATCGGGTGTTCATCCCCGGCGAATGGGAGATAGATAATATAAGCGACCGACGGCCAGAAATTTATGGTGTTATCACTCAGCAGAAGTAAGCTGTCAAAGCGGCCATTGGTAGTGACTAGTCCTCAATGGCGATAGCCCGGACCGGGGAACCGCCGGCACCTTCGATGGGCAGCGGGAGTGCCATAAAGTGGATGTGGTCTCTGGTGATGAGGTGCAAATTGCATAAATACTCTATGACGAAGATGCCTTCCTTGAAAAACACGTAATGGGTGGTGTTTTCTTCGGGCGTGTCCTTGTAATTCGGGTCGGCCAGTTTCTGCCTTAAAACGTAATCGGGCGGATAATCATAGCCAACGGCTTTCACCCTTCGCTCTACCAGCCATTCACACGCTTCGCGTGACGTGTATGGGGCCTTGGCCCAGAAATCACGAGTCGTATAGTCGCATTTCACCGGCCAGTCGGTGCGCAGCAGCACAATATCACCTGGCCTGATATGCTGGCCTTTTGCCGCCAAATCTTCTGCGGTAACGCCGCCGTTTTCTCCCAGATGAGAAAGGTCAACTACCGCCGCCTCACCCATGAATTTATCCAGCGATACCTTTTCTATGGAAGGACCATCGGGCAGAAAATGCAGCGGCGCATCAACGTGGGTAAAGCCGTGGAGGTTAAAATCGATGGATTGGAGCAGAAAGTGGTAATCATCAAAGGTGCGGTGTGCCTTCAGCTTGGCTGACCAGCGCCAGTGTTCTTTGATAGTAAGTGTCAGGTCAATAAATTTCACGATGACAATTCCCCCGGGACAACCAATATTTTGCATGATACTACAGAACTGCTGGATATTCAATATTAATCAGTGCGAAGAAATGTATCTCGTATGAAGTGATGTTGATTAGTATTGAATGTAGGGCAGGGGATAATGATAATTATACGGTGGGGATGATGGTGTTTATGGCAAATTCGCGGTGGCCCAAAATTTCCGCTTTGGTTAATTTGCCGGAGGCGACATCTATAATCCCGCTCAAGATTTGCTCACCGATGCTTACAATTGACTCTTCCCCCGCGATTATTGTCCCCGCGTTTATATCCATATTGTCGGCCATCGTTTTATACAGCCTGGTGTTGGACGCCACCTTTATCACCGGGGCAATGGGTGAACCGATAGGTGTCCCTCTGCCCGTGGTGAAGACGATAACCTGGGCTCCAGCCGCGGCCAAGCCGCTATTACAGGCTACATCATGGGCCGGACCGTCCATTATTATCAAACCTTTTCTTGATGGTTTCTCAGCATATTTGACCACCTGGACAATAGGTGTGGTGCCACCTTTGAGGATGGCGCCCACTGATTTTTCTTCCAGTGTGGTTATGCCGCCAGCGATATTGCCCGGCGACGGCTCATCGCCGCGCACGTCAACGCCCATGGCCCGGATATGCTCTTCTGTGGCCGAAATTATTTCCCGGACGCGATTTCTGGTTGCCTCATTGGCGGCCCGTCTGGCCAGAATGTGCTCCGACCCAATCATTTCCGGTATCTCGGAAATAATTACGGTGCCGCCTTCAGCTATCAACAAATCAGAGGTCACGCCAAGTGAGGGATTGGCCGTTATCCCGGAAACGGCATCAGAGCCGCCGCAGTTGGTGCCCAGAATCAGTTCGCCAATATCCACTAACTCTGGTTGGGCATTTACGGCCTCAGTAAGGAGCTGCTCGGCCAGTCTTTTCCCTTTGGTTATGCAACTTGTCGTACCTTCCGCCTCTTGAATGCTAATTGTTTCAAGTCTCTGTCCGGCTCTGGCTACCGGTTCGGCAATAAGTGCGGGGATCAGCGTTTCGCAGCCGAGGCCGACCAGTAAAACACCGGCCACATTGGGGTTAGTGCAAAACCCCACCATGGACCTGACTATGTGTTCCTTTTCCTCCCCGAGGTGGCCACAGCCGTGCAGGTGAGTAACGCTGACCGTACCGGGCACCTCGTTGCTGATGGACTGCGCCACGGTTGAAGCGCAGACCGTGGTCGGGAAAATCAGTACGTGATTCCGCACGCCAACGGTGCCATTCTGCCTTCTATAACCTCTGAATTTCACGGCTCGTTACCTTTTTAATGTAAAGGATAACATATAAGCCCGTTAATATAAAAAACCCCGGTTTATTGAAACCAGTCGGCTATTGTTTTAGAATGCGTTTGATAAGTGGCGTTTGTGGGGCCGGGGGATAACAAACGAGAAGGAGCGGGAAAATGTCGGAACATGTACCTACATACGATGAAGCGCGGTCGCTGCTGCATGAATTTGTCAAGAGCGATAGCCTGCTGAAGCATTCTTATGCCGTTGAGGGCGTGATGCGTTACATGGCCCGGAAGACGGGAGAGGATGAAAATAAGTGGGCTATCATCGGCCTGGTACACGACCTGGACTACGAGATGTTTCCGGAGCAGCACTGCTTAAAAGCACAGGAGATATTGCGAGAGAGGGGCTGGCCGGAAGAATTTGTGCGCGCTGTTGCCTCCCACGGGTGGGGCATCTGCAATGATATCGAGCCTCAGACCAACCTGGAAAAAGTGTTATACGCCACGGAAGAATTAACCGGGCTGATTACTGCGGCCGCCATCATCCGCCCATCAAGGAGTGTCAGCGACTTGGAAGTAAAATCCGTGATGAAGAAATGGAAAGATAAGTCATTTGCCGCTGGTGTTAATCGCTCTGTAATTGAAAGGGGCGCGGCCATGATGGGGGTGGCATTACCCGACCTGATTAACGATGTCATTATGGGCATGCGGGAAGTTTCTGATAGAATCGGACTCTAGCGCCTTATTATTTCAGGCCTTTTTGCTTTTCCTCGAATTCCTCTTTGCTGACTTCGCCGCTGGCATATCTCTTCTTGAGTATTTCCAGGGCCGATACCGAGCTCACATCGGCCTGATTTTGCTTACCCCGTGCCAGATATACAATTAACCAGACAATAAGACCTGCGGCCACCAACCATATAATGCCCATCGTCCATGAACCTCCAAATCCAGTCATCATTCCTGGCCCCATCATTCCGGACCAGGCGAAACCACATCCCCAATTATCCCATCCCGAGAATAGCCCATACACTAGAGGAGCGATAACGAGTATGGCTATCACTATCGAACCTATTATTACTGCCGTTTTAATGCTTTTATTCATTGCTTAAACCTTTCTGTGTCTTTGTCGTCGTTATTTATCATAATAGTTTGTAGGTAATGGTTAATAGGACTTTTATCACATGAACTAACAAAGTGCATGACTGCGTTCAGATTCTATGTTCGTAGTGGCGCACCATTAACTCGTACGTGTTATAATATAAAATCATTCAGCAACAGTTCATGCGCAGGTAGTAGATTTTGTTCTCGCGTAAATCAGTTTCAGACGTTTCACAACCATCGGACAGAAAATACATTATCTTGTTCAGTATCGTCACCTTCTTTTTCTGGGCCTCGCTTTACCTCTACATGCCTATTCTGCCGGTATACGCTCAATCAATCGGGGCCAGCCTGACCATGGTCGGCGCCATTGTTTCCGCATACGCCATACCGCAGATGCTTTTCCGGATACCCGTGGGCATATTGTTTGATGCCATCAGCCGACGCAAGTTTTTAATTGCTGGTGGCTTGTTGATGAACTCTTTAGGTGCCCTGGGCATGGGACTGGCACCCAGTGCCATACTTCTTTTCCTGGCTCGAGGTGTAACCGGAATCGGCGCCGCGATGTGGGTTACCTTCACCGTCTATTTTGCCGCCTACTACCCGATAGAAGGCATGAAGAGAGCGATTGGCATAATCAATTTTATACAGGGCGCGGCTCTGGTAATAACGACTTATTGTGGCGGGCTAATCGCTGAGGCCGGTGGCTACAAGTATACATTTTTCGGCGCAGCTTTACTTGGCGTGGTGGCTATAGCCGCTCTGCTGCCTACTCGGGAGCCAGCGATACGACCGATGAAGCAGGATTCAAGGCAGAGCTTTCTGTTTGTCGCCGGCCGTCCACTGCTGCTTGTGGTTTCACTTATGGGGGTACTATCCCAGTTTGCCAATTGGGCGGGTCTCTTCGGGTTTATACCGGTGTATGGAGCTCAAATTGGTGCTTCGAGTGCGGACCTGGGCATCATTACCATGTTGGCACTGGGCGCATCTGCCGTTGCGGCATTGACGGTTATACCGCTGGTGAAAAGACGTGGTAATTCGTTTACCATACTGCTTGGGGCTATTCTGATGGGTAGCGCAATATCTATTACCCCTTTGCTCCATCAGGTAAGTCTTCTGAAGGGACTCATGGTCATCTATGGACTGGGCAGGGGCATACTCAGTACGATACTGATGTCCTTGAGTATACAGGCTGTGGACCCACAACAGCGGGCAACCGCTATGGGGATTTACCAGGCTGTTTATGCGGTGGGCATGTTTCTGGGCCCCTTTGTCTCCGGTTCTATGGCGGATAATTTCGGGATAGCGACCGTGTTCTATTTATCGTCGTTTTTCTGCCTGGTTGTAGCCGGTATGGCCTATTTGCCCATTATATTCAAGCAATCAGCGTAAGCGCGCCTCGCTTATACCGGACTTTGCTTTATTTAAAATAATCGGCTACATAGGTAATATAGAATATCTCTCCCGCTTTATGTACTCCTACCGCACCATAGTCGGCGCCTACGTTTAGCAAATTTCGTTCGTATAGCTGGTGATTTTGCCAGATTGTCAGGGCGGCGCGGGCTATTTTATCTGCCGTGCCGTATCCTGTAGCCCAGAAGACTTCCTGCCAGCCGATATATCCCGTGTATTCAAGGCGCTTGTTTGTTGCCATGCTGCGGCTGTTGGCGATTGCCCATTTGTAGATGTTCTCCCCCCACGTTACTTCATCCAGCCCGTTGGCAATTCTTTCCTGGTTGACCAGATTGAAAACCGCCTGCTCAACAGCCGGCGCCGTGATTTCGGCACCTCCTCCCATAATGGTTTCATACTGTTCACTAAGCTCGGCAAATTGCTCATCCAGCGCTTCATATTCGGCACTAAGTTCTTCATGCTCGGCCTGCAGGGCCTCAAATGCGTCATTGGCCGCCGCAGACTGTTCAACCAGCGCTTCGTATTCGGCATTCCGTTCTTCATACTCGGCTTGCAGGGCCTCGAATTCGCTCTTTACCGCCTCAAATTGTTTGGTCAGGTCTTCATACTCGGCTTGCAGTGACTCAGCTTCAGTCAGTTTGCTCTGTAGTGCCGCCACTTTGTTCTGAATGGCAAGCCGTTCACTGTTCACTCTGTCATACTCTTCTTGCGGCACGGTTGGCCCACAGGAAAGCACACTAAAAATTGCCATAAACAGCAATATTGATATTATGGTGATTTTTTTCATTTCACCGGCCCTCCTAGCTCAGCAATTTTTTTAGCCATCGGTGTGGTAATATTAAGGCCCTTAACGCTGATTGTCAATAGCCAAAACGGCCTAATACCGGGCCGCGTTAATCGGCAAGATTTGGAGTTATCGCGTCGAAATGATAACATTAATCTGGCGTAACGAAGAGCGCAACGGCGGCTCAGAAATTATGAGGAGGTAAAAAATGGGCTTATACTCCACCCTTCAGCAAAGAGAAGCAGGCCAAAAACCCATCAGAATCGGCGTAATTGGGGCGGGTATGTTCAGCTCGGCGTTTCTGGCCCAGGCCAGGATAACCCCGGGAATGCAGATTGTAGCCATTGCCGAGCTGGACCTGGAAAAGGCAAGAAAAGTCTGCATTGGAGCTGGCTGGCCTGAAGAAGCCATCGTATCCGGGGACTCTGCGTCTAGGATTAATGATGGTGCCGCGGGAAAGAAGATGGTGCTGACCGGTGATGCCGACCAGTTGGTACAGGCAGATTTGGATGTAGTTGTCGAGGCTACCGGGGTCACTGAGGCGGGGACTCATCACGCCTGGACCGCTTTGGGGGCCGGCAAACATGTGGTCATGGTAAATGTGGAAACGGACGCGCTGCTGGGGCTGGCGCTTAAGAGAAAAGCCGCCGAAAAAGGGGTCGTTTACTCGCTGGCTTATGGAGACCAGCCGGCGATAATTTGCGAGTTAATTGATTGGGCCAGGACTATTGGTGTTGAAGTTGTCTGTGCCGGTAAAGGGACTCGATACCAGCCCAAATACCATTACTCGACTCCGGCCACGGTCTGGGAATATTTTGGTTTATCCGAGGAACAACTGGCCTCCGGTAATTACAATCCTAAAATGTACAATTCGTTTCTGGACGGTACCAAGTCCGCCATTGAAATGTGTGCCGTGGCCAATGCCTCCGGTCTGGTGCCACAACCAGGCGGACTGCAATTTATTCCCGTTGGTGCGGATGACCTCCCCAATGTACTCAAGCCCAAGACGGCGGGAGGAATGCTTGAGCACGGCGGCACCGTGGAAGCTATCGCCAGTGAAAACAGAGATGAAACGCCGGTAAAAAACCATCTGCGCTGGGGTATTTATATTGTATTCCAGGTGGTAACCGATTACATGCGGCGGTTTTTTTCCACCCATGGTTTTCTCAGAGATGCCTCGGGCCAGTACCTGGCAGTATACCGGCCATTCCATCTAACCGGACTGGAACTTGGTGTGAGTGTGGCTTCAGTGGCACTTCGTGGGGAAGCTACCGGTTCGCCTAATCATTTCATTGCTGATGTGGCGTCGGTGGCGAAGAAAGAGCTGAAGGTGGGAGACACCCTGGATGGAGAGGGTGGCTATACCGTATTTGGTCGTCTGGTCAGGTCTGACGACAGCATTTCCCATAAATATCTACCCATTGGTTTGAGCCGCGGGGTGAAAATCATCCGCCCGGTCGCCAAAGATTCCTTTGTCACCTATGACGATTTGGAGTTAGATAGCAATCAATTCTCTTTTAAGCTTCGTAAAAAATTAGAGGCGGAATTGAGGCCCGGGAAGTAGGCAGCCAGTCAATGCCGGTTCATTTCGCGGCCACTATCTTGTTTCTTAATACGCCAATGCCTTCTATTTCAACTTCGGTGATGTCGCCAACCTTTACCGGGCAGGCGCCTCCTCTGGGCGTTCCTGTCCAGACTACGTCTCCAGGTTGCAGGGTCAGAAAAGCCGATATGTAGCTGATTAACTTCTCAACTCCGAAAATCGTAAGGCCGGTATTGCTGTCCTGCTGGGCTTTGTTATTGAGTCGGCTTCTTATTTTCAGGTTATGAGGGTCAAGACCGGTAACCAGAAATGGGCCCATCGGTCCAGACGTGTCAAAGGCTTTGGCTCTGGTCAGCCGCCCGTCCTTTTGGAAAAGGTCGGTGGCGGTCATATCGTTGCCACAGGTGTAGCCGAGGACGTAGTCCAGCGCTTTCTCTTCTGCCACATCTTTCGCCCGGCGCTTTATGACGCAGCACAGCTCCCCCTCGTAGCGCAAGTCCTGGGACAGTTGGGGGTAGATTACGTTATCTTCCGGGCCAACTATAGTGTTCAATGGTTTGAAAAACAGCGCTGGCTCTTTTGGGGCCTCCCATCCCATCTCCTTGATATGGTCTATGTAATTCATACCGCAGGCAATCGTTATGCCGGGCTCCGCCGGGGCCAGAAGCTTGACTTCTTTTAGAGAGCACAGCTTTCCCCCCTTGGCGAAGTCTCCATAAAGGTCGCCCTTCAAGTTGAATATCGTTTCACCTTCAACGATACCCCAGTGTACCTTCCCCTGCCACTGAAAACGCGCGATAATCACCGATTAACCCTCCTTGCATTGAACTGATTGCCCTTCTAACGGAGACAATCAGTAATAATATACAACGAATTAAACCAAGAATCTATAATCAGCCGGGAAGAACTGACGGGAAAGAGAGCGTATGATATGTTTACCCGCAATCAGGTAGGGGAGGAAACGAGATAGCGAAGCACCGCGTGCCAATATTCAGAATAAAGGTGGAGGCGGGATACCCCTCTCAGATGGCATTCTTGACTATTCTACCAGGGTGGTTGGCACCAGGGCAGCGGAAGCCCTTTGGGCCGAGGTGGAAGGGCACAACCGGGCCTTTATTTGTCGGGATAACGAATCTTCTATGACAAAGTATACATTCCACGGTATACTCAGTGGCGCCAGTTTTGGGTTTTTCCTGCCTACTCATGTTCATATGAGTATTTTACTACAAATGGGAAGTGTGCAGAAAGCTAACGCGTCAGAAAGTAAATAAGAAAAGTAATGGCGATTATAATTATCACTCCAATAATAGAGATAGGTGCTCTCCAGGGAGATGCCTTTCTTACATAAAAACTACAGGGTACTCCCAATCGGGCTATCTGGACACCCAGTGTATCCTTGTTTAGCAGTCCCCGTTGATGAATGCCGATATATATTTTGCCAGCGCCTATGTCACCGGATGGTTCCAGTTTGCAGGTTATCCAGTTCTTTTTATCCAGGGAGATATTTATGTAGTCGCCCCACCTGATGTCCTTCGGTTTGGCGGTTTCATGGAGTCGGATAACTGACTTCCCATAGTCAGCTTCGTCGGCCTCTCTTACTCTTAAGAGGAGTTCGTGGATATGTGACATATTTTTTGGTTTCTCAATCAGTAATGGGATGGTCTTGGTAAACTCTAACTACCTTTTAAAGACAGGTTAGTACGCTTTTCTATTTCATCTTCATGTACCACGATTTCGTTATCATTTGATTCCATTTTTACTCTATAAATATAGAATACCTCGCTAAGACGTGGACTTATCCAGTGGTAATCGATAATTGTGCCGACTTGTCCTGCGTATTTATCCAGAGTCGAGTCCCGCGGGTTTGGAGATTGGGAAGCAGGCGGTTTTATTATTACTTTTTGTCCCATATGGTATTTGGGGTGCATGTTAATACCTTATTAGATATTTTGGCGTATATTAATACTGAATACCACATTTGTCAAGACTTTGAGCAATAATAACATGAAATTTAGCGAGACGTGCCGTTATCCGTGTTGCAGAGAGGGATATGTAGCGCAAGATGCGAGGCATTAAAAAGGAACGACTATTGAGGAAAGGCGTGCCTTATCAGTTAAATAGCCTGATGTGAATAGAGTAATTTGGCGAATTTTAAAAATCCTGTCCCGGGGGAAGAATTTGCCAGTAATCACAATGCTGGCACTCAATATAATGCCCATCTTTGTATAGTCTTTTTCTACCACAGTTAGGGCATGGTATTAACTTGAGCACTTTATTTTTCCTATGCTCTTTCGGGATTGCCTGGGTTCGGTATGGTTCAACTTGGACGTGCTGACTGAAAATCATTTGCCTTCACCCCCTGTCTGTGGCAAAAGGTCGGTATTCACTTCCAGATGGCCGCAGCGCTGGCAGTAATGGTAGTTGCCCCAGCTTTCAAAGCGATGACCACAGATGAGACACTTGAGCAGGTCAACAATCCAACTGAACATCTCACCCTCGCTTAAGTCCTCTTCCCCCGAACATAAAATAATTTTCAATACCTAATATAACAGCGAGCGGTTACAAAATGGTTAAAAAATAGTGATTGGATATGAATAAAAGATTACAGCCTGTTACATTTGTATGACGAATGGGACAAAAAGGTGATTCGCGGAGCAAAATTTGGTGAATTAACCTGGTTACATATATTCTACGTCTGACTTAGCATATGCTATGTAGATACCTGTATCAGGATACAAAAGCACTTAAATCCCTCTCCGCATTTATTTTAAAAGAGGAATTATTTGGGGAGACGTGAAGTGGCTTGAAAGTGGGGGGTGGATAGGGATAAATATAATTATCGGCGGGGCTCTCTAAGTGCTCAGCTTCCGATAATTGATTATGCGACCCTTCTCGAGATTATTATCATGAATCATGGTCAGCTCAGAGTACTCGCTTTCTGGATAGAAACCTGCTTCGCTTATCTCTGTTTTGACGTCCTCTAATCGCGGTTTCATATATGATTCTAGGTGCGTCGGGAAGAATGAAAGAAAACCATTTGGTTTTAAAACTCGGTGGACTTCTCCCAGCAATTGCCTTCTGTCGTCGGCCTGAGGATAATAGTAGTAGTGTAATACATCATATAGCAGGACAACGTCGAGGCATTTATCATCTAGTTCGATTCTAGCTTTTTTGATAGCATCCAGTCTTATGATGTTTTTCAAGCCCGATGCTTTGGCCCTACGCACTAATTTGCCGAGGGCTTTTTTATCTTTGTCCGTGGCATATACCAAGCCCTCTTTTCCGACTACCTTGGCAGCGGGAATTGCATAATTGCCCTTACCGCAGCCAAAATCTAGCATTTTATGCTTCTTTTGTATCCCGATATGTTTAAGTAACTTTTCACCGTCTTCTTCTAACCATTGTTGTTCAAGACTTTTCATCGCTAATTTTCAATGCTAACTGCACTTGCCATGTTAGTTTCATTCCGGCTAGCTGTCAATGCTCTACGTTTAAACTATAAATATATTCCGGTTAGAACAGTGTCGTTTTGAAGTGGGGAGGGTGCGGGGTTGTCTGAGACTATATGACACACGCGGCTAATTGTAGTAAACCCGAAAGTGTCCTATTAACTCGTGTCCTGGATGTTAAAGCATTACCGTGCCGCCGTCTATGCTCAGGCTCTGCCCGGTTATATAAGATGATGCCTCGGAAGCTAAGAACACCACCACCGAGGCTACTTCCTCAGGCTGGCACATTCTCCGCATCGGTGTTTGCTGTAGCAAATCCTCAACATATTGAGGACTGTCCTTCAGAAGCCCTTTTGTTATGCCGGCGTTAACAAACCCCGGACAGACCGCGTTGACCCTTATGTTATACTGAGCAACCGCCGTCGCCAGTGATTTGGTCACTGAAATTACTCCTGCCTTGGATGCGGCATAAGGCATCGCGGTGGGTGCTGCCCTCCTGCCTTGCTGGGAGGATAAATTAATAATTCTGCCGAAATTCTGTTTTATCATGTATGGTAAAACTGCTTTGCAAAGGCGCACCGTTACCATCAAGTTAAGTTCCACGATTTGGTACCATAGAGACTCCGGGGTTTCCAGGAATGGCATGGGCTTGTTCATGCCAATGCTGTTCACCAGCACGTCTATTCTACCAAACTCCCCCGCAACTCTAGCGATAGCCTCTTTAACTTTATCTTCTTTGGTGGCATCAACGACTACCGCCAAAGCCTTGCCTCCACTCGATTCTATCTCCTGGACTACTTTTTGTGCTTTTTCCTCGGCGCTGTCCAGAATAATCGTTAGGCCACCTTCTCGCGCAAAGCCCTGAGCAATTTTTTCACCGATGCCACCCGCCCCTCCCGCAACCACAACCACCGTGTCTTTAAATTCCATTATCCCTCCTTAGTTAAGGTTCTCATTTCAGGTACATGTTGAAGTCCTGTACCTGGCCTGCCTATATTAAATGCTCCGCTTTTTAAGTTGGAGCTGCTTGCCCGGTGGCCTCTGGAGCAGGTGGATAATAGCCAAATGAGTTGTGCGGTCGTACCTGATTATACTCTTTCCGCTATTTCTCAATCAATATCTTGAACTCAAACTAACCGTTCCGCCCATCCATGTTTAAGTGTGAAATATATTCTGGGAGACGCAATGTCGTTTAAAAGTGGGGAGAGGATGGGGGGAAAAGAAGAGCGGTTAGGAGAAATGAAAGTAGGCCATTGTAGTCTCGAACCACAGCCCTCAGCCTTAATAATGCACTTTGCTGCCTTGACAAAGCAGAGAGTAATCACCACAAGCACGATGGTGATAAAAGGATATCCCCCTTTTATAATGTGCCCGTACTCTATGCCCGGCTCCGGTGCGGCGGCGCCTCGCAAATAAAATATTGTATAATTCGACTCAGTGTTCCTTTTCTGGTTCAACCACCAGCTCACTGAAACCTGGTGCACGGTGGATGGGTCTGCGTTCTCCTGGTTCGTGGCCTAAAGTAAAGCCGTAGTCTGGCACAGGGATACCGTATCTTTTTCTTCGTTCGAGCACAAAGGGAGAACGATGTTTTTTTAATTCCGCCCCTGACGGTGCCTGTCCACTCATATCAAAGGCATGTTTGACGATATAGCCTTCTGCGGCCGCTTGCTTCAGGAGCTGCATGCCAAGCTCATTTCTGGCCATAACCAAACTCCAACCAGGGTCACCGGCTTTGGCACCAGGCACCCAGAAATCACCGATAGCAATATCTGCCAGCTCGGCAGTGTGGTCGATGCACATGGTACATCTGTCCCTCTGCCAGTAAGGCAGGAAATTATGATACACATATTCGTGCCTGTCGACCAGCACTTCCCTTCCGGTCTTGGTTTTCACGTAAAAACGACCGGGCCAGTCCCCCCATCTATAGTCAATCATTGCTATATCGTCAAGAGAGTCAATGCCGCATAATTCCCCGAGGATATGCCTCGTTCCTTCGAAGTAAAACTGGGTGCCGCAGAACAAGCCCAGCACCAGTTTTATGCTGCGCGCAATCCTCTTGGGCTGCTGGGAAAATTGTATTTTTCTTATGCCGTGGACATGGCACGGGCAACCTATGATGCCCAGTTTGGAGAACCCCTTTTCCAGGATAGCTTTGGACAAAAGGGCATTAACGGGAGGATTGCCCCCGTATTTGCTCCGGGCGTGTTTTGTCAGTTCCTTGCTTTCGGTAACTATTTTACCTTCCGGTTGGTATGGCTTCTCTTCATTGAAACCAGCCACAATGGCGGCATCGATTACCCCCTTATCCAGAGCATAGGCGAGTAAAGCCGTGGCGGCCCCGCCAGCGGCGCCACTTTGACGAACGTTGACATCCACGGCTTGTACGGAAAAAGCCGTCTCATATACACCCACCTTGTCCCGTTCCGGGTCCCTCTTCTTGCCAAACACCATATCTTCAAGTTGCAGTAACGGGATATCCTTCCCCGGACATACCTCGACACAGATGCCGCACTCTGGACAGGGCGGTTTGGCCAGATAGGGCTCGGCATCTCCATCTACCCAGCCAATGTCCAACAGGCCCTGCGGGCAGACACCGACGCAAGTACCGCAGGCGGTACACAGTCCTTTCTTTATGACCTTTTTCTCCAAGGTAAGGAAACCACTTGCTCGCTTCTTTGCTCTCACCGGGTGTCTCCTTTCTCCAGGCTTTAAAATCATAAGGCCTTTCGTGGGGTAGGGCAGCCTGGAACTATCCATGGCGAAATCTAAATTACTGAATCTTAGGTTCATTATCCAGCCCGTACAGGCGGGCCGCATTATCGTGCAGAATCATGCGAGCTACTGTTTCGGCATACGCTTCCGTCATCAGGCCCAGCCTTATGGCATCTCCCAGGACCTCGGTCAGAGCCGCTTTGGCCGTCAGGGCCGCCAGCCACGCGATTTCCGGGCTGCCATGGCCCCCGCTGCCGATGACAATCTTGGAAAGTGGTGCCCAGGCCATCACGTCTCGATAGCACTCAGCAATGCGCAGCGAGGCCCAGGGTGTGACCTGGCTCATGTCTACCCAGAGGTGGGGAAAAGTGTGCGCCATCTGCCCGGCCTGCTTTGTCCAGGGATACCCCGCGTGGAGCAGTATAACTTTAGTCTTCAAAAACTCCTGGTGGCGTAAAAAGGGGGCCAGTAAGAATGGGTTTGAGTCATATATGGGGCCCTGCCACATGCCGCCGGTGAAACCGCTGTGGAGATGAACCGGCACTCCCAGTTCCTGGCACTGGAGCAGCGTTGCCGTGAAGATGGCGGTATATAATTTTTTATAAGCAGCAGCGTTGCCGGCTTTTGCCCGGGGGAAAATCGACAACGCCTCATCTTCCCAGACAGGCATTGTGCCGAAACCGACCTGCTCGGCCAGGTGGACTTTCACCCCGATGAAACCGTCTTCTTTTATTGACCGTTCCAGGCTTGCCTGGAAGTCACGTAGCAATTCCTGATAGGATTCGGCCTCGGGCAGCAGTTTTTGCAGGGGTGGTTCAAACTGGAATAATCTCAATTTAGTGCCAGGTATCAGGTCTAGCAAGGGGTCATTTTTGGGGAGACCTGAGTCCAGGACCGTGCCCACAATTTTCGCATCTTCGTACAATAACCGGACATACGTGGCAAAGTCATCTGAAGCACGGCGATTGCGTTCCTGTGCTACCGCATCCAGCTCAGCCGGACAGTCAAGAACCCTGGCTAACTGACACACTAGGGTGTTAACGACCCCCATGTGGCGGAAGTGGTAACGGAGTTCTTCAGTTGTGCCCCAGAATCGTGCATTGGGGACTTTCGGGGTGGGGATGTCGCACATTCCATGGTGGAACTCGCGGGCTAAAAGCCCTGGTTCCAGGACAGCTTTGGCCGGGTCATAGGGATGGCAGTGGTGGTCAATAACGGGGAAGGCAGTTAAATCCATCAATGTTTACCCTCCTTTGCTCAAGTCACACTGGATTGATTGTCGCTGGGGAAGGTCAGTCCCAGCTTACCGCCAGTGCTTCGGGCAAGATGAGGAAAATCGGCTCAATTTCCCGTGAGATTTTACCCTTGAGGGGGTCTGGTTTCCTCGGCAAATTTGCAGAGTATGTTGGTTGGTCGTTTCTATTTCATTTCAGAAAGCGGCGTCGGAACCATAAGCCTGACCTCTTCGTAGGCAATGAGCGCACGCAGATGTTCGGAGGCCTTGGCGAATTCGGGGCTCTTGGCTCTCGCTTCGTTGAAGCGCTGCATGTGGGTAAGGTCTTCATAGGCCCAGAGGTCAACAACTTCATCCAGCGTGCCGATTGATGTCGTCCACTGCGCCGCTAGCTTTCTGCCAAACTTATTGGATAACGGCAGATACTCTTTTTCGAACACCTCCATTAGCTCCTTCATCTTGCCGGGCACGACTTTCAGGGATGCCTCGAGATAAAGCATATATACCCTCCTTTGGTTAGTTTTCGATTCCAATTAATGCAGGTGTGATACCACGAGCCTGCTTTCAAATCAGTAAATCTCAGGTAAACGTTTAGATAAATTGACCTTTAACCGAACACGATTGTAGTTATACTACCTGCCTGATATGAGAGCCCATAAAGACAGAGCGACTTTGAAATAACCCCTTTTGTGCCCTCGCTACTTTATCATCATACTGGGTAGCCAGAGGACCAGCTGTGGGAAAAACGAGCAGAGGGCAAGCCCTATCATTATCAGAGGGATAAACGGAATTACCCCCTTGATGACGTCCGCCATGGTTATTTTCAGTTCCGGTGCCGCCGCGCCGACGGTAAAGTATATGGCAGGGGCGAAGGGGGGAGTATTGAATCCCATCTGAAGGTTGATGGCTATCATTATGGCAAACCAGATGGGGTCGAACCCGAGAGCCGGCACGATGGGGAACACTATCGGCACCATGATGGCAAGGATACCCAGCCACTCAACGAAAAATCCCAGGATAAAGACAATGAGCATGACAACGGCAAAGGCACCCCATGACCCGCCCGGGGCCGCCAGAAGCAGTGCCGCAATCACTTTGCCGCAGCCCAGGTGGAGAAATATGCCTACGTAAGCGAAAGATATGCCGGCGATGAAAAAGACATAGGTGAAAAGCTTTATCGTCTCGTAACAGGTCTCTTTCAGCAGCCGGAAGCTAAAGTTGCGGCGGGCTATGACCAGAAGCATTGAAGCGAAAGCTCCGGTGGCAGCTGCCTCGGTGGGAGGGGCGATACCGAAAAAGATAACCCCCAGCACGGAGAGGATAATAAATGCGGGCGGTACCAGCGAGACAAAGAGCACTTTCGTTTTCTTTCCGAAGGAGATTGCCCTCTCTTCGGCAGGAACCACCGGCGCCAGATTTGGTTGCAAGAAAGACCTAACGGTGATGTAGGTAATATACAGGCCAGCAAGCATGAAGCCGGGGATAAAGGCACCAAAAAAGAGCTTTCCTACGGATAGTTCCGCCAGGGGACCAAAAACCACCAGCATGATACTCGGCGGGATGAGAATACCCAGAGTGCCGCTGACCGCCGTGGTGCCCGCAGCCAAACTTTTGTTATAACCCCGCCTTATCATTGACGGGAGAGCCACCAGGGCTAACATGGTGGTAGAAGCAGCGATTACCCCAACACAGGCAGCCAGGATAGTGCCGACCAGCACCGTGGTTACCGCCAGGCCACCCCGGTAGCCACCCAGCCATATATACATGGCTTGATACATGTCTTCCACCGTCCCGGCGCGTTCCAACCACAGTCCCATAAAAATGAAAAGGGGCAGTGCCAGAAAGCTGTACTTCTGCGAGAAATCATACATACGCAGATAAAGTACGTCGCCAGTTATAGCCGGGCCAGCGGTGGCAAACCCGACCAGTACCGCCACGGCACCGATGACGGCCGCGATGTAGTACCCGGTGAGCACGCCGAACAAGATACCGCCGAGCATTATTATGGTGATAACCTCTGGACTCAGGTCAATCATAAGGCTTATTCCTCACCGCAAAGTAAAAATCACGAAAGAATCGCGCCAGACATTGAAGGGTGAAAGTGCACCAGCCTAACAGGTAAACGGTTCTGAAGGGAGCTGCCGGGGGGTACCACCAGCTCTCATCTCTCACCTCACCCATAACCCAGGATTGCACCGCCCACTCCGCAGAATTCAGCACAAATACATAAAGCACCGGGACCATGAAAACCAGGAAAAAGCAGACGTCAAGAATTACCTTTACTCTGGGGGAAAATGTCCGGTAAATAATATCAATTCTGAGGTGCTTGCGGTGGACATGGGCATAGGCCAGACCCATGACGACGAGGGTTCCGCCCATCATCTGGCTGGTCAGATGGGCCCATACAGTCGGCCGGTTAAAGCCCCACCTGGCTACCACTTCAAAGACAAGTACCAGGACGAGGGCTAACGCCAGCCAGGCGAATGCCCTTCCGCTGTAGTCACTAATGGCATCAACAACTTTGAGTACTTTTCTCAATGACCTTCAGTGTCTTCCGTTAAATTTTTCTTTGCCCCCCGCCCGGGCTGATGCTGCCGGGCGGGGGGGCAGAGTCGAGTGTTTCTTTATCAGGCTTTTGAAAAGCGCTACAGGCGCGCGAAGCCTCTCTCTATCATGTCTTTGAATTCCATCATTGAACTGTATAACTTGTCAATGAAGGGGTCGGCGGCGCTTTTCTCGGCGTAGAAGGCACGCGCTTCCTTGGAATAGGCTTCTTCTATCTCGTCGGAGACTAATTCCACCGTGTTGCCGTAGTCGATGAAATTCTGCACGGCCTTAACATCTTCGACGGCGTAGAGATAGTAGACCCTCATCATCGCCCCCTGCGCGAACGATGTCATTAGTTGTTTGAGGTCGTCTGGCAGCTCCGCCCAGCGCTCTTCATAGACGAGGAACTGCATATACTCCATGGGCTGACGCGATGGTGAGAGGTAAACGTACTGACCTACTTCCTGCAAGCCACGTGCCCAGTCAGAGGCCGGAGTGGACACCTCAAAGGCATCAATTACTCCCCGTTGCATTGACTCATAGACTTCCGAGGAGGGGAAGAAACTCGCCGAAGCCCCCATTCTGCTCAAAATCTCACCACCATCACCTGAACCCCGGAATTTCAATCCCTCGAGGTCTTCCGGAGTTTTTAATTCCCTTTCGGAGTGCAGCCACGTCTCCGGAGTGGTGATATACCCGCCATAGGGTATCGCGTGCACGTTAAAGTCCTTGAGCATCTCATCCATTAGCTCGGCGCCACCTCCATACATCAGCCAGGCATGGAACTCAACGCCGGTCAATCCGCCGGAGACGTAAGACATCATAGGGGCGGGGCCAGGTATGAATTTCTTCCAGTGTGCCGCGGGTGTCAGGGCAAGGTCAAGAGCACCCTGGTTCACCGTCTCAAACTCCATTTGCTGTTCCACAATGTCGCCAGCGCCATACCAGTCAATCTCCAGTCGCCCACCGCTGGCAAGTTCCATTTCATCCAGTACCTCCATCCACTCCTGGTTCTTGGGGTCTACGAGCATACTGCCGACTTGCCCCACAAATCTATATACCTCTGCTGGTTGGGCTGGTGCTGGAGCTGGTGCCGGGGCCGGTGCTGGTGCTGGAGCCGGAGCTGGGGCTGGTGCTGGAGCCGGAGCTGGGGCTGGTGCTGGAGTGGGAGCTGGTGCTGGAGCAGGGGCTGGGGCAGGAGCTGGTTTCGCACAAGCAGCCGCAATACTGCTAATTAGAACTACGACTAATACCAAAGTTAGTATTAGTTTTTTGTTCATGATATCCTCCTCTGAATTCGAATACCTCGTTTTTTAATATGTTGCTATGAAATTGATCACCTCCTGTACTAAAATTAAAAAAGTGACTAGATGAGATAGGCACCAGCCAACCGCATCTCAGGTATTAAAACGGTCACTGGTGCCTCTAAATAGCGCCACATCCTAACTATGGCAAGTTCCTTTCAGAAGTGTTTCATATTCGTAAATGCTATTATAGTACTAGCTCATTTCATAATTGTCAATACTTTGAATTCAAATTTACCATTTTGCAAAGTTCGGTTATTGTCAGGCAGCTTGACAAGAATGGATTGTCTGAGTAAATTGGTGCTGAGGCTTACCGGGAATTTGGAAATATTTCATTGCACTACAAAGGAGGTACCATAGTGATTAATGCGGAGCGTGTAGAGAAAGTCAAGAGAAAGGCACTGGAGAATGACTTTCTTTCTGGCTGTTCGCAAAGCGTCTTGGGGGCCATTCAAGAGGAGTTCGGCATCGGTAACATAGATTCATTTAAAGCGGCTACAGTGCTCTCTGGCGGTGTTGCCCGTAAAGGAGAGACCTGCGGTGCCATAATTGGTGCTCTTCTCGCCCTTGGCCTGGTCGCTGGCCGGGAGAAGATGGAAGATTTTGACGCTTATCAAGGAGCGATGACTCTCGCCGACGAAGTACGTGATAAATTTATGAAAGAATTAAAGGCCCAGTTTGGCTTTCAAAAGGAGCCGGAGAGCACACTTTGCCGGCATATTCAAGAAAGAGTGTATGGAAGATCGTTCGATTTATCCGATGACAAAGAGCGCCAGGCCTTTCTGGATGCCGGCGGTCACAATGAGACCGGTTGCCCCAAGGTCTGTGGTATCGCCGCTCAGGTGATTGCGGAAAAGATAATGGAACTCGAATAGATAGCGACCTGCCTGATTAAAACTTTGTCTCGCCGGGCCTGAGGATTGACAGGTGGGAGAATGGTGCGTCCTCGGTAGCTCCGTGCCAGTGGCGTTCTCCCGCAGGAATGTAAATCGCTGTACCTGGCGTCACTATACATTCTTCGTTCTCGTCGGCCACTATGCCTTTTCCCTCAGTCACATAAAGTACCTGTTCACCGGTGTGTGAGTGAAATATATTACGGGCCCCAGGATTAAACGTTATCATGGTTACGCGTATTTCTTGGGCAATCTTATCATCGATGAGCGGTAGCCGGTAAACTTTACCCTCAAACATTTTGCTGGTGGCTTCTGCTGCTTTCGTCTCAGTTGGTTTCACTATTTTCATGACTTCCTCCGTACTGAAAATTTCTCTGGCGGCTCACCCCTGTACTTGAGATATGGCTCTTCTTTATACCGCAATTGCCCGCCAAAATCAATGGGCAGGGCTTTCCTGATGGCACAGGCCTATTGTATGATACATTATAATAGGGAAAAGATAGGAGCACCATGAAAATCGACCAGGACAAATGCATAGCTTGCTTGGAATGTATAGACTATTGTCCCATGGAAGCCATTAAAGAGAATCCAGAAAATGGCGAAGTGTTTATTGATGAAGATGAGTGTGTGGAATGTGGTTGCTGCTTAAAAGCTGAAGTTTGCCCTTGCGAGGCCATCTGGCAGCCAGAGCTTAACTGGCAGAGAAGACTGCGAGCAGAGTTCAGTGATGCGTCCGTACCTCATCCGCTTACCGGTATAAGAGGACGGGGTACGGATGAGATGAAAACCAACGACGTTACTGGTCGCTACCCCAGAGGAAAAATTGGCATCGCTGCTGAACTGGGGCGCCCGGGCACTGGGACCCGTTTCCGGGATGTGGAAAAAGTGCTCAAGGCTCTGGTGCCTTTCGGAGTTGTTTTCGAGAAGAGTAATCCCACCTATGCGCTCATTGCCGATGTGGCGACGGGAAAGCTGAAGGAAGAAGTCCTCAATGAAAAAGTACTCTCGGCCATAGTTGAGTTCAGCGTTACCATTGATAAAGTAGCCCCGGTGCTGAAAGCTCTCCAGGAAGTGTCCCGACAGGTAGACACCGTCTTGAGTATGAATATGTGTTCTCTGCTTGAACCGGATGGTACCTGTCTGGCTGAGGATGCCGTTCGCGGTGCTGGTTTCGAAATTAGGCCTAATGGCAAGAATAACATTGGTCTTGGCCGTCCCCTGGCTAAAATTTGATGGAGAAAGAAGATGACGCATACCAACCATAGACAGGGCACTATTGAAAGTCTCAGAGGCGATTGGGTTGTCCAGATGAGGAGAGCCAAAGGAGTCAATGACCAGAATGCCAGTCCGAAGTTAAAGAAATTCCTGGAACTTAGTCTCAAGTATGACCCGGTAGGTGCCGGCTGTTCCAAAATCGGTAATACTCTAACCTTAGGCTGGCAGAAGTTCATGGACGACGTGGGTAATATTGAGGATTCGCATAATGCGCACATAGTTTTTGATAGCGCCGATAAAGTGGCTAAATTCCTTAAGGATTTAGTGCAAGCCGATTTGGGGCTGTCGGTCATTGTTAGCGGGCTTCATGATGAGATTGACCATATGTGCCGCAAGGCAGGGACGAGACGCCATACCGTGCAGTATTCATTAGGCGTTTGGGGCAAAACCGGGCTATTACCGCACTCCAAAATACTGGAGATAACCACCATGTGTGGTCATGGCACCATACCATTTAATCTGGTGCGGCGCATGGCCAAAGCGGTGCGGGATGGAACGCTCAGCCTGGAGAAGGCGGCAGAAAGGCTGGGTAAACCCTGCGTCTGCGGTGTCTTCAATACCAGACGGGCGCAGACGTTGCTTCAGGAATACATTGCCTGCTTGGGACAGGAATAAAGAACACCCCTTTGCCTCATTTCAACCACCACTATAGCGAGTAATCAGCTTTCCTCGTACTCTTTGAGGGCAGCGTGGTTGATATCCATACCGAGGCCCGGCTTCTCAAGGAGGGTAACCCAGCCTTTTTCTGCTTTGGGCGGGTTTACGAAAATGACCTCAGAGAGCTTCTGGCCCAGGGCGTGGAACTCTACCAGCCAGCCGTTAGCTACCCCAGCCACAAGGTGCATATTGATGTGGGGACAAACATACCCATGCGTCGCTATGGGGAGATTATAGGCCTGGGCGAAATGGGCTACCTTCAATCCCTCGGAGAAACCGCCGACAAGAGCGGCGTCAGTTTGCACAATATCTACCGCGTTACCAGCTATAAGGTCTCTATGCCGCCAGCGCATGCCCTCCTGCTGTCCCGCAGCGATGGGAATGAAAGTGCGTGTCCGTAGCTCCGCTAGGTCTTTAACATCGTTGTTATGCACCGGCTCCTCAAACCAAGTAATATTATATGGCTCTATGCGCCTGGCCAGTTCCACAGCTTGGCGTAGGCTGAAAAGATGGTTGGCATCCACTATAATCTGGACGTCGTCCCCGACACCTTTCCGCAGCGCTTCAACACGTGCTTGGTCCTCGGGCAGGTTGTCCGCCCCATCTATCCCCACCACCATCTTTAATTTATTATAGCCTTCGCTGACCAGTGCTTTCGCTACGGAAACCAGTTCCTCACGACTGTAAGAAAGCAGTCCGAAGGTAGCATATACGGGCACCCGCTGGGCATAGCCCCCGAGAAGACGATATATTGGCTGTCCCATGATTTTTCCCTTGATGTCCCATAGGGCAATATCTAGGGCACTCATGGCACAGGTGATGACCCCTGTCATTGCCCGCCGGTTGAACCGGCAAAACATTTCTTGCCAGAGCCACTCAGTACTTAATGGATTTTGGCCTAATAAAAAGGGCCCCAGGTCACGGAGGATGTACTCTTTTATAGCGAAACGATTCATAATACTGGTGAGACCAAAGCCGGTGACCCCCTCGTCTGTTTCTAAATATACACAGGTGGCATCACGCCACAGGGGCTCTTTACAATGGGGGAGGTTAAAAGGCACATTATGGCAGGTTGCATAAACCGAGGTAATTTTCATTTTGACCTCCATAAATTAGAGTGGTGATAGAAGCAATATCACGAACAGAGGGATATTATATTCGCTAAATTGGCCGCTTCATAATCTGAGTTATCTTTTGTTGATTATATGCCTCCAAAGAGAGAACATTCAATGCCTTTGTCGGGGATAGCAAATCGACCGCTATTTCACAATTCACTAAAATGTTTCCTGAAGACTACAACGTAGTATTTTGAACTCAAACCCACCTAAATCCCTGTCCGCACTTAAATGGCAGATATATTCCAAGAGACATGATGTCATTTAAAAATGGAGAATTTGGGACAAATTTGATGATATTCTTCATTAAATGGGTCTTGACAAAATATAGTTTAGGTACTAAACTATTCTGGTCATGAGAAATATAATTAATATCTATGAGGAAATTCTGCAGAAGCTCGAAAAAGTAATTGTAAGGATGGAGTCAATGCACACTCCGTCACTTAGTTTTGGCACCGGCGTATTAATGCATACGAAAGAAATACACACTGTTCAAGCTATTGGGAAAAACTCCGGAATTAATGTTACTAAACTAGCAGAGCATACAGGAGTTACCAAAGGAGCTGTGTCGCAAACTCTTAAGAGACTAATTAGAAAAGGTTTAGTGCGGAAAACACACGCACCGGGCAATGACAAGGAGGTGGTATTAGAACTTACTGACCTCGGTTGGATTGGCTTTCACAACCATGAAAAGTTCCACATGGAAACTCTGGATATTGCCCGCGAATATTATGGAGACCAGCTTAGAAGCAAACTTGAAAGAATACATTTGGCCGTAGATGACATTTATAAAATGTTAAATGAATATGATAAAAGAAGGAAAAAGGAATAGTATATTTTTTGACTACTATTGTTTAGTAGCTAAACATAAAGGAGGTGAAACAATGAATATTGAACATATCTGCAATTCAAGTACCGAAAAGAAAAAGCTCGTTTGCCCATGGCAGATCGTACCCCTTATTGATAACTGCCTGCGTCCACTTGTCCATGACCCTAAAAAGCTTTTCGCTCCTTATGCGAGTAGGGGAATGACCGTGTTGGATGTGGGTTGCGGTGCTGGTTTTGTGTCCTTAGGGCTTGCCGAACTTGTTGGTGAGGAAGGCTTGGTGATTGCTGCGGACCTACAGCCCAAGATGCTTAACATCGTAAAAAATAGAGCGTTGAGGGCAGGGCTATCAACTCGCATCCGCATTCACTTATGCGAACCTAATCGTATTGGTGTGCGAGAGGAACTGGATTTTGCTGTAGCCTTTTTTGTGATACACGAAGTACCAAATGAGCAGACTTTCATTGAAGAGATTTTTAAGTTACTTAAAACGGGCGGTCGTTTTTTCCTTACCGAACCCAAAATTCATGTAAGTTCTCGTCATTTCCAGCAGCTAATACGAGAATCTCAAGAGGTCGGCTTTGAAATAGCGGAGAGGCCAAGCGTGCGATTTGGTCACACAGTATTGTTTATAAAAAGTGAGTAATGTCGTTTGAAAATGGGGAGGAAATAGGAGGTTTACATAAAAGTGCGTTGATTTTTCTTTTTTAATGGCATAAACTTCTACCGTTCCCCGAAGCAGGCGAATAAAAATGAAAGCTGTTGTCTGGTATGCAGTTATTCTTATAGCCGGCAAGGGAAAATGGTCGTCATAGTGATACAAAGTCAAAGGAGGTGAGACGGTGACCGAGCGTGAAGCATGGCTAAAATTGACAATTGAGGAGACAATAGAGCCTGAGCTGCCCATTTGTGACCCACACCACCACCTGTGGGAGCACCCCAGCGACCGGTACCTGCTTGAGGATTTGCTGCAGGATACCGGAAGCGGCCACCGCATTGTCCAGACCGTATTTGTGGAGTGTCTGTCCATGTATCGAAAGGACGGCCCTCATGAGATGCAACCTGTGGGTGAGACAGAGTTTGTGCAGGGCATTGCCGATAGGAACAAGGACGAGCACGGTCTGACCGACGTCGCCGCCGGGATTGTGGGCTTCGCTGACCCCACCTTGGGTGCTGCGGTGGCGCCAGTGCTGGAGGCACATATTGCGGCCAGTAAAAATCGATTCCGTGGGATTCGCTACATAAGCACCTGGGATGCCAGTCCTGATATCATATCTTCCAGGAAAGTTCCCAGGGGACTGTTACTGGATGCAAAGTTCCGGGAAGGGTTTGCCTGCCTGCAGAAGTATGATTTAAGTTTTGATGCCTGGCTATTTTACCCGCAGCTGATGGAACTGGTGGACCTGGCGAGAGCTTTCCCGGACACATGCATTGTCATGAACCATGTCGGAGGCTTCTTGGGCACCGGCCCATATGCCGTGAAACGTGAGGCGGTTTTTAACGATTGGAAGCGCGGGATTGCGGCGCTGGCTGCCTGCCGCAACGTGGTTATTAAGCTGGGCGGGTTAGGGATGCCGCGCAGTGGTTTCGGCTGGCATGAGCGGGCAGTACCACCAAATTCAACCGAGCTGGCCGAGGCCACGGCACCCTATTACCGCTATTGCATTGAGCAGTTTGGCGTAGACCGGTGTATGTTCGAGAGTAACTTTCCCGTCGATAAGATTTCCTATTCGTACAACGTTCTGTGGAACGCTTTTAAGCGCATTACCGAGGACTTTTCGGCGCAGGAGCGTGCCGCCCTATTCCACGATACCGCCGCGAAGGTGTACCGGCTCCAGACCAGGCGATAACAGGTTTGCCGAGGATGGATATTTTTAGATACCTTCCGTGGGTGTGCTTTATTAACTATAGACCCTGCGGAAGCGCAACGCCATACTTTTCGGCAACATTCCGCAGTTTATTGATGGTTACCCCGGGAAGAGGAATACCATTCTGGTAACGCTCGTCATAAGTTCTCCATTCGGGTTCGCCCGGAACGAATATCTCACTGAACCCTTTAGCTCTGGGTAAAGCCTTGAGACCATCAATAAGATTATCAATGTGCTCTTTATATGCCTCAACATCGGTAAAGGTGCTTATATCTATAGCGGCCACAACACTATTCTGGATACGAAGGCGGATATTGTCAGGATTACCCACCAGAGCCCCCAGTCCCCAGGCCTTTTCTTTACCCAGCAATGCGGGTTCCAGCTTTGGGTTGTCCGCCATTACACTCGCCAGGCACTCCAGCATAATTGATAACCCGGAGCCTTTTGGTCCGCCAAGTGGTAGCAAAGTGGCTGCCTCTGCCGGGTTGGTTATGGGATTGCCATCTCTGTCCAGTGCCCAGTCTGGCGGAATGCTAACCCCTTTATCCCTGGCGACGAAAATTTTTGAGGCCGCGGAAACACTCGTTGCCATATCCAGGATTAACGGGCGGTGTCGTTTTGCCGGTACCGAAATGGCTATCGGGTTGTTACTTATCCCGGCCAGTCTGGCGCCATAAGGGGCGGTATTTGCACCACTGCATACCCAGGCTATACCGGCCATGCCCTTCTCGGCTGCCATGAGAGGGTAGTAACCCATTGCGCCTTGATGTGTAGTATTGCGAATTAAAGCCCAGCCAATACCTACCTCTCTTGCTTTCTCCATCACCCGGTCCATAGCAAAAACGGTAACCACCGGTCCAAGCGCGTGGTCGGCCTCAATAAATAAAGTGGCTGGTGTTTCCTTGACAATCTGAATATCAGGTTTCACCTTCATGTGGTGTATCGCTATGGCTTCCACATACCATGAAATTTGCTGTACACCGTGAGAGTCCACGCCTCTCAAGTTCGCCCATATGAGAGCATCAGACTCGGTTTCCGCATCTTCGGCCGGCATTCCCGCTTGTACGAAAATCTTCTTGACAAACTCCTTTAGAGCGCTCCAGGCTACGCGAATTTCTCCTTGTACCATAATTCCTACCCCTTTCCGGTAAATCCAAAATCCAGTCTTGTCTTATTGTACTATGCTTACGCAGTTTGTTTAAGACTTGGTCATAACCACCGAACTATATATCAGTTCAAATTAGAGATAAACACGCCGATGTAGTCATCGGCGACATTTTTAGAAGGCAGTTATTGGGTTGCCTTAGATTTGACGACTTTTGCATCTGGTTCGTACGTATTGGCGACACCATCAATAACCAAAATGTGCGCCTGAGACGATTCTTTTCGGTATTTCGCCGCGGCTTGATACTCCGGGTCAGCAAAAAAGTCGTGGACAGCCTGTTTCGATGGAAACTCGAGGATGGCGAGACGAGCATTGAATGGCTTACCTTCAATTGTGTCAACTTCGCCACCACGAGCTAAAAACTTGCCGCCATGCTTCTTCACAATCGGGGGAGTCCGTGATGTGTATTCTTTGTAGGTTTCCGGGTCATCAACTCTTATCATCGCAATCATATATGCCGCCATATATACCTCCTTATCCGAATTTTAAATATTAATGTTGGTGAATTGATTATAGCCTTATTTGGTGGGATGTCAATAAGCGGACATCGATGAGCAAACCAACCATCCCGCTACCCGCATTTAAAAGAGGGGATTGACATAAAAGCGGGGAGTGGGGTGCTAGGACACGCTGATGTGGGTATAACGCTTAAAAAATGGTGGGCCATTGTGGTCTCGAACCACAGACCTCAGTCTTATCAGGACTGCGCTCTAACCAACTGAGCTAATGGCCCACAAAACTTACTCATTCTATTTAAAAAAGTATAAAAAATCAAGTCCCGTTTCAGGCTTTCCTATCGGCTCCGTCTCTTCATCCCAAAGTGAGCAAATGCCAGGTTCACGAAACCGGTAAAGCTGACCACGGCGAAGATAATGGTGCGGTTATGTGAGCTTGGCCAGAAGAACTCATTGAGTAGTAGACCGATGGTGCCGGCGGCAATCAGAATGAAGCCACTCAGTTTAATAAACTGCTTCAGCGTCATCGTTTGTTCTCAAACTCTTTGCTGGCCAATAAAAAGCACCTTAACCTCTGGATAGCGGAAGGAAGGAAAAACACCGACTTTTATAGGTCGGTGACCGACCTAGGAGGATAGGCTTTCGCCATATATCTCCCTAGAAAGGAGGTGATCCAGCCACAGCTTCCGCTACGGCTACCTTGTTACGACTTCGTCCCAATTATCGGCCCCACCTTCGGCGACTACCTCCCGATAAAATCAGGTTGGCCCATCGACTTCAGGTGTTGCCAACTTTCATGACGTGACGGGCGGTGTGTACAAGGCCCGAGAACGTATTCACCGCGCCATG
>DAOUMS010000008.1:0-199265 GCA_034409565.1 Dehalococcoidales bacterium
CAGCGGCATTTTCCCCACACAATCGCCGGCGGCAAATATATTCGGATTGTCCGTCTGGTAATATTGATTTACCTGGACAAAGCCGTTTTTGTCTACTTTAGCCCCGGCCTTCTCCAGTCCCAGGTCAGCGGGATTGGGCTTGATACCGGTGCAAGATTTCATCAGCTTCTACTTCCTGCGTAGAGCCGCCTACCTGAAAAGTTATCACCTTTTTGCCGTTTCGTTCCGCCACTTTTTCCACCCGGACCGCCGTATGGATGCTGATACCTTCTCCCTCCAGGCAGCGCTGTAACTCTGCGGCAATCTCCGGTTCGTGTCTGGGGAGAATGTGCTCCACGGCTTCGAGGACGGTAACTTTGGTCCCGAAATGGGCGAACATCTGGGTAAACTCCAGTCCCAGTGGGCCACCGCCAATAATGACCATGGAGGCAGTCAAGCTCTGGAGCTGCATGGCAGTTATGTTGTTCAGCCAGGGCACTGTATCCAGGCCGGGAATCGGCAGCGATTTGGTCGAGGCTCCGACAGCAATGATAATTTTATCTGCCTCGTAGATTTAACCACCTGCTTCCACCTGATTGGGACCTGCCAACCGTGCTCTTTCTTCCAGCAAAGTAACACTTTTGAGACTCTTTAAGACTCTGGTGTAGTTTTGCTTCCGGGCTTTTTCCACCATCCGGTCCTTTTCCTTGATTGCCGCCCGGAAATCAAATCGAGGCTTAGAGATATTCCGCAGAGACTTAAATCTAGGGCGCTGATTGTAATAAAATTCATCCCCCTGGGTTAACAAGTTTTTACTGGGCATGCAGCCAACATTGACGCACGTTCCCCCAAGCGGGAGTCCGGTGTTAATCATGAGTGCTGTCTTACCGGAGTCGGCAGCTTTCGTTGCGGCTGCAAAAGCGGCCGAGCCCCCGCCAATAATGATAATATCGTAATTCATTTCATTGCTCCTCCGACTTTTTCGAAAAACGCTATCTCCATTATATCTTAAGAACCGACGGGCGTTATATAGAGTCCCCAGGAATACCTGACCTATGTTCGGCTTCGTTTCTTAACACATTCGGACCCGCTTTTCCATCTGGAGTCGATCGAGAATGTTGCTCATTTTTTAGAAGTTAGAGAGGCCGGAGAGGGAGAAGAGAAACGTGCTAGGTTGTCAAATATCTCAAAAGCTCTTTTTGTCGGACAATGAAGCTAGACACGCACAAAACACGAACGCACCTTAACAATTGAATAGCGTCAAGCCGACCTGAACGCTTGTCTCACGATGGCAAATAAGCTCAAAGGGGGTCAAGCGTATGACGATGGCAGTAGCATCACCAGCACCAGCACCGCAAGGGCATTGTAGCCAGTGCGGTAAGGTCTGGAAACTCAAAGAGAAGCAGGGCATTTGCCCGTGGTGTGGAAAGCCCGCAAGCTGTCAAACCAATGGAGCAAAGCCCCGCCATATCAAGTCTAGGTCAAACAGAAGGCGAAAGCAACCACCAGTCCACAGCAACGGCTATGACCAGCTAGAAGGTCAATGGCTTTCCTATTATAAGGTAGCTTCCCGCTTCACTGACAGGGTGAAGGCTCAAGACAAAGAGGACATACTCCATACCATCATAGTTACTCTTGCCGATGTGGAGCGGAATAACGGACACAAGCCATTTACCGAAGCCGTGATGTATCGGATAGCCAGCCGAACTGTAGCTGACTACTGGCGAACCTACTACAAAGCCAACAACGGCTTGGACTGCGGAAGCTGTAGCAAAGCCCAAAGGCGTAAATGCCGAGAGGATAACCTCTATACCGAGTGTCCCAAAGCTGTCAGGGTGGAGAGCTTAAACAAGCCCATCATAGACAGCGAAGGCAATACTACCGAGCTTGGAGAGCTGATTGCTGATGATAAGGCTCTTGACGTGGGAGCTTGGATTGACGCCAGAACTTTCCTGCTAGGCTTCCCGCAAAGGCTACTGGAGATAGCTCACAAGCTGGACAATGGCGACAAGCTGACACCAACGGATAGCCAATACCTGTGGAGATTTCGGAAACGAGAGCAAAAAAGCCTGATTGCGATGTAGAGATTTCAACCTCAAATCCCGACTTATACAGTGGCAGCCCGTTTAGGCTAGCGTATCGCAGCTAGACGCAAGCTGACTATCAGGTGAAGCCGATAGCCTTGCCCACTATCGGATAGCCAAAAGGGGGTTCAAAATAGAACAACTTAATATCGTGGGCAAGCGTTCAGGTTCAGGACTAGTAGCTCATAAGGCTACGCTGGTAAACGCCTTGTCCAGAGCACTATCCGATAGGGTAATGCTTCTGGACTTTACCATTGGGCGTAAAGGCTTACTCGGTTACCTGAAAGCACTGGCAGGCAGTAATATTGTTCGGATTGTGCCTGCCTCTGTCAGTGCTAGCGAGGCGCAGGCTGACGGACACAAACGGCTTAAGGTAACCTGTGGAAGCAATACCAGCTATCTTGAAGACTTGGCTTGGGTGGGTGAAAAAACACCGATGACCCTATGCGAAGTCAGGATAAGCCCTAACCGAACAGTCAAGCCGAACATCGGCGGACTGGAGTTGGCGGAAGCCCTTAACAGGGTATTACCCTTTACGGCTAAAGAGGATAACCGACCTGTCTTACAGTGTGTCCTCTTCCGAGCTAAAGAGGGTAAGCTCACTTTGGTGAGTGCCGATGGTTTCAGACTGGCGGTGGTAAGTCTTGACTATGACGGTGAGGGTGAAGCCCTGATACTTCGTGATGACTTGAAAGGTATCGCTAATGCCCTGCGGAAAGCCCATCGGGTCAACCTGAGCTTTGAAAAGAGGGTGGACAGTCTTGATAACACCGACCTCATTATAGATACCGAGATAACTCGGTATAAATGGTTGAGTGTTGACGGGACATTCCCTGATTATGAGAAGCTCATACCTACCGACACAAGGATAATCGCTCACCTTGACACTGTTGAAGCGGTCAAGGCGATTGCCTCACTAAAAGTCCTAGCCGACAGCAAGTCTTACCCGATTGACCTACACCTTAACGGCGGTGTGGTGCTCTCCAGTCCCGATGACAAGGGGGAAGTCGCTATGCCAGCCGATATTGAGGGTGGGGAAGTCAGGGTCAGGATTGACGGCTTATACCTGAGTGATGCTTTAAGAGCCTGTGGGGGTATGGTGGACTTCAAGGTTACCGATGCTAAATCGCCAATACTCTTTACTGTTGACGGCTATCAACTGGTGGTAATGCCGATGTTGACCAGTGAAAGCCAGAAGCCAGAGGGGAAGGTAGAGAATACCGAGCCACAGCCAGAAGCGGAAGCCGAGCCAGCCGAGAATACCGAGCCAGAGGAAGTTGAGAAAGCCCAAGCGGTAGCCGAAGCGGAAGCAATTACCAAAGCCGAGAAGCCGAAGCGTAGCCGAAAGAAAGAACCAGTAGCCGTAGCCTAGAACGCTTGAACACAAAAAACAAATCACGCACAGAAGGGCGGGGATTACCCGCCTTTTGTGCGTTTTTTTGTGCCCTGAAGAAGGGGGGAACTGTGAAGGGAGCGGTGATACCGCTCCCTCTTTTTGTTTATGAAACTAAAAAAGCCCGTTTGATTTCAGTAGGTGATTATGAAGATTGTGAAGCAGCAATTCAGGGTGCCTGTCCGATATGTCGCGCCAAGATATTCAGAATCGCAAGAGCTAGGGCTAGCCCCTGCTAACCTAAATCATGGTTTCCAGGAATATCCACACAGGCAGCGACAATAGATAAGGGATAATTCTTGGACTCATTTTACCGAATTGAAGGTACCTACTGATGTTAGCTCCAATACGGTAAATAGTGAACGTGAAAATTCCGCTGATATAACCCAAGCCGATCGAAGTGAAGGCTTGTGTTATTGGATCTGGTTTTAAAAGGACCATCAGCAAAGAAAATGCTGAGAAGATTCCGGTTATAGTGTCAAACAAGCTTTTGATACCCTTGATTTGGAATACAACCAGACCAACTACAAACCAGCCGACTGCCCAAAATACATCTATAATCGTCATAATTGTGTTCGACTTATATCGGTTTTATCAATCCTTCCCCTGTAATTCGGGCGGTCTGTCCGTGTCGAATATTTGTTTTAAAGAAGTCCTCGGTGAACTGTACTTCGAGTTTCTTTGATAGACCGACCTTACTCATTAGCAGTTCCATCGAGATGCCCTGGTGGGATAAACCCAGCATAGCCAAAGCCTTGATAGCTAGGGCATCGCCTGTGCAGAAGAAAGATTCCGGAGTTTTTTGTGCTTGGAGCAATGCTAGAGCCTCAGTCTCTCCCGGGTCTAATGACTGAAGGAACCACGAGGCAAATATCGTATATAATTCGGCATATTCTTCGGCTAAGGCTGTCATCTGAAGCACTTCCCCTCTTGTTATCTGTTCGCCCAGCCTGATGGATTTGGAGCCTCGCTTAGATGAGCGGAAGTACTTGGCCTCGTTTATGACAACCACACTTGGGAGGACTAACTCATATCTGTTTTTGAGTTCTGCCCAGATTCCCAATGTATGTGCCTCAATGACAATGTTAGCGTCGAGAAGCACGCACCGAGGCTTGGTAGTTCTTGCTGTCATCGAGGCCATACTCCAGTAAAGTGTTTGATAAGTCGATCAGACTTGTATTCAGATACTCAGCAAGGCGGGCTCTGGAGAGTTTCCCTTTCTGGTAGGCCACGAATGCCAAACGGGCAAAACGCTCCGGTATCTCGGGCGGCTTCCACCAATCCGCTAGTCTGAAGCTCTTATCAAGACTCCTGAAATCGTCATCCTCCAAAAGAGAATCCACAACATCCCTTTGAAGAAATCTTAAATGAAGGAGTCGATATAATAATGCTTCTGTAGAAACGCCGAATTCCCTGCCAACCTCGATGAGGTCAGTGTACTCTATTTTGTCTTCCTTTATGCGGTTTTCAAAAGCTTCCGACAGCTCCTCAGACGGTAACAGAAGAGTTGATGCAAAAGCGTTCGCCCGTCTTTCAATCTCATCCCAAAGTTCCCGGTTTTCATACAAAGACTCAGTGGAAAAGCTAGGCCAGGTTATGAGATGAAATAGCTCGTGTGCGAAGTTGAAATTGCGCCTCCACGGAGCTTCCGTGGCATTCATTAGGATTGCAGCTCCAAAGCTATCCTTAGTTGATGCAGCCGAGCCTTCATCAAGGTTTTCATACCAGATTTTGACACCGTACTTTTCCTCGAGTATGCCGCTCAAACAGCTGGCCGGTCTACTTCCTAGTTCAAAATGATTCCGAATCTCTTCGCCCAAGTTCTCGGCATATTCGTAACTCAATGTCTCATAATCTACTTCACGAGTAGGCAATTCCTCTTTAGCAACGACATCGCATAGCTTCTCCAAGAGAGCATATTGTTCGCAGCGTTGTAAGAACTCCGCTTCAATTAGCTCTTTGTCTGTTTCGGGGTATTTTCGCCATAGTACGGGTACCAGAGGTCTGGGCTCTTCAACATTGAGTAACTGGGAAACGTCAAGGCGCAGTGCTTTGGCCAGATTTACCAACTCCCACGCCTTCACATCACGCTCGCCCTTCTCAATTTGCGAGATTATCTGTGACGCGGAAAAACCTGTTTCTTTGGCAAGCTGTTGCTGGGATAAAGATAACCGCATCCGCGCGTCGCGGATCCGGTTTCCGAGGACCTTGCGAAGGTTGGCCATAAGTGCCTCCTTCAAGATTTTATTTAATGTTATTTAGCATAGTATACCATAAATGTCAACAGGGATTCAAGATTATCTTGACGTCTCCTAATTATTGAAAGACCGAAAATTGACCTGGTCAAGCTTGTGAGGTATTTATTTCATTCTCGGAAGAATGAAATAAACTTCTATTGACTAGGTTGCTGGTTTTGATTTCTTACTGGTCTCCCTTGAAACATTATGTCTTGGCGTTCTTAGGAGAACGGTAGTATAATTACCATAAATCTGTGGGACAGCTACGCGATGGAAGAAGCGACAAAACTTTTCAATAGCTATATTCAAACACTACAGAGAAAGCTGGCAACGGGGGATGCCACTGAACATACTCATCGCTCCGCGCTCGAAACACTGGTGGAAAGCTTAGTTGCTGGAATTACGGCCACTAATGAGCCAAAGCATATCGAATGCGGAGCTCCCGACTTCATCCTCAGAAAAGGGTCAGTTACTGTCGGCTATATCGAGGCTAAGGATATCGGTAAAAGCCTTGATGACATCGAGCAGGGGAAAGGACCGGACGGAGAAAGATTCAAACGATATCTTAATTCACTCACTAATCTCATTCTTACTGACTACCTGGAATTCCGCTGGTATGTGGATGGGGAGAAACGTTTGTCGGCACGCCTGGGAAGTCCAAGCAGAGACTATAAAATCAGACGGGATAAAGACGGCACGCAGAAGTTGTCCGAACTCTTAGCCAATTTTCTCTCTCATAAAGCCGAGAGTGTAGGCACACCCAGGGAGCTAGCCCAGCGTATGGCCCGCCAGGCACACCTGATAAGGAATCTCATCATTAATGCCTTTGAAAAGGAAATTGAAGGTGGCAGCTTGCACACCCAATTGGAGGCTTTCCGGGATAATCTTATCCCGGACTTATCAGTCGAGTACTTTGCCGACATGTATGCCCAGACCATAGCCTACGGTCTGTTTGCCGCCCGCTGCACATCTAAAAAGGGAGCTTACTTCACCCGCCTTGAGGCTGCCCAAAATCTGCCAAGAACCAATCCTTTTCTGAGGAAGCTGTTTCAATATATTGCTGGCTACGACCTCGATGACCGCATTTCCTGGCTGGTGGATGACCTGGCACAGGTACTCGCCCAGGCAGATATGGAAGCCGTATTGAAGGACTTTGGGAAGCATAGTGGTAGAGAAGACCCTGTAGTGCATTTCTATGAAACTTTCCTTAAGGAATACGACGAAAAGATACGGGAAATGCGAGGTGTCTACTATACGCCGGAGCCGGTCGTCTCCTATATCGTGCGCTCCGTAGACCATCTGCTTAAGACACGATTCAACAAGCCATGGGGATTAGCTGACGATAAGACTTTGATTCTTGATCCAGCAGTAGGAACGGCAACATTTCTCTATATGGTGATAAATGAGATTTACCAGACCAACATTGGACAAGGGCAGCAGGGTCTGTGGAATAACTATGTGGCAGAAAAACTCCTTCCGCGCATCTTTGGCTTCGAGCTTCTTATGGCTCCCTACGCGGTGGCTCATCTTAAGTTAGGGCTTCTGCTCCAGCAGACAGGCTACGAGTTCCAGAGCGACCAGCGCCTGCACATCTACATGACCAATACTCTTGAAGAGGCATTTAAGAAGTCCGAGCAATTGGCAGGCTTTAATGAGTATATCGTTGACGAAGCTAATGCCGCTGCAGAAATTAAGAAGGAAAAACCCATAATGGTGGTATTAGGCAATCCGCCGTACTCAGCAATTTCGGCAAATGCGAACATTCGCACATTTATTGATCTCAAAACAGGTAAGCGAAAACGAGAGCTAACTTGGATAGGTGAGCTAATTGATGGTGTTTATGATAAAGATGATAATGAGATAATCGCGGGTTATAAGCATGTTGATGGGAAGCCATTGGGAGAAAAGAATCCTAAGACACTCCAAGATGATTACGTGAAATTCATTCGTTTCGGTCAGTGGCGAATAGAAAATACGGGACAAGGTATTTTAGCCTTCATCACAAATCATAGTTATCTGGATAATCCAACATTTAGAGGGATGCGTCAGTCACTGATGCGGTCCTTTACAGACATATTCCTTCTTGACCTACACGGGAACGTTAAGAAGAGAGAGGTTACTCCTGATGGTGGTAAGGATGATAACGTCTTCGACATTCAGCAAGGGGTAGCTATTGGGATCTTTGTTAAGGATTCGAATAAGACTGGACTGGCTAAAGTCTATCACGGTGACCTCTGGGGAGCGCGACATGAGAAATATCTTACTCTATCGGAGATAAACCTGTCTAACACTGATTGGGTTGAATTGAAGCCAACTAGCCCATTTTATCTCTTCGTACCACGGAGCGAGGAGCTCCTTCCAGAATATGAAGGATGTTGGAAGATAACGGAAATGTTACCAATTAACAGTGTTGGCATAGTTACGTCTAGAGACCACTTCGTTTTGGATTTTGATAAAATACCACTTAGTGAGCGTATCGCTGCATTCAGGGGAATGGACCGGAGCGACGATGATGTGCGGGATAGCTTTAAATTAAGTGACATAGCAGGATGGTCAGTTTCTAGTGCCCGTAAAGCCGTTCGGCAAGATGATAACTGGCAGTCAAGCTTAATAAGCTGTCTCTATAGGCCATTCGATTCTCGCTCGATTTTCTACCATGATAGTGTTATTGAGCGTTCTCGCAGAGCAGTTATGCGCCACATGTTAGATGATAATATCGGCTTTGTCACTACACGGCAGGTCACCAGTCTAGATTTTAACAACATACTCTGCACTAAGAACGTAGCTGAATATAAGTGTATCTCTCATGATCGAAATTCCTACCTCTTTCCTCTTTACCTTTATCCCGCAGAAGGTGAGATGCAATTTGAAGGCGGTCACCGCCGTCCTAACCTGAATCCGGAGTTCATTAATGTTGTCTCTGAGAAGCTGGGGCTAGAATTTATTGAAGATGGCAAGGGAGACCTGGAGGAAACCTTTGGGCCTGAAGATATCTTCAATTATGCCCATGCCGTCTTTCACTCACCTACCTACCGTACCCGCTACGCCGAGTTCCTCAAGATAGACTTTCCGCGCCTGCCGTTGACCTCGGATAGGGATCTCTTCAAAGCACTGGTGGAGAAAGGTGCCGAGTTGGTATCACTACATCTTATGGAGTCACCCGCGTTGAATAACCTTATTACCAGCTACCCCATAGCCGGCTCCAATGAAGTAGAAAAAGTCACCTACGACGACAATAACCAGCGTATCCGTATCAACAAGACGCAGTACTTTGAGGGTGTACCACCGGAGGTATGGGAATTCCACATCGGCGGCTACCAGGTCTGCCAGAAATGGCTCAAAGACCGTAAAGGCAGGACCCTGACCTATGACGAGTTGACTCACTACCAGAAAGTAATTATAGCTCTTAAAGAAACCATTAGACTGATGACAGAGATAGACGGACTGATACCAAGGTGGCCTATGGAGTAACAATAGTCTTGAAGAGAAAAAACACGCGTGATGATTTCCCTCTTTCAGTGAAAGAACTCCTCGCTAAGCGGGTGGCTTATCGCTGTTCCAACCAAGGATGTCGAAAGGTAACAAGTGGGCCCCAAGAAGACCCGACTAGAGCAATAAACATTGGAGTTGCAGCTCATATTACGGCTGCATCACTAGGTGGTCCACGTTTTGACTCTTCCCTGACACAGAAAGAGAGACAGACATTTGAAAACGGGATCTGGCTTTGTCAATCTTGTGCAAAATTGGTAGACAACGATCCCATACGCTACGGAGTCGATATCCTCCGTAAATGGAAAACACTGGCCGAGTTGACCACTGCCCGAGAGCTAGAAAACCAGTTGAGTACAACAACTGACCCCGACCAGAAGTTCATAAAGCTGGAAAAACTTATGCCGGATCTAATCAGCGAGATGCGTAAGGATTTAACCAGTAACCCTCTCAGCCGTGAATTTGTAATTTTGAAAAAATCATGGAGCTACTGGGCAAAGGGCTACGAACTTGTATATTATTTTGATGATCATCCCGACCTTGAAAACAAACTGCTCATCCTTCAGAATTATGGTCTTATTCAAGATATCACTTACAACAACATCAAACGTTATATTATCACTGAAGAACTTGTGGGCTATCTCACAAGAGAGTAACCTAAGACAGATGATTATTCTGCATCCAGCGCACGCTTAGAACAAGGCTAGGGTTTGCTACTAATTTGCTACTAAATTCTTACAGACATAGTTGGACATAACGGACATTTACGTATAAAATGGATACTAACGAAACTGAAGTTTAGCTTTGGAAGCAAAGCTTCGGCAAATCCGGTATGCGCTACATTAAATCTCTAATTATTTTCGTGTGTCCTTTGTTCTGCCGAATGCCTGGCTGATGCGGTCGATGATGATGGCCACAATGACAATGGAAAAACCGGCCAGAAAACCCCGGCCCACGTCAAGCCGCTCAATGCCGCGCAGTACTTCCAGGCCGAGGCCCGAGGCACCAATCATTGAGGCGATTACGACCATCGCCAGCGCCATCATGATTGTCTGGTTCACGCCGGCCATGATGCTGGGGCGCGCCAGCGGCAGCTGAATTTTAAAAAGGAGCTGCGCCCCGGTGCAGCCGAAGGACTTACCAGCCTCAACGGTCTCGGCAGAAACCTGACGTATGCCCAGATTGGTAAGGCGGATGCTGGGAGGTACGGCATAGATGAAGGTGGCCACCACGGCAGGGACCTTGCCCAGCCCGAAGAAGAACACCGCCGGGATAAGGTAGACGAAGCTCGGCATGGTCTGCATACCGTCGAGAATGGGCCGGATGGACGCTTCAAAACGGTCATTCTTGGCGGTGGTGATGCCAAGCGGGATGCCAATTAATACCGAAACGCCGACGGAAGTAACGATTATCGCCAGCGTGGTCATGGTGTGGTCCCAGAGGCCTATCAAGCCAATGAAGATTAAACCGAGAGCGGTAACCATGGCCACCCAGTGCTTGGCAACCCTCCACGCCAAAACGGTGATGGCCAAGATAAGCAGCCACCACGGAATCCACCAGAGAAATCGCTCGATATAAACGAGTGGCATGCGGATGCCGATGGTAATGATATTGAAAACTGACGCCAGCGACACCGTCAGCCAATCAACGGCGATATTTATCCATTCTCCCAGCGGCAGGGTGAAAATTTCCGGGAAATCAAACATGGTTTTTAATTCCTGCTAGCAATTATCAGATACCCCCGCCTCTTTCAAGGCGAGTATGGTGGGGCGGGGGTATGATAATCAACGTCGTTTACCCGGCAGTTCCCTGAGGTTCCACAATGCCCTGCGCTACGGCATCTTTCACCTTGGCAGCCACGTCTGCCGGCACGAAGGAGGCCCAGATGTCTTCCCGCTCTTTGATAGCCCAGATGGCAGCGTCAAACGGCTCGGCGTCGTTTTCTTCCATAAAGGCCAGGGCCTGGCCCAGGGTCTTCGTGTCCATCTTCCACTTGCCGAACATCTCAACCAGTTCCGGTGCCTTATCGGGCAGGGTCTTGTGCCCCACGATGAACAACTCGTTGGGAGGGTAGCCACAGCCGTGGTTTTCCTCCCAGACAGCCTCGTCATAGAGTGGCTCCTCAAGACGCGTCAGGTCCAGCTTGCCGCTAATCCAGGTCGGACCCCACTCGTAGGTCAGATGGGGTTCGCCTTTTTCATAGGCGCCATACAGAGCGGCGTGTAGGGCCTCGCTACTGCCCGGGCTCTTGAGATTGTAGTATTCGTCCAGCCCGTAGGCATTAACTTGGTCGGCGTTGATTTTCTCGCATTCCCAGCCAGGTACGCAGTTGATAATCTGACCCTTCCCCGGGTCCTCTGGGTCTTTAAAGAGCTCAATCATTTCCGGCTTTTTCAGGTCTTCTACGCTCTTCAGATCCGGGGCCATGGGAGCAATGCCGCGGGCGGAGTCACCCTCGACAACGTAGGTGGGCACCACGAAGCAGCTCTGCCAGTTGTCGTCATTAAGGATGCCCAGATGCACGATATCACCGGCGGCTATGCCCTCATCATAGGCCTCTTTCTGGTTCTGCATCCAGCCTTCGAGGAAGACGTCAAGTTCCCCGGCGCGGGTTGCCTGTAGAAGGGCGATTGTTTTACCCCCCACGAGCTCCACCGGATAGCCATAGCCGTGCATAACGATTATCCGGGCAAGTTCTGACTGGAAGTGAGCACTGCCCCAGTTCAAGTCAGAGATTTTAATGGGTTCTTTTTCCTTCTCGCCGCAGCCTATTAAGACCAGGCTCACAACAATGATGGTCAACAGTAGAAAAGTTACGATTTTTTTCAATATGTTTTCTCCTTTCTCTTCGGTATTCGTCACCGCTAACGCAGGGTGACGTCAAGACTCTCCGTTGCTGGCACCGCTGGATTGCACGGCTTTCAGCAGCGCCGATCGGGTAAGAATGCCCACCAGACAACGTTTTTCATCCAGTACCGCCACTGGGGCATCACCGTCGGCTACCAGTGGCAGGCACTGTTCCAGCGGAGTTTCTGGTGAGGTGGTGGGAAATTCCCGGCTGGCAGCTTCCCCGGTTTTTATCGACCCATTTTCTCTGGCGTCCATGGCCTGCTGCCGGGTAAGAACGCCCTCGCAGGCCCGGTTTGAGTTGACGACAAAGGCAAAGTCAACGCCTTTTTGCTCCATTTCTTCAAGAACGGCGCTTACTGATTTCTCGGCACTGGTTACCAGTGGCGGCGCCTCCATAATGGTGTTCACCGGAACCACCTTGCCCCGTGGGACGTCCTTGACAAACTCGCGAACATAATCGTCAGCCGGCTTGGTGACAATCTCTTCCGGCGTACCCAGCTGGACCACGGCGCCATCACGCATGATGGCGATGCGGTCACCGAGATTCAATGCCTCGAGAAGGTCGTGGGTGATAAAAACCACCGTCTTCTTCACTTTGGCACGCAGGTTGAGGAATTCCTCCTGCATCTGCCGGCGGATTAATGGGTCGAGAGCGCTGAAAGGCTCGTCCATGAGCAATATCTCCGAGCCAACGGCCAGCGCCCGGGCCAGACCAACCCGTTGCTGCATGCCGCCACTCAATTCCTGAATCCGGGAATTCTCCCAACCACCCAATCCAACCAGCTCAATGGCTTTTCGGGCACTTTCCTGGCGCTCTTTCTTGTTGTCCCCACGTACCTCCAAACCAAAGGTGACATTGTCAATAACCAAGCGATGCGGCAATAGTCCAAAGTGTTGAAATACCATGCTGAACTTGTGGCGGCGCAGTTCCCTCAGTTGGTGGGCATTCATTTCACCGATGTTGGCACCCTCTATAAATACGGAACCGCTGGTGGGTTCCATAAGACGATTCAGACACCGTACCAGTGTGGATTTACCGCTTCCGGAAAGTCCCATAACCACAAAAACTTCATTTTCCCTGACCTCGAAAGAAACGTCCCGGATAGCGATGACATGGCCCGTCTTTTCCATAACCTCCTGCTTGGAGGCCCCGTTTTCAATCAAGGCAAGTGCGCCTTCCGGGCGAGGACCAAATATCTTCCACAGATTCTGGCAACGTATCTTATGGTTATTATCAGCCATAACAATATCAAGTTATCTATGCAGGGAATCAAAAAGCGGGGAAGATTGGCGGGTGAGACCAGTCAGCTGAGTACAATGGGGCCGCTATTACGGCCAGCGATGGTAATTTGGCATAACCTCCTTAAAAGCACCGCTTAGCTACCGATAATGCCTTTCAATCCTAGAAGCTAATGTACTTTATCAGACAAAAAAGGATAAGTCAAAAGAAAAAAATTTGCATAAAGCGATTTAAATGGGATAATAAACCATTATTTAATTTCTTGGCAAAGTATCAGGAAAAATGCGTCCATATTCTTTAAAATACTCCCTTTTACTCCCACTTTTGCACCATTCCATATTCAGTATTAGCACAAAGGGAAATTTTATAAGAGATGGCAAAATTTTCCGCCGGTTGAGTTGTCAATCCGGGTTACTCTGCCGACGGTAAAAACTCTTCCTTATGGCACCATTTTATTCTATAATTGAGTAACGCCATGGCAGAGAACAGCAAAATAGCATATCAGGATTTGAAAGCCGGCCAGGAGTTCCCGGCCGCTGCCTTCCAGGTGGACTCCGCAACGGCGTCCGATTACCTGAAGGCAGTCGAGGAGGAAAACGTCATATATCAAGATACGGGACTGGTACCACCCATGGCGGTGGCCGCCCTGGCGCTGAAGGCACTAATCAATGCCATCTCCATGCCGCCCGGAACCATACATGTTTCACAGGAGTTTGAATTCTTGGCTGCGGTGAGCACGCAGGATACAATGACCAGCCATGCCACGGTGAGTCGAATACAGCAGCGAGGCAAGCTACATTTGATAAACGTCGATATCAGTGTTCTTAACCAGGAGAACCAGCCGGTACTGGCCGGCAAAACGGGCTTTATTTTGCCCGTGTCGTAGCGCAGTATGGCACAAATATGAGGAAGGGCGATGCCAGCATCGTTTGAATTGAAAGAAGGCGTGAGCCTGCCGACGGTAAGCAAAAAAGTCGTTCAGGACAACGTCAACCGGTACGCCAAGGCGAGCGGTGATTTCAACCCCATTCACATTGACGCCGACTACGCCCGCCAGACCCCTCTGGGCGGGACAGTGGCCCACGGCATGCTCATCCTGGCCTACCTATCCCAGATGATGACCGATGCCTTCGGGCGCGACTGGCTTTCCGGCGGCAAGCTCAACGTACGCTTCCGGGCACCGGCCCGTCCCGGCGATGTCATCACTGTCAGTGGCAGTGTACGCCGTGTAGAAAAAGGTGACGGTTACCAGATGGTTGACTGCGAGGTACTCTGCCACAACCAGAATGGCGAACCGGTGATTACCGGCGATGCCAGAGTAAAAATAGAAAGCAATGAGGCAGGTGGCTGAAGTCGCCAGCGACGACTATACTGCCGGAGAGGTCGCGCCAGGTGCCGGCACGGAAACGGAATGAGTTAAAGGAGACCTACATGTCAGTCGAGGAAACACTGAAAAAGATTGTCACCAGAATCACACGCAAGCCGGAATCCGCTTTCTCACCCGAGACCACGTTTGAGGAGCTGGATGCCGACTCGCTTGACATCGTCCAGATGCTGGTGGCACTGGAAGATACCTACGGCATTGAGATACAGGACGAAGACCTGCAAGGCATCAAGAAAATGGGCGACTTTGTCGCCTACGTTGAGCGCAAAATAAGCGAAAAAGGGAAACAAGCCTAATCATGCGCCGTGAAACAGCGCTCAGCGGTAAAGCCGCCCTGATTACCGGCGGTGGCGTTTTACCGGTGCTGATTATCCCCGGGACCGAGGGGAAATGATGGAGAGAACGCTGACCTTACCGAAAATCGTCATCACCGGCATGGGCGCCATCACGCCGCTGGGCCTTTCCGTGGATGAGTACTGGCAGGGACTGGTCAGCGGCCGGTCAGGAATTGGCCCGATTACCCTGTTTGATGCCAGCGCCTACCCGGTAAAAGTAGCCGCCGAAGTGAAAGGGTTTGACCCCGAGCAATACATGCCCCCCAAGCGCGTTGACCGCTCCTCTCGCTGCATCCAGTTTGCCATCGCGGCGGCCAAGATGGCCATCGCATCGGCCCGCCTGGACATGTCGCGTGAGAAGCCGGAAAAGGTCGGCGTGATTATCGCCAGCAACGGCATGATATCGCTGATTTCCGACGAGAGCGAGATTCTCAGGCAGCGCGGCCCGATGCGTGTTGACCCCCTGGGCGTCACCAAGACGTCACCGAGCATGGTCACGGCACAGGTCGGACTGACGATTGGTGCCAAGGGACCCAATACCAGCCTGAACAGCGCCTGCGCCAGCGGCAGTGATGCGCTCGGTGTTGCTTTAGACCACCTGCATCTGGGGCACGCCAACGTCATTATTGCCGGTGGCTCGGAGGCCAATGTCAGTCCCATCGGCATTGCCGGCACTGCCCGGATGGGCGCCCTGTCCCGGGAAACAGACCCGGCCAAAGCCAGCCGTCCCTTTGACCTTAACCGCGACGGCTTTGTTTTTGGCGAGGGCGCCGGCATCATGGTGCTGGAGACGCTGGAACATGCTCAGGCACGCGGCGCTCCCATTCTGGCGGAACTGGCCGGCGCCGGCTGGTCTTTTGATGCCTACAACGAGACCGCGCCTGACGCGGAAACGCAGGCAATCGCCATGCAAAGAGTACTGCAGGACGCTGGCGTTTTGCCGGAGGAAATCGACTACATCAATGCCCATGGCACCAGCACCCGTCTGAACGACATCGCCGAGACCAGGTCTATCAAAATGGTCTTCGGTGACAGGGCCTATCAGATACCCATCAGCTCCAATAAATCGATGATAGGGCATCTCGCCTGTGCTGCCGGCGCGGTTGAGGCGGTAGCCGCGGTAATGACGGTCAGGGAAGGAATCCTGCCGCCCACCATTAACTATAAAACGCCCGACCCAGAATGTGACCTTGATTATGTGCCCAACAAGGCCAGACGCCATCCGGTCAATGTCTGCCTGTCTAACTCATTCGGTCTGGGCGGCCAGAACTGCAGCCTGATAATCAGGCGTTTCCCGTAAAGCCGCCGATAGAACCGGCCAGCAGATAACGACTTCATTTTCTGATAAATAATAATGGTGAGATTCAATTGGTCATCAACACGCCCAGCGGCAAGCTGAGCCAGTATGACGATTCTTACATCCGCAAGGCAGCCATCAAATACAAGGTGCCATATATCACCACTCTGGCCGCGGCCAACGCGGCGGCGAAGGGTATCGCCGCCTACCGTCAGGTAAAGGCAGGGGTGAAATCGCTGCAGAAATACCACTCGAAAATAAAGTAACGAACTGCCGAGAAACAAGACCCCAATTAAAGAGGGCGCTTAAAAAACCTTCTTCGGACCATTTCCCCCTTTGAAAGAGGGGGACTAAGGGGGATCTCCAGGCTCAAAATCCCTCTCAATCTCCCTTTACGAAAGGGAGAGGAATGACTTGAACCTGTTTTTCATCAACCTGCTTAACAGCCACAGAGCCATTTCTGTGCCCTTTCTTTTTCATTTTCCGGGTCATTGACAGAAAACGACTGGTAATACAGAATAGCACCAGCAGCGGTGAAGGGGGGAAACGGAAAATGAAAGTGATATTTACTGAAAACGCACCCCGGCCGGCGGGGCATTATTCGCAGGCCATCATTCACAACGACACCGTCTACGTATGCGGTCAGCTGCCAATCGAGCCAGAATCAGGAGAGAAAAGAACCGGCCCCATTGAAGAGCAGGCGGAGCAGGCGCTGCAGAATATCGCCGGGATATTGAAAGCCGCCGGCAGCGATGTCAATCAAGTATTGAAGGTAACCGTTTACATCGCCGATATGTCGCTCTGGGAGCGGTTCAACGCCGTTTATGCCCGTTTCTTCGGCGAGCACCGTCCAGCACGCACCGTGGTGCCAGCACCGAACCTGCACTTTGGCTTCCAGGTCGAGATTGACGCCATTGCTGCCTTAAAGAAATGATTGGGGCCTGCCATGAACCAGCTTGTTTGCATTGAATGCCGGGCATCATACCCGCTGGACGAACCGCGGTGGCAGTGCCACTGTGGCGGCGTTCTCGACATTGACTTCCGGCCATCTTTTGACCTGAAGAGAATAAAACAGAGAAAGCCAACCATGTGGCGCTACCGTGAAGCCATCCCTCTGGAGGACGATGGTAATATCATTTCTCTTGATGAAGGGTTTACGCCGCTAGCCGGAGTCACGATGGGCGGGAAGACCGTGCTCATCAAACAGGACCAGCTTTTTCCCACCGGCGCCTACAAGGATAGAGGTGCTTCCGTCCTCATCAGCAAAATAAAGGAACTGGGCATAAAGGAGGTGGTCGAGGACTCCTCCGGCAACGCCGGCGCGGCGATTGCCGCCTACTGCGCCCGTGCCGGCATTGACTGCCACATTTACACGCCGGAAAATACCTCCGCCGGCAAGCTGGCCCAGATAAGGCATTACGGGGCGGTACTGCACCTGATACCGGGTACCAGAGAGGACACGGCACGGGCAGCCTTGCCGGCCGCAGAAAAAACGTACTACGCCAGCCATGCCTGGAACCCCTTTTTCTTCCAGGGTACCAAGACCTTCGCCTTTGAAGTGTGCGAGCAGCTCGGCTGGAAGTCCCCGGATACCGTTATTTTGCCCGTGGGCAACGGGACGCTCCTACTGGGCGCCTACATCGGCTTCAAAGAGCTGCGGCAGGCGGGGATTATCGACCGACTGCCGAAAATAATCGGCGTGCAGGCAGCAAACTGCGCCCCTCTTTACCATGCTTACCGGGAAAACCTGACGGAGGTCCCCCCGGCAGACAGTAGAGAAACGCTGGCCGAGGGTATTGCCATTGCCCGGCCGGTAAGAGGCCAGCAAATCATCGACGCCGTCAGGCAGACGCACGGCGAATTTCTGGTGGTGAGCGAGGACGAAATCAGAAAGGCGCTGGTGGAAACCTGTCGCCAGGGCTATTACATTGAGCCCACCTCGGCGGCGACCATCGCCGGCGTTAAAAAATATCTTCCCCGCTCAAAGCAACATGAAATCATCGTCTCCGTTTTCACCGGCCACGGCCTGAAGGCCACCGAGAAAATGCTGAAACTGCTTGAATCTTGACAGGCGATAGCTTTCAATGCATATAATACGGCGGACTTTCGTGTAGACAGGTTCTGTTTGTACAGAGCCATCACGATAATTCTAGAATATAGTAAGTACAAGGAGGTATAGCGGCATGTCTTACGGTTCCGGCAAGTACACGTATGAACTGGTTGACGGGTGGGCGAAGTATCCCAAGGACTGGTCAATACTTGACGTTGGCGGTATCGCCATCGACAAGCAGGACAGGGTGTATGTTTTCAATCGCGGCGCTCATCCCCTGCTGATATTCGACCGCGAGGGAAATTTTCAGTCCACCTGGGGAGAAGGCCTCTTCAAGCGGGCGCACGGCAGCTGCATTGACCCCGAAGGAAACATCTACTGCACGGACGATTACAACCACACCGTGCGCAAATTCACTCCCGATGGCAAGTTGCTCATGACCCTCGGCACCGAGGACAAGCCGTCGGACTCGGGCTACGTCAAGAAATTTGACTTCTTCTGCAGCCTGGCGACCATTACCAGAGCTGGCGGACCATTCAACCGCCCCACCGGCATCGCCATGGGCCCCTCGGGTAACCTCTATATTTCCGATGGCTACGGGAATGCCCAGGTCCATAAATTCAGCGGCGACGGTAAACACCTGCTCTCCTGGGGCGAACCGGGCACCGGCCCGGGCCAGTTCCGCCTCCCCCATAACGTCTGGGTGGACAAACAGGAGCGGGTCTGGATTCCCGACCGGGAAAACCACCGCATACAGATATTCGATGCCGAAGGCAAGCTGCTCAACATGTGGACCGACCTGATTCGTCCCACTGACCTGTTCATCGATGATGAGGACATCGTGTATGTCAGTGACCTGGCCGACCGGGTCAGCATATATACCATTGACGGCAAGTTGCTGTCCCAGTGGGCCTCGGAGGGGCTGGACAAAGACAAAGCCCTGTTCCTCGCCCCGCACGCCATCGCCGTTGACTCCCAGGGCAGCATCTACGTGGGCGAGGTGGCCTATACCGGCCACAAAATCGACAAGGGACCAAAGGTAATACAGAAATTCAGACGTAAAGCCTAGAAACCTGCATTTCCTTGTATCATGTAAAATATAGGTAAGGGGGGATGGTTCAGTCCCCCTTTACCAGTTTAAACTTCGGCTTAACTTCCTTATTTACCCAGTGTGTAGGCCACTTACCAGTGATAACCCGGGCCGCCTGCTGCCCCACCAGTATCCTTGCCCGCCGCCCGGCCGCGTCAGACCAGCCCGCATTGTGCGGGGTAACCACCACGTTGTCCATTTTGAGCAGAGGGTTACCGGCATCAACCGGCTCCTGCTCAAAGACATCAATCCCGGCGCCGGCAATCCATTTCTCCCGCAGCGCCTTTATCAGCGCCGCTTCATCAACCACCGGGCCCCGCGATGTGTTGACGAAGTAGGCAGTCGGCTTCATCTGCTTGAATTCTTTTTCCCCGACCAGGTGATGGGTCTCTTTCCCCAGCAGCGCGTGCACGGAGACAAAATCTGATTCCTTGAGCAGCTCCGGCATACTTACCAGTTTTATACCGTGTTCCCTGGCCACGGACTCTTTCAAATAAGGGTCAGTGCCCAGAACTTCGAGGTTAAAACCCGCGGCCCTCCGGGCCACCGCCCGCCCGATGGTACCGCAACCAACGAGCCCCAGGGTCTGGTCGGTAAAGGAATGCATCGGCGTCATTTCACTGTACTTTGCCCAGTAGCCTGACTTGGTCAGGTTGTTGTAGTAGACAATTCTTCGGACGCAGGCTAAAAGCAGACCGAACGTGTGGTCAGCGACTTCATCAAGGCAGAAACCGGGGAGGTTCACCACCAGGACACCGTTATCGGTGGCGGCGTCTACATCCACCGTATCATAGCCGATGCCGTAGCGCACAATGACCCTGAGTTTCGGGCTGGACGCGATTACCCGGCGCGTCATCTGGCCAAACATCGTTATCACCGCATCCGCGTCTTTAGTAGCGGCAATTGTCTCCTCTTCGGTCTGGCATTCGGCCAGCACCAGTTCGGCATTGACCTTGGCCAGTTCCTCGCGCTCTTCCTTGATAGCATCACGGTCAATCACTTTATCAACACGAACTACCTTGGGACGACTTTCCATATGACGTAAAGCCTCCTTTTTCTGATTATCTCTGCTGCTCATTGTAATTTGAGAAAAAGGCCCTGTCAATCTGGTAACCGGGCCCGGGCGCACTTGACAATTCTTCAAAATTTCATTTAGCATTTAGCCAACAATCAAGCGAATGTCAGGTTGACCGGGGAAAAGCCAGCATTAAGGAGGATTCCACATGATGAAAAGAGCGATGAGAATCGGTCCCGATGACAACACCGCCACCGCCCTGAATGATATTGATGCGGGAGAAACCATCAGCCTGGTTTCAAAGTCCGGTCCGGTTGGGGAAATGACCACCAGGCAGGCGGTACCCTTCGGACACAAGGTGGCCGTCATTGACATCAAAAAGGGCGACAAAATCCTGAAGTACGGAGAGGTAATCGGTCTGGCCACCCAGCCGATAAACAAAGGGGACTATGTTCACACGCATAATGTCGAAAGCGCCCTCCTCCCTGGCAGCAAGGAGGTAAAGTAATGGAATTTCTAGGTTATGAAAGACCCGATGGTTCGGTCGGCATACGCAACCATGTGGCCGTGATATCCAGCGGCCGCTGCGGCAATGAGATGGCGGCCACTATTGCCGATGCCGTGCCGGGTGCCGTGCCTGTTATTCATACCCACGTCTGCGTCCGCCTTAAAGATGATAATGAAAAAGCACTGCGTGTACTGACCGGTATAGGCAGCAGCCCAAACACTGCCGCTGCCCTCGTAGTCGGCATTGGCTGTGAAAATCCTTCGCCAGCCACCATTGCCGGAGAGATTGCCAAATCCAGGAAGCCGGTTGAGGTTCTGACCATAATGGAAAGCGACGGCTTTCAGAGTTTCATGGACCAGGGACTGAGCACCACCCGCCGTATGGTCGCTGAAGCATCCCAGATGCAACGCAAGCCATTCCCTCTGAGCTATCTGACTCTGGGCGTGAAATGCGGCGGCTCCAGCGCCATATCAGGCATTGCTGGAAACGCGGTAACCGGTAAAGTCTTAGACCGGTTGATTGCCGAAGGCGGCACTGCCATTTTCTCCGAGACCACCGAGGTCATCGGTGCCGACCACCTTATCGTCAAAAGGGCAGTCAATAAGGAGGTGGCACGCCAGTTCCGGGAGATGGTAGCCCGTCAGGAGGCAATGATTAAAGCCTCCGGAGAGGACATCAGAGGCACTCAGCCCACCCGCGGCAATATCGCCGAAGGCCTGATTACCATTGAAGAAAAATCACTGGGCGCCATGGCCAAAAGCGGCACCTCCCCGCTGCAGGGCGTGCTTGAGTACGCTGAAAAGCCGCCGGGCAAAGGACTGTACTTCATGGACGGTTCAGCCATGACCAGCGAACTCATCAGCAGCGAAGCAGCCGCCGGGGCGCATATCCACATTTACAATGTCGGCGGTGGGATTTCCTCCAGCTTTCGCTGTGCGCCAGGCTGGATGGGCGAAATCCCGTTCATTCCTCAAATTGCAGTTGTCAGCCGGCGAAGCAAACCGCATGACAGCCAGGAAAAGGACTTCTTTGATATCTTCGCCGACACCGTTATTGAGGGGACGGAATCGGTCGACGAGGTGGCGGACCGCTTCTTCAACGAGGTTATAGCAGTTGCTTCCGGCAAGCTGACCAAGCGCGAGATGCGCAAGGGATATCGCGAACCCATCGTCTTATACAGCCTCGGTCCAATATTGTAGGGCAAGCTTGACAGTTAGGTAGTGGGTCAATTTGAAATTAGTAGGGATTAACAGATGCTTGACCGCTTTACGCTATACTTGAAGTATGCAAAGACATAAAAGAACCTCAGATGTAAATGTAATAGCTAGCCAGATTGTAGACGAGGCTACTGATGAAACCCATATCGTCAAGAACCCTGCGGCTGTGGCTCTAGGTAGGCTAGGCGGATTGAAGGGCAGACGAGTCAGAGCTGAGAGGCTCACAAGCACAAGGCGAGTTGAAATAGCCAAGAAAGCGACTCAGGCTAGGTGAGGTAAAGTTTAATCTATACCTAAACTTGCCTGTATAGCTTGATTTACTTTAGTCATCTTCAGCGAAGACAAGTGACCCCGTTTACCACGTAGCCAACTTTTAGGGATTGTCATAATCCGCCCTAAATCCACTGATCCCCCATGCCCTAAGCTGCTCTCGTGGTCTTTGAAGTTAACCAAAATAGGTAAATCTTTTACGGTATGCGTGATATAGGCAACTATAGTGGAATCGCTCCGCTGATTTCCAATATCGTTCTGTATTATTAGCGCAGGGTGTATACCCGCATCCTCACCCCAATCCACATCGTAGATTTCTCCCCGCCTTACCTTAATGGATTCCGCCACAACAGTTAATCACCCCAAGAAGATGCAATCTTTTGAATAACCTTAACAGACTTCTTGGCAAAATCCCTGTGTTCATTTGCCATAGTTTCATAATATTTAACCATTAACGCCTCTTTGCGACGGAGAGCTAATTCCTCTAAGCACTGAGAAACAACGCCGCTAGCAGTAGTGTTGTTTTCTTTTGCTATTTCCTCTGCCAGCGCTTTTAACTCTGGCCTAACAGTTGTTGATAACTGAACCTTGCGCACTGTAGCTTGTGTTACCATGCCAACTCTCCCCAAATAATATATTAGTATAGTATAATATAATATTATATTATACTATTATATTTGTCAATGACTTTTGCAAAATATTTTTACTAATTGTCCCAAATACGATAGTTGACTTCGCTTGACACGTCAGGGTGCTTTATTGGAAGATACGTTGATAGCAACGGTTACCGAACATAGCTGAGGAGGTACAACCATGATTGTTAAGGTACCGCAGTTCCCCTGGTACGGTGACACGGAACTGGAGCTGGAGTTTCCCGATGCCTGGGAGGTGGTTGTCCCTAGAATGGCGGGGGAGAAGGCCCCCAAGCTGACTGACCAGCAGATACGGGACGCCATTCGCAAACCGATAGGCACACCGCGCATTGCCGAGATGGCCCGCGGTAAAAAAGAGGTATGCATTATCTTTGACGACCTCACCCGCCCGACCAAACTCGACCAGATTGTCCCGCACGTCCTGGACGAACTGCACGAGGGGGGCATCAGGGACGAGAACATCAGGTTTATTGCCGCCCTCGGCCTGCACGGTGCCATGAAGCTCATGGACTTCCAGAAAAAGCTGGGTGAGGAAATCCCCCGGAAATACCTCGTCTTCAACCACAATCCGTACGAGAACTGTACCTACCTGGGAGAGACTTCTCGTGGTGTCCCGGTTTCCATCAACAGCGAGTTCATGGCCTGCGACCTGAAGATATCCATCGGCTCGCTGGTGCCCCACCCCACCGCCGGTTTCGGCGGCGGCGGCAAGATGATTCTCCCCGGCGTGGCGAGCACCGAGTCCATTGCTGCCAATCACGGCAAGATGTGCACCATTTCTGAAACCGGCTCCATCGTGCTGGATACCTGGGGCAGGGTGGACGATAACGTTCAGAGGCTGGACATGGAGGAAATCGCGCGCATGGCGGGCCTTGATTTCTCCATCAATGCCCTGGTGAATATCGACCGGGATACCATCGGCCTCTTCTGCGGCGACCTGGTTGAGGCCCAGCGTGAGGGTGTGAAAATGGGACGCAAGGTCTACGCCTGCGAGGCACCAAAGGATGCTGACATCGTCGTCGCCAATGCCTACGCCAAAGCTAACGAGGCAGCACTGGTGGCCGGGCTGGGCAGCAAAATGCTCAAAGAATCCGGCGGCGACCTAGTCGTCATCGGCAACATTCCTGAGGGCCAGATATGCCACTACCTGGCTCGCAGCTTCGGCAAGAAAATCGGCGGCCAGCTCTACGGTGCTCATAAAAAACTGCCCGCCAGAGTAAAGCGCATGTACGCCCTCGGCCCGTACATCGATAAGGCCGGGCTGGACTGGATTGGACCGATTGACCAGATTACCATACTCAACAGCTGGGCAGAGATACTGGCGGCACTGAAAAAGAATAACGGCACCAGAGCCAAGGCGGTGGTCATTCCCGACGGCACGCTGCAGTACTTCCCGCACAGCAGCCTGCCCAGAGGGGCCACCATCCCCGGCGATTAAAGCAGGATAATTTTATAAAAACAGGCAGGGTGCCGGCGTAAAAATCCCACCGACATCCTGCTTTTCTGTATCTATCCCGTTTTATCCTGAGCAAAGGTCGCACTTGGGGACCGCTTCTGGAAAGTACTGGATGGTGGCATCCGGCACCACGGCCACCCTGGCCCCGTTACCGTAACGTTTCTCTAGGTCATGGCTAACCTCCGCCCAGCTCCTTGCCCAGGCCACCATTTCGTAGGGAGCCACCCAGTCGGCACCAACTTTATCCGGATACGGTGCCAGGATGGTCAGCTTCCTGGTGTTTTTGGGCAGCGCGTCCTTGCGGCAAAGTGGGCCCCACCCCAGCCCACCATAGCTCTTGCCAAAACTGCGGTCGAAGTAATGGTGTATTTGCCCCTCCGGCGTCACCACCACCAGTACCATATCACCACCGCCGTCCTCCGCCAGCAGTGGGGAGACCACCGGCGGCGCCAGCAGCATCTCATTTGCCTTGGAGAAGCAGTTGGCCACCACCACATCAACATCCTTTACCATATCCGTGGCGTAATGTGTTTTAGCGATTTCAACGCCCGCTTTATGCTCCTCGACCGGGTCGCCGACGAACAGTGCGGTGACTTCCCTTTTCAGATTGACGATGGCGTCCACCTTGACATCGAGTCGGGCCATCCTGGCCGCCTCAATGATGTCCTCAAGGATTACGTTCTCCCGCAGCTTGCCCATGGCCACCGAACGGTGGAACACCAGCCGGTTATGGTTGGAGGCAATGGTCTGCATGGAGGCAACGCCGGGTAAAATTATCTTGCAACCACCGCCAAAGCCATACGGGTGCGGCACGATGACGCCGATGCCTATCTTCAGGTCGCAGGCCATGAACTCGCTGTTTATCTCGATTGGCGTCCCGTGTTTGCTCACGCCGAGAGGGGTACAGTTCTCATAGGGGTTGTGGTTGTAGACCAGGAACCGCGACATCACATCATCGCCCAGTTTCTTCCTGAAATCGATGCCATTCATGGTGCCGTGCGCACCGATGGCGGCAATGAACCGGATATTGTCATCGGTGATTCCGGCCGCTTTCAGCTCTTCCAGAATGTAAGGTATCAGCCTGACCGATGGCGTCGGCCGGGAAAGGTCATCGAAAAGGATGGCCACCTCTTTCTTGCCCTTCGCCAGTTCCCTTATCGTCCTGGTGCCAACAGGGCTGGCGAAGGCCTTCCGTATCCCGGCATCGGAAAGGGGTGGGGCATCGTGCCCCTTCATCTGGCAGACGGTAACATCCCACGACTCCGGGAAATCTACTTCCAGTGCCTCATCGCCATACCAAGCCAGCACCGGCAGCGTGGCTCTTTTTCGGCTGCTCATACGTCCTCTGCCTCCTTCATTTAGACCAGGGTGAACATACGCTTGGGGTTCTCGACCATCATGGTATCGATAAATTCCTGAGAGAAGCCTTTGATTTTCATTACCGGCACGGTATCACGCAGGATATGCCCGTAGCCCCAGCCTCCGTAACGGCACAGCGAGCTTTTGTTATAGTTATCATGTGAGATGAAAATCTGACTGGCGAAACCTTTGTCCGCCAGTTCTTTTATCTCGTTGAGGCGCTGGTTATCATTGGGAATATCAATCACCCGGAAACGGGGCGGATAATAGCCCTCGCGGCCGAACAGGTCATACTCCAGCGTGCAGCCGGTCTTGGCCAGCGCCACACGATTTGCCGGCTCTCGCACCGCGCGGTCAATATGGCTCATAACCACGCGGCTGATGTCAGCGCCCACCTTGTCCAGCTCCCTGACGCATGTCATGGCCGCCATCTCATCCTGGCCGGGATGAATGTTGATGGCCACCCCGGTGGCTTTCTGGGCACGCGCCGCAGCACGCACCACTTTCCGCTCGTTCTCAGTGAAGGGCCAGGAGCAGCCGACCTCGCCAACAAGCCCGGCGTGTATGCCGGTGCTGCCGAAACCTTTCAGGATGTCCCGGATAAATTCCTCGGCGATTTCCTCCTCGCTCCTGGCATTCATATCCACCCTCGCTGCCGGATAGGAGGACTCAACGTAGTACGCTGTGCCCATAATGATATTCAGGCCGGTGATGCGGGCGATGCGGGCTATCGCTTTAGGGTCAGGCGCCAGGCCGCGCACGGTCATCTCCACGATTGATTTACCGCCCAGTGCCTTGTAGCGGAGGACTTCATCAATCATGACCTCCTCGTCGAGAAGTTGCAGGTCGTCATAGTTCTGGAAAGGGTGGTAGCGTATCCACCAGAGGGTATCAATGGTCACCGGATGACGGGCCCATTTCCTTTCCGTGGCTTCGCCCGAGTCGCAGTGCCAGGTGGTTGCGTCGCAGATGAGGTGCTCGTGCGGCAGCGTAATGCCCATCTCCGACGGCTCGAGTAGTCCCAGTACCGACTGCACCTTTCCTTTCAGTTCCGACTGTTTCACGTATTTGCCTCCTTCCGGCTCTACTAAGAGCTGACCTTTTCCTTCACCGCGTTCTCGGCGGCGATGCGACCAAAGGCAATGCACTCGGCGAGATTACCGCCGCCCGCCGGATAGAGCAGGCCAAATACCGACCCGCATTCTCCGGCGGCATACAGGCCGGAAATCGGCTCACCGAACGGGTTGAGCACCTGCGCCCGACTGTTTTTCCTTGGGCCGCCCAGGGTATTGGAACCGCCGGGGAACAGTTTAATAGCAAAGAAAGGTGGCTCATCCAGCGGCACCAGTTCCAGTGGCTCCCGGCCAAACTCAGGGTCATTGCCCGCCTGGCAGTACCGGTTCCAGGTAGCAATGGTTTCTGTCAGATTTTGCGGCGGCATATTGAGCTTTGCCGCCAGCTCAGCCACCGTATCGCCCTGCACAATCCAGCCCTTCTGTATTTCCGTCACGTTATCCCGACTCCACCTGTAGAGCTGGTGCGGGCCACTGGGGCCGCTCGATAACTGGGCCAGGGGGCCGAACTTAACCCGCCGCTGGTCAAATATATGGTAGCTCGGCACACGCGGGTACTCCAGCCGGTAAGAGTCAAACCAGCCGCACTCATAAGAAGCGGCATGCGGTTTTAAATTCTCGGTCATATAGCGCCGGCCATACCGGTCAACGATAATGAAGCCGGCCGGCGCTTTCTCTCTTTCCGTCTTCATCGAGCGCTGGCTCCAGCCGCCGCCACTGAAGTCGATAAAGAAGGCCAGGGAAAAATCGGGAAACTTGGCGCAGAGCCGCGCCGAAACGCAGTTCATATGCCAGAGGTCAGCGCCGACCTCCTGGGCCATCCGGATGCCATCGCCGGTATTGCCGGTGCCACCAGCAAAGTACATCGGGTAGACGCGGAGGTACTGCAACTTCATCGCCTCGCTTTCCTCAAAACCGCCGGTACACAGAAGCACCGCCCTGGTGGCTTTTATATTTATTTCACGCGGCCTGCCCTCTCGAAAATCGACCGCTTTCACGCCTGTCACCCGGCTAGTGTTATCCGTCAGCAAGCGCGCGGCTGAGGTTTGGTAGCGCACGTCAACATTCCTGGAGGCAACGTGCTGGTACATGAACTGCATCATACGCAGGCCGTTGCCCTGGTATTTCCACAGCTCCATACTGTCGGCGCCGGGAAGCTGGGGGAACTCAGCCGCTCTGGAGAAAAACTTGACATTGCCCCCCAGCCGGGTGAGCCATTCTTTGTTCTGCGCCGTATAGGTAACCCAGGCTTTAACGCTGTCGACATCCGTCCACGGCAGCTCCGGCTGGCTGCCCACCTGATTGAGCGCCGTCATATACTCGGTAGCACGTTCAATATCCGATAAAGATAGAAACACCCCCATGGCAGTGCTGCTGCAGGTGCAGTGCGTCTCGGCGGGCTGCTTCTCCAGCAGCATAACACGGGCGCCCAAATCATGGGCGGTGACCGCCGCCACCGCGCCGGATAGCCCGTACCCCAAAATAACGATTTCCGCAGTCTCGTCCCAGCGATAATTTCCCGGTGTTAACACAGTATGCTCCTTTCGTCTGGACTACCAGTAAGAACCTATCCAGGTGGCCATAGGGGGCTGTTTCTTGGGCGGCCTTTTGCGTATCACGTCCTCGCGGAGGTCGGTGCCCAGCCCGGGAGCGGTTGGCACCTCGAGGTAGCCGTCTTTACAAATGATGGGCTCGGTCAGAACCTCATTGTACATATCCAGATAAGGATAGAAGAACTCCTGAAAAACGAAGTTAGGGATGCTGGCATCAAGGTGCAGGCTGGCGACGGTCTGCAACGGGCCATTGGAATTATGGGGCTGGACAGACACGTAGTAGGCCTCGGCCATAGCGGCAATCTTCTTCAACTCCCAGATGCCGCCCACGTTGCAGATATCGGGCTGAATAATCTGCGCCGCATTCTTTTCCAAGAGGGGGCGGAACTCCCAGCGCGTGTACAGTCGCTCTCCGGTGGCAATGGGCAGGTTTATTGACTGCTGCAACGCCGCCAGGGCATCGAGGTTGTCCGGCGGTATGGGTTCCTCATAGAAGAAAGGGTCGTAGGGCTCCAGTTTATGGGCAATGCGGACGGCGCTGTGCATATTGAAGCGACCGTGACACTCGATAAGTATGTCAACCGAAGGCCCCACCGCCTCCCGTACCGCCTTGACACAGGCAAGGGCAAACTCCTCTTCCGACCTGGGAATGACCTGACCACCCTCGCGAAAGGGGTCCCACTTCAGGGCGGTAAAGCCTTTCGCCACCATCTTCATCGCGTTCTGGGCAATTGTATCCGGGGTATCTTCGGTGGTCATCTGGGTCACCACTTTTTGGAAGGCCCAAGCATTGGCGTAGGCTCTCAGCTTGTCCCTCAGTTTTCCACCCAGCAGCTCGTAGACCGGCACACCCAGCGCCTTTCCCTTAATGTCCCACAGTGCCTGGTCAATGCCGCCCAGGGCGGTCAGGATAATTAGCTGGCCGTACTTGAACGTCTGCTTGTAGAGCGCATTCCAGATGTACTCAATCTGGAAAGGGTCCTGGCCGACCAGAAAGTCCCTGAAGGTCTCCAAAGCCCGGACGACCACCTCATCGTTTCTCTCTAAGCTCGCTTCCCCGACGCCGGTAAGGCCACTATCGGTATAGAGCTTGACAAAAGTCCAGTTGGCGTGTCCGCCCTGGGTCTGGAAAACGCACAGATCAGTGATTTTCATCAGCGCACCTCCTGTTAATGCTGCGTGGCAATCCAAATGGGTCAAAAGGATTATACTCTCCCCGGAGAAATGTCCGCAAGGTTACCAGATGAAATATTACCATGATAGACACTCCGTGGATATTCCGGCCAATCTTGACCCTTCAATCCGCGGTATGGTAGTCTTACTTTGGAATTTTATCCCGTGCCGACTCAAGAAGGAGGGAACGAATGCCAGATATAAACGCTGCCAAACTGAAAGAGATTTATACCACCATGGTGAAGATTCGCTTCTTTGAGGAGAGGGCCATAAGCGAGTACCGCAAGGGCCTGCCCGGCTTTGTCCACCCCTCTGTCGGTCAGGAAGCTGTGCCCGCCGGCGTCTGCGCCTTCCTGCGTGAGGACGATTATACTATCACCACCCACCGCGGTCACGGTGACATTATCGCCAAGGGGGCAAAGCTCGACCGGATGATGGCCGAGCTCTTCGCCAAAAAGACCGGCTACTGCAAGGGCAAAGGCGGCTCCATGCACATCGCCGATGTGTCACTCAATATCCTTGGTGCCACCGGCATCGTCGGCGACGGCCTGCCCATTGCCGCTGGGGTCGGCACCGCCCTCAAGATGCAGAAAAGCGATAGCATCATGGTCGCCTTCTTTGGCGACGGGGCGACCAACTCCGGTGCCTTCCACGAAGGCGTAGGACTGGCAGCCGCCTGGAACCTGCCCGTGCTCTTCGTCTGCCAGAATAACCAGTACCAGCAGAGCACGCCCATGTCATTCTACACTCGCCTGACCGACATCGCTGACCGCGCCAAAGGCTACGGGATTCCCGGGATGAGCGTGGACGGCAATGACGCCATCGCCGTGGCCGAGGTGGCCAGGGAGGCAATTGAGAAGTGCCGCAAGGGTGAGGGACCCATACTTATCGTCGGGAACACGTACCGTACCGTCGGGCACCACATGGGCGACCCCGGTACCAGCTACCGGAGCAAGGAGGAAATTGAGGAATGGAAGAAGAAGGACCCCATCAAGCGACTGCGCCAGCAGCTGGTACAGAACAAGATGGCCACGGACGCCGAGCTCGATGAAATTGAAAACAACGTGCTGCGGGAGCTGGATGAGGCGGTGAAGTTCGCCCAGGAAAGCCCCGAGCCCGCGCCGGAAGAAGCGCTGGAAGATATTTACGCCTGATAACTAAAGGGGGGAAACATGCGAGAGTTAACCTTTAGAGAAGCTGTGCGGGAAGCGCTCCGCGAAGAGATGAAGCGCGACCCCAAGGTCTTTTTACTGGGTGAGGAAATCGCCGAGTACGGTGGTTCCTATAAGGTGACACAGGGACTGCTGGAAGAGTTCGGCCACGAGCGCATCCGAAACACGCCTCTGGCCGAGGCTTCCATCGCCGGTGCCGCGCTGGGCGCCTCTATTGTCGGCCTGCGGCCGGTGGCAGAAATCATGTACATTGACTTCTCTTTCATTGCCTCCGACCAGATTATCAACCAGATTGCCAAGCTGAGGTACATGACCGGGGGCATGGTCAAGGTGCCACTGGTAATAAGGACGCAGGGAGGTGGCGGGGTATCCGCCGGGCCCCATCACTCCCAGTCGCTGGAGGCCATCTTCGCCCACATCCCGGGTCTCTTCGTGGTCATGCCCTCAAACGCCTACGACGCCAAGGGCCTGCTAAAGAGCAGCATTCGTGAAGATAACCCGGTTATGTTCATCGAGCACAAGAAGCTCTATGGCGAGTCGTGCGAGGTCCCGGAGAAAGAGTACACCATCCCACTGGGCAAAGGTGCTATCAAGCGCGAAGGCAAGGACCTGAGCATCATCACCTACTCGCGCTGCGTGAACTTCGCCCTGGAAGCCGCGGAAGAGCTCGCCAGAGACGGCATCGATGTTGAGGTGGTCGACTTAAGGACGCTGAGGCCGCTTGACGAGGATATTATACTGAGCTCGGTGCAGAAAACGAGCAAGGCAATGGTGGTCTACGAGGCCTGCCGCACCGGCGGCTTCGGTGCCGAGATTGCTGCCCTCATCGGCGAGAAGGCGTTTGATTACCTGGACGCCCCCATCAAACGGGTGGCCTCACTTGACTCACCGGTATCCTTCAACCCCAGACAGGAGCAGTACATACTGGTCAACCCGGAAAAAATCAAGGCGTCGGCCCTGGAGATGATGGGCAAATAAGTTATCTGGTTATAAAGGATTATCGGAGGTAGCAGTATGGCTGTGGCCGTTATCTTCCCCAAGCTCGATGAGGCAATGACCAGCGGTAAAATCGTCCAGTGGCTGAAAACCGAGGGCGACCGCGTGGAAAAGGGGGAGAGTATCCTGGAGATTGAGAGCGAGAAGACCTCTTTTGAACTTGAAGCCGAGACTTCGGGCATACTGAGCAAAATAATGTACCAGGCGGGTGACGAGGTGCCAATCGGCACCACCATCGCTTATATTCTGAAGCCCGGTGAGAAAGCGCCCGAAGTTGAGGCGCCGGTTACCGTCAAAGTTAAAGCAGAGACACCAAAGCCAGAAGCAAAGGTGGAAGCAGCCAGACCGCCCGGAGAACCGAAAGGGTTCAAAGCCTCCCCACTGGCAAGGAATATGGCCAGGGAACATAATGTTGACCTCAGCCTGGTAACCGGGACTGGTCCGGGCGGCCGGATTACCAAAGAGGACGTTCTGAAGCATATTGAAGAAGGTAAGGCAGTTGCCTTACCAGCCGGCGCCGCAGAGGAAACGGTACCCCTCTCCACCATGCGCGAGGTGATTGCCCGGCGCATGACGGAGAGCTTCCAGACGCCGCACTTTTACATGACGGTAGAAGTTGATGCTGGGGAATTACAGCGGACACGTGAGCAACTGCTACCGTTGATTGAAAGCGAAACCGGAATCAGGTTGACGCTTACCGACCTGATTATCAAAATCGCGGCCAGGGCGCTGGAGGAGAACCCGACCATCAATTGCGCCTACGCTGATGGCTCGGTAAAGCGGTTCCAGCGCATTGACATCGGCCTAGTAACCTCGGTCGAAGGCGGCCTGATGGTGCCCGTCATCAGGGATGCCAGCAAAAAGTCGCTGGCGGAAATCACTCAGGCCCGTGCCGGACTGGTACAGAAGGCCAGAGAGCGCACGCTCGCCAGAGAAGAGATGACCGGCAGCACCTTCACCATCTCCAACCTGGGCATGTATGACATTGACCAGTTCAGCGCCATCATCCAGCCACCAGAGGCAGCGATACTGGCCGTGGGGAAAGTCGCGGATAAGGTCGTGGTGCGCAGCGGCGAGATGGTCATCAGGCCGGTGGTGAACCTGACCCTTTCCATTGACCACCGCGTCCTCGATGGCGCGCTGGGCGCGCAGTTCCTGCAGACGGTGAAAAACCACCTTGAACATCCGTTTAACTTACTGCTTTAGCCTTCCCCTTTCACCGACCAATAGTTAGATTTCATGGGGGGCAAAGCCCCCCTTTTCACTTTCTGAATTTGGTGTTATATTTTGGGGCGAAGGGGGTTGCCTATGTCATATCAGTATATAAGCTACCGGAAAGAGGACGGTATTGCCTGGGTCAGTTTCAACCGACCCGAAGTCCTCAACGCCATCAGCCCGGCCCTCCTCACCGAAATGAAAGACGCCCTGGAAAAGGCAGGCAGGGATGATGAGGTGGGCGTGGTGGTGCTCACCGGTGAAGGGCGTGCCTTCTCCGCCGGTGTCGACCTGAAATCGCTGGGCGACCGCAAGCTGGAGGGCGGGCGCGTGGGGCCGGTGCTGGATGACCCGGGCGGCGAGGTGATTGAAGCCATACAAACGATGCCCAAAGTCGTCATCGCCATGGTCAACGGCTACTGCTTCACCGGCGCACTGGAACTCGCCCTCACCTGTGATTTGATAGTGGCCGCCGAAGAGGCCAAGCTCGGGGACACTCATACCCGCTGGGGTATCCGCCCCAGCTGGGGCATGAGCCAGCGCCTGCCCTTCATGGTCGGCACGCTGAAAGCCAAGGAACTGTCCTTCACCGCAGACATGATTACCGGCCGGGAGGCGGAGCGCATCGGCCTGGTTAACATGGCTGTCCCCGGTGAAAAACTGGAGGCAACGGTAAGAGAACTGGCCCGGAAGATACTGGGCAACAGCCGTGAGGCGCTCGCCGCCTACAAATATCTTTATAATCGCAGCCAGGGAGACAGGCTGGCCGCCGGCCTGAAGCTTGAAGCCGAGAGCAACTTCACCATTACCGATACCGAAGACCGGATAAGCCAGTTCCGGAAAAAGGACTAATCCCAGGGAGGAAAGCCATGAATTTCAATCTGACGGAAGACCAGCTCATGCTCCAGACCACGGTCAGGGAGTTCACCGAACGCGAGATTGAGCCCATTGCCGTGCAGCTCGACCGCGAAGGGAAGCTGCCTGACGACCTGATTAAGAAGATGGCCGGCATCGGGCTCTTTGGCATGACCGTCCCGAAGCAGTACGGGGGCAGCGAGGTCGGCAACGTAAACTGTGCCCTGACCTGCGAGCAGCTTGCTTATTCCGGCACCGGTGCCTGGTGGCTGGTCGGCTTCCAGAACAGCATCCCGGAGTGCATTGCCCACTTTGGTTCGGAGGCACTGAAGCAGAAATACATCAGGCCGCTCTGCGAGGGCACCGCCTATGCCAGCATCCAGTTCACCGAAGAGGAGACCGGCTCGGACCCGGAGTCGCTCATCACCACCGCCAGGCCGGACGGTAATAGCTATGTGATTAACGGCATGAAGCGCTTCAGCACCTTTGGCGCTAGAGATGGCTGCGCCGTCCTCTACACCAAAGATGAAGATGGGGCCTGCACCGCTTTTGTCATCGAGAAGAATTCCCCCGGCTATTCCGTGTCCAAACCCTGGGAGTTGATGGGGGGAGGCGGGATAGAAGCCGTTGACGTATACTTCGAGGACATGCGCGTGTCCAAGGCCAGCATGCTGGGGGAGAAAGGCCAGGGGTTCGATGCCCTGCTCCACTGGATATCGGCGGAGAAAATCGAGCAGTGTGCCGCCTGCGTCGGCATTGCCCAGGCTGCCCTAGATGAGGCGATTACCTACACTAAATCACGAATGGTGCGGGGGAAACCGATATCCGGCATGCAGGGCATCAGGTGGGAGCTTGCCGAGATGCAGGCGAAGCTGGAAGCGGCACGCTGGCTCACCTACCGCACCGCTTTTCTGCAGGACCAGAGCGCACCCGCCTGGATGACCGAGGCCGCCGCCGCCAAGCTATTCGTCGTGCCCACCACGATTGAAATCGTGGAAACAGCCCGACAAATCCACGGTGCTTACGGTTATACCAGAGAGTTTAAAATAGAGCGTTTAGCCCGTGCTATTCCCGCCGCCGCCAGCCTGGCCACAACTCTGGAGATAAACCGGTCCATTGTGGGCGCGGCGATAGCCCGTTAAGCCCTACCAGCGGTTACGATGAACCCGGGAAGCGCTGTAGCGGTTGGCCGGCGGCTTTTTCTCCGCCGGATAACCAATTGATATAAAGCACAGGGGTATCACGTGCTCGGGAAGCCCGAGCAGTTTCTGCACCGTCCTGGCCCGGCTTTCATGCGGGTAGACCCCCAGCCACACCACCCCCAGGCCCTTGGCATTGGCCGCGATGAGGATATTCTGCGTGGCGGCGGAGCAGTCCTGGACCCAGAACCCCCTCACCGTCTCCAGGTTCATGTCACCACAGACAGCAATCGCCCAGGAAGCCTCTTTCAGCATATGAGCGTAGGGGTGGAACTTGGGAATTTCATCGAGAATGCGGCGGTCATCGATAATGACGAACTGCCACGGCTGCTCATTGCTGGCCGATGGCGCGCTCATCGCCGCTGCCAGCAGCTCTTTTATCACCTCTTCCGGAACCGGCTCACCGGTATACTGGCGAATGCTCCTGCGGGACAAAATAGCTTCCATAGCTTCCATCTGATTTCTCCTCCAATGTCAGGATAGTTCAAAACCTAATCGCGAGCGGCGTCAATCTCTTTCTGGATGGCCGCGACCTGCTCCGGACTGAGGTGCCGGAACCTGGTCTGGGCCGCAAAATACTCCGAGACCGGACGCTGGCGTTTCGGCGTGTAGGTGGTGCGGAACTCACCGTTCTCAAACTCCTTCAACTGCCACATGCCGCTCTCCACCGCCATGCGTCCGATTTCAATAGTCTCATCAGGAGCAAAGCCCCAGCCCGTGGGACAGGGCGTCAGGATGTGAATGTAAGTAGGGCCATTCACCTGGCTCGCTTTTTGCACTTTCTCCATGTAGTCCAGCGGATAGGAGATACAGGCGGTGGCCGCATAGGGGATATCATGCGCCGCCACAATACGCAGCATGTCCTTTTTAGGCCTGTTTTCAAAGCAAGGCGCAGGGGTGGTGGTCGTGGTGGCTCCATAGGGGGTCAGGCCGCTCCTCTGGATGCCGGTGTTCATATACGCTTCGTTATCGTAACAGATGTAGATGAATTTGTTGCCGCAGTCAATCGCTCCGGACAGTGCCTGAATGCCGATGTCCGCGGTACCGCCATCACCGGAAAAGCCGACGACCTGGATATCCTCCCGACCCCGCCGCTTGAAGCCGGCACTGATGCCGGATAGAGCGGACGCCGTGGCGGCAAAGGCCATCACCGTGAACGGCACGAAGAACGGCGCCTGCGGGTAATAACACGATACGGTGCTGATGCAGTTTGCCGGCACCACATACACGCTGTTTTTGCCGAGCGTCTTTATGGTAAGGCGCACCGCCAGTACCGCCGCGCAGCCAGCACAGCCATATGACGCCCGGTAGAATTCCTCTTTAGCTATATCCTTAAATTTCATGGGTCAATGAACTCCAGATGCGGTGTGGCTCCCCTTTCCGCAGCCAAGGCCTTCTCCAACATGTATCTCATCTTTTCCGGCGGCACATCGGCGCCAGCCAGTCCGCCGATGAAGTTGAGTACCGCCGGCGGGCCGGGCAGGCCATAAAGGGCCGCTTTCAGGTCGGTGGCCAGCGCCCCTTCGTAGCCCCAGGAGCAGTCGCGGTCCAGCACCGCCGCCGCCTTCACCGACGACAAAACCTTCCGCAGCGGCTCGACGGGGAAGGGCCGGAAGGCCCTAACCTTGACCAGACCGACACTCTTTCCCTCGTCACGCATTTCATCGACCACCTCGCGGGCAGTCCCATTAAATGCGCCCATGGCCAGCAGGACAGCTTCGGCGCCATCGCAGCGGTACTCCTCAATCAGCCCGCCGTAATGACGGCCAAAGATACGGGCAAATTCATCGCCCACCTCCACGATGATATCCCCCGCCTTTTCCGTCGCCGCTTGCTGCTCCGCGCGCCAGCGCGCGTAGTGCTTGCCGAAGCCACCAACGGATATAGAGTAAGGGTCGTCAACGTCCAGGGTAACCACCGGGTCATATTTAGGCAAAAAAGAGTCCACCGTTGCCTGGTCGGGAATCTCTATTAATTCCTCGGTGTGCGACTGGATAAACGCATCCAGGCAGACCATAACCGGCAGCAGCACACGGTGGTCCTCGGCGATACGGTATGCCTGGAGCACCATGTCCAGCGCTTCCTGACCAGTCTCGGTAAAGAGCTGAATCCAGCCCGTATCCCGCTGCTGAATGACATCCTGCTGGTCGCCCCAGATACTCCAGGGCAGCGCTACCGAGCGGCAGACGTTGACCAGAACCAGCGGGTAGCGACCGCCCGCAGCATAGGCCAGCATCTCGTGCATATACTCCAGGCCCTGGGATGACGTGGAGGTAAAGGCGCGCGCCCCGGCCATCCGCACTCCCATGCAGGCCGTCAGTGATGAGTGCTCCGACTCCACCTTCAGGTAGTCAGCATCCATCTCACCATCGGCGATGAATTTGGCTATCTTCTCCACGATGCTGGTCTGCGGGGTTATGGGATAGGCAGCGACCACATCAACGCGGGCCAGCCTGGCCGCCTGCGCCACCGCCTCGTTGGCCGTTATGTATTTTTTGATTGGCATTTTAGCGGCCACTATTCATCACCTTCCGGCTCGACCATCTCCAGCGCCTTGGTCGGGCATTCTCTGACGCAGATGCCGCAGCCCTTGCAGTCCTCAAAATTAAAGAGCACCTTCCGGTTCTCTTCATCCTGTATGATGGCCCCCTCCGGGCAGAAAACCCAGCAGAAGAGGCAGAAGGTACATTTCCCCTTCAGCACCGGCTTGGCCGTGCTCCAGCTTCCCATTCTGGTGGGTATGGTGCCGGCTTTGGACACTGGTCCCGGAATTTTTTTCTCCGATTTCATCTCCCCCCGACCTTCTTGTAAGCCGCTTCGGCAGCGGCAAGGTTGCGGTCGACGACCCTCTCCGGCAATGTGCCGGCGATGGCCTTCTTTATCGAGTCCAGGCTCACAATGCCGGTAGCGCCGGCCAGCGCCCCGAGCATGGCGGTATTGACGATGGCCACCCCGATATGTTCTCGCGCGATGGCGGTCGCATCCACGGTGGTGACATGGAGAGAAGCCGGTATTTTCTTTAACTGGGCTTTGGATTTCCGCGTGTTGAGCAGAATATTGGCCCCGTCCCGGGCGCCGTCCGCTATATTAACCACATCGAGCAGGGTATCATCAAGCACAATAATCGTGGTCGGGTGATATATCTGACTGCGCGTCCTGATGACCTGGTCGCTGATGCGGGTGAACGCCTGTACGGGAGCGCCGCGACGCTCGGCACCAAAACTGGGGAATGACACCGCGTGCTTGCCTTCATAAAGAGCGGCCGCGCTGCCCAGCATGCTGGCGCCAAGGACCGCCCCCTGACCACCTCTCCCGTGCCAGCGCACCTCTTCCAGGTGCCCTTTTTGATTCATGCCAGCCCATTATAGCACAGTGCTCCCTGCCCGCCAAAACTCAGCGTTGCCATCAATACCGATATGGTTTACACTCTTGGCTGTGGGCTTACCCGGATTAATGCCATATCAGTAAGAGGAGATGGAATTAACATGAAAAATCAGGGGTTCATTCCGGCACTCATCAGTGTCTCGGTCATTGCTATCGTCATCATCAGCGTCATAGTGTTCGCTATTTACCACGCACGACTTATCGGCCCAGTAATCATTATCCTCGGCTTCATCCCCTGGGTCCCGCTTAAAATCTCCGGGAGGCCGATAAAGTCGGTTGGCGCGGACATTGTCTTCGGTACCATTGATACCGGCATACTGGGCATTGCGGCTCTGGTTGGCGCTAGCTTTGCCGGCGTGCTGGGCGCCATCGTGGGCGGGGCGGTCGGTGACGCCATCACCGATGGCTTTGCCGGACTTTTTGAAGGCAAGGTCGCCGAGCATCTGCGGAAGTACGGTATTGAAGAGGCCAGAACACCACTGAGCGCCTCGATGGGGAAAATGAGCGGCTGCTTGCTGGGGGTGGGCATTGTCCTGACACTGGTGTGGAGTATACTCGGTCTGAGTGTTGGTCTCGCCTAGACAATCGGCCCGAGCGTATAGAGGCCGGGGAAGTTGCCGTAGCCCAGTATTTCCGCCTTGGTCTGTTTGCCGGAGGCCACCGCCAGCACTTCCCGGTATATTTTTTCACCGGCCGACTTCAGCCCGGAGCCTTTCCCCACCGTCATTTCGACCAGCATATCAATATGGTCGGGCAGGCGCTGAAAGGTAATCGGGTTTCCCGTCACCTTGATTACCGGAAAAAAAGGAAAGCCCTGCGGCACGCCCAGGCCTGTGGAAAAGAGGGCGATTTGAGCGCCCGCCGCCGCCAGCGCGGTGAGGAACTCCGGTTCGCGTCCCGGAGAGTCAACGATGAACAGGCCCTTGCCCTGTACACGCTCGCCGTAGTAATACACGTCCTGAATTGGCCTGGTGCCGCCTTTGGCAATTGCGCCCAGCGATTTCTCCTCAATCGTGGTCAGTCCACCGGCGATATTACCGGCACTGGGGTTACCGCCACGCATATCACCCCCGCTCGCCCTCACCCGCCTTTCCAGGTCATCGACAATCTGCAAAATTTTAGCGGCCACTTTTTTATTGACCGCGCGTTGCGCCAGAATATGCTCTGCACCCAGAAACTCCGTTGTCTCACCGAAGATACACGTGCCCCCATTATCAACCGCCAGGTCACAAACAGCGCCGACCACTGGATTTGAGGCTAGCCCCGAGGTGGTGTCCGAGCCGCCGCACTTCACGCCGAGAACGAGGTAGGAATCGTCAAATTCCTGCTGCCTTACTTGAGAAGCTTCACTGACCAGCGCCTGAGCGATGAGCAGGCCCTCATTCAGGGCCACCGTTGCCCCGGCTTTCTGAATTATTATCCGCTTCACCGGCTTGCCGGTGGCGGCAATTTCCCGTTCTATCCGGTCAACATCAGTCCCCTCACAGCCCAGACTCACCAGCAGAACACCGGCCAGGTTCGGGTTCTGGCCGATGGCACTGAGCGTGCGCGTGGCGATTTCAAGGTCAGGTAGCAGCTGCCCGCAGCCCGCCTGGTGCAGGAAAGGCGCCGTGCCTTTTATCTGCTGGGCAATCCAAAAAGCCACGTCATTGGCACAGCCCACGGTCGAAATGACGCCGACATAGTTACGCACGCCCACCGAACCGTCCGGGCGGGGATAGCCGAGGAATCCTATCTGGCACCTCCTTCCGCTCCAGCGCTGCCCCTGGTGCTCTCCACATTGTGCACGTGTACATAGTCGCCCACGTTGATGGCCGCGCTGGCCTTGCCGATGACCTCACCGTATTTGATAACCGGGGCACCTTTTCCCATATGCGCCAGGCTGAACTTGTGGCCAAAAGGTATCTTCGACGTCAATTTTACGGACATCATTTTACCGCCAGCATCAAGCTCAACGTTACTCCCCGCCTCCAGGTCAGCCAGAGCCGTGGCCACGTTGTCTTTTTCGTTAAGCACAATCGCTTTCTCTTGCAACGCCGTGCCTACCTGTCTAAGCTGCCTGAAGAGCGGGCGGCACCTTAACACCGAGCTTCTCGGCAACTTCACGCAGGTTCTGCACGGTGCGCGCCGGCAGCGGAATGCCTTTCCTGGAACGATCCAGATATGTCCGGTACTCCGGCTCGCCGGGTACCAGTATCTCATCAAAGCCGTCGGCTCTGGGCAGCGCCTTAATGCCGTCAATCATCTCGTCTATGTCCTTTTTGAATTCCTCCACATCGGTGAACTGGCTGATGTCAACAGCGATGAAAACGCTGTTCTGGATATGGGGTATGCGGCTGTGACCGGGGCTGACACTGACCGCCTTATCCTCTTTCTTCTTCAGAGGCAGTCCGGGCTGGCGACCGAACAGGGCTGGCCCGAGCATCGGGTTGCCCATCATCACGCTGGAGAGGCATTCAAACATCAGGGACAGGCCGGAGCCTTTAGCCCCGCCAAAGGGGAGCAGGATACTTGCCTCTTTGGGGTCGGTGACGGGTTTACCTTCCTTGTCAATTGCCCAGCCCTGAGGAATCGGTATTCCTTTATCCAGGGCCAGGGTGATTTTCCCGGCCGCGGCCACGCTGGTGGCCATGTCCAGAATCAAAGGCTGGTGCTGTTTCGCCGGTACCGTTATGGCTATGGGGCTGTTATGTATTCCGGCCGCCCTGGCGCCAAACGGTGCCATATTAGGCGGGTTGCACACCCAGATGAGCCCCGCCATGTCCTGCTCCGCCGCCATCAGCGTGTAGTAGCCCATGGCCCCCTGGTGCGTCGTGTTGCGGATGGCCGCCCAGCAAACCCCCGCTTTCTTTGCCTTTTCTATCGCTTTTTTCACGGTGAAGACGGTGACCACCGGCCCGAGAGCACGGTCGGCCTCAACGAAGATGGTCGCCGGTGTCTCCTTCAATACCCGGATTTTGGGCCTGGGGTTCATCACCCCCTTCTCCACCCACTCCTTATAAATCGGGATGAGCAGCACGCCATGGGAGTCAACGCCCCTGAGGTTGGCCCATATCAGTTCCGACACCTCGGTCTCGGCATCTTCAAGCGGCATACCCATCTTGGTGAAGATTTCCCTGGCAAAATCCTTCAAAGGCTCCCGGGCAACTCGCACTTCGTTCGCCATACTACCTCCTTACGGCTGTTTATAGCATAAACCACCTGATTGTAATGCGCCCGAATACAGTAGTCAAGCCGCTCTGGACAGCTTAAAGCAAATAAAGTTATACTGGCCAGAGGTATTAAAGCGTGGGAGCTTACCGGAAAGCATATCTATTACATGAGGATATCCCAGAATACGACACCTGGCTCAAGCTCATTCTGGGCAGTGTACTGAGCTTTACGCTGCTTCTCGGCGTGTACCTGCTTTACGTGGACAGAACGGGAGCGTATATTGCCTTCGGCGTGACCGTTTTCGATGCTCTTCTTTTCTACGCCATCCTGCCCCAGCACTACCAGATATGGACTGACCGGGTGAGAATTGTTCTGGGCCGGCCTTTTGCCGTGAACTTTCCCCTCGCAACCATCAGCGAAGCGCGACCAGCACCAGGTATAAAAGCCTTCGCCTATCGGGGCCTTCGCTTTGCCACTTCCTCGAAAAGGGTCATTGAAATAGTCCGCCACCGCGGCTGGAACTTTGTCATCTCACCCAGCAACCGCGAGCTCTTTCTGGAGCGGCTGGCGGAAGCCCTCCGGGCAGTGGGGGATAACTAGTTACCTGCTGCCCAGGTAGTCCTTCGTTTCCTGGGCCAGCCCGCCTTGTATTATAACGTTCAGACGACTATAATGAAACATCCATAAAAGTGCCATGAACGATACCATTTTTATGATTCACGGTATGTGGAGCGGCGGCTGGTACTGGGACAAATACCAGCATTTTTTTGAGGAACGGGGATATCGCTGCCTTGCACCCACACTGCGTTTCCACGACGTGAACCCGAAAGAACCACCCCACCCCGAACTCGGCACCACCAGCCTGCTGGACTATGCCGCCGACCTTGAGGACGAGATAAGGAAACTTGACCATCGGCCCATTATCATGGGACATTCCATGGGAGGACTGCTGGCCCAGATTCTGGGCAGCCGGGGACTGGCCAGCGCCCTGGTTCTGCTGGCATCGGCACCGCCAAGAGGTATTCTGGCACTGAAACCTTCGTCAATCAGGGGGTTCTGGAACTGCCTGACCAAATGGGGCTTCTGGCACAAGCCCTGCCGGCAGACTTTCGATGAAGCTGTTTACTCAACGATGAACCTGCTCCCCGTCGAGGAGCAAAAAGAAATGTACGACAAGCTGGTCTTTGAGTCCGGACGGACTGCCTTTGAAATCGGCCTCTGGTTCCTCGACCGCAACCGGGCTTCCGAGGTTGACGCCTCCAGGATTACCTGTCCCGTCCTGGTGATTAGCGGCACCCAGGACCGTATCATGCCGGCATCGATAGCGCGAAAAATCGCGCACCGGTATCGGGAGGTTGCCGCCTACCGCGAGTATGCCGACCACGCCCACAAGCTTATCGTGGAACCGGGCTGGCAGGATGTTGCTGAGGACATTGATGACTGGCTGAAAAAAGCGTTGCCGGAAACCTGAACTGCGGCAGCATCCGACCAGAAGGGAAAACAGCATGGAGCAAAGTCAGAGTACCGGGGCACTTACCGGGCGCGTTTTGAAAATGGCCGACCTCGTTGAGTACCAGGAGGGTTCGGTGGTCAGCCGCACCATAATTGACCAGCAAACGGGTACGTTAACCCTGTTTGCCTTTGCGGCAGGACAGGGACTGAGCGAACATACCGCGCCTTTCGACGCGCTGGTCCACCTGCTTGATGGCGAGGCAGAGATTACCATTTCCGGTAAAAGCCATCTCCTGAGAGAAGGCGAAACCATCATCATGCCGGCCAATAAACCGCACGCCCTGAAAGCAATAAAGGGCTTTAAAATGCTGCTGGTGATGATACGGTCATGATGCCCGGGATACAGCATGGCCGTCAGGGTACTCTTTGCCCTGGACTACAGAGGGCTACCGAGAAGATACGTCGGCTAAGTAGTCCTCCAGCTTTTTCTTGCCACCGTTATTTGCCGGCCTGTTCCGCAGCGAGCTGGTGAAAAATACCCTTTTGGGCAACTTGTAGTCGGCCATGCGGCTCTGGCAGAAATTCCGGAGCTCCTGCTCGGTGGCCTCAAACCGACTCTTCAATTTAACCACCGCCCCCACAATCTCGCCACGCAGTCGGTCCGGAATGCCAACCACGGCCGCCTGGGCCACCTTGTAGTAGCTGCACAGCACCTGTTCAATGTCACCCGGCCAGATATTCTGACCCTTGAGGATAATCATGTCCTTCTTCATGCCGGTGAGATAAAGATAGCCGTCTTCATCAACATAGCCCATGTCGCCAGTCTGGAGCCAGCCGTTTTTAATCATCTCGGCGGTGTCACGAGGGTTATTATAGTATTCCTTCATGAAGGGCCCCCGGACGACTATCTCCCCGCTTTGATTGGGGGGCAGCACCTTACCACGCCCATCTGCCGCCCTTATTTCCCAGCCGGGCAAGGCCTTTCCCGATGAACCAAGCTTCCTCGGGTCGCCCGGGGGGTGATGGGTAATATGGGACACCGACTCGGTGAGACCCCAGACATCGAGGATATCGCCACCATAATGGTGTTTGAACTTCTCTATTATGTCAAGTCTGAGGGTGGCGCCACCGCTGCCCCATAATCGGACCGAACTGGTGTCATACTTTATACCCTCACGCTCGGCGATGTTTATGGCCAGTGCGTAGATATAGGGCACCCCGATGTACATGGTGCCCTTTTCCCGTTCGATGGTTTCCAGAAAGCTGGTTATTGACCGGCCCGTACCGGGCACAATGACCACCGTGCTCCCTTTCTGAATAGAGGCCAGTAGCACCGAGGCCAGCCCAAACATGTGGTACATGGGCAGCGCGAACAGCATCAACCTGTCTTCTTTGGTCTGCTGAAATCCATCACCGGAAACAGCTGCCTCAAAAACCAGGCTCCCCTGGGTAAGCACTGCCCCCCGGGGCTGGCTCGTCGGCCCGCTGGTGTAAGAAATAATGCCAATGTCATCCGGCGCCAACGCCACATTTACCTTGGCCGCGGAACTTCTGGCCATTATCTCCCCGTAGCTGGGGAAGCCTCCCTCACATCTACCGTCCAGGTCAATCACGTGCTCGATGGATTCAAACCGGGAAAGTGCCGGCACCACAGGCTGCAGCAGGTCACTCTCCGCTACCAGAACTTTAGGCTGACAGTTGCTGAGAACTGATGCCAGCTCATCAACACGGTAACGGACATCCAGCGGTACCGGTATGGCGCCAGCCTTGATGGTGCCAAAGTAGACGTTTACAAATTCCGGGCTATTGGCCATCAGGGTGGCAACACGATCGCCTTTCCTTACTCCCAGGTTAATGAAGGCATTGGCCATCCGGTTGGCGGCTTCGTCCAGCGCCGCATAGGAAACACGGCGCTCGCCGCTGATAATAGCGGTCCGACCGGCAAATTCTGCCGCCGCGACTTCCAGCATCTGTTTTAAGTTCGTAACCTGTTTCACCACAATGGGCCTAATAATGGGGAAGGGGGGACTCGAACCCCCACGTCTTGCGACACCAGATCCTAAATCTGGCCCGTCTGCCAGTTCCGGCACTCCCCCGAGTTGCAGTACGAATGCCGCGCCCTTCTGGGGGAAGGACGACTGTTACGTAATACTATAGCATTTTGAGCTTGCCTACTCAAGAAAAGAGCTGTTTTAAAAAATTGCCTGGCGCTTGAATTAAATTCTAATTGAGGTCGCTGCCCCTGTGATGATTGACGCAAATTAGCCTATAATATAGGTGAGCGGGGATTACAAGGAGGGAATGATGAAATTTTGGCAGGGAATCATAGCCATCATGGTAATCCTGACGATTATGCCTCTTTCCGCCTGCGAATACCTTGGCCTGGACAACCGACAGCGAGAATACGAAGAGCAGATGAGGATTTATGAGGAGTACAACAAAAGGATGAAGGAATACCGGGAACAGCAGGAGGAGTACCAGCGAGAGGTCGTTGAAGCCTACAACGAACAAATGACTGAGGCATATAAAAAATACAGTGAAGGGTTAACTGATTATTACGAAGAGCGCCAGAAGTCTATAGAAGAGGCCATTATAGGCAGTGCTAACCAGACCGAGTAGCCGCCAAGACAGTTAACCATCGGACAGCCCGGGAAGATAATCGTTATGTCAATCAAACAGAATGTGCAGCAGATATTAAAGGAACTGCCGGAGGGGGTGCAGCTGGTGGTGGCGGCCAAAGCCAGAACTCCGGCCGAAGTCCTGGAGGCGGTGGAGGCCGGCGTACAGTTCGTTGGTGAAAATTACGTCCAGGAAGCAGAAAGGGCTTACGCCGTCGTCGGCAACCGGGCGAAATGGCATTTCATTGGCCACCTGCAGCGCAACAAGGTGAAAAAAGCGGTCAGGCTCTTTGACATGATTGAAACCGTGGACTCGATTGAAATCGCCCGCGAGGTTGACAGGCGGTGCGCCGAAATCGGCAAGGTCATGCCGGTCCTAATCGAGGTGAATATAGGCAAAGAGCCGCAGAAATCAGGCGTACTTCCGGAAGACACGGAACAACTGTTAAGAGACATCTCGGTACTGCCCAACGTCAAAGTGATGGGGCTGATGACCATGGGGCCGTTCTCGGAAAACCCGGAAGATTCCCGACCCCACTTTTCGGCCATGAAAAAACTGTTTGCGCGCCTGAAAGAATCGAACCTGCCCAATGTTGAGATGAAGTATCTATCGATGGGCATGACCGGCTCTTACCGCATTGCCCCCGAGGAAGATGCCAACATTGTCCGCATAGGCACCAAAATATTTGGGGAAAGGAAATATCCGTGAAATGAGACAACGTCTTGAATTTTAGCCAAAATAGTGTTATACTCTATCGGCAAGGCTAGAGTGACTTTATCAAGTGGGTTTCATCCCCACTTTTTTAATTATGGGCAATAATAATATGGAGAGTTAAGTCAGAGATGAAAAGCGATTTTCTGCTGGCCATAACTCAGCTTGCGGCGGAAAAGAACCTGCCCAGGGAGATAGTCCTGTCTGCCGTAGAGGCAGCGCTGGTCTCCGCCTACCGGAGGGACAGCTTTGCCCCAAACCAGAACATCTCGGTTAAAATAAATCCCAATAGCGGCCGGGTTGAAGTGTGGGCAGAAAAAACAGTGGTGGAAAGGCCAGCCGACACGCGGCTTGAAGTCGGGCTGGAAGAGGCGCGCAAGTTCAAATCAGATGCCGAGCTGGGCGACATTCTCATGGTGGAGTCCACGCCGTACAACGCGGGCCGCATCGCTGCCCAGACGGCAAAACAGGTCATCCTCCAGCGCCTCCATGAGGCCGAACACAGCGCTATACTGGAAGAGTACGCCGAAAAAGAGGACGAGGTCGTCACTGGAGTGGTACAGCACATTGAGCCCGGTCAGATTAACATTGACCTGGGGAGAACCGAGGCCATACTGCCCGCCCCGGAACAGATGCGGACGGAAAGGTATCGAGTTGGCCAGCGCCTGAAAGTTTGCATTATTCAGGTCCTGAAGACCACCCGGGGGCCGAAGGTGGTTGTGTCACGTTCTCACCCGGACCTGCTCCGCCGCCTCCTGGAGCTGGAAGTGCCGGAGGTCTATAACGGTTCCGTAGAGATAAAGTCCATCGCCCGCGAAGCTGGATTCCGGAGCAAGGTAGCCGTGGCGGCGCGCCAGGAAGGCATTGACCCGGTGGGCTGCTGCGTTGGCCTGCGGGGCATCAGAATACAGAACATCGTCAATGAGCTGAACGGCGAGAAGATAGACGTTATTCAGTGGAGCCCCGATGTCACGGCATTCATTACCAATGCCCTGAGTCCGGCCCAGATTGTCCATGTTGAGCTGAATGAAGAGGAAAGGATTGCCACCGTGGTGGTCCCGGACAAGCAGCTCTCCCTGGCCATCGGCAAGGAAGGACAGAATGCCAGACTGGCGGCCAAGCTGACTGGCTGGCGAATTGACATCAAGAGCAGCTCCACTGCCGAGGCAGAAAAAGCGGCGGCCAAGCCGGCACCTGAAGTTGCAGAAAAAGCAGAAGAGATTATAACTGAGGCAGAACCACTGGCGGAAGTGCCGGAAATACTGGAACCGGCGCCAGTGGCCGCGGAACCGGCCGAGGGGGCAACCACGGAACCAGCGGCACCACTGCCATCGGCGGAAGAGGTATTCGCCGAGCCGCCGGCCTTTTTTGAACCCAAGGTGACAGAAGAGAAATCAGAGCTCAGATTCGCCGAGGATATTCTGGGGCCAAGGCCGGATAAACCGGTAGACAAGGCCAAGAAAAAGAAAAAGAAAGGGGCTTACGCCAAAGAAGGCGCCGAAGACGGCATCAGGATAAAGAAACGAAGGCGAGACGCTGATTTATTAGTTGAAGATGAAGAGTTCTAGTGACTACCCTATTCGCACCAGACATGTACCACAGCGGACATGCCTTGGCTGTCGGCAGGTGAGGGCAAAGCGCGAGCTGATTCGAATTGTGAATACACCGGCCAGCAATATAGAGGTCGATACTACCGGCAGAAAAGCCGGACGCGGCACCTATCTCTGCCCGACCCTGGAATGCTGGGAGATGGGGCTGAAAGACAATCGTCTGGGCTACGCGCTGCGTACCAGTCTCAGCCAGGACAGCCGACAGCAGCTGATGAAATACGCTGAAGAACACCTGAAAGGAGCAACCAGTGGCCCGGGTGAAAAAACCGGATAATACGGCCGGGGCAGAAACGAAAGAAGCACCCCAGCCAGCGGAGACGGCCAAAAAAGGGCAGGTAGAACTGCCACGTTCGCTGAGCGTGCGGCAACTGGCGGATATGCTTCAGGTCAGTGCCATTGACATCATCAAACAGCTCATGCGCAAGGACATCATGGCCAATATCAACCAGATAATTGACTTTGATATTGCGTCAGAGATAGCCACTAACCTGGGCTATGAAACACGTTTGAAGTCGCGGACGGCAGAAGGAGCCGCCAGCGCCATCAGCGAGATAAGAAAACGCCGCAAGCTTCAGGTGGAAGAGGCGGGAAACCTGCAGCCACGCCCTCCCGTGGTGACAGTCATGGGCCACGTTGACCACGGCAAGACCCGACTGCTCGATGCCATCCGCCAGACCAACGTCATGGACACTGAAGCCGGCGCCATTACCCAGCACATTGGTGCCTACCAGGTAACGGTGGACGACCAGAAAATCACCTTTCTGGACACCCCGGGCCACGAAGCGTTCACCGCCATGCGCGCCCATGGTGCCCAGATAACCGATATTATCATCCTGGTGGTGGCCGCAGATGATGGCGTCATGCCGCAAACGCTGGAAGCCATCAGCCACGCCCGTGCGGCGGGGGTACCAATTGTCGTCGCCCTCAATAAAATTGACAAGCCAGAAGCAAATCAGGATAAGGTGAAGCAGCAGCTGGCAGAGGCAGGGCTGGTGATTGAGGAATGGGGAGGAGACATTGTCTGCGTGCCCATCTCGGCGAAAGAGAAGATAGGCATCCAGGAACTGCTGGAAAACCTGCTGGTCGTGGCCGAGGTGGAAGAGCTTAAAGCCAATCCAGCAGGTCCGGCTTCCGGGGTGGTCGTTGAGGCTGAGATGGACCGGACCAGAGGCGCGCTGGCCACCGTACTGGTGAATAGCGGCACGCTGAAGCCGGGCGATACCATTGTTGTTGGTGGCACGTCGGGTAGAGTCAGGGCCATGCTTAACGACCTGGGCAAGCAGGTAAAGAAGGCCGGACCGGCCACGCCCGTGGAAGTCCTGGGCCTGAGCAGCGTGCCCCAGGCCGGAGATATATTGACCGCAGTGACCAGCGAACAGCAGGCACAGGCACTGCTGGAAAAACACCGCCAGGAAATTGAGGGAAAGACCTCGGTCTCGACACGCTCGGTAAGCCTGCACAACCTCTATGAAAAAATCAGCAGTGGCCAGGTCAAAGGGCTCAACGTTATTCTAAAGGCGGATGTTCAGGGCAGCATCGAACCAATCCGGAGCTCCCTGGAACAGCTGAGCAGTGATGAAGTCCAGGTAAGAATCCTCCACAACGGCACCGGCAATGTTTCTGAAAGTGACGTGATGCTGGCTGCCGCCTCCAACGGCCTCATCATTGGCTTCGGCGTCGGCGCTGATGAAGGCGCGCGCCGGCTGGCCAGCACGGAAGGCATTGATATCCGCCAGTACGACGTGATTTACAACGTGATTGACGACGTGGAAAAGGCGCTCAAGGGCCTGCTGGAGCCGGAACTGGTTGAGGTCATTGAGGGACACGCTGAGGTCCGGGCCGTTTTCTCATCGGCCAAAGGGGCACAGGTAGCCGGGGTCTACGTTCTAGACGGCAAGGCCAGCCGCAGCTCCTCGGCGAGGGTGCGCCGTGGCGAGGAGGTCATTACTGATACCGCCGTCAGCAGCCTGCGGCGGTTCAAAGACGATGTCCGCGAAGTGGCTGCCGGCTACGAATGCGGCGTCGGCATCAAGGACTTTGGTGATTTTCAGGTTGGCGACCAGCTTGAATTCTACCGGATAGAGAAGTCAGCCTAGCCCGGCAAATATAAACTCCAGGAGCCTGTATCGTGTCGCATCGGATTGAACGCGTAAACCAGCTCATCCGCCAGGAAATCAGCGAACTCCTGCAGCGCGAAATCAAAGACCCGAGGCTCAGCCGATTCGTTGCCGTTACTGAGGTTGACACCTCCTCGGACCTCAGGCACGCCAAGGTCTACATCAGCTTCATCAGCAGCCAGCCGGAAAAACAGGCGGCACTTGACGCGCTCACTGGCGCTGCCAATTTCTTCCGCAAGGAGATGGCCAGAAACCTCCGCCTGCGGCGTATTCCGGAACTCAGCTTCCACTGGGATGATTCCATTGAACACGGTGCACATATCATGGACCTCATTGACCAGGTGAGCTCTTCAGATAACCAGTAACGCTGACCCTTTCCACATATCGGTAACGCGGTAAGCGTAATTCAAGGGGGCAACATTATGAAAAGATGGCTAATCATTGTCGTTCTGGCCGGGGCCGCTCTTTTCTTTTACCTGAACTTATTTAATACCAGCGCCCAGCTAGATGCGGTCGGGGTAGAGTTAAATGCCACCCAAACACAACTGGAATCGACCAGAACCGAGCTGGAATCAACCGCGGCCAAGTTAGGCACTTCGGAAACGGAACTGCAAGCAACGAAAACCCGGTTACAATCAGCAGAAACAAAGTTAGCCACCACTGAGACGGAACTGCAACTAACGAAAGAAGGACTACAATCGGCGGAAACGGAGCTGGCCTCCGCATTGGCAAGCATCAACACGGTGCAGACGGAACTGGATGAGAGAGAAAGTGAACTCAACGAGCTGCAAATCGACTATGAAGGGCTGATTGCCGGTCACGGTTACACCATCAAAGACCCCGCCTACCGCCAGATGATGAATTTCATAGAGGATGATGATACGGACCAGGCAAAATACATAACGGGCAAATATGAATGCGTGGAGTTTGCCACGGACCTGTGCAATCGTGCCGAGGCAATAGGCATCCGGTGCGCCTATGTTTCCATCCGGTTTCCAGACGGAAGGGGACATGCCATAGTCGCCTTTGATACCATAGATAAAGGCCTGATTTACATTGAACCGCAATACGATGACCTGGTCGAAATTGAAATCGGCAAGCCGTTCTATAAATGCGTGGTGCCCAAGCCCGGCTATATTTATGAAAAACCAAGCTATGATGATACTATTTTAAAAGTGATGGCGGCCTGGTAAAAAGGGGGAAGCATAAAGGCTGACCGTGGACGGCATATTAAATATTGATAAGCCCGGGGGGATTACCTCTTACCGCGTCGTATCGCTGGTGAAACGGCTCAGCGGCGAGCGCCGCGTCGGCCATGCCGGCACTCTCGACCCACTGGCCACCGGTGTGCTGCCGGTCTGCCTCGGGCAGGCAACGCGCATCGTCGAATTCCTGGCCGATGCCCCCAAGACGTACCGGGCCGATATTGAACTGGGCGTCACCACCGACACCTATGATGCCAGCGGTGAAATTATCCGCCGGGAAGACCCCTCCGGTATCAGCTATGAGGAGGTGGAAAGCGCGCTGGCTTCTTTTCGCGGCGCTATCCGCCAGACACCGCCCATGTACAGTGCTGTCAGGCACCAGGGGAAAAAGCTGTACCAGCTGGCCCGTGCCGGCATCACTGTCGAGAGGAAAAGTCGGTCGGTGACCATACACCGGCTGGTTATCCTTGACTTTCAGCCACCGCTGGTCACCATTGAAGTGGAGTGCGGCAAGGGCACTTATATCCGCTCGCTGGCCCACGACCTGGGCCAGGTTCTGGGCTGCGGTGCCAGCCTCAAAGGCCTCATCCGCCTGAGCTATGGGCCGTTCCATATTGAGAACGCGGTGAGCGTACCGCAGCTTGAAGATGCCTTCCGCCACGGCCACTGGGCGCATCTGGTTCACCCCGCAGACTCCGTACTCTCGGCATGGCCGTCGGTGGTGGTCGATGAGGCCACGGCACAGGCCATCAGAAACGGAGCGACGGTGGCTTTGCCGCTGGAGCCATCAGGCGGTAGATACTGCCGCACCTACACGCTTGACGGGCATTTTCTGGCCGTACTGTGTTTTGACCCGCAAAAGGAGCAGTGGCACCCGGAGAAGGTCTTTCCAGACCGCCAACAGTAACCGCCAGGGCTGGCGCCGTGATACGTAACACCAGCCGAAATCACTTGACAGCGCACGCCCGATAAAGGTATAGTGCAACGGATGCTATGAAGGGAGATAAACCAAATATGGGTAAGATAAACGTGGCCATCATCGGCGTTGGCAACTGCTCATCGTCTCTCGTTCAGGGGGTTACCTACTATAAGAACGCCAAAGCAAACGAGTTTGTACCGGGGTTAATGCACGTGAACCTCGGCGGGTACCACATCAGCGATGTTAATTTTGTGGCCGCTATTGATATTGATAAAAACAAGGTGGGTAAAGACCTGGCCGAAGCCATTTTTACCACTCCGAACAATACCTTTAAATTTTGCGAAGTACCACCTACGGGTGTTATCGTACAGCGCGGCATGACCCATGATGGCCTGGGCAAGTACCTGTCACAGATGATACAGAAAGCGCCCGGCCCGACTGCCGATATTGTCAGTATTCTCAAGGAGACCAAGACCGACATCGTCATCAACTACCTGCCCGTCGGCAGCGAGGAAGCAACCAAGTGGTATATTGAGCAGATAATGACGGCGGGCTGCGGTTTAATCAACTGCATCCCGGTTTTTATCGCCCGCGAGAAGTACTGGCAGAAACGCTTCGCCGAACGTGGCCTCCCCGTTATTGGCGACGATATAAAATCACAGGTTGGCGCCACCATCACCCACCGCGTGCTGACCCGCCTGTTCCGCGACCGCGGTGTCCGGCTGGAGCGCACCTATCAGTTGAACTTCGGCGGCAATACCGACTTCTACAACATGCTGGAGAGGGAAAGGCTGGAGTCCAAGAAGATATCCAAGACCAACTCGGTTACCTCACAGCTCGATTACAAAATGAACCCCAACGATATATATGTCGGCCCCAGCGACTACGTTCCCTGGCTGCTCGACCGCAAGTTCTGCTATATCAAGATGGAAGGCCGCACTTTTGGCGATGTGCCGCTGAACTTGGAGCTGAAAATGGAGGTCTGGGACAGTCCCAACTCGGCCGGCGTGGTCATTGACGCTATCCGGTGCTGCAAGCTGGCCATGGACCGCGGGCTGGCCGGAGAACTGGTGGCACCATCTTCTTATTTCATGAAGTCGCCCCCAATTCAGTACACGGATGCCGAAGCGCACCAGATGGTGGAAAAGTTCATCGCTGATATGACCAAACCGGGAAAACCGTCCAAGTAACGCTTCAGGAGACTCTCCGGCAGTAACTGGCTAGGCAAGGGGATTATTTGGGTCTGAAGAATGGAAGGAAGCTCAGTTAGCGTCGCCTCCAAAAAACCGCCGTTCAAGTCCCGGTTAGCTGAAACCCGTAAAGCGGCGGCGCATCGTCTTTCTCACCCGGCGGTGCGGCTACTGGCCAGGACAGGCATAACCCCCAATGCCCTGACCTGGTTCGGACTGCTGCTTTCCCTGGGCGCGGGGGCGTTGATTGCCCTCAGACAGCCGTTCGCCGCTGGTTTTGTTGTCCTTGTTTCCGGGTTGTTCGACATGCTGGACGGGGCGCTGGCCCGTTTGACCGGCAAGAGCACGCGTTTCGGCGCTATACTTGACTCAACGCTGGACCGTCTGGGTGAGGCGGCCATCTTGCTGGGCATCCTGATACTCTTTGTCAGGGACCTTTCCACAGCCGGTATTATTGTGGTCGGTGTCACCCTGCCCGGCGCGCTGATGGTTAGCTACCTTCGCGCCCGGTCGGAAGCGGCTGGCCTGGTCGGCGAGGTGGGTCTTTTCACCCGTGCGGAAAGAGTCATCATCTTATCACTGGGACTCCTGCTAAGTGGCATCAACCATGCTTTGATTACGTCGCTGGGCATCATCGCCTTTTTCAGCTACCTGACCGTTATCCAGAGGCTGCTTCACGCCTGGCGGCAGACAAAGGGCGATTAATTTTCACATTATTTTCGGGGAGGCTGTAATGCCAGTAATTGCGATTATTGGGGCGCATTGGGGAGACGAAGGCAAAGGCAAGATAGTTGACCTGCTTGCCGAGCAGGCAGACATGGTGATGCGCTTTTCCGGCGGGGATAATGCCGGCCACACCGTGGTCAACCAGCTCGGTGAGTTCAAATTGCACCTCGTCCCTTCCGGTATTTTTTCCGCCCGGGCCACCTCCGTCATCGGCAACGGCGTGGTGGTCAATCCCCGCGTGTTGCTCGGTGAACTGGACGCGCTCAAGCAGCGCGGCGTGGACACCTCACGCTTTTTCATCAGCGACCGGGCCCATCTGGTAATGCCCTATCACATTCTCCTTGATGGACTGGAGGAAGAGGCGCGGGGAGGCAAGGCCATTGGCACCACCCGCAAAGGTATCGGCCCTGCCTTTGCCGATAAAGTCGCCCGGCTGGGCATCCGGACCTGCGACCTTCTGGATGGGGATATTCTCCGCGAGCGCCTTGCCACCATACTCGCCCAGAAGAACGCCATTCTGACCAGGGTCTACAATACCGACCCGCTATCAGAGGATGAGGTGTACCGCGAATACCGCCAGTACGGTGAGACACTGGCCCCCCATATCTGCGATACCACCGCCCTGCTGGAAAAGGCGATAAATGACGGAAAACAGGTCATGCTGGAAGGGGCGCAGGGGACCCTGCTTGACCCGGACTTTGGCACCTACCCCTATGCCACCTCATCTTCGCCGCTGGCCGGGGGAAGCTGCCTGGGGGCCGGCCTGGGACCAGCCAGGCTAGACCAGGTTCTGGGCGTTTTCAAAGCCTACTGCACCCGTGTCGGCGGCGGCCCCATGCCCACCGAGCTCAAAAATGAAACCGGCGAAGCCATCCGGGAACAGGGCCACGAATACGGCACCACCACCGGCCGACCGAGACGCTGTGGCTGGTTTGATGCCGTTGCCTCCCGGTTCAGCACCCGCGTGAATGGCTACACACAGGCAATTATCACCCGCCTCGATGTGCTTGACAAACTACCATCTCTGAAAATATGCACCGGCTACGAGCTCAACGGCCAGAAAATCGATTTCTTCCCGGCAAGTGCCACCATGCTGGAAAAATGCCGGCCAGTGTATGAAGAACTGCCCGGCTGGCAGACACCCATCAATGATATCCGCGATTTCGCCAAATTGCCACCCCAGGCCCGCCAGTACCTGTCTCGACTGGAGGAACTCATTGCCTGCCCCATCGGCATCATATCGGTGGGCATGCGGCGGGAACAGACCATCTTCAAAAGGCCCGTATGGTAAAAGCCGCCCGGGAAGGAAGCACAATCTCAATATCAAAAGGAGGTCTATTTGAAAATGGAGAGAAAAGAACCTCTGGCAACGAAGGAGGAGTGCGAAAAGGTAATCACGCACCACACGGAAATTCCCCCCGTAGAGCTGGTCCCCGGTCAGGTCAGTGTACACCTCATCTCCGGCAAACGGGCGACGGCCATGTTTGCTACCTTTAAGCCCAATGCCTTTGGCCCCATACACAAGCACGAACATGAGCAGATAATGATTATCGCTGATGGAGAGGGTGAACTGGTAACCGGCGGGAAACGCTATCCGGTGAAAAAGGGCGACGTTACTGTCTTCGCCTCAAACCAGGAGCACGGCACCTACGTCTCCGATAAGGGCCTCAAGACCATCGAGATATTTATCCCGGTACGGCAGGAGTACATGGATAAGCTGGCAGAGGTCAAGAAAAAGCTGGGGAAATAATAGAAGATTTAGCAATTGACATAGAGACGTTCCCGCTGTAATTTATACCACTGCCATATTAAGGTAATATGATGAAACCAGCTTCTACTGGCTATGGCCCGGCTGTGATGCGGGCGATGGAAAACCTTTTGCCAGAAGATAAACGGCTTTTTGAAGACCCCTATTCCGAGAAATTTCTACCACCTTTTTATAAATTCCCTTTTTATAAATTTTTCGTCATTTTAGTGCGTTCCCCCGGAATATTGAACTCTTTGATAAAGATAAGAGAAAGATTAACCCCCGGAGTAATTGGGGGGCTTATTTGCCGCACACGCTATATAGATGATGTACTAAACGATGCCATCAGGGAAGGCTTTGAAACCATTGTTAACCTGGGAGCCGGCGTGGACACCCGTGCTTTTCGCATTCCCGTCATGGAAAAGATAAAATACTACGAATTAGATTTTCCTGAGTTGCAGAAAGTTAAAAGGGCCTGCATCGATAAAAAAATCGGGAAACTGCCGGCCAATGTTTCTCTGGTCCCTATTGACTTTAACAGCCAAGATATTGGTGAGGAGCTGAAGAAAGCAGGCTATATTCTATCTTCCAAAACTCTTTTTATATGGGAAGGAGTAACACAGTATATTCCCAGAGAAGCCGTTGATAATACTCTGAAATATGTCGCCCAGGCTGCCGCTGGCAGTAGAATTGTTTTTACCTACGTTCTAAAAAGTTTTATTAATGGCAGCCATATCCCCGATGGTTTAAATAGCCTGTATAAATTAACCCTTAAAAAGAAGGAGCCTCTCTGGTTTTGTGGTTTTGCTCCTGCCGAAATGCGTGAGTATCTGTCAAAATATTCCCTGCGTCTAATTGAAGATGTCGGTCATGAAGAGTATCTGGAACGCTATCTTAAACCCAGAGGCCGTGATTTAACCGTGTTTGAAATTGAGCGTGCCGTTCTGGCATCCGCAAAATAAGACGCTAATTATTACCACGCTGGCCGCGCTTATTTCCCAGCCTCCACCCTGTATCCCCTCCGCGTCAGGTAATTGCCCAGCAGGATAGACGTTATTATCACCAGAGGTAAAGAGACCAGCCACCGTATGGCAGTGAACTTGATGCCCAGAAACGAAGCTTCGAAGATGGTCATCGGGATGCGGCATATGGCGGCGGCGCCAAGGTAGGTAAAAATCACGCTGAGCTTGGCACCTTTGTTGTAAAGAGTATAGGCCACCGGAAAGGCCAGATACAGCCCGCCGACCGCGGTGCTGCCAAGCAGTATCATCCAGAGGTAGCCGCGGAAGCCCGACTCCTCACCGAGGTGCCGCTCAACGGTCTCCCGCTTCACCCAGACCTCAAAAAGCCCGATTAAAATGAAAGCGCCGGGCAGTATCTTCAGCATATCAACGGAAAAAACGGCGAAATTCTGGCCGATTTGCTGGCCGGGATTGAACCCAATCAGCCAGGAAACACCAATAAAAATAAAATAGCTGGCAATGAGCAGTATTTTTAATATCGTACTGCGCTTCATTGCAAAATCTCCCCGAAGAAGAGGCCTATCATGACGGCCACCACAAGAGCAATAAAGAAGCCAATAACGTTTCGGATAATGGTTACTTTCAGTCCGAAGTACGCTTTCTCAATGGGCACGGTGAGCACGCCCACCATCATCAGTGTGGTGGTGAAAGCGGCGATGACCATATAGGCCACCCCTTTCTGGAGAAGAATGCCCGCCAGCGGGAAGGCGATAAAGCCTGGCATATAGGTAACAGTGCCCAGAAGAGCACCCACCGCCATGGCCGCAAATTTATTGTCGCTGCCCAGGTAACGGGAAATGACCACATCCGGCACCAGGTAGAGGACAATGGAGACCAGGGTAATCATAATGAGAAAAGCGGGGAAAATTTTGATAAAGCGTCTGGCGGCGATTTTTACAGACCGGATAGTCTTCTCACGGCTGAAGGCCAGGGAAACGAGCAGGGCTAACCCGGCGACAATATACAGGTACATTTATCTTAATGCCACTTAGTCCTACGGAGGGCTGAAGTAAATACCCAAACTCATCGGCGGCAGCATAATAACCGCTTAAACCCTATACCGGCAGGTCTATGGTGTAGTTCTGCAACGTGTTTTTGATAACCTGCGCCGTCTTCTCATCCGGCTCGGTGAGCGGCAGTCGCGGCTTGCCCACGCGGAAACCGACCTGGTTCACGGCGTATTTCACCGGGATGGGGTTTGAGACGATGAACATGGCGCTGACCAGTGGCAGAAGGTGACGGTGCATGACCGCCGCCTCGGCAACCCTGCCGCTGAGGAAGCTGTCAATCATCTGCTTTATCTGCTTGCCCACCAGATGAGATATCACGCTTATAATACCGTAGCCGCCAATGGCCATGAGAGGAAAAGTATCCTGGTCATTGCCGCTCCAGACAAAGAAATCGTCGCCGGTCTCCTGAATGATTCTGCCAATCTGCTCGAAATTACCGCTCGCTTCCTTCACCCCGATGATGTTGTCTATCTTGCTCAACCTGATAACGGTATCGGCAGTCATATTGGTCACCGTGCGCGATGGGACGTTGTACATGATGCAGGGCAGACTGGTGCTTTCCGCCACTGTCCTGAAGTGCTGGTAAAGACCTTCCTGGGTGGGCTTGTTATAGTAAGGTACCACCAGCAGGCAGGCATCAACCCCGATTTTCTCCGCTTCCCGGGTCGCTTCAACGGCTTCGGCGGTGCTGTTGCTGCCAGTGCCAGCAATAACACTCCCTTTGCTGCCGACGGCCGTTTTTATTTCCCGGAAAAGGCGAAATTCCTCTGCCCGCACCAAAGTGGGCGATTCCCCGGTGGTACCGACCACCACCAGGCCATCGCTCCCCGAAGCCAGCAGGGCCAGAGCCAGCTTTTTCGCCTGTGCATAGTCCACCTCCCCTTTTTCATCAAAGGGGGTGACCATGGCGGTTATCAACCTTCCCAGCTCTTTCATTTTGCCACCTCCCGTGGTTTTATCCAGTCCCTTCTGAGCATTTCCTCAGCAATCTGGACTGCATTCAGCGCCGCTCCCTTACGCAGGTTATCGGCGACAATCCACATGACCAGACCATTGGGATGGGAGGTATCACGGCGGATACGACCGACATATACCTCATCGGTGCCGGCTGCCATCCAGGGATGCGGATAGAGGCTGATGGCACTGTCATCCAGTATCTTCACTCCCGGCGCCCCGACAAGTATACGCTCCGCATCATCAGGCATCATCGGCGACGAAAATTCCACCCACACTGCCTCACTGTGCGCGTTATATACCGGCACACGCACACAGGTCGCCGAGATAGCGATTTCAGCGGCGTGCATTATCTTTCTGGTCTCCTCCACCATCTTCCACTCCTCCCTGGTGTAGCCGTCATCGAGAAAGACATCTATCTCCGGCAACACATTGAAGGCTATCTGATGCGGATACACGTGGGGTATGGTCTTCTGCCCGTCCAGCACCTGCTTGCTCTGCACATTCAGCTCCTCCACCGCCGCCGCACCGGTACCGGAGACCGACTGGTAGGTACTGACCACAATGCGCCTGATGGGGTTTACCTTATGCAGCGGGTAGAGCGCCACCACCATCTGGATGGTCGAGCAGTTTGGATTGGCGATAATGCCCCTGTGCCACTCTATATCTTCAGGGTTGACCTCGGGCACCACCAGCGGCACGTTGGGCTCCATGCGCCAGGCAGCACTGTTGTCAATTACCACTGCACCCGCCTGCGCCGCAATAGGTGAAAAATGGCGGCTTATCTCGGAGCCGGCGGAAAAAAGGGCAATATCTATCCCCTCAAACGATTCAGGGGTCGTCTCCATGACCTCGATTTCCTGCTTGTTGACCACCAGCTTCCTCCCCGCCGAGCGGTCGGACGCCAGCAGCCTGGTTGATTTCATCGGAAAACCGCGCTGTACCAGGACCTTGATAAATTCCTGGCCAACCAGCCCGGTAGCACCAACAATGGCAACATTACATTCGCCCATTTTCTCCCTCACAGTCCCAGCAACCTGTCCAGACCGTAGACAAGCCCTTTGCGTTTGACCACTTCCCTGATTGCCAGCATCACCCCGGGCATGTAGCACTCCCGGTTGATGGTATCATGGCGTATGCTCAATGTCTGTCCCGGCGCACCCAGGATTACTTCCTGATGAGCCATAAGGCCGGGCAGGCGTACGCTGTGAATGCTCACCCCCTCCACCTGCTCCCCCCGGCTCGTGGCTGCTTTACCCTGGGGCTGAAGAAACGGCTTCCCCCTCGCCTTTGCCATCGTTCTGGCTGTGGTCTGTGCCGTTCCGGACGGAGCATCAGCTTTCAGGTGATGGTGCAGTTCAATTATTTCCGCATAATCAAGGTACCTGGCCGCGATTTTGGCCAGGTGCATCATCAGGACAGCGCCAAGGGCAAAGTTGGGCGCCATCACCGCACTAATCCCGCGCTCCGCAGCCAGACGTTCAATCTCCTTGATGTCATCCGGCGAGCAACCGGTGGTCCCGATGACCAGATTAACGCCTTTTTCGGCGGCCAGCTTTACCGCCGACATGGTGGCCCTAGCAATGCTGAAATCCACCATAACATCGGGCTGGCAGCGGGCCAATATATCTCCCAGGTCAGTGGAAAAGGGAACCGAACCGGAACCATCAGGCAGAGGCAGTGAATCCCTGTCCGCTTTCAGGTCAACGGCGCCAACCAGCTGCATATCGCTTTCGCCGCAGACGGCTTTGGCCACTTCCTGCCCTACCTTACCGGCAGCTCCGTGAACAATTACCTTGATTGGATTCATCGTGTTTCCCCTGCTGGTGGAGAAAACTCTTAACGACCCCGGAACGAACCCCTGGCCATTGGTGGCCTGCGCCCGGACTGGTCGCGCCGCCTGGAATACGAATCATTATCCCTCCGGAATGGTCGCCTTGACCCGGCGGAATCTCTTGCTTGAGCACCAGAGGGTTGATAATCTTTCTCAAAGACTGCCCGGCGGGAAAGGTTTACCCTACCCATATTATCGATATTAATTACCTTTACCGTGACCTCGTCACCGACCTTGACCACATCTTCCACCCTGTCAACACGGTGGGATTCCAGTTCGCTGATGTGTACCAGACCTTCCTTGCCAGGCAGAATCTCCACCATGGCCCCGAAATCGAAAATGCGCGTCACCTTCCCCGTATAGATGGTCCCCACCTCAGCTTCCTTGGTCAGACCTTCAATAATACCGATGGCTTTACGCGCTGCCTCTTCGCTGGTAGCGCCAATCAGCACGGTACCGCTATCGTCAATGTCAATGGTGGTCTTCGTCTCCTCAATTATCGAGCGAATCGTCTTGCCACCGGTGCCGATAACGCTGCCGATTTTCTCCGGGTCAATGGTCATCTTGTACACCCGCGGCGCGTAAGGGCTGACTTCAGGTCGGCTGGTATTGATGGTCTCGTTCATCCTGTCCAGAATGAACATCCGCGCCCCATGACTCTGGGCGATTATCTTCTCCAGGATTTCCAGGCTGACACCTTTGAGCTTGATATCCATCTGCACGGCGGTAACACCATCCCTGGTGCCGGCAATCTTGAAGTCCATGTCGCCGTAGGCATCCTCCAGCCCTTCGATGTCGGTTAAAGCCCGGTATTCACCCTTATCACCGGTGATAAGGCCCATGGCCACACCGGACACCGCAGCTTTGACTGGTATGCCCGCATCCATCAGCGACATACTCCCCGCGCAGACGCTCGCCATTGAAGTGCTGCCGCTGGAACTGAGGACCTCGGAGACCAGTCGAATGGTATAGGGGAAATCCTCATCAACGGGTAATACCGGTACCAGAGCTCTTTCCGCCAGGGCACCGTGTCCTATCTCGCGACGACCCGGCGACCCCATGCGCTTTACCTCACCGCTCGAGAAGGGCGGAAAATTGTAGTGATGGATGAAGCGCTTTGCCTCCTCAATGCCAAGGCCGTCAAGCTGCTGCTCCTGCCGGGTAGAACCCAGGGTGACGATGGACAGCACCTGCGTCTGACCCCGACTGAAAAGCGCCGAGCCGTGCGTCCTCGGCAGGAGTCCTACCTCCGCATTTATCGTCCGGACTTCATCAAGGGCACGGCCATTTAACCGTCTTCCGGCCAGTATGCTGTTCCTTACCTCTGCCTTTGCCCTGGCTTCAAAAGCAGACAGGATGTCCCCTTCGGCGTAGGTTTCACCCATGCTCTCCACCAGCTGCCTCTTCAATCCGGAAAGCTTTGCCTCCCGTATGGATTTATCCGCTTCCGACAGGACCGCCGGCAGTCCATCGCCAACGGCCGATGCCACCGCGGAATCTATTTCCGGGTTGGCCTCCGTAACCGGTGCTGCCTCCTTTGGTTTACCGCAGGCCTGCTGCACCTGTTCCTGAAGCCGGATTATAGCCTGATTGGCCTCAAAACCAAACTGGATGGCCCTGGGCAGAATTTCTTCAGGCACCTCTTTGGCCCCGGCCTCCAGCATGACAATTGCTTTCCCGGTGCTGGCCACAACCATATCAAGCTGACTTTTTTCCAGCCCAGCCAGCGGTGGATTCAGCACCAGTTCACCATTGATATAGCCCACGTGCACCGCGCTTACCGGGCCATCAAAGGGAATCTCCGATACACAAAGTGCCGCCGACGCACCGATTACCGCCATGACATCGGGGTCATTTTCATGGTCAACGGACAGCACGGTAGCCACAATCTGGATATCACGTCGCCACTCCTTGGGCAAGAGCGGTCGTATCGGGCGGTCCACAAGCCGACAGGCCAGAATGGCCGCTTCGCTGGGTCGTCCTTCCCGGCGGATGAAGCCGCCTGGAATTTTACCCGCCGCGTACAGTCGCTCCTCATAGTCTATGGTCAATGGCAAAAAGTCAGTACCCTCACGGGGGTCATCAGCCACGGTAGCTGTCACCAGGACTACGGTATCTCCGTAGCGGACGGTTACCGCGCCACTGGCCTGACCGGCCAGTTTCCCGGTCTCAATGACAAGGTCTCTGCCACCAACCTGGCATTGAAAAGATTGAAGTTTGTGCAATTTCCCCTCCACACTCAGACCTTATTTGCGCAGTCCGAGCCGTTTAATCAGTTTGTTATATTTGCCAACGTCCTCCCGGCTCAGGTAGTTCAGCAGTCTCCTGCGCCGTCCCACCAGCTTGAGCAAACCACGCTGGGAATGAAAGTCCTGGCGGTTCACGGCCATATGATTGGTCAACTGCTTTATCCTCTCGGTAAGCAGTGCCACCTGTACCTCGGTTGAACCGGTATCTCCGTCTTTACCCTGATAAGTGCTGATAATATCAGCCTTCTGCTCTTTCTCCAAACTACACCTCACTAAACAGTTATCGACAGTAAATTACAAATCAAGTGATTATAACATACTGCGTGGCTATATGTAAATTAGCGCACGACACAGCCTTTACTGATTTAACATCATAGACATGGTATCTGCCAACTAGTATAATACACGTTAGTATGGGTAGAACGGTAAAGGAACGCGCGGAAAGCGGTGTCACTCCAGAAGTGACCTGCCGCTTTTTCGGCGGTGAAACATGGCGGGAAGAGACGGTAGCCATACCCGGTGAACTGCCGCTGACCATCTTCGTCAATGGTCAGGAAGTGGCCACGGTACTGTGCACGCCCGCCAGATTAACCCAGCTTGTTCTCGGGTTTCTGTACCTGGAAGGAATAATTGCCGACCGGCAGGAGGTGGCCAGCCTCCGCGTCTGCGAGGATGAACCCGTTGCCGATGTGAGGCTCCTTAAAAGCGAATTCAAGGCGCCCGCGAGGCGCACCATTACCTCGGGCTGCGGGAGCGGCACCAGTGCTGATGTCCGCCCACCACGGGTGACCTCCGACCTGGTAGTCGCCCCGGACGAAATACTGGTACTGATGCGACAGCTTTACCAGCACCAAGAGCTGTTTCAGGAAGTGGGCGGCATCCACTCTTCAGCGCTGGCCGACCGCGACCAGGTGCTGGTCTTTGCCGAAGACATCGGACGCCACAATACGCTGGACAAGATTACGGGCGAGTGCCTGATGAAGGGTCTGCCCATGCCAGATAAAATCCTGCTGACGACGGGTCGCATCTCCTCGGAGATGGTTCTGAAAGCAGCCCGAATGCAGGTGCCAATCATCGTCTCGCGCGGCACGCCAACCGAACGAGCGGTGACACTGGGTAAAGAGCTGGGCATCACCGTAGTTGGTTACGCCCGTAACAGCAGGCTGTCCGTTTTCTCGGGTGGTGAACGATTACTGGGTACCAGTAGCCCGATTTCAAGTTGATAAAAAGCATTGCTGGTAGGAGGAACAGGTTATGCCGTTTCGTATGGGACCATGGGAGATAGCCCTTATTCTGGTCGTTATCCTCATCGTGTTCGGCGTTGGCAAGCTGCCGCAGGTAGGTGGCGCCATCGGCAAGGGAATGCGGTCTTTTCAGAAAGGGCGGCGCGGTGAGGATGTTGAAGAGGAGGAGGAAGCAGAAGGGGAAGAGAAACCCAAGAAGTCTACCCGCAAGAAAAGTACCAAGAGCTAAACACCACCGCCATCAACTCATACGCGGGCTTATGCTTTCAGAGATAAGTCAATCCCCGCATCCCGCGAAGGAATAGACATGGACTTTTTCGGCATCGGCTTAGGCGAAGTACTGCTCATCCTCGTTCTGGCTCTGATTATCTGGGGGCCGAAGAGACTGCCCGGGATTGCCCGTACTCTGGGCAAAACGACGCGCACCCTGAGAAAGGCCACCAGTGACTTCACCGCCCAGATAACCAGAGAAATGGATATCGAAGAAAAAGAGCGCCGCGAGAAGGAGAAGCTCCCTCCATCCGGGCCAGGTCGCGCCACCGGGAAAGATACCCCGAAAGATGAGTGAAGACAGTAAACAGTCCTTCCTGGAACACCTTCAGGAACTGCGCCAGCGCCTGATTAAATGCCTCATCGCCGTGGCTATTGCCTCGGTTATCGCCTTCATCTTTTACCAGTGGCTATTCTACATCCTCATGCTCCCCACCGAGGGGCTCAACCTTATCTACATTGAAATGACCGAGATGCTCGGCACCATCATGAAGGTGTGCCTTGTCGCCGGCATTATCCTGGCCATGCCCTACCTTGTTTTCCAGGGCATCATGTTCGTCTCGCCAGCTCTGACGCCGAAAGAGAAGAAGTACGTTTACATCATCCTGCCCTGGATAGCCCTGATGTTCATGGGCGGGGTGGCTTTCGGCTATTTCATTCTCGTGCCACCGGCTACCAGATTCCTTATCAGCTTCGGCGCCGATATCGCCAGCCCCGAGATTCGGGTGGGCAATTACATTTCAGTGGTCTCCAGGCTGCTGCTGGCCATCGGCATTGTCTTTGAGATGCCGGTCATCACCACATTTCTGGCCCGGCTGGGTGTGCTCAAAGCGCACTGGCTCTCCAGACACCGCCGGGTGGCGATTATCTTCGCCTTCATCCTGGCGGCCATCATCACGCCGACCTTCGACCCCATCAACCAGAGCCTGGTCGCCATCCCGCTGATTGTCCTCTATGAGATGAGCATCTGGCTGGCCAAGCTCGTCCAGAAGAAGCCGCCAGTGGAAGAAGCCACATGAAGCCCGGGCTACTCCAATAATTGCACTGCGCCAACCAGTGCGCTATACTGATTAACTGGTCGGGAGCGGATGAGTCCCGGTGGGCTTCGCGGACTTCAAATCCGTTGGGGGGCGTTAATAGCGTCTTTGGTGGGTTCGACTCCCATGCGCTCCCGCCAATGCATACCTGCACTTTGTTGACGGATTTCCTGAAGTCCCGTAGGCAAGGGTTATCCCCCAGAAGCATTGAGTATTACAGGTGTTATCTCAACCTTGCCTGCCCAGTCATTGGAGTGAACGTAACCGGCCAGCAGATAGCTCAGTTCCTTGATTCACTTAAATGCTCTAATGGTGGTAAACATGCCTATTACAGGACGCTGAGGGCATTCTACAACTGGCTTTATTCACCCAAGTCCGGTTACGGCCTTAATCCCCAAGCTAATCCTATTCTGCTGGTTGATGCACCGAAGCTTGAGAAGAAGATATTGCCAAGTCTGACCAGTGAGCAAGTTGACTATCTTATTGAGCAGGCTATATATGTGAGGGACAAGGCCATTATTTCACTGTTTGCCGACTCTGGGTTAAGACTAACAGAGCTAGCCAACATTAAGCCAGAGAACATCGACTGGGGAAATAGACTTATCAAGGTATGGTGCAAGGGCAATAGAGAAGGGTTGGCACCATTCCGAGAACGGACGGAAAAGTTGATGCGTGAGTGGATGTCGCAGTATCAGTGTAATGGCAGGCTGTGGGACTTAAATGCCTGGGGTATCGTGGAGATGTTGAAGGTGTTGAAGGCGAGGACAGGATTGCCTTGTAATCCGCATACGTTCAGGCGGACATTTGCCAGTCTGTTGGCGAAGAGGGGGATAGACTCGCTTCACATTATGCGACTTGGACGTTGGGAATCCCTAGCGATGGTGGAGCGGTACACACGGTCAGTTAAGTTCGAAGATAGCTTGAGGCTATACTCGTCAATAGTCTAGCTCTTTACAAATAAGCCACTAGCTAAAACCATGTTCTTTTTCCCACTCTCGCGCAGCTTCATCTGTTGTGCGGTTACCAACCTTGTAGAGATGACAACCCGGATATTCCCTCCGGCGTTCTTGCTCTCGACGTTCTAGGTCAATGGTTATACCGCCATCAACAATCTTGTTGCCGATTTTGACATAGTATTTGTATGTATCTCTCGGCTTACCCATATCGCACCTCTCCTAATCTAATTATACCATGCAACTAATGGGCTTAGATTTTATGGTAAGATATACTAGAGAGGTTTATTTAGTGCATCAAATTCATTGAGGCGTAAGATTTTTATGGCACAATGAATGGCGAGTATATACAGTCCAAAGATGAACTTCAGCAGCATCTCAAAGACACTGTAGAAGCTTTAGAATTATCCTCTAATTCTTACGATGAAGGACATGAAGGGGAGGCTAAGAGACTTGCTGCAGCTATCCGTGTTCTCGTTCATGATACAGACTCTTCAAAATCTCTACTCGGGCAACTAGGACAAAAAGCGATTAACTTCTATGATACGTCTATACCATGCCCCCCAAAAGAAATCTTAACCTACAGCGGAATTATTGGCATGAATATTACCAGGCAAGGAGTTAAATATTTGGCTCCATTAGATTTTTTACCCCCTGAATCTCCTCCGCGCTGGATAAGCTTTGAGGAATGGTGGGATGCAATCATCTTTATAGACCAAAAAGGCAATAAAACCAGTCGTAAGGATTTGATACTTGCAGTTGCGAATAAAGATGGAGGCGCTCATGTAGATCCGGTTCTAAATGAAAAATATGCAGACCTTTCACGCCGTAATTCACTTGCATGGCGATTTTCCAGCGCACGAGGTGATATGCCCTTAGAGGGCCCAGAAAAGGCTGCTATCAGACAAATTACTCACGAAGTGCTGAAGTCTCTGAATCCTGCAATGCCAGCGATAAAGCCTAAGATAAGTGGGGCTTTTCTAATAGGCCCTTCTGCCACTATTAAAGAATAGTCAATACCATAATAACTTCGCTACGAACCAACGGATTATGAATCTATTGTGAGCTAACGAGACACAATAAATAAAAGCTACCAATGATTACGAGAATCCATAGTGAAAGCAACGTCCAGAAAATCCGTAAAAAGTATCGACCTCTGCTTGGAGGATCATATTCTTTCTCCGATTTCCAGTTGCGCCACCAGCTACAATCATGATATTTGCTCAACAACGCTTGTTCTTCAGGACATAATTCTTCATAGTGGTCAATGCCATGGATTATCCAGCTTTTCCACATTCCTCGCCCATGTTCTATCTCGTATCTCTCTATTTCACGCATTCGAGCATAGTGTCTATCAGAAAGATAATTTACTCTTTTTAGCCAGCCTAACAGAGAACAAAGAATTACAACATTTCCTGCACCCAGTACCAATACAACTATCGGAAGAAGCCAAATATGCTGATAAGTTTGATCACCAATCCCTTGCGCGAAATAATCAAATAAATACTCACTTGTTAACAGACCATATATAAGACCAGCAAGAAGCGCTGAACTTACACCGATGAAAATGGCGCAAAGAGTCCAAAAACTTAAGACATTAGATCCAATAGCATCTTGACATACTTGATATTCTGTTAATTGGGATCTAAATAGACGTTCGTCCTCTTGCTTATTTGGTGGTTCCATATCCATTCTCAAAAGATTACGAATCCTTTGTAGCCTTGCCTACAAACACGACTCCCTCTTATTTTACACTGAGGTCAGGACTTCACAGCGCATGACCAATTCGGGTAATCATCACCTTTGCTTCTGTTATTCTCCCACTGGAGCGGCTGCAGATTGCTTAATTCATCTCCTCCGCCCTTTGATACTGGCTTAATGTGGTCAATTTCCCAGCCCCATCTTTCCGTCTTGCCATATCTATTGCGCCGCATGGAAGCTTTACATACATCCTTCCGGAAAGCAGGAAGATTTGGTTCCGGTGTACCTTTTTGCCAGACGGCTTCTATCGTTGTTTCGCTAAATGCACTACCATCCGATTTTGTACTATATACTCTAGCCATGACAGCCTCCTTTTGCATTATTCGTGTTTAGAGTGTACTGGTTTTCCATCCTTCCATATACCACCTCCACAATAAATAAATTAGCACTAGTGGCATGGCAGCGAAGTTGTACCCTAGTTAGGAGTAGAGCGACGATGTCGCTTTACCGTAACTTTGCCACTATCAATTTTCCTGATGTGGGGCTTGACGGGAACAATCTTTTTCCCCTCTTCGGTTTTGGCCACTTCTATCACCTCCCTTTGGGGCAAGTTGCCTCCTGCCCTGTAAGGCATAGGCCCCCTAGGCTGGCGTCCATGGCTACCGATTGGGCAAGCCACCATGCCACTAGCGCAAGGTGAATTTTACCACTAATAAATAGGTTGTCAAGACCTATTAACCAATTTTTCAAAAATTTCTCTCTACCCTCTTGACATCTACGCCAGCTACACCAACAGCTACACCACAGAGCTTTTTCCCAACTTGGTAGAATATATATGGAGGGTGTTATTTACCATGCTGGACACTTGTTTACTGGTGGCTAGGGCAGTTCTGGGTGAAAAAAGTTGGCTGAGATTTATGAAGGTTGGCAATCAGTGGCTGGAACATTTACGCATAGCTACTTTTAGCCCAAAATGTATGTAAATAACAGCTACAAACAAAGTGGAGGGGAACCATGAGACGAATATTCAAAGTCCATAAGGATGCAAAGACCATCTACCTGACGAAAGACCTAGTGGCCGAGGGCTTCGATGGTGAACTTGAAGGCTTCGCCAATGCTTGTACATTTGTGCTGGTGAAGCCAAGAACCACTTTAGACCAGGCAATCGAGTCCCTCGAAACCACCATCCGCGACCTTCGCCTACGGAAAAAACTAAACCAGAGCATAGAGTCCAAGCCACCGGAACAGCCCAAGACCGAAGTGGAGCTAGAATTCGATGCGATGAGGCGGAGATTAAAAGGAGAAAAATAATGACATCCACATTCAACGCTTTAAGAGCAAAGCTGACCGCATTCCCACCAATAATACCACGTCAAACCGTCGTCATCTGTAAGTGGTGTAACTGGCCATTCATCCCACGCCGAAGCAAGCCACGATATTGCCCGCACTGCGGCCGTACGAACTGGGACAACGGCACCCGATTAGATAAGAGTGAGCTAGCACGTCTAAAGCGAGAGTTCATATTCGACAATTAAAAGAGGGAAACTCTTATGGCTGATGAAAAGCAACAAGAGGATCCATGGAAGCTGAGTCCAGACGAAGATGACCTGGACGAACTCTATTCTCAAGACGAAGATAAAGATGTAGTTAGTGAGGGAGACGAAGCCGCACTTGAAGATAACTGGGAAACCGGCTTAGGTCACATACCGGACATTCACACAAAACGCCTCAATGATATTATTGCTGGAGGCTATCCAGGTAATCCCAATGATAGGACTAGAACAGGCGGCATCACATGTCCTAAGGCTTTAGACCTCGCCTGGAGGCTTATCAAGCGTGGCGGTAGGAATTGGACAAAGGCCAAAGTGCAAAGGATGTCAGTGTATCATGGTACTCGCATTGCCTATCATGACAAGGATATAAAGGAGATAAAAAGAGTATATGACAAGTTGATGAAAATCTCGCAGCTTTTAGATGATGATGATTTAATCAGCACACTTGCGGACAGGAAAGCCTACGATTTCAAAGACCCCCAGCCCAAGACTACATCTATGGGTACCTTGAAATTCCTCGAAGGTGCGATTTCCGACCTGTCGGATTGTTTGGGGGTCGCAAAGTCAAACATGTATCCACTATTATCATTACTATCTATAGTCACGCATGAACCTCCAATGTGGCCTACCAGCCTAGGAAAGGAATATCGTTCTTTCAGGAAGGCAATAGAGGACAGACTGGAGAAACTTATGAAAGAGCATAGGCGGGTTGTACCTGAGCAAAATAAACGGAAAAACGGTTAAACAGAAAAACAATTAAACGAGGGTCCGTCTTGCTATTAATATAAGGAACGGGCTTTATGGGCAAACAAATCATAGATATTATCACTAACTACCAGCGCATTGGTCTTTTACCTATCCCGTTGAAGGGCAAAGTCCCCCTAGTGCGCTGGAAAGAGCTTACTACTATCACCGATGATAATAAGCAATACTGGGTTAACAAAGGTGTGAATTGGGGCCTTAGAACTGGCCAGCTTTCTCCTAACTTGTGGCTATATGTAGTCGACCTCGATAGCAAAGAGTTGCTCGCCGGGTTTTATGAGTCCAATCCCAACCTTGTCCGTGCACCCCTTGTATCTACAGGGAAAGGTTTCCACATCTATCTGTGTTGGAAAGACGTAGTCAAGTCGAGGCGATTTAATAAGGTTGATATTAAGGGTGACGGTGGGTATGTTGTCGCTCCACCATCAATTCATGAGAGCGGAAAACCTTATCGGTGGATTGTTCCGTTGAGTGGATTACCTCCTCACTATAATCCCGCATGGCTTGGTCTCCAATTATCAGAAGCTCAAACGGAACCCCAACCAATCGTTCTCAATTCCAGCGTGCATTCAGGTAACCAGAATAATGGATCTGTACCATCCGGTGTCCAACAAGGCCAGCGCCACAACACCCTGGTCTCTTATCTGGGTGCCATGCACAAGGCCTGCTTCCGAGAAGGTGAAGCATTATCAAAGGCATTAATCTGGAACGCCAAGAACAAGCCACCGCTGTCCAACAGCGAGATAATAGCCACTGTAAGAGATTGTTGGGAGCGGTGGGACAGAACGTGAAAAGGAGGTCAGCAGTGAAAGATAACCTTATCATCATCGGCTTAGGTATCGCTTTCGGCGGCGGCTATACTGGACTGCTTCTGAGTATAATCATCGCATTCAATGGAGCATAACTAATGGATGGTATGTCAAAAGAAGAATTTGACCAAACAATCCACGATGTCCTCAACACGACAGTCCAGCCTCAACAAATCTTTTCCGCCTTCATGTCTGCAACATTGATGGAGATATTCCATATTCTGCTCCACAAATCAGAGGATGAACTCCAAAAATTGCTCAATCAGCTACGGGACGAAGTTAACCCGTAACCAGTTCTGCGAGCTGCAGCAAAATTCTGTAGCTAAGCGCTACCCTCCACCCAGGTGCGCCCCCTAGTTACATATATATTGCACACACCTGAGATTCAAAATGGTATAGCATGCAAGCTTAAAGTAAATGCAGCACGCAGCTGCAGAAGCTAAACTACTGCAGGGCTGCAAAATTTCGCAGCACAGCTTCCACCACGAAAGAGACCTCATATCTACAAAACTCACAAAATTGGTTTTATCAATCGGCTTCTCTATCGCAGCTTCCTCTCAGCCCATAACAGTACACTCCATGTGAGTAAGCTACCTCAGGACTTGGCACTTTCAAAGCACGCTACAGTATAGTGTGTACTCATTACTAGAGTAAGCGTAAGCAGATGGAAACAGTCATAGTCCGCAAGAAAGTGACATCGTTACCAGATGGCGTATCTAACTTCATCTCACTCCCAGCCGCATGGTACCAACACTCAGCGCGTCCACGCCATGTGGAGGTGGTCATTGGAGACATCATGATCGTAGGGACAGTGGAGCAGACCGAAATCCTTAAGGCTATAGCTCAACTTCTTGCTGAGAATGACTTGCTCCATGAACTCCCCAACGTAAAACCTAAAATGACAAAAATCTCATCGAATGTCATGAGAATAGAGGTGGCCGTATGAATGAAGGACAGCTCTGCTCATGGGCAGATGAAAGAGACGGGAAACTATACAGGTGTACATCTCCGGCTACTGAAACTGTGGTAGTAAAAGGTCAGACACTCTATCTCTGCTCCGAGCATGCGAGTATCGTTAACAGGATGATCAGGCGCAAAGAGATGCTTGAGGCTGAAGCCGAGTTGGCTTCAGACATCCTAAAAGCAGCCGAGACTGACATCAACAAAGCAGTTGCCTTGGTTCGTCAGTTGGAGCAGCTGGTTATAGGTAAAAGAGGTCAAGTAATCAGTTGCCCAGGTTGCGGCACTGTCTTCTACCATACCGGGCGACTTGAATATCAAATCTGCCCCAAATGCGGCTATAGAACCTTTTGAGGAAGGAGGAATAGGGATGTTTAACATGAATTTTGGACGGCCAACAAGGCCAGCTCAGACCTCTGCATTGCCGATGCAGGCAGCTGTGGTTCCAGCTACCACCATGGCCTCGCAGTTCGACATGAACACCATGTTCAACATGATGATCCCTCTGATCATGATGGTCATGATGGTGAAGATGATCGGGGGAGCTATGGGCAGCGGTGAAATGGTAGAGGCAAAATAGCCTTGCAGCCTCAAGGGTCGATTAGGGTTGTAAGGTGAGCAAGGTTCGTCCAAGCCTAGCTCAATTACCTCCTATGGCGGAGTGTCGCATCATCACTCCGCCAGAATAAATCGGCCACTTAGGCCTTAATGATAGATAGCCCTTACTTAAGCCACAGCCGCCGACAAAGGCCTGTGCCGCGACTACCCATCGTCAACAGAATGATGGGTACAGCCAGGCCTGGCGGCTAAGTGGCAATAGGAGGCAGTATGGCAAGATACTGTGTAATCGCTGACAATCGGAACCTCCAGCAAATCAAAGAAGAGGTTTCTAAGATTGGTGGAGGTGGGCAGCGGGAAGCCAAGTACCCCTCTGGGCCCAGCGCTTCTGGCGACTCTCCGGTTGAGTCTATTCAAGGGTTCGTGTTCGCCGAACTGACTGACGCTCAAGTAGAGGCATTGAGACAAAAAGGCTTTAAGGTTAAGTCCGTGCAAAAGACCAAGAGCGAAGCACTGCTCAACAATCCCTTGACCCCAAATCAGCTTCTGCCTACTCCACCCGTAATCCCATCTAAAGCTGTATATGACGCCAATGCTGCTATCATATACTCACGGTGGGCAGAGTTCCGTAATTTGTTCACGCCGCCACTCACAGGACAAGGACTCGTTTGCGCTGTATTCGGGTCTGGTATCCGGAAGACCCATCGTGCACTAGCAGGTAAGGTTGTCTATGAAAGGAACTTCAGCGATAGTCCAACCTGCGATGATATATTCGACCATGATACCGGCACGGCTTATTTAATCGCTGGTGGCGAGCTTTCTGAAGCAGAGCAGAGTGGGTTAAGCCCTGGCGCACTCTTATGGAATATTAAATGTCTCAATGATGAGGGAGAAGGCACTACGGAAGACCTTATTCTTGCCATGGCCCATGTACAGGCATTATATGAGTGGGCGATAGGTCCAGAGGGTGTGCCTGTAGGTGACCCTATGCACGTCAATGCGGTCAATATCAGCCTTGGATGTGAAGATGATGGTGATCCAGACAATCCGTTACGCATCGCTACAGAGAAATTGTACCATTCAAGTCCTGGTCGTTTTGGCATCTTCGCGGCAGCTGGGAATGAGCCTACCTACTGCCTGCTTCCCGCGGCCCACGAACACTGTTGGGCAGTAGGATCGGCTAGCCTTGTTCCCTTCAAGCTAAGTGACTTCTCTGCACGTGGCTCCAAAACTGGACTTATCAAGCCAGAAGTCATCATGTTTGGAGAAAACCTCCTCGTAGCTAGCTCTAAATCAGACGATGCCTTCATAGTGAAAAGTGGCACCAGTTTTAGCTGCCCGCTGTGCTTGGGGATTTTGTGCCTTGTTAGAGAAGCAGCAGATAGGCTCGGGCAGTTGGAGAACATCCTCTATGTCAAGTATGAAAATCTGGAGCCATATGTTGCTGCGATGTGTCTCAAACCCACTGGCCAAGCACTAATAAAAGAAGATGGCGTTGGCTACGGTCTTCCTATGGGAAATTTGTTCGCACAAGAATGGCAGGGTGCTGGTATCAATGTTCAGCAAATGATGGAAACTATGGTTCCAGCGATGGTCATGATGATGGGCATGGGCATGATGGTGAAGTCGATGGACTAACTCAGGGGTGTGATATGAAAGTTGTGAACATTACTCTCAGATGGGCTCCAGCACCGGTGCCTGAAGTTGGCGATAGCATCGACTGGTTCAAAGTGAAAGGTCAGCTGCTGCACGGTGGCTCTCTCGTAGCCGATCTACCGGAAGTCGAGGTCATCCTACAGACTGGCCCCGAAGCAACAAGACCATCTGAAGTAGCTCCATGGACATTTCAAGCGGCAATCAATGCAGACACACTGGTATTGGAGATGTATGACAGTGAGGTCAACCATTCCGCTCTTGTCGAAGGTGCCATGGTCGGCGGTCAAGAAATCATGCTTGACCAGCCTACCCATGACTCCTGGCAGCAGTATCAATTCACTCTACCCTCAGACGCGAATGAACAGATGCTGAATAGTATCATGATGGGTGTGATGGCAATGGCTATGGTAGGCATGATGGCTAAGGCAGCGTAGGTGAACAGGTGAATAAAGTAGAAGCCTTACAGATACTTAATGGTCTACTGTTGGGGGACGGAGGAATTCATTTAGTTTCTGGGGGCGGACGTTTCACGATAGTTCAAACAGGTGGTACTGAACACATAGACTGGTTATTATATATCAAACGTGCTCTATCTACACTAGAAATTTATACATCTGCAAATTTTCCCGCGATACGTCAAACAATGACAGCAAGAGGAAAGCCTATGCAGGTGCTATCTCTATGCAGCCTAACTAGCTCATTCTTGAAGGATTTATATTACATCTGGTATCCAGAACATAAAAAGACTGTACCCGAAGATATATGTCTAACTCCAGTAACGATTGCTCACTGGTTTATGGGAGACGGCTGTTCCACCTATCAGTGTCGCCATCGTAGCTCGTATGTAGAGGTGTTTTTTGCCACAGATAGCTTTCAATTGCATGAAGTACACAGTCTAGTAAGGCAACTTCACCTATTGGGTATTGGTGGAGCTTACTGTGGTGTGCGTTATAATGGAAAACATCATAAACCATATCCGAGAATATACATAAATCGAGGCAGTCCTATCAATACTCTCATGGATATGATAGAGCCACATATATGTGAGTCATTTAGATACAAAATAAAGAGACCGAGATATAGGTGGAAACCAGTCAGTGAAGTGCCCAAAGAAGCAGATTTTGACGCTCTTAGAGGAAAACTGACACATTGTCGGAGTTAACAATGGTTAAGCGCTTTTGCCCGATGGTACATGCACCATGTGAAGACGGCTTCCCCGATAATAAAGACCTGCCGTGTGTGTTCTGGGACTCAATTGACCAAGTTTGCCTGTACGTACAAGCGACCATCTTTACCTATGAGTCCATGAGGATATGGCAAGAGGCCAAGCGACGGTCAGCCGAAAACAATGGAATGGAACACTAAAATGAATGGAATGCGCGTTAAGCCGAGTGCTGCAAGTGCCGAAATACAAACTGCACGCATTTATTGTGCTTGGGTGGGTGTTTATATTAACAAACTGCCGATTTGCACTATAAGCGCTGATGATATTGAAAGGTAGAGCTCTCCAGCCAGTGAGGCCCGGCACCACTATTAAATCCGTGCTGATGGGTCAAATTCCACTCGATGACGGCAGGTATGTGAATGAAGCCTCCGTCACAGACCTGCACCACGTATATAAACGTCTCATCGAAGGAGAAAACGCGCTTCGCGATCGAAGGCATAGGCTGCGCGGTATGAGTATCTATTCCTTCACAACGGTGTTCAAGTTTGCCAGGTACATTGGCCTTGTTGAGTGTATTGGAACGGAAGATAATCCTTCGCCTATCTATCCCGCGAAGATATACCGCCTTACTCATAAGGGCGTGGAAGATGACATTAGCTGGAATAATCTCCTTAAGGCGTGGAGAGACCAGCATCTGGCGGCAGTCGGGGCGACCTAATTTTCACGGGGCGTAACGGAGCCTTTTCTTTCATTTCTATTGTTTGTCTTAAATTCAAAATGAATTAAAAGAAATATCTATTTTATTAAAATAGCCTAGGCTTTTAATATTCTCTCATTTACTTTATCTGAATATTGGTCATAAGGGGGCTTACGAGTTGACAGTTACGACCCATAATTGTATCGACAGTCAACAAATGGAGGTAAGTCCGAGGAAAACCAAAATGACCAAAGCAGAACTGGCGAGGCAACTGGGAGTGAGTCGAACTCACATCACCCTGCTCGCCCAAGGCAAAAGGAAACTCAGCAGGAAGCTGGCCGACAGGTTAGCTGACATCCTAGCTGGCACGCCGAATACAAAATCCGACGCTTCAAATCCGTTGGGGGGCGCTAATAACGTCTTTGGTGGGTTCGACTCCCATACGCTCCCGCCAATTTTTTTTGGCAAAAGGTATGCTCACTTGGTGACATATATAATAACTATGCCACCAACAATCAAGGTGATGGCCACAAAACGCAGTAGCAATGAACCACCGGTGCTTTCTCTCTCCAGAAGCAGGTTGGAGAAGCGGCTTATTACCACCGCATAAAGAAAGACGAACAGGGGGCGGCTACTATATATGGCCGATACCAGGGATACCGGCCCTCTTTGCATAGACCAGTAGAACAAAACCAGGGCGGTCACCGCTATCGTCTCGTTCAGTACCATTATCAGTATGGCAGAATTTCTCTTTTGAAAACGCATTATCTCCCTGAATACACTGGGGCGCAGGGCAACGCAGAAAAAGGCCAGGGGAAGAATCAGGTGGGAAATCCAGTACATATTCCAGGTGGAAACGTATTCTAAAGCATACTTTGCCATAACATCTGATATAGCCCATAAAACGCTCGAGCCGATAAGCAGGATAAGAGGTCTCCTGAGCCAGGTAACCCGGGCTCCGTTGCGCAGCCGGACCGAGGCCAGCAACACGCCAAACACCACTATCAGTATCGCCAGCCATTGCAGGGAGTTCACCGTTTCTTTAAGTATCGGTATGGCGATGAGAGCCACGATAATCGGGTAGGTATTGGTTATTGGTATCACCAGGGAGACTTCCTCTTTTTTCATCAGGTAAAGCATGATGATGACGGAAGCCGCTCTGGTCAGTCCGGACAGTACGGCCATGGCTAAAGGCCAGGCGCCGACATTCGGTGGCAGGGGAAAGAAACAGGCTAAAACCAGACTGATTAAGAAGATAAAAGTACCAACGGACAGCAGGTACGCCTTGAAGCTGGGCATTCTCTTTGATATAAGATGGCTATCAATGACATGCACCATGCCGAGAAGAGCGGCACTCAGGACTACGGTGGTAACCCAGTCAAGAGACATAGCTTATAGTATTATCCATGAATACCCATGCGTATTTCAAATGGGATTCGGGCAGGTTTGGAGACAGCGCAGAGATATATTGTGTCAGTTAAGTTCGGGGACAGCTTGCCGCTCTATTCGTCAGCTTTGTCCAGCTCGTAATACAGTTGCGCCAGGATATAAATAATATAATCGAAGAGCAGGACCACTCTATTGACGCTTTCCAGCGCCTGGTGCATCTCGATGGCGGTATCGCTGTACACGGCGCGGAGGTTGGAAAAGAGCCATATATGCCTTCTCATCAAGACCAGGGAATAGATGGCCTCGTGAATGGGTACGCCATCATCATGTAACAGTTCCGCGTAGCGCTTGCCCTTCAGAAACTGAAAAACCGCCTGATACGGTTTCTCGGCAAAGTACAGGGTTTTTAAATTCTCGTAGATGGAAACGGCCTGAAGGATGGCCCTCTGCGCCGGGACAGAGTTATATGAGGGGGCCCTCAGGCTGGTGCTGACGTCAGCGTACCAGCGCTCGGCAATCTGGCGCGCATTGTACTCGCATAAGTCCAGCATCCGGTCAGCAATTGGTCTGCGCATTAACCTCTCACCTCATAAGGGTAATGAGTAAAATTATATACTAAAATAGAAAACTGTCAAGAGGTACCCCACGATGCCCGAGAGAAATCGGCGAGGGTTGGAGATAGTTTTAAGTTTTACGGCAAGTTGACAGGCCAGAAAGATATGGCACTTTTTGGCTAAATTATGAATGCTATTCTGCCTTCCCCATCAGTCCGTAGTGGATTAGGGACACCAAATCACGCGCAAGCTCTGCGTTGCGCGCTGTGTTTGCCACCCGGCCCGAGCTAGCAAACATACCTCTGCGCAGTATCTCAAAATAGGCCAGAATGGCTTCACGGGACAGTTTCTTATTGACATGGCCCGCTCTTTGACCCTCTCCGATGAAATCCAATGTGAGCTGGTTAATTTCCCGTTGCCACAGAGATTCAATAAAGTGCTGTATGGCATGGTCACTCCGGACTGCTGACTGCAGCAGTTCCCCTTGAAACTGACTCGCTATCTCAGTCTTGTCGAAAACGATTGTTTCCAATTTTTCCAGAAAAGGTCTTTCTCCTTTTACGATTGCCCGGTATTTTTCCAGCGTATCCAGCAGCAATGTTTTAATAATCTCTCTCACCAGTTCTTCTTTAGTGCCAAAGTGATTGTAAATAGTTACATGGGAAACATGTGCTTTGTGGGCGATGTCATTAATACTTACCTTTTCAAACCCGTGGAGCCCGAAAAGTTCCAGTGCCGCCTGACGGATGCTCTCTTTCTTCTGTTCTTTCCTGCGCTCAAAACCGTTCATTAGCTGCTTCCCGGGTAATATTGCCGTAAATTATGAAAGATTTTGATAAATTATATACAAAAGTATTGACAGAGTCAAGTATATATTGTATAGTTTTTACTAATTTCATAAATATATTACAAATAATACAATATATGGAGGACCAAAATATGACATCGTTAGAATTTATCCGAAGTCAAGCGTGGAGCATAGTACTTATCATAGCGATAATCACAAGTATTAGTACATTTGTAAATTTAAAGTTAAAGGGCGGGGTAGGTTATAGAATCAGCTGGTCACTGGTACGCGGCCTTATATTTTATGCCCTTTTCTATATACCACTGATCGAGCAACCCAGGATATCAAGCAATCTAGCCCTGCCAATCGCAGGAATCGTTCTCCTGATTTTCGGGGTAATTCTTGTGGTCACAGGCAGTAAGCAGCTTACGAAAACAGACCTTCACGGCATAAAAGGCATCCCGGAAGGGATTATTACCACGGGGCTATATGGTATCATAAGACATCCCGTAAATCTCGGGCTTATGTTCACTTTTGCGGGCTGGTATATAATATGGTCCGGTGTTTATGCCCTCTATTTTCTGGCAGTCTTCATTATTGTTTTCGTAATCGAGACTTTTTGGGAAGAAAGAAATCTCGAGAAAGCATTTGGAGACGGATACACGGAATATAAGAAAAGGGTAGGCATGTTTTTCCCCAGAATAAGGGGGAAAGAATGAATCAATTATGATGCTTAAGCAGAGTGAGTGAGGGTGGGGGTAGGTTAAGGTTTTATTAAAGTAGCAGAGTTAAGTTCTCACGTATCTGTTTTCTTTATTTTTGCACGAACTCTATTTAATTCCTCCCGCATAATATTGATTACTTCAGCTGTATGATTTTCTGTATCTCTAACTAGTCGTCTAAAATCATCTACAGATCTACTGTGGCCTTTTGTTAGAGATTCGAGCATAATTTTGGTCTCTTCTATTAATTGTGTCATTTCACCATATGGTAGACGCGTTTCTCCTTTAATAACTGTGGCAAGATGTGCTAAATGCTGGTCACGGTAATTCTTCAGACGATGTAACAGGTTCTCACTGATACTTATCTTCTCCTCAATATCCTGCAAATCTTTTTCTGTGGCATAGGGAATCAAATTTTTGCGGTCTCTTTTCGCCGCAGCAACCAAGTTAATCAGGCTTATTACTCCTCTATGCCTGTCGAAAATCTTAGCCCACTGCATTAATGTCCAATCCAACAGAGCTGCTCGGGCAGGTGAGAAAAAGCCTCTGTAACGATCGAGGGCTTTGGCCAAATCCTCATCTCCAACCATTAGGGTACGCCAAGCTGAGAGGGAAGCAATACCACTGCTAATAGTATCGCGCAATATATTAAGACGACGGCCGAATTCCCTATATCCCATTATTCTAGTCATTTGCTAATGTCTTCTTTATACTTGACCTAGCGGTGGCAATTATATGTCTCAACCTTAATATGTCAACTAGTCAAGTACTTTTTAATTATCGGAACAGCTCATCGAGGGAAAGCTCTTCCCTCTCCACCGGCTTGGCTATCGGCCAGGTGAAACGCACTGACACCTGCGGCGGCACGCCTATCCCCGCCTCGATTGACATCTCGGTGGGACCAAAAGTGTAGGCTATATCGTAAGCCTTGTGCAGCGCGTCTCTGATATGGTCGCGCACCACGGTCAGCGGTTTCCCGCGCAGACTATCCGTCCGCCTCATGATATTGCTGATTTCATTCTCTATGCTCAGCAGCTCGGCCAGCTTGTCGGAAAGCTTGCCCTCGGCGGGCTGACCATCTTGCTGAAAGACCATAGCAGCACCTCCTTCTAACGCAATTTATGCAGAAAAACCCCGTCCCTGACGGCATGTCCTTTTCCGCTATAGTATGCCATCAGGGTGGGGCTGTCAATCAATGGGGGTCAGAGGGAGGCAAAAGCATACACGCAAAAGAGGAACGAAAGAGGGGAAGCACAGATGAACCTGACGAGGCAGACTGCCTCACCTGCTTATGCTTCAGGTGGAGCCGCTGGGAGCACAGCTCGCACCGAAACCGGAAGACGAGGTGCTGAACAGGGACAAAACGCGCTTGAGTATGCCCTTCCCGCACTCCGGGCACTTGATGTCGCTATCGCTGTCGCTCATGCTGCGGCGCAGCTCAAACTTCCGGCCGCATTCCGGGCATTCGTATTCATAGACTGGCATTGTTTCCCCCGTCACCAGTCTTTTTATCCTCAGGGTCTTTCACGGGACCCCAGTTGAACGGCGCTCAGCCAAAGCGGGGCCTTTCGGCACCGCAGCCGTCAGCACTGCCTCTGCCCGAGGCGCTGGCCGCGGAAACAATATACAGGCCGACCACCGCGCCAATCAACGCCCCTATGCCCAGGTTCGAAGCCATGCCGGCACTGTCACCCTGACTGTACAGGTAACTCAGGGCCAAGCCGATGGCCGCACCGATGAACACCCCTATCACATATCTTACTTTCATCTGCTACCACCACAAATTATTTTAATGCCAAACAGGTCTATTTTACCGGATTTCTTACCGCTCGTCTGTGACTATTATCACTTTAACCGGGGCGTCAATAACCTTCCGGCCCCAGACACAGCCCCCCGTCAACGATGATATTCTGGCCGGTGATATAGCTGGACTCCTCGGAGACCAGGAAAAGCACCGCGTTGGCGATTTCCTCCGGTTTGCACAGCCGACCCAGCTTGATGCCTTTCTCCCATATGGGAATCCTGTCCGGCGCCATCTTAAAAACACGCTGCGTTCCCACGATGCCAGGGGAAACACAGTTGACGCGTATGCCGTACTCCGCCACCTCCTTGGCCAGCGTTACGGTCATGCCCACAATGCCCGCTTTGGCCGCCGAGTACTCAACGCCCTTCATCATGCCGATTACTCCGGCGGTGGAAGAGATACTGACAATGGCCCCGCAACGCCTTTCTATCATATGGTTGATGACGGCCCGCGCGCAGTTCAGCGGCGCGAGAAGGTTAAGACGCACGATTTCTTCACCGCGGGTTTTATCCGACCGGGCAAAGAAGTCCATCTTTGTTTTGATGGACGGGCCGGTGGAGCCGCCCGCCACGTTGACCAGTATATCTATCTGCCCGAACTTATCTAGGGCGGCTTTGACGAGCTTTTCCGCCTGGGCAATATCAATAACGTCGGCATTTACCGCCAGGGCTTTCGACCCCAGAGCCTCGATTTCAGCCACCATCTGGCTGCTGTCTTCACTGTTCACGTCCGCGATGACGATTCTGGCGCCCTCCCGGGCCAGCAATTTTGATATCTCCCCGCCGATAGCCCCGGCACCACCGGTCACGATAGCAACTTTATCCTTTATTCGCACTCCGCCCCCCTCATTTAACATTCTACCACCCTCCCCATTATACTGAATCGGCCATCAAACAGGGAAATGGCCGCTTTGGCAGAAAATAAACCGGGCACTGAATAAGCTTGAAATTGCCGCCTTCAGTACCCGGTCCTCAATAACTGGTTATAGTCTGGTATTTTATCGCTGAAAAATATCGGTATTATTTCTACCCCAAATGTATGCCAAAAATAAGCGGCCAGCTACTGGTCGGTTAATAGCTTACCTGCCTTGGCAACATTATGCTTTGGCATATCAAAGAAATTAACGGTCACCTTGTCCGCCTCAACCTTGAAATTTTTCACCACGGCGTCAGTTATGTCTTTCGCCAGCTTCCGCTTCTGCTCAACTGTCCTGCCTTCGATGGCTCTCACGGTCACGATTGGCATGGCTAGATAACCCCCTTTGACACAGTTTCCTTATTTGCCGCTTTTGGCTTTCCGGTACAGCGCTTCAGTTTTCTTTTTCCATTCCGGAGCCTTGTCCCGGAGAAAGCGCCTTGTCGGCTCTTGTTCCGTGCAGACCAGCATGGAATTAACGTTGACCCACGGAACGAAGATATCCTCGCTGTACTGCTTTACTCCATCCAGCTGGTCATCCCACTCCACCTGAGTCATGCGCACGCCGTACTCATCCAGAACCTGCACGAGACCAATATAGCAACATTCTGGTGCCGTTCCCGGAATCAAACTGATGGCCACAAAATATCCGGGCTTGATAACTTCTGTTTTTGCCATATCTCACCTCCTAAATATGGTAGAACAATAATAAACGGTTACGCCGTAAACGTCAAACTGACCAGGAACGCCCTGCTTTCCAGCACCTCTTATTGACTTTTACTTACACTCCCCCTATACTTGGCTCAAACTCTTGGATAGCGGAGGTGTGGAGAAATGGGCTTGCTATTTATGATATTGCCATTCATCGGGATTCTGCTGCTCATTTCCGGGGCTGTCGGCCTCTTCATAATCAACCTCAACTATTCAGTGGGCGACCTCATCTGGATTCAGGGCAACCTCACCTTCGGCGTCTTTACACTGGTCGGACTGGTCATCACCATCTGTCTCATGATTGGCGGCTTAGAACAGGAGTGACAGCAGCCTGGCCATCACGATAGAGCACGGCAATACCACCCGACACAAATTACGCCCCTGGCAAATCCTTACTGCTTCGCCTCCTCTTGCGGTGAATTGCCGAAATACACCTTGGTATGCGGCCAAGGTATCTCAATACCCTCAGCATCAAACGCCTTCTTAATGCGGTATCTCAGCTCACCCATTACATTCCACTGCTCAATCGGCTTCACATCGCCCAGTATCTTGATATCAATTCCAGAGTCGCCCAGTTTATTCACTCTAAGCACCTGCGGTGGCGTTTTAATCCGCCAGCTCCAGTTTGAATCCTCGGCAACTTCCTTGCCAACGCGGTTGATGACCGCAATGGCATGGTCAAGGTCAGTGCCATAGGCAACCGAGACATCGAGGTTAACACGGGAGAAATGCCGGGTAAAGTTGCTGGCCACCTTTATCTCGCCATTGGGGACATGATGGACAATGCCATCAAGGTCACGCAGCACCGTCTTCCTTAGAGTGATGTCTTCCACCAGCCCGGCGATGTCAGCCACCCGGGCCACATCTCCCACCCGGTACTGGTTTTCCATGAGAATGAAGACGCCGGCAATGAGGTCCCTGATGAGGTACTGGGCGCCAAAGCCAACGGCAATACCAACAATACCCAAGCCAGCCAGAATCGGCCCGATTGATACATTAAGTTCACCGAGAATCAGGAAGGCTATCAGAATAATAATTAAAATTTTGCCCAATCCCATGAAGACGTACTGGATAGTATCCGCCCTCTTCTTCATCCCCTCCCGGCTCTCACCTCGCTTTGGCTTCGCCATGGAGCGCTGTACTACCAGAGGAAGATATCTCCTCAGGGCAACCCAGAAGACAAATCCCACCAGCAGAATGAGGAGGATGCGGGTGCCATGCGCCAGAAACCACGCCTGCACCATTGCCACCGTTATGACACTGTAAATCCCCTCTTCAGATAAGACTATGGATACCCCCGTCATGCCGATTAGTATCAGCGCGATTCCTTCCAGAGCCCAGAAGGCGATGCTCAGCCACCTGTGTACGACGGTGGTACGCGCTTCGGATACCAGCCCCTCGATGCCGCTCTGAATCCGACCCCTTACGGCAAGTAACGTAATCAGCACAAAAGCGGAGACGATAAAGAGCCACCAGCTATTGACCGCAATCCAACTCCACATATCAGTCACCTCCCCTGCAACGGATAAGACTAATTATACCACCGCGAAGTTGTAGTTAATAGAGCACACGCACATCGCCTGTCCTGCGGGTTATCTTCCTGCCGTCCAGGTGCTCCAGCAGAGCCTGCGCATACTTGCGGCTGGTCTGGAACATGTCCCGCACTTCCGCCAGCGTTATCTGCCCCTGCGACCTGATTCGAGAGGTCACCTTTTCTACCATTCCATCATATACCGACGCGGCAAAGACCACGTCGCTGCTCACCTTCACCACCTGTCCCTGTGCAACGAGCAGGTTGAGCAAGTCGGGCTCGGGGATGAGTTCGCTGGGCGGGTTGTAAGGGTTCTCGGCAAGTGAGCGGAGAAGGGCTTCCATCTTCGCCTGCTGTGCCTGGGTCAACTGTATCTGGTGGGCCAGCAACCGGGCCACCATGCCTTCCTCAGCAATGATACCCTGCGCCATCAGTTTCTGAAAGACTGAGGCCGCGTACGCTCCCAGCTTCAGCCGACTCCCCAGCTCCACCTTCGGCATACCGGGGCGGGTGGGAAACTTCTGGTGATATTCCTGAAGGACAGCCTTAATTTTCTGAATTATGCTCTCCCATCTCTGTACCGTCACCAGCACGGAATGGTCTCCCCACCCCAGGTCAATCAGCTTCCCCTGCTCAGTGAGGGAATCGACCGCCGCCTTTATTTCATCGCTTTTCAGATTGAGCTCAGATACAAGCACCGAGGTTTCCACTGGCTGCCTAGTTGCCACCAGTGCCAGCACCATTTCCTCGGCGGTGCCTGTCTCTTTGGCTTCAAGATTGGCTATAATATCGGGGCGAAAGCGGTGTAACCGCCTCGCCTGTGCCTCAATGATTCTACCACCACCGAGGGTCTCCATCGGGGAACGGATAATGAAGTGGTCGCCGCTGACCACCGCCACCGGCCGGTCAAGGATAACCTGTGCCCAGGTAGTCTGCCCCGGCTTCAGCTCGTCCCCTCCCAGCAGGCGGACTCTGGCCATGGCCTCTGCCGCCCCGGTGTGGAAGCTGACGGTGGCACCGTGTTTCAAGGGACGGTGCAGGTAGCCAAGCAGTTTGAGTTTCACGGTCAGCATCTTCGCCGGCACCAGCCATCCCGGTCTGGTCAGCACGTCGCCGCGTTGCAGCTGAGAGGTGTTGACCCCCACCAAGTTAGCCGCCACCCGGCTGCCGGGGGTAGCCGTGTCCAAACGTGTTTTATGCGACTGCAGTCCGCGCAGTCGTGATTTCAGTCCCGGAGGTACAATCTCCACCTCCTGTCCCACGGAAAGCGAGCCGTCAAGCAACGTGCCGGTAATCACGGTGCCCGCTCCGGTCATGGTAAAGACACGGTCGATGGCCAGCCTGGGCCGGCCGAGGTCACGCCGCGATTCCGTAGCACTCAGCTGCTCATCAATGGCCGCCACCAGCTCCGGCAGACCTTCCCCGGTCAGCGCGGATAAAGCCACTACGGGCGCTCTGGACAGGGTCGTGGTGCCGGTGAGTTCCTCTATTTCCATACGCACCAGGGTCAGCAGTTCCTCATCCACCAAGTCTTTTTTAGTGATGACCACGATTCCCCTGCCTATCTCCAGCAGGTCGATAATCGCCAGGTGTTCCCTGGTCTGGGGCATGATACCCTCGTTGGCCGCCACAATGAGCAGTGCCAGGTCAATGCCACCCACACCGGCGAGCATATTCCTGACAAACCGCTCGTGTCCGGGGACATCGACGATACCCACCTCGCACCCGCTGGGCAGCTTCAACCAGGCAAAGCCGAGGTCTATGGTCATGCCGCGCTCTTTCTCCTCGCGCAGCCGGTCAGGGTCGATGCCGGTGAGTGCCTGCACCAGGACCGACTTGCCGTGGTCAATGTGGCCCGCCGTACCTAGGACGTACATCTAATTAACTCTCACCCTTTGGGAAACCCAATCTGTTATTATTTCTTTGAGTTGATCTCTTGTCTTTGCCCTTTTTACAGTTATTAAGAATTCTCTGGCATCATCTATAAATTTTTCAGAACCTTCTAAAGAACTATGAAATCTCTCAAAACTTGCAAGCCTCTCGTCAAGAATTGATAAAAAGAATTCTAGCCATTCTTGGTTATCTTTGGAAAAATCTTCTGGCAGTAAGAACTGACCTTTAAAAAAGCTGACATAGAAACCTAGTTGCTTGAACTTGTCTGCGAGAGGCTCGATACCTGCCGGTAATTCCGTCTTATAACTTTTTCCCAACACGCGAAGCAGCCTCTTACCATAAACCGTCCAAACACCAAGTTTAAGCTTGTGCGATTGTAATTCTTTCCAAGATTTGCGCCAAGCTTCGGCATCATTCTCCCTATAGAGAATCATGTTGCAGATTAAAGGGATTTTTCCTAGTTCTTCTAAAGCTAATATTGTTAAACTGAGAGCCCTTGAAAAATGACCATTTTCTTTTAATAGTCTAACTTCATCCGCCAAGGATTTCGCATTTATGTAACAAAAATGCATTCCTGTTGCTAGCTGTTTCTTGTTTAGAGGTTGCCCTTTAAAACCAGACAAGAAATTTTTCATCTTAAATTTAACTGGTTTTTAAACCGGAGGATAAATTCATAAGTGCCTTCAGTACTATTTCATCTTCCTCAGGGAGCACTGACCGCGGGTCCAGGAGCAAGATGTCATCGGCGATCCGCCCCACCACCGGTACTTCCTGCCCGCGCAGTCTGCGGGCCGCCCGCTGCGCCAGATTGCGGTTTTTCCCATCGCCTACAGCGACCAGTTTCGTGGGCAGCGTTCCCCCGGGCAGGCTGCCGCCGCCGACCATCGTCTCGCCGTCAATCACGCGCGCCATGCCTCCAAGCGCCCTGCTCCACGCCCGTGCCCTCTTTTCCACATCCTTTACCAGCACGGCTATCATTCGCCACACCGGGACTTTATCAGTCGCTTCGCCCTTCAGGTAGTGGAGCAGCGTCGCTGCCAGCCCGGCAAGCCGTACTTTGTCAATGCGTACTGCCCGGGCCAGCGGGTGCTGGCGCAGCTTTTCCAGATACTGCTTCTGGCCAACAATAATGCCCGCCTGTGGCCCCCCCACCAGCTTGTCACCGGAAAAGAAGGCCAGTCCAACACCAAGAGCTATGCTCCTCTGCACCATCGGCTCCGGGGCAAGCCCAAACGCAGTCGTATCCAGAAAACAGCCGCTGCCCAGGTCGTCAAGGACGGGCAGTTGGCAACGCCCGGCCAGCGCCATCAGGTCCCCGAACGCCACTTCGCTGGTAAAGCCCGTTACCTGAAAGTTGCTGGAATGGACCCGCATCAGGGCTGCCGTCCGCTCGGTGATGGCCTGCTCATAATCACTGATATAGGTGCAGTTTGTTGTCCCCACCTCCACCAGCTTGGCCCCGCTCTGGCGCATCACATCGGGAATGCGGAAACCGCCCCCTATCTCCACTGCCTGCCCCCGGGAGACGATTACCTCTTTTCTTTTCGCCAGCGCTGTCAGCCCCAGTAACACCGCCGAGGCATTGTTGTTCACCACCAGCGCGGCTTCCGCCCCGGTAAGCTCGCACAGGAGCGAGGCAACATGCACCTGCCGCGAGCCCCTCCTGCCGCTCTCAAGGTCAAACTCCAGATTGGAGTAGCCCCTGGCCACAGTAGCCATGGCCTCGGTTGCTTCCCGGCTCAGCGGGGCGCGGCCCAGATTGGTGTGCAGTATTACGCCGGTGGCATTGACCACCGGCCGTAGGCCGGGCATCTCCATCTCCTTCACCTGACTGTGTACCGCCGTCGCAATCTTCGACAGCGAGGAAGCCTTCTTTCCAACGGTAACGGCGGCCCGCTCCCGTTCCAGTTGCTGCCTCACCAGCTTAACCAGCCAGTCATGGGGATAGGTCTCCACCAGCGGCTGCAGTCGTGCGTCGGCCAGGACCCGGTCCACACCGGGTATTTTACGGAACTCACTTTCCACGCTCCATATTTTACACGATGGCAGCAGACACTTCTAGTCTGCATTATATAAAGTAGCCGTACTTTCCAGCGTTTTACTGTCTTTAACTATCTTCTATTACTTGCTACAATTTAAAATATGCTCCCAATCACAGGACGGGCTTGCCGGAAAAGGAGAGAACGAAAATGTTAACCAAAGATGAACTGACACGGTATGACCGGCAGATGATGATGAAAGGCATGGGCCAAGAGGGGCAGGAGAAGCTGAAAAAGGCCAGAGTCTTCGTGGCCGGTGCCGGCGGCCTCGGTTCCCCGATTGCCACTTATCTGGCCGTCGCCGGGGTCGGTACTATACGACTTGCCGACCACGACACGATTGAGCTGAGCAACCTGAACCGGCAAATTCTGCATGGTGACGGAGACATCGGCAAAAGAAAAATCGACTCCGCTACCAGGAAGCTTAAAAGTTTGAACAAAGATATAACGGTAGAAACCATCGCCGAGACCATAACCGAGGAGAATATTGCTGAATTGGTCGGCGACTGCGACCTCATCGTTGACGCCATGGACAACCTGCCCACCAGGTACGTATTGAACCGGGCAGCCATCGAAAAAAATATCCCCTTTTTCCACGGGGCGGTATACGGATTTGAGGGGAGAGTGATGACGGTGCTACCCGGTAAGACGGCCTGCCTGTGGTGTATCTACCAGGGACGTGTCACCGGGGGCAAATTCCCCGTCATCGGCGTGGCGCCGGCGGTAATCGGCTGCCTTCAGGCCACCGAGGTCATCAAATATATCACCGGCCTCGGGGAGTTACTGACCAACCAGCTGCTGATGTATGATGGACTCAATCTTGAGTTTATCAAAATGCAGGTGAAACGTGACCCGAACTGCCAGCACTGCGGTCATTTGAAGCGAGAGAGAGGGCGGAAATGACGGACAGAATAAAATTCAAGTCAATCGAAATACCAAAGCTCACCAGGGGCATTGCCCGCGACGCCACGGAGCTCATTGGCAACACGCCTCTGGTCAGGCTGAACCGGATAACCGAGGGCATACCGGCCGAGGTGGTAGCCAAGCTGGAGTTTTTCAATCCCGCCGGCAGCATCAAGGACCGGATAGGGGTCGCCATGATACTCGATGCCGAGATGAAGGGATTGATAAAGAAGGATACCGTCATCATCGAGCCCACCAGCGGCAACACCGGCATTGGCCTCGCCTTCGTCTGTGCCTCCAGGGGATACCGGCTTATTCTCACCATGCCGGACACCATGTCGAAGGAACGCCGTCAGCTTCTCTCCGTCTTCGGCGCCGAGCTGGTGCTGACGCCCGGGGCGGAGGGGATGGCGGGGGCGATAAAGAAAGCGGAGCAACTGGCCGCAGAGAACCCCAACTCTTTCATCCCGCAGCAGTTTAAAAACCCGGCCAACCCGGAGGTGCACCGTGCCACCACCGCCGATGAGATATGGCGGGATACCGAGGGCAGGGCCAATATCCTGGTCGCTGGCGTGGGCACCGGAGGCACCATCACCGGCACCGCCGAAATACTAAAGTCGAGAAAACCCGGCTTCAAGGCCATTGCCGTGGAGCCGGCTGATTCGCCGGTACTTTCCGGCGGCAGGGCCGGCCCGCATAAAATTCAGGGCATAGGTGCCGGCTTCATTCCCGATGTCCTCAAAACCGACCTTCTCGACGAAATCGTCAAGGTCAGCAACGAAGATGCCGGGGCAATGGCCCGCCGGCTGGCCAGGGAGGAAGGGATACTGGCCGGCATATCGTCAGGGGCAGCCACCTGGGCGGCGCTGGAAGTCGCCAGGAGGCCGGAGAACCGGGGCAAGCTCATCGTCGCCATCCTGCCCGATACCGGTGAGCGCTACCTTTCCACCTGGCTCTTCCAGGAAACGTAGCTGGCAATGGCATAATCAGGTACTATTGGCATCTGGTTGTTCTTTCACTCACCCCCTTTATCCCCCTCTCAAACAGGTTTGTCTTTTGTGCTCCATTTAAATAATGTTTGAGAGGGGGAGAGTTTTTGAGAGGGGGCGGAGCCCCCTCTCCTCTTAACTCCCCTCTCCAGTCATTAATGTCTGTGGTCTTTTACCGGTGCTCCTGGCTGGAGAGGGGTCAGGGGTGAGGCGTCAAATGCCAACCAAAGGCAAACAAAACCCGTAATCAGGCACATTGCATTTTTATCAGGCCTGTGCTATATTGATTGATTAAGAGAATAGCAAACCGCTAGGGGTGCCTGGGGGCTGAGAGGCAATTGGCGCCAACCCTGTGGACCTGACCTCGGTAATGCGAGCGTAGGGAAGCGGCCGTAGTTTGGCCAAGGGTCTTGAACTAACCGCCGAAGCCCTTGGCTTTTGCTTTATGAGCGACTCTTATGTTTAAGGTTATGAGAGAGGACATCCAGACCGTATTCACCAAAGACCCGGCGGCAAGGAGTACCCTTGAGGTCCTCCTCTGCTATCCGGGATTGCATGCCCTGTGGCTGCACCGTCTGGCGCACTTCCTGTGGCAGCGCCGGTTCCGCCTGCCGGCACGCTTCATTTCCCACCTCAGCCGCTTCCTTACCGGCATCGAAATCCACCCCGGGGCTACCATCGGTCGCCGGTTCTTCATCGACCATGGTGCCGGGGTTGTCATCGGCGAAACATCCGAGATTGGCGATGACGTCCTGATATACCAGGGGGTGGTGCTGGGCGGAACGACCACCGAGAAGAAGAAACGCCACCCCACGCTGTGTAACAATGTTGTCCTCGGTGCCGGGGCGATTGCGCTGGGTGCCATCACCATCGGCGAGGGTGCCCGTATTGGTTCCGGCTCGGTAGTCATCAAGTCAGTCCCGCCGGGGGTCACGGTAGTGGGTGTTCCGGGGCGGTCAGTGGAAGACCGGCACAAGCCGATACTGGAACTGGACCACGGGAAACTGCCGGACCCGATTGCGGAAGCTATCAGGCTGGTACTGCAAGAGCAGGACAAGCTTGAGGAAAGGCTGATTAAACTGGAAAAGCAGTGCGGCATCCGCGCTCACGGTGATGAACTGGAAAAGCAGCGAAAGCGCGTGGAGCAGGAACTGGAGGAAAAAGAGGAGTGAAATGAGCAAGCGGCGAGTCATGTTTACCTTCAATGAAGAGCAAATTCGGGAGCCCATCATCCATAATCTGGGGCAGCAGTTCAAGCTGGTGACCAATATCCGCCGTGCCGACCTTTCTGAAGAAAAAGGCTGGATTACACTTGAGCTGGAGGGTGATGCAAATGACATTGAACAGGGCATTGCCTGGGTTACCAGCAAGGGGGTACGCGTCGAACCAATAGAAGGGTAAAGCGAGGAGAGCTAATATGCAGAGAATCTATCTTGACTATGCCGCCACCACCCCCACCCACCCCGACGTGGTCAAGGCCATGCTTCCCTACTTCACCGAGTCTTTCGGCAACCCTTCCAGCATTTACGGCTGCGGCCAAGATGCGAAAGAGGCCGTTGAGGTAGCCAGAGCCAGCGTCGCCGCGCTTATCGGCTCCCGGGAGGATGAAATCGTCTTCACCAGCGGCGGTACCGAGGCGGATAATGCTGCCCTCAAAGGCGTGGCCTACGCCAGTAATAAAAAAGGCAACCATATCATTACCTCAGCTATAGAGCACCACGCCATTCTGGAAACCGGCCACTTTCTGCAAACGCAGGGGTTCGAGGTAACCTTCCTGCCCGTGGACGGGTACGGTATGGTTGACCCCGATGACGTCCGCCGGGCGATTACGGATAAAACGGTCCTCGTTTCCATAATGCACGCCAATAACGAAATCGGCACCATTCAGCCCATTGCCGAAATCGCCAGAATAACCAGAGAAGCCGGCGTCTACCTGCACACCGACGCCGTGCAGACCACGGGGCACGTTCCCTTCAGCGTGGATAAGCTTGGCGTTGATATGCTTTCTCTGTCCGCCCACAAGTTTTACGGCCCCAAGGGGGTGGGTGTCTGCTACGTGAGACAAGGCACCAAGCTCGTTTCTTTCCTGCACGGTGGCGAGCAGGAATTCGGGCGGAGGGCCAGCACCCACAACGTTCCGGGCATCGTCGGCCTGGGCAAGGCAGCCCAGATTGCGCGGCAGGAGATAGATGAAGAAGCGGAACGGGTGACCTGCCTCCGCGATAAGCTGATTCAAGGCCTTCTGGAAAATATCGACCATGCCCGACTCAACGGCCATCCTCAGGTGCGGCTGCCCAACAATGTCAACTTAAGCATCTCCTACGCCGAAGGTGAGTCAATGTGCCTTCAGCTTGACCGGGAAGGTATCTGCTGCTCGACCGGCTCCGCCTGCAGCTCCGGCACCACCGAGCCGTCCCACGTCCTGCTGGCGCTGGGGCTTGAACCACTGCAGGCCCACAGTTCCCTGAGGTTCAGTCTGGGCAAATGGACTACGGAAGAGGAAATCGACAAGGTATTGGAGGTATTGCCCCGTATCGTGGCCAAGCTGAGGGCCATGTCGCCCCTGTTGAAGAGTCATCATTAATTATTTTTACTTAGTCACAAGGAGGAGATATGTTACCAGAGATAGGCAAAGTAGACAAAGCAACGTTTGACCGGGTTATCTTCCCCCATCTCGGCAAGGCCGACCGCTCGGTGCTGATTGGCCCCAGGCACGGCGTCGATGCCGGCGTGATTGAGCTACCCGGCGGCGAGGTCATGGTGGTGGCGGAAGACCCGACCTTCGGCCTGCCCGTGCTCATGCCGCACTTCGGCTGGTCTATCGTCCATATCTGCGCCAGCGATGTCGCCGTGCTCGGCATACCGCCTAGGTACATGACCATCTGCCTGATGCTACCACCGGGCACAGAGGAGAGCGTGCTGGAACATACCTGGCAGGAAGTACATCAGGAATGTGAGAAGCTGAACATAGCCATTGTCGGCGGCCACACCGGCGTCGTTCCTGGCATCGGCTATCCACTAAACGGAGGCTGCACCATGTTCGGCATCGGGAAAAAGGAGCAGCTCACCCCGCCATCCAACGCCAAGGTTGGCGACCGCGTTATCATGACCAAAGGCCCGGCAGTGGAAGCAGCGGGTATCCTCGCTTTTCAGGCGGAAAAAGAACTCGTAGTGAAATATGGTCGCGACCTCGTTGAGAAAGCGAAAAGCCTCTTTATGGCGATGAGCGTGGTCCCGGATGCCATGGCCGCCGCCCCCTATGCCCACGCCATGCATGATGCTACCGAGGGAGGACTGCTCAACGGCATATACGAGATTGTGGAAGCGTCCGGAACCGGTGTGACCGTGTATGAAGATAAGATAGTGACCTCTGAAGAGATAGCCGCGGTTTGCGAGCATTTCAATATCGACCCGCTTACATCTATCGGCGAGGGCACGCTGGTGATTGCCGCCACTCCGGAAAACACACCCAAACTAATCAACGCTCTAAAGCAGGCCGGGATTCCTGCCTGGGAAATCGGTGAAGTGACGGCAAAAGACAGGGTATTTGTCCGCAAAAATGGCAAAAAGGAAACGCTGACGCCGGTGAAGGTAGACCCGTTCTGGGCGGCGTACTTCAGCACGCTGGGAGGATAAGCTTTGAGCACTAATCAGCAAGCGGAAATGGTACTGGGCAACCTGGCCCGCGCCGTTAATATGCTCCAGGAGAGCGCCGAGTTCGCCCGACTCATGCCCGAAGTCAGGGTAAACCTGGTCTACGCCCTGCCAGATGCCAGGACAGCTAAAGATGTGGCCGCCATTGACGGCCGGATAACGGTGGTGCGGGGTTTCCCTCATGCCTCCGGCCTGCCGACTTGGGGAGGTTCCGACCACATGGCCCGCCTGATAATTGAAGTGGGGAAGTACGACCCCAGTATAAATGCCGGCATAAACTTCAAATGCGATGCCGACGTCATCGAGGTGATGAAACAGTACTGCGCGGAGAAGAAGCTTCTCTTTGGCTGGATTGACCGCACCAATGAGCCAGCGGAAGTGATGGCTAAAGACCGGAGCTCCATGCCCTGGAAGATAAAGCAGCTGGTGGACAGCTCCGGCGGCGTGCCCAAGCTCTTTTACGAAGGCGATGGCTGGGGCAAGGAGCCGCTCTCGGTAGTCCTCGGCGACACTGCGGTCGATGTGGCCGGCATCGCCATTGACATCGCCAGACGCTATAAACAAAAACTGGGCTAATCCGAGCCTTCAGGCACACCCTTTTCCATCCCTGCACAGTCCGGCATCAGGTGAAAATCCGTGGAAAAAGTAGCCATTGCCATGAGCGGCGGGGTAGATTCCTCCGTGGCCGCTGCCCTACTCCAGGAAAGAGGTTATCAGGTTATTGGCCTCACCATGCGACTGCGCCCCGAAGGTGAGGCCCATTCATCTGACTTTATCGACGACGCCCAGCGCGTCGCCGGGGCGCTGGGCATTCCTCACCAGGTTATTGATTTGAGAGAAGTCTTCCAGGAGAAAGTGATTGCCCCTTTCTGTCAGGAGTACCGCATGGGCAGGACGCCGAACCCATGTGTGGGCTGCAACCGGCACATCAAGTTCGGTGCCCTTCTCCATGAAGCCAGGTCGCTGGGCGCGGCTTATCTGGCCACCGGCCACCACGCCAGAGTGGCAAAGGACGCTATTTCCGGCAGGATGCTTCTCCAGAAAGGCAGGGACCGGCAAAAGGACCAGTCCTACTTCCTCTACGCGCTGACGCAGGCGCAGCTACGTCATGCCATGTTCCCCATCGGGCACCTCACCAAAGAAGAGGTGAGGGCGGAGGCAAAGAGGAGAAACCTCCCCACCGGCAGTCGGCCGGAGAGCCAGGACATCTGTTTTATCAAGGACAGGGACTATACCGAATTCCTCAAAGATTTAGTCCCCCAGGCTTTCCAGCCAGGGCCCATACTGGACGAGCAGGGCAATGTTCTCGGCCACCACCGGGGAATCATGAACTACACCATCGGCCAGCGCAAGGGACTGGGTATCGCCGCCAGCGAGCCGCAGTACGTCATTGCCATCGAGCCGGAAAATAACGCCGCCATCGTTGGCCGCCGGGAAAAATTGCTCGGTGACGGGCTTGAAGCCACGGGTACAAACTGGATTATGTTCCAGCAGCTCAATCAGCCCATCAAGGCCAAAGCCAAGATAAGATACCGTCACCCGGAAGCGGAGGCCACCTTAACTCCAGTGGACGAAGATAATGCTTATGTAAAGTTTACGGCACCACAGTTAGCCATCACACCGGGGCAGGCCGTCGTGTTCTATGATGGCGATAATGTCCTCGGTGGTGGTACAATAAAATCAAGCCATTAAAGCAAAGGAGCCTACCCCAATAGCCAGAGTAGTTGCCGTCTGCACCAGCCAGAAAAAGGGGACACGGAAGCAGCCCATCGCGGAAGGCCAGTTTGCCGAGGGGTATGGACTGGTCGGTGATGCCCATGCTGGCGTCTTGCCTGACCGCCAGGTGAGTCTGCTCGCCGTGGCCAGCATTGACAAAATGCGCGGGCTGGGCCTGGAGCTGCATCCCGGGGATTTCGCCGAGAACATCACCGTGGAGGGTATGGACCTGTACCAGCTTCCGGTGGGCACCAGACTGGTAATAGGTGAAGGCGTTTTGCTTGAAGTCAGCCAGATAGGCAAAGAATGCCACACCGCCTGTGCCATCCGCCGACAGGTTGGCCAGTGCATCATGCCCAAAGAAGGCGTCTTTGCCCGTGTTTTAAGGGGTGGCAGCATCAGGCCGGGAGATAAAGTATCGCTTGGAGAACAGCCATGACCAATGCCTCACTGGTAGAAAAAATCCTGAAATGGAAAAAGGAGAGGAATGCCACCATCCTGGTGCATAACTACCAGCTCGGTGAGGTCCAGGACATTGCTGACTTCGTGGGCGATTCCCTGGAGCTGAGCCAGAAAGCGGCTAAAACGAAGGTCGACGTCATCGTGTTCTGCGGCGTCCACTTCATGGCGGAGACAGCGGCCATAATCTGCCCCGGTATGACCGTCCTCCTCCCCGACCGGCATGCCGGCTGCCCGATGGCCAATATGATTACCGCAGAACAACTGCGACAGAAGAAAAAAGAGCTGCCCAATGCCACCGTGGTCTGCTACGTCAACTCCACGGCGGCGGTAAAGGCCGAGTCAGACATCTGCTGCACCTCGGCCAATGCCGTCAAGGTGGTGGAGAGCATTGCTAATGACGAGGTACTGTTCGTGCCCGACCAGTACCTGGGGCACTACGTTTCCATCAAGGTGAATAAAAAGTTCCACCTCTGGCCGGGTTACTGCCCCACACACGTCCGCATTCAGCCCGAGCATATCATACAGCTCAAACAAGAAAATCCCCGGGCTAAAGCCGTGGTTCATCCCGAGTGCCGCCCCGACGTAATTGCCGTGGCGGATGAGGTCATGAGCACCGGCGGCATGATAAGGTATGCACAAAGGGATGACGTCAGGGAGTTGATTGTCGGCACGGAGCTCGGCATCATCCACCGGCTGAAAAAGGAAAACCCGGGCAAGAAATTCATCCCGGTATCGGAACAGGCGGTCTGTCCCAATATGAAGCTCACCACGCTGGAGAAAGTCCTCTGGTCGCTGGAGGAGATGCAAACGGAGGTAAAGGTACCCGAGGCCACGCGAATCAAAGCCAAGGCAGCGGTGGACAAAATGCTGGCCATCGTCTGAGACGGTCAAATGGAAGAAGCCAGATACATTGTTATCCTGATTACCAGCGACAATATTGAAGAGGCCGACCACATTGCTCAGGAACTTCTCAAGAAAAAGAAGGTGGCCTGCGTCAACATCATGCGCGGCATCGACTCTTTTTTCTGGTGGGAAGGCAAGCCCGATTCGGCGCGGGAGAACCTGCTCATCGCCAAGACCAAGGCTTCGCTGCTCCCGGACATCGTGGCTCTGGTCGGCAAGGTGCACAGCTACGATGTGCCCGAGGTCATCGCCCTGCCCATCATCGGCGGCAATCAGGACTACCTGGAGTGGCTCGAGCAGAGCCTCGCCTAGGGCAACACCTCGGTAACTATTTCAACTCCGCAATGCCGGTATAGAGTATATCGAGCATCTCGTCGGCTTCCTGCCGGGTGGTGATGATGGGCGGATTGAACCGCACCCTGGTGTAGTCCCTGGCCAGCGCCATGCGGACATACAGACCCCTGTCTAGCAGCTTCCGCACCCATTTTTTCATGGTCTCCGCAGCAAACGGTGCCCCTGTTTCCCTGTCCTTCACCACCTCTATCCCGAGCATCAGCCCCAGGCCGCTGCAATCGGTGACATTGGGCAATTTTTTGAACTCCCGGCCCAGTCGCTCCAGAACATAGCCGCCCACCTCTTCCGCATTAGCCACCATCTTATCCCGGAAGATAAGCTTCAGCGCCGCGCCGGCGGCCGCAGCGCAGATGGGGTTGCCGTGCTGGGTGAAGCCGTGCCAGAGCATGGTGCCCTTCAGCCCTTCAAAAATCTTATCGCTCAGCAGCGTGGCGCCAAAGGGCAGGTAGCAGCCGTCAATCGCCTTGGCCACCATCATGATATCCCACTTTACCGGCCAGTGTTCCTGGCCCCACATTTTGCCTGTCCGGCCGAAACCGGTCTGCACCTCGTCGCAGAGCATGAACACGTCGTGGGCGTCGCAAATCTGCCGCACGATGGGGAAATATTCCGGCGGCGGAGCCACGTTGCCCGCCGCGCCCATCACCGGCTCGGCGACATAAGCAGCAACGCTGTCCACTCCCTCGGCCTGGATTACTTTCTCCACGTAGCGGGCACAGAGAACACCACAGGACGGGTATTTCAAAGCAAAGGCACAGCGGTTACAGTAAAAAGTGGGTGCCTGAATGAAGCCAGCAGCAAGCGGCGCATACCCGGTCCAGAACGCACCGCTACCGGCACGCGTTGCCGCTGCTGAGCCCATGCCGGCCCCGTGAAAACTGTTCTGCAGGCTGACGATTTTATATTTCGGCCGGCCGTGAACGTGCCAGTAAAGGCGTGCCATCTTGAAGGCCGTTTCCACCGCCTCCGTGCCGCCATTGGTGAAGAAGAAGTGCGCCATTCCCTCGGGGACAACCCTGGCCAGCTCCGCGGCATACTCAATAATGGGCACGTTCGACTGCCTGGCCAGGAGATGGGCGAATTGCAGCTTCCGTGCCTGCTCGCAGATAGCATCGATTATCTCTTTATGTCCGTGTCCCAGCGTGCTACTCGTCTGCTGCGAGGCAGCATCGTAGTAAAAATTACCCTCAGTATCCCAGCATTTTACCCCCTCCGCCCTTTCGATAATCGGCCACACGTCCTCGCTGCCGACCACGGCAAAGCCGTGTACCAGATATTTCCGGTCCAGTGCCAGGAGCTCATCGGTACGCTTGCTCACCATCTTGCCCTCCTCTCTTTCGATTTACCAGTATCAAGGTAAATACCATTATACAACAGGCCAGCGCGTTAGCGCTGGCCCGATTGCATTGTCAATTATAATGAGGCCGGATGGCAGCTATTCCACGAACCGCACCGTCACCGAGCCAAGGCGGTCAAAGGTGGCGTGGAAACTGCACGGGCCTTCAACAAAGAGGGCGGCATGCAGCGAACCGGAGATGATGAACTCGCCCTTGCCTATGCTCATGTCGTAGTCGGCCAGCTTGTTGGCCAGACTGGCGACCGCCTGGGCCGGATTGCCCAGCACCGCCGCACCGGCACCGGTGGCGACCACCTCGCCGTCCTTGTCCAGCACCATGCCGATGAGCCGCAGGTCAATGCCCTGAACCGGTGTCAGCTGCCCGCCAAGCACCACCATGCAGGCCCCGGAATCGTCGGATATCCCGTCCGGCGCTTTTTTCCTCTGCTCTTTATAGCGATTGCCGGCAATTTCAAAGGCGGGCAAGACGCCAGCCGTCGCCGCGAAGACCTTGGCCACATCCACGCCCGGGCCTTTCAACTCCTCCCCCATGACAAAGCAGATTTCAGCCTCAATTACAGGCTTTGCCAGCTTACTCAGTGAGACCGGCTCACCTTCGGGGACGACCATGGTATTGAAGAGGTGCCCGTAAATGGGCTCGTCAACACCGAACATAATCTGATTGGCCTTGGCGCAGAGCCCGATTTTACGGCCCACAATCATCTCCCCACTCCTCAGCCTCAACTGAACCAGTTTCATTTGAATAGCATAGGCATCGGCAACGGTGACATCAGGAAAGCGGTCGGTCAAATTGGTGATGGGCCTGGCCGTCCTCTGCGCCTGCAGAATTTCTTTGGCCATCTGTTCCATCTGCTTTTCGTCTAAAGCCATGTTACCCTCCTCTATTTACTAATGACTGGAATAACATTGAATTATTACCGCTATATTAGGTCGGCGCAATTTAACTGTCAAGTTCACGCCCTTTCGCTTTCAGCCACTTCTGCTTCTGGCTGACCCGTGTTTTTTCGTCCGTTGGCTTATAGCGCGACCCAAATTCCTCCCGAAACTGAGGCAAGGTGCCATCCATTATCGCCCCACGTATTCTCTCCACAAGCTTTTGTATGAAGTACAGGTTATGGACTGTGGCCAGCCGGTATGCCAGCAGCTCCTCGCACTTGAAAAGGTGGTGCAGGTAGGCGGCGGAAAAAGTGCGACAGGTATAGCAACCACAGCCTAGTACAATGGGTCGCTCCATGCGGCGGAAGGCAGCGTTTCTGATGTTGCGCCTCCCCTCCCAGGTGTAAAGGGCGCCGTTGCGGGCCACGCGGGTGGGCAGGGCGCTGTCAAAGACATCGATGCCCCGCGCCACCCCCTCAACGATGTCCTCCGGGGAGCCCACGCCCATAAGATACCTCGGTTTATCTTGAGGCAGTAGCGCTACCGTCTGTTCAGCTATTTCAAAAGTTAACTTCTTGGGCTCACCGACGCTCAGGCCGCCGATAGCGTAGCCGTCAAAGTCCATTTTCGTCAGGTACTCCGCCGACTGCCGCCTGAGTTCAGGAAAGATGCCCCCCTGCACGATGGCAAATAGCGCCTGATTTTCACGCTTATGTGCTTTCAGGCACCGCTCCGCCCAGTGGTGGGTGACTTCCATGGACTGTCGCACTTTCTCCAAGCTGTCGCCATAAGCGGTGCACACGTCCAGCACCATGATGATGTCCGCACCCAGCTTCTCTTGGTACTCAACTGCCAACTCTGGAGTTAAAAAATGCTCGCTGCCGTCGATATGGGAGCGGAAAGTTACCCCTTCATCACCGACCTTGCAGAACGGGGCCAGGCTGAAAACCTGGTAGCCGCCGCTGTCGGTCAGGATGGCGCCGTCCCAGGCCATGAATTTATGTAAACCACCCAGCCTCGCCACCACCTCGATGCCCGGCCTCAGGTATAGATGATAAGTATTGGCCAGCACCATGCCGTAGCCGATGTCTTTGACCTCTTCCGGAGTCAGCGTCTTGACCGTGCCCTGGCTGCCCACGGGCAGAAAGAGCGGAGTTGATACCACACCGTGAGGCGTTATCAGTTCCCCTGCCCGAGAATCTCCGCAGGTCTTGATTACACGGAAGTCATTTTCCATTTCCTGGTCAGTCGTAGTATAGCTCAATATGAGGCGATTTGTCTTGGTGACCAAATAAAGCTAATATTAGAACAGTGAAGGAAAAAATAAAGCAAATTTTATCGCAAAGAAAGAAACGGCGCATCGTTGACCCGAAGCGGACTCCCGCCGCCGTGCTGGTGCCTATCTACGAGAGAGACGGGCAATATTATATCCTGTTCATCAAACGCACGGAGTGGGTGGAAAAGCACAAGGGGGAGATATCCTTCCCCGGCGGCGCCTACGAAGACCGTGATGGCACCCTGCTCAACACCGCCCTGCGGGAGAGCACCGAGGAAATCAGCCTGAAACCGGATGACGTTGAGGTGCTGGGCGGACTCGATGACGAGACCAGCGTCAAGACCAGCTACATCATTACACCGTTCCTGGCGTACATCCCCTGGCCTTATGAATTCGAGGTGGACGGTCACGAGACAGAGGCGATAATTGAAGCCCCCATCTCAGCACTGATGGACATCGGCTTCTCCCGTGAGGAAGTGAGGGGCAACGAAACGGTCACGGTGTACTATTACAATTATCAGGGGCGGGTAATCTGGGGAGCCACCGCCCGTATCCTGGCCAAATTCCTGGATATCTTCTCTCAGGCCGCACGGCCCTGACCACCACCCCGTTTTCGGTCTGGTACATACAAGCGGCATTCCAATCTCTAGCCCACACGACTAACATACTGCATAGTTAATACTAATTTATCAACTTTTATTATAAATCGTTATTGATTTTATTCAAAATATATTGTACAATTTATGCAGAGGTATTATTCAGACATGGCCAAGAAAAATTACTATGAAACGCTGGGCGTCAGCCATAGCGCCAGCGAACAGGAGATAAAGCAGGCATACCGCCGGCTGGCACGCCGGTATCATCCCGACGTTAATGCCGGCGACAAGTCGGCCGAGGCCAAATTCAAGGAAATCAACGAGGCCTATGAGGTCCTCTCCAGCCAGGAAAACCGCAAGAAATACGATAAATACGGCGACCAGTGGCAGTACGCCGACCAGTTTGAGCAGGCCAGGCAGCAGCAGGCGGCTTTCCGCGGCTTCGGGGATGCCGGCGGGGCCACCGGTTTCCACTTTGAAGGTGAGGACCTGGGAAGCCTATTTGATGATTTACTGTTTGGCGGGGGGCGTGCCCGCACCTATACGCGGCGCACCCGGGCCATGCGCGGAAGGGATATCGAGACCCCGGTGGAGGTTACCCTTGAAGAAGCCTTTCACGGCACCAGCCGCACCATCAGCCTCCAGACCGAGGAGCCCTGCCCTACCTGCAAAGGCAGCGGCCTCGTCCAGAACGTGCCCTGCGCGACCTGTCAGGGCACCGGTCGGGTGCCCCGTCTTAAACGACTTGAAGTCAAGATACCGGCCGGAGTCAAAACCGGCTCACGGGTGCGCATCGCCGGCAAGGGGGCACCCGGCTATAACGGCGGCGCCAGCGGCGACCTTTACCTGATGGTCTCGGTAAGGCCACATCGCCAGTTTGAGCGGCGCGGCGATGACCTGTACGTGGACGTCCCGGTGCCGCTGACCCTGGCCGTGCTGGGCGGTGAGGTGTCAGTGCCCACCATGAAAGGCAAGCTGGCACTGAAGATTCCTCCGGAGACACAGAACGGGCGTTCCTTCCGCCTTGCCGGACAGGGAATGCCTCACCTGGGCAATTCAGCCCGCGGCAACATGTTTGCCAGGGTAAATATTGTCCTGCCCACGAAACTATCGGATAAAGAAAGGGAACTTTTTAAGCAGCTGAGTGAGCTTCGACCCGCCTGAGAGGAGGAGAATTGATATGGAGCAAGGTAGCGAACCGAGATATGTAATCAGCGTGGCTGCCCGGATTCTGGGCACACAGACCTATACGCTCCGTTACTACGAAAGAATTGGCCTGATTGAGCCGAGACGCTCGCAGGGCAACATCAGGCTCTACTCGGATAGAGATATTGACCTGCTCCGCCGTGTCAAGACGCTGGTTGAGGACATGGGGGTGAACCTGGCCGGGGTGGAGGTCATCCTGCGCCTGGTAAAGCGCATGAGCGAGATGCAGGACAAAATGGAAAAATTGGAGTCTGAATTAAAGGAACTGGGAGGGAGGTAAGAGATGAGACAGGAGAGATTTACCGAACTGGCGCAGGAAGCACTGGCATCTTCCCAGGAGCTTGTCCGCCAGTACCAACACAGCCAGTGGGACGTGGAACATGTATTGCTGGCCCTGCTCCAGCAGGAGAGGGGATTAATTGGCGACATATTAAATGAGTTGAACGTTGATGCCGCCGAGGTAAAACAGTCGGTAGCGGCGGCACTGGAGAAAGTACCCAAAGTTGCCTATGGTTCCGGGCAGATATACGCCACCCCACGCATCGCCCAGCTTCTCAAACTGGCCGACGAGGAGGCAAAGCGACTTCAGGACGAGTATATCAGCACCGAGCACCTGCTCATCGCCATTATTGCGGAAGGGGGCGAAGCCGCCTCCATTCTGAAACGGCTCGGCATTGACCAGGAAAAGGTCTACGGCGTTTTGCAGAAGCTCCGCGGCGGGCACCGCGTTACCGACACCAGGGCGGAGAGCCGCTACCGCTCGCTGCAGAAGTACGGTCGTGACCTGACCGAGTTCGCTCGGCAGGGTAAGCTCGACCCGGTCATCGGTCGTGAGGCTGAAATCAAGCGGGTGATGCAGATACTCAGTCGCCGCACCAAGAACAACCCGGTCATCGTCGGTGAGGCTGGTGTGGGCAAGACCGCCATCGCCGAAGGGCTGGCCCAGAAAATCGCCGCCGATGATGTCCCTGATTCGCTAAAAGAGCGGCGCGTCGTCGCGCTCGACATGGGCGCTCTGGTGGCGGGCAGCAAGTTCCGCGGCGAGTTTGAAGAGCGACTCAAAGCCGTCATGGACGAGGTCCGCCAGGCCCGCGGTGAGGTAGTCCTTTTCATCGACGAGATTCACACCGTGGTTGGTGCCGGAGCGGCCGAGGGCGCCATTGATGCCAGCAACATGCTCAAGCCAGCGCTGGCGCACGGCGAGCTGCAGTGCGTTGGTGCCACCACCATTGACGAGTACCGCAAGTTCATTGAAAAGGACAAGGCGCTGGAGCGGCGTTTGCAGCCGATATTCCTCGGTGAGCCAACGGTTGAAGCCACCATAGAGATATTGAAGGGCTTAAGGCCCCGGTACGAAGCGCACCACAAGATTAAAATCAGCGATGAAGCCTTAGAGGCTGCCGCCCGTTTCAGCCAGAGGTATATTTCAGACAGACACCTGCCCGATAAGGCCATCGACCTCATCGATGAGGCCGCAAGCAAAATTCGCATTGACACCGAGAGCGCCACACCGGAAATCCGCTCGCTGGAGCAGCAATTGAAACAGCTGACCAATGAGGAGGAAGCAGCTTCACAGCGGCAGGATTACCAGCAGTCTGCCCAGCTCAGGACGGAACGGCTAAAACTGGAAGAAAAGTACAACAAGGCTAAAAGTGAATGGCTCAAGCAGGAGAAAATCAGCGAGACGGTGAATGAAGAGCACATCGCCCAGCTCATTTCCAGCTGGACCGGCATACCCGTTTCCCAGATGCTGGAGGGCGAGGCGGAGAAACTGCTCCACATGGAAGACAGAATCCACGAAAGACTAATCAACCAGGAAGAAGCCGTCACCGCCGTCTCCGAGGCCATTCGCCGCAGCCGTGCTGGCCTGAAGGACCCGAGACGGCCCATCGGCAGCTTCGTTTTCCTGGGGCCAACCGGCGTCGGCAAGACCGAACTGGCCCGCACGCTGGCCTGGTTCCTCTTCGACGATGAAAACGCCATGGTGCGCCTGGATATGTCCGAGTACCAGGAGCGGCACACTGTGTCCCGCCTCATCGGTGCCCCTCCCGGATACGTTGGCTACGAGGAAGGCGGCCAGCTCACCGAGGCCGTCCGGCGGCGTCCCTACCGGGTCATTTTGCTTGACGAAATCGAGAAGGCGCACCCCGAGGTCTTCAACAGCCTGCTCCAGCTTCTGGACGACGGGCGCCTGACCGATGGTCACGGCCGGACGGTCGACTTCAAGAACTGCGTCATCATCATGACCAGCAATGCCGGCGTGGAATATATCAAGCGTGAATCGTCGCTTGGTTTTGCGCCCAGCAAGGACAAAACCAAGATGGGACAGCAGCAATACGAGGCGATGAAGGAAAAGGTGATGGCCGAAGTGAAGAAGGCCTTCCGACCCGAGTTCCTCAACCGCCTCGATGAAATCATCGTCTTCCACGAGCTTACCGAGGCGCAGCTGAGGAGCATCGTCGACCTCATGGTCAGAGACCTGCAGAAGCGCCTAGCCGAGCGCAAGCTGGGCATTGAACTCACCGATAAGGCCAAATCATGGCTGGCCAAAGAAGGCTATGACCCGCTGTTCGGTGCCAGGCCTTTAAGACGGGTTATTGAACGCCATGTGGAAAACCCGCTGTCCACCAGAGTGCTCAGGGGCGAATTCAAAGAGGGCGACACGGTAAAAGTTGACCTTGGCGACGAAGGCTTGACCTTCGTCGCCAAGACTTCAGCCAAAGCAGCTGCCTAGATACCAAGATACACTGATTTTGCCAAAGCTTGCCAGTAGGCAAAAGTTCGGGTAGAATAGGAGCGCATGGCCGAACAGGAACCAGAAAAGAAGTTTTCTACCAAGACAGCCTATCTCCTGGGCATCTTCGGTATTGTAGCCACTTTCCTCATGGCGGCGGCCGTTATTTACTATTGGGAATGGGTGCGGGCGCTTGGGGCCTATGGATACATGGGGGCGTTCTTCATCAGTATCCTTGGCGGGGCCACGATTATCGTCCCGGTACCCATGCTGGCGGTGGTCTTTGCCCTGGGCAGGGTGATGGAATACCCCTGGCTGGTCGGCATAGCCAATGGTCTGGGGGAAACCGTCGGAGCGCTGACCATATATATGACCGGTTATGGGGGCGGCTCAGCAATTTACCACCGTACGCACGGCAGGCTTCAATCTGCCTACGTGAAACTGATGAACCTGATGGAACGGAGGGGGTGGCTGATTCTCTTTGTGCTGGCGGCGGTACTTAACCCGTTCTTTTACCCAGCAGCCCTGGCCGCCGGGGCGTTGCGCTTTGGTGCCAAGAGGTATTTTCTTATCACCTGCGTGGGTAAGATAATCAAAGGCATGACCGTAGCCTACGCCGGTTACTGGGGGCTGCACGGCCTGCTCAGAATGCTCGGGGCGCCAATTTAATCAGCGCTCCTCTATCGTTATCCGCAATATTTTATCGCCCTCAAACTGCGGATTCTGGCTCGGGTCTCTTGGTGTCAGCTTTTGCAGGACATCCATTCCCTCAATTAACTGGCCGAAGACGGTGTGCTTATTATCAAGTCCGTGCTGCGGCGTAAAGGTGATGAAGAACTGGGCACTGTTGGTGTTTGGCCCGCTATTGGCCATGGAGAGCGCCCCAGCTTCGTGTTTGTGCCCGGTAAACTCGTCATCAAAGCGGTAGCCAGCGGTACCCATTCCCGTACCGGTTGGGTCACCACCCTGGGCCATAAAGCCCGGTATGACCCGGTGAAACGTAGAACCATCATAAAAACCCTCCCGGGCCAGAAAGACAAAGTTGTTCACCGTCACCGGTACATCCTTGGCGAACAGTTCCACCACCATATTCCCCTTTTCCGTCTCAATAGTCGCCGTGTACTGCTTGCTGGTATCGATAGTCATCGGTGGCGGCGATGAATAGCTCTTCGGCTTGGCCGCCGGCGCCTGTTCCGGCGCCTTCTCACCACACGAAATTACCGCAAGCGTCAATAGCAGAACCATCACTGCCAGAGAAGCAATTTTCTTCATCATTAGTCTCACCTCTTGCCACAAAGAATAAATGTTACTTGTGATTGTAGCTGATTCAGGCATGAAAAACAATTACTCTAGGAAGAGATTTTATAAAGCGAATAATACTGCGGTTGCCAATTAACCTGCTTTGTGATAAATTGTACTCGTACACCAGGGGCTGTAGCTCAATTGGGAGAGCGTTTGACTGGCAGTCAAAAGGTAGCGGGTTCGAATCCCGCCAGCTCCACCAGAGGTGTCAATAGGCAGAACTTTTGAGCGTGCCTCGCTCTTACAGCCTAAGAGGATAAGCTACACAATTCAAGCACGTATTGCCTGAATCGCACAATGCAGACAGTTGTCATTTCTAGGCTACCATTATAACTGAGCCAGTTTTTAGGGAGCGGGTCACCCTCGAGCTACCTACCTATCATCTGTGAAGGTAACCAGGTGACTATCTGAGGGAAAAATGTGAACAGTACGAGTCCTATTATTACCAGTCCGACAAATGGAGCTGTTCCGCGGATAATATCGCCCATGGTTATTCCCCACTCTGGTTTACATGCACCCCTGGTAACGAATATACCGCCAGCAACAAGCTTAGACCATACTCGGCAGATAGCAGAGCTATAGGAAACCCTCGCCCGCAAACGCAAGCCTGTAGCTTCCAACGGCAAAGTCCAGATCCGGGACAAGCAGACCGGGGCGGTCTACCCATGACCCCACCATCACTTGCTGACATTTTCGCTAAATAGCTTATAATCATTATTAGTGCCAAGATTACAGCACCGTGTTTGTTCTTCATCTATTGGATATTTACAGCTAAAATATGTGCTATAAAGCTATTGACCTTTCCCAAATTCTCTTACATCATCTCGCGCAATCAAACGATGTTACCAGTGTTCATATCGAACCATTTCGTTCAATGATTTCCTGCTCTTATATCCAGATTGGTCCGCGGGATATCCGAGCGGTGTGAAAGCAACTGGTTCAACATTATCTGGCAACCCTAACACTTCACGAGCTGCATCTGGATTAAACGCCCCGATCCAGCATGTACCGAGTCCTAGTTCAGTGGCAGCCAAAATAAGATGATCCATGGCAATAGTTACGTCAATATCACAGTAATTCTTCCCATCTCTACGCCGCCAACTTTCAGATGGAATCCCACAGGCAGCGATGACTATAGGGGCTTGGACAAACCAAGATGCGCTGTAAATACGTCTTAACTCTGCTTCCTTGCCCTTTGTGTGTATTACAATGAATTGGAATGGCTGTATATTGCAGGCTGTTGGTGCTAAACGGGCTGCTTCAAGTACATTCTGTAATTTATCATCTTCGACCGGGTCAGGCTTATAGGCTCTAACACTGTATCGTTTCTTAGCAAGTTCTAAAAAATCCATATACTCCTCCTCAAGTGTTTCTATCCTTAAAGTCATTATACACAGAACTAGCAACAGATATGAATAAGGTCAGGGCTAGCATGAACCATATCTGCAGTTAATATATATATATATGCTTAAATTCATCATTTGACTAAAGGTCAAACGCTACATAAACGCCTATTAATATAGTTACAAAACGTACGGTTTGAGTAAGCAAGATTACTCTAGAGAAAAGAGGAGCTCTATAAGTATGGTAAGAGTCTTTATGGAACGTTCAGTTGGTTTTATGTCCGGATTTGTAGCGGCACTGATGTTGATGTGGTTTTCCAGGTCATTTAGCAGAACAGTTATTAACTTGCGTAATTCTGCAGTTCCTTGCCTGCTTTTTAAAGAGTTGACCTGTTCAATGATTTCAGGAGTAGCCAACGGCTTAAGTTGTTCCACAGCCATAGATACTGTAAGTTCCCTTAACCCCCCTAAAACACCTTGAACTTTTTTCCTTTGTTCGGCACGTTGCTTTTCCCTCAGCGTACTCTCATGCTCATGCTGCTTAAATTGCTGGGATAAGCGTGTGAGTTCGTCAAATCCATTTTCTGTAGATTCAGATTTCATGACCTTCCTCCGTTCGGGAATGTCATGCCCGGGATGCAGGAGAATGCCACAGCGCAGCTGGACCAGCTGGTTCCGCCCGAGACCATCGGCTCGGAACACGTTGTCAAAATGTTGGCAAAAGGCCTACGGTATTTCCGCGATCCATTTAGAAGTTAATCAATTATAAAGCAATCTTGTCTTAAATTGCACAACTCAGACAATTGTGATGCAGTTGAACAAGGCAAGTTATAGTTGGCATATCTGACACGATTTCAAAAAATCCGTCAAAAATAAATATCAACTGCATCTAGCAAACTTTTGGATGACTCTGGCGCCACGGTCTACTTTACCAAATGCTTTAGCAACCTCACCAACATATAGAGAACCCTGTGAATCGACACAGATGACATGCGGTCCAACAAGCAAGGGGGCATCCAAGCTATGGTTCTCGTTTCCCCATCGTGCCAATAGTTTCCCATCTATGGTGAATATGCTTATTCGCCGGCATAACTCCGATATATATACGGTCTCATCCTTATCCATATAGACGTGGGTAGGCCGTATGAGGTCTGTCCATTGGTCAAGAAACTTACCTTCGGTATCAAATATCTGAACACGGCTGTTTTCCCTGTCTGCAATCCATATCCTATCCGCTCTGTCAATCCAGATATTATGCGGCAGCCTAAACTGGCTCTTTCCCGACCCGGGTTCGCCCCATGACAGCAACAGTTTACCATCCGGGCTGAATCTGTGTACCCGTGCATTGCCGTAGCCATCGGACACGAAGATATCACCAGTCGAGGAAAGAGCAACTCCCGTGGGCATATTAAACGGCCCCGCTGCCCGTTTAATCGAAGATATCCGCTCGAATATATCCAAGCCCCAGCGATGCCCGGTGTCAGAGGGCTGGTCCACATTTCCAATGGTCTCGAGCAAATCGCCCTCTTTGCTGAATTTGTACACGACGTGGCTGTAATCATCGGTCAAATAAATATGGCCATCGGGCGTCATACAGCTGCCGTGAGGCCGCTTGAACAGATTCTCGCCCCAGGAGTATATCTCGTTTCCATCCCTGTCGAAAACAATCATCGGGCGCTTGCTGCGATTGAAAACGTATACCCTGTCTTCAGGGTCGATAGATATCCCGCAGACGTCCACGAATGACTCCCCCTCGGGAAGCTTCGCCCAGGGGTCTACCAGTTCATAGGTGTATTTTCCACTACCGTATCGCATTGTCTTCACTCCTTTAGCTGTATATTTTTATTTTATTCGAGGACCTTTTTATATTGAGGTCCGTAACTCTTTAATGACTTCTGTCTGAGATTGACACCACCGATAAATAACACGTAAATCGATGCCAATACAGAAGTGGCGAACTCCCATCTCTATATATGGCTTTGCTTGCTCGATGCTATCCAATTCTACTCTTGGTGCTTTACCTTTTTTCAAAGCTTGTTCTATCACATATTTTTGTGTCTGTTGTACCTCCGCAGTTTTTGCCTGCCCCGGCTTACCGATACTTATTGAGTAGTCATTTGGGCCAAACTGAACCATATCGTAGCCCTCGATAGACAATATCTCTGCCAGATTCTCAACAGCTCCTTTTTTCTCAATCATAATTGCAATGACGACATCGTCCATCGCTCTAGCCCATGCTTCCGAGCCACTTTCTACCACATAACCAACATTTCGCCGGTTGTTGCTACCATGAGTGCCACCGGAAACAGGTGTTTCGGCTCTGACAAGTCTTATACATTCCCGGACATCATCTGCAGAACGACAGTCAGTAAATAGGACACTCGAAATTCCAGCGCCTATGGCTCTGGTAGCGATAAATCCTCTCGTTTGTTCCTCTACCTTAATCATTGCGGACATGTTGGGAAACAGCTCAATGGCCCGCCCAATATTATCAAGCGTTTCTAAACTAAAGGGCGAGTTCTCGCCCACATATTCAATATAGTCAAATGCTCCGGAATGGCCGATAACTTCGATAATCCCAGGCCAGGGAGTTATGACACGGGTACCAAACGTGGCTTGCCCTTCAGTTAAGAGCTCTCTTAGTCTATTTTTCCTCATCTTTTTAACTCCCCCAATATTTTAACTGAATACCTGAGGATTGACCGGATATTTTGGCTTTTGACCTTCCAATACACGCAGGACTTCTTCCGCCACCGTGGTAGCCATTCTCTTCAAAGCTTCTACGGTTACTCCACCCATATGCGGCGTGCCAATAAAATTGTCCAGCTTAAATAACGGGTGCTCTGATGCTGGCGGTTCCTGCGAGAATACGTCTAAAGCCGCGCCGGCTATTCTCCTTTGAGATAGATATTCATATAGCGCAGACTCATCCACAATGTTACCCCTAGAACTATTAATTAAGAAAGCACCTTCTTTCATCAAACCTAATTCCGCCGACCCTATCAGATTTCTTGTCTCCTTGGTCAATGGAACACAGATAACCACATAGTCCGCTTCCGTTAGCAGAGCTTCTAGCTTATCTGCTTTTTTATAACCCAGTTCCCCAACTTTTTCCTCTGGCACGTAGGGGTCATAGTAGATAATATCCATATCAAACGCAATTTTACATTTGCGGGCTAACTCAGAGCCTATCCTGCCCAGACCAATGACTCCCAGCTTCTTGTCTTTTATCTCGACGCCTATATAATCTTCGCGTTTGGTAAATCTGCCCTGCCTTAGTTCCCTATCTGCGCGGCAAATATTCTTGGTAAGCGAAAGCATCAAGCCCAAGTTATGTTCGGCAACTGATTCTGCGTTCGCCAGGGGTGTATTTACCACGATTATTCGTTTTTGGGTCGCTGCCTCCACATCAATGTTATCATAGCCAACGCCGTGTTTGGCAACAATGATAAGGTTTTTTGCCAGCTCCAGAAGGTTTCGGTCAACTTTTGTCTTTCCCCTGACCGCAATGGCATGCGCATCCCTGATTTCTTCTGACAGAGTTCGCTCGGGCAGCTCAGGTAAATAGACGACTTCCTCTGCTCCCTTTCTGAGGATATCCAATCCGCCATTATCCATAAGGTCACTTACAACAACTTTTTTCTCTATCATGATTACCTCATCTATTAATTTATTCTGGCAAACTTTTAGATTGTTCTGGGCCCTCGATTGATTTGAGCAAAACTCCAGCAAACTTCACCTACATAAATGTCCTCCCTTGAGTCAAGCCCTTTTTACAAACTAAATAACAGGGCACCTTAAAAAATTAAAGTTGCTCCGGACTGAAGACGTAAACGCCAGACTCTTCATTATATCTTTCTACCAGCCTGACGTCTTTTATCTCAGCAATGACCACTTCCAATCTGGACCGGACTGGATTGCCACCATCCACCAGATGTCCCCCATGAACCTGTTTATTGGTGTCGTTAAATGCACCGTGTAGATGCACTTCTATTTCGCCTGATTCTTTCTCGTATATGATTCCCTGGGCCCCCAGCACTTGAATTGGACCAGGTATAACCCGATGGTCCATAAAAAGTTTGCCAAATTTTGCCTTCACCTCATCAGTGACCACTTGAGCTATAGTTAGTTTATGCAAGCTACCAATGACTGCCAGAATAACACCGTAGTGGATGTCATTGTCAGTACACACTTTCTTTAGACCATTAATTAAATCTATCCCCGGCATAAGCCCAATCGGCACTATTCTACTGGAGTTGCCAAATGCATAAAGCGCTTGAGCTCCCATCATGTTTTCCCTCCTTTTTTCTTTATTCACTATTTATCAACTTAATGGGGGGAATATGCTCTTTAACAAGGTGCATTATAAGGGGCTGTTGCTCGCTACTTCGTGCCAGCTTCCCGTTCAAAAACAAGACACCGGTTAAGACACCCTCCAATCCAGAACTGGACTCCGAATGATTAAAGAATATAGTTCCTTGCGGCCCTGCTATTACAACAACTTCTTTCCTGTCATGATTACCACATTTAATTTATACCTGAGCCAGAATATCCTCTATCTGCTCATCAGTTAGGTCTTCGTACCCGGGTTCTTTAATTCTCTCCTCGGCGAGGTCTCTATAGCACACAAGGAAAGAGGGGTCTCCATCCTTAGGAGACTTACCGAACGTTTTTTTCTCGAATGGTCTGATGACAACATCTGGATTATAAAACCAGGCTATATCGTGCACCCTTTCCGGGTATTTTAAAAGAAAAATTATTTTACCCAGATAATCGGGGGGGTGATAAATGCAAGGCACTACATGATCTGCCTGCCAGCCCATTTCATTTAGGGCATTTATTGCCAATACCTTAAGAATCCAAGGATTAAAGTTGATTTCTACGTTAGCATGGACGTGATCATAGCTGGGGTCCACCATTAATTCGATGAATTTTTTCCAATGGGAAGACTGGAAATATTTATATATTTCCCATTCTTCTCGCGGTCCGACGCTTTTGAAATCAAACTGCTTCTGGAAGTTATCTATTTCTTTTTTCCCCCAACCTATTATATTTTTGCCCTCTTCACCTAAAGAAGTACTGGCTTCTATAACTACATCTGGGTTGTATTTCCAAAATAAATCGAAGTGTGGCGTATACAGGTTCCTTTCCGGGTTGTGGGGATGAACATTGTGTAGAGCCAGTGAGGCCGAAATATTGGGGGCCAAAATATCTATTTTTCTATCTAGTGCAAGCCCTTTTTGCTTAAAATATCTCTCTACTAGTTTATATAATGACTCTGCTCCCACTTTATTTTCCACATATAAGTGAGTGTGATATATCTCTTCATCTGTTTGAGTTAATTGTCTCATTAACTCTTGCCATTGGTCTGATTTCAAATACTTGACTACACCTTTGGTAATTTCCTCTTTATTCATGTGTCTCCAGCACCCCCTTTTCTTTTATTATTTGATTCTATGATGTTTACTCACGCCACTTTCTCAGCCATACCCTTCGAACTGACCGAACTCCTCATATGGATTAATAAGCGCCGCCGGATGTAAATGACCGGGTCCACGACTTTGCGCCATCTTTAATACGTGGTTAGCCGTGGTAGAAACCGGCAATGGTATGCCAATTGCCATGGCCGTGCTTACAACGATTCCCAAATCTTTAAGGCAGACCGGTTCCTTCACCTTGTATTTGTTACGGTCTAGTTTCACTTCATACTCCAACAGGCTCAGGGCTCTTTTAGACCAACCCATAAAGCTGGGGTCTTGTCCTTACCTCTTGGATAAAATCTGCCACCATCTCTTCCAGGTTCCCATACAATGGTTCCCAGTCCCATTCCTCACGAGCCCGGCTATCATCAAATACATCGATAGACTGATAGACACCTTTGGCAAATTCATTAAGCGCCGGGTCTGGCTTGAAGATAATACTGGCCTCAGGAATGTATTTCTTTACCGTCCGTGCCAACGCCTTAGCCGTCGTTGGTCGCGACATCCCCACAACATTGTAGCAGGTCGTCTTAATTTCCCCCCTGGGTGCGTTATACAGCATTTCTATGGCTCGGACGGTATCTTTAAAGTATGTCAGGAAAGTCACAGTATCTTCCGCAACAAGACATTCATAGGCTTTGCCGAGAGCTGCATTTTCAATCATCACTGACTTATATGCTGCGTGGGGGGTGAGCTTAGCCCCGGGACCAATAACCCCAAAAAATCTTAAGCAACGAAAGTCAAGGCCGAATTTCCTCAGATAAAACCGGCCAAGAAGTTCGCCATATAACTTGGCAGCACCGTACATGGTGGAAGGTCGTTGCAATGTCTCATCAGTGATAACATGACTGGGCGCTGAACCGAAAGTAATAGCCGTGCTGGCAAAGAAAACACGCTTTACGCCAAAGAGCCGTGCCGCCTCTAGGGTATGCATTGTGCCGACAACATTTGTCTGGAAAGAGGCCCAGGGGTTTTCGTCTGATGGTCCGCTCAGCATCCCTCCCAGGTGAAAAATGCCCTGTATATTATTTCCCTTCACGACATTCAGCACTTCAGGCCAGACTGTCAGGTCGCCCTGGATGAGCTTCACCTTATCCCTGATATCTGCAATGCGCTCAGTTCGAGGGGCTATGTCAAACAAGACGATATCTTCGCCCTTTTCCACCAGGCTGCGTGCCAGTCCAGCCCCAATATAACCTGTCCCACCAGTAATAAGTACCGGCATCCCTTTCGCCTCCTTTCAAGGACATTTCCTAGGCTGTCTGGAAACCCTTCCGTGTTGTAAGCTCATCACTGGCCAACAATTATCCCCGACATTTTAAGATCAACGGCTGCTACCCAAAAGCAGCACTATTCAACCTCAGCAGGTTAATCCAACCTCTTTATCGTCGTGTTTCTTAAAGCATGCAGTTCCCACCATCGACATGCAAGCTCTGACCGACTATATATGAAGCCTCATCTGAGGCCAGGAACAGCACCGCGGTGGCTACTTCTTCGGGTTTACTCATTCTTCCCAACGTGACCTTCCTTAATATAGGCTCAAAGTGTTCCGGGGGGCGTTGTTCACGTGAACGATTGTCCATAGTGCCGGGAGAAACACTATTGACCCTTATATTATAAGGCGCCATCGCTACCGCCAGTGTCCTGGTCATCGCGATAACCCCTGCCTTAGCGGCGCTATAAACTAATGACATAGGCCTGGGCTGTCTACCCGCAATAGAAGCAATGTTGACAATTCTACCGTGCTTCTGGTTCACCATGTAGGGTAAAACTGCGTGACAGAAACGCAGTGGAATCAGCAAATTGATGTCCAGGCTCTTTTGCCAAATTGACTCGTCGCTCTCCAAGAAAGGTATAACCTCATTCCCGCCGATATTGTTTACCAGAATGTCTATTCTGCCCCATTTTTCTACGATGTTTCCAATCGCACTTTTCACCTCTTGCCCCTTGGTAGCATCAAGCCCTATCGCTATGGCTTTACCCCCCTTGTGCTCTATCCCCTCAGCCGTGCTTCTAGCTTCTTCCTCTAATATATCCAGGATTATTACATGAGCTCCTTCCCTACCAAAGCCCTCAGCAATAGCTTTACCAAGGCCTTGTGCTCCGCCAGTTACGATGGTTACTTTATCTTTGAATCTCATGCTTGCGCCTCCTTAATTCCGGAATACCTAAACATTGTCTCCATTTCTTCCCTTCCAGTTATTCGATAAATAACATTCAGGGTCACCTGTACACTACCAGGTGTTAGTTCCTATTAGCTCTTATAATGTCAGGCTTTCTTTCCGATAACCTCAGGATTAACGGGATGTTTTGGTATCTGTCCACGAAATACTCTTATGATTTCTTCAGCCGCAGTGGTAGCCATTCGCCTCATTGCCTCTCTGGTTACCCCAGCAATATGTGGCGTACCAATAAAATTGTCCAGCTTAAATAACGGGTGCTCTGATGCTGGCGGTTCCTGCGAGAATACGTCTAAAGCTGCGCCGGCTATTCTCCTTTGAGATAGATGGTCATATAGCGCGGACTCGTCCACAATGTTACCCCTGGAACTATTAATTAAGAAAGCACCTTCTTTCATCAAACCTAATTCCGCCGACCCTATCAGATTTCTTGTCTCCTCGGTCAATGGGACACAGATAACCACATAGTCCGCTTCCGTTAGCAGAGCTTCTAGCTTCTCTGCTTTTTTATAACCCAGTTCCCCAACTTTTTCCTCTGGCACGTAGGGGTCGTAGTAGATGACATCCATATCAAACGCAAATTTACATTTGCGGGCTAACTCAGAGCCTATCCTGCCCAGACCAATGACTCCCAACTTCTTGTCTTTTATCTCAACGCCTATATAATCTTCGCGTCTGGTAAATTTGTCTTCTCTAAGTACCCTACCCGAATTACAAATATTTTTGGAAAGGGATAGCATCAACCCTATGTTGTGCTCGGCCACTGATTCGAGGTTAGCTTCAGGTGTGTTAACTACAAGTATTCGTTTTTGAGTTGCTGCTTCGACATCGATGTTATCATAGCCAACACCGTGCTTGGCAATAACGAGCAAGTTCTTTGCTTGCTCAACTAGGTCCCGGTCGATTTTTTTTCTCCCTCTGACCAAAACCGCGTGCGCCGTAGAGGCCTCATCTGATAGAATTCCATCGGGAAGCTTAGACAAACAGACTACTTCTGCCTCTCTTTTTAAAATTTCTAAACCGTAATTATCGATCAAGTCAGTGATGACGACCTTTTTCGTTGTCACTATTACCCTCCGGCTAGTTGCGCTTTTCGTCTAAGCCTTTTTGACCGAAGACCGCTTAGCTTTGAAAAATTACACTCTCAGCTTTAGAAGTCAGGTTATAGGAGCAGCCCCTGTCGTACTGAATTCTCCCCTAGCATAAATGGAGAATCAGTAATTGCTTAAAGTTGTTCCGGACTAAAGACGTAAACCGCGGTCTTTTCGTCATACCTTTCGATTAACCTTACATCTTTAATCTCCGCTATAACTGCCTCCAGTCTATTGCGAACTGGATTTTCACCGGGCAGCAGATGCCCGCCGTGAAGTCGCCCGTTCAGGTCATTAAATGTACCGTGTAGATGAACCACCACTTCGCCTGCTTCTGTTTCATAGATGATACCCTGGACTGATAATACTTGCAGGGGACCAGATACTATCCGATGCTCCGTGAAACCGGGGCCAAATTTAGCTTTCCTTTCATCAGAATCAGATACAACCTGAGAGAAAGTCAGTTTATGCAAACTACCAACAACCGTGACAACCGTACCGTGGTGAATGTTTTCGTCCTCGCAAACCTTCTTGATACCATTCACCAAATCTGCCCCTGGCAGAAGCCCTATGGCCACTACTTTACCGTACTTTCCCGCTGCATAGTTTGCTTTAATTGTCGTCATTTGCCGTTCCCCACTTTCATTTGTTTATTCCTTACTCGTTAGGGATTGCAGAGAAAACTTGCTTTGTTCACAGGAACACTAATATTATTTTATTATTTACCATCAATATCTACTGGTTGATGTATTTCGGCAGATTTCCTTGCGGCCTCTATAACCGCTAGTTGATTAAGAATATCGGAATTTCTTACCGAAGGCTCTCGCTTTTCCAGAATAGCCGTAGAGAACTCTTTCATTTGAAGAGCAAAATTGTGAGGCTGTTGCTCACCACTTTGCACTAACTCTCCGTTAAGATAAAAATCACAGGTAAAGACACCCACCAGACCACTGGCGGAGTCGGAATGGCTGAAAAATACTGATCCCTGGGGTCCAGCTATAAGACAATCCTTTTTTGACGGGGAGGTATTAAGCGAGAGATGATTTGTAGCCGTGCTTCCATCATCAAAGGTAATCACAATAACAATCTCATCCATTCCCGTGAGTTTTGGATTCAGGGACCTGGCCTCAGAATAAACGCGTACGGGTCTCCTGCCTTCATAAAACCACAGGCTGAAATCTATCGTGTGAGAGCCGAGCATGGTAAAAGCCAGGCCTCCGGTTTTCTCTACATCTTGCCACCAGAGCGGTGGAGTACGACGATGGAAAGGCCGAAGTGATGAATAAATGAGATTAAACGGCTCGCCAATAGTTTCTTTTATTTTTAACTTTGTTTCCTGGATGGCAAAGAAAAAACGGTGGCTCTGCCCGACCATGAGAGTCACGCCCTTTTCTTTAGCTTTCTCTACCAGCTGCCTCGCATCTGCGAGGCTAGTAGCTATTGGCTTTTCCATTAGAACGTGGCGGTTTGCCTCCATAATCTGAATGCCAATGCGCTTATGAAGGTCATGGGGAAGACAGACGACCATCGCTTGAATATCGGGGTCACCTAACGCAGCTTCTACACTGGTATAGTATTTGACTTTTGACTTTTCGGCTGTGGATTTGGCGAGAGATTCATCAATATCAACCACGGCTACAAGCCGGGTCGTATCGGGGTTTAGCCGGATAGCATCAATGTGCGTATCACCGACGCGTCCTAGCCCCACAATGGCAATTCCTAGTTTATCTTCCAAAGCAAACACCTCCCTAAGATGACTTCTTTATCCGGGTCATACTAAAGGCCTCTTCTACTGCCAAAGCAGTCTATACTTTCTGTAAAAACAAACACCGTAATTTCAAGTTACCTCTTATACCTGTTTCAATATCTCCTCTATCTGCTCATCGGTTAGGTCTTCGTACGTGTTTTCTCTGTATCGCTGCTCCAGAAGACTTCTGGGGCACACACTGAAACCGGGGTCTCCATCCTTGGGAGAATTGCCAAACATCCATTTATCGACCGGTTTGATTACCACGTCCGGGTTATAGCTCCAAGCTATATCATGTACCACCTCAGGGTGTCCCAGGAGAAAAATTATTTTGCCTAGATAGTATGGTTCTGGTCGATATATACAAGGCACGGCATAATTTACGGTATAACCTACTTGCTTGAAGGCCTCTATAGCAAAGAGCTTAAGAATCCAGGGATGGAAATTGATTTCTACATTACAGTGAACGTGGAGATAGTCAGGGTCCACCATTAATCGAAGGAACTTCTGCCAGTGAGGTGTCTGAAAATATTTGGTTATTTCCCACTCTTCTCGTGGTCCCACATTTTTGAAATCGAACTGCTTCAGGTAGTCATCAAGACAATTTTTCCCCCAACCGATTACATTTTTTCCATCCTGGCCATATTTGGCAGGGTCGCCTGGTTCTAAAACCACATCTGGATTACGTTTACAATAGAAATCAAAGAGTGGCGTAAAGATCCGCCGGTCAGGGTTATTCGGATGGACATTGTGTACGCCGACCGAGTCTTTTGGGATATTGGGCGCTAAAATAGTCGCCGGCCTCTCTTCAGCAAGCCCCTTCTGCGCAAAATACTTTTCCATTAACTTTCCTAAAGACTCTGCCGACAGTTTAGTTTGTGCATATACGTGAATGTGATATATTTCCTCATCCGTCTGGGTCAACAGTCGCATTAGCTCCTGCCACTGGTCTGATTGGAAATACTTCACGACCCCATCAGTAATCTCTTTTCCACTCATGATTGACCCTCCTCTTTTTACTATTATTCCCAAGGTTATGAAATTCTATTTACAGCCAATAACACTTTTAGCATGGTAGGTTACATCATTAGTGACGGCAGCCAAAGAACTATTTGCGGGAACACCGCAAGCAGCACAATGGTAAATAATATTATTAAAACGAATGGAATACACCCACGTATAACATGAGATATCTCTATGCCCAATGCTGGATCAGCTGCTCCTTTACAATAATATATCGCCGAAGCAACGGGTGGCGTCATGAACGCGGTCTGAAGGGTAACACAAATCATGATGGCTAACCATAGAGGATCAAACCCTAATTCGGGAGCAAGAGGCATAACTACTGGCACGATGATGAAAATGATGCCTATCCAGTCGATTACAAAACCCAGCAAAAATACCACAAACAGGATAACGACTAGAACACCGTAAGGACCTCCGGGTACCGTCATAAGCGTTTCTTTCAGTACAAATCCGCACCCGGCGTAGAAAAATATGCCCACAAAGGCGTAAGCAAATCCCACCACGATTTTTACCATAGCGACAAGCCTCAGGGTCCGCAACGCTGCGGCTCGTAGAACTGGCCATGTAAGCCGTCGGTAAGCAACAGCTAAAAGTATACAGGCAACAGCCCCGACACCGGCTGCCTCAGTTGGCGTAGCTATCCCCAGAAAAATCGTACCCAGTATTATGAAAGCAATAGTTGCCACCGGCATCACTGACTTAAAGAGAAGTTTTAGTTTAACGCCAAAACTAACACCACTTCTTAGTTCGGCCGGCGCTAAAGGCGCAACCTTGGGAGACAAGAAGGCGCGGATTAAAATATACGTTACGTATAAACCAGATAGCAGAAAACCCGGTATGAAGGCTGCCATAAAGAGCTTCCCCACAGACATCTCGGTCATTGTTCCATAAAATACCAGCATTACACTCGGGGGAATGAGAATGCCCAGACAACCTCCGGCACAGATGCTGCCACAGCTTAACTCCTTACTATAACCCCTATTCACCATGGCCGGGAGAGCCACAAGCGTCAGCATGGTGACAGATGCGCCGATTATGCCTACCGCTGTAGCCAGAAGTGTACCCGTCAATACGGTAACGACCGCCAGTCCACCTCTTAAACCGCCCAGACAGATTTCCAATGATGAATACAGTCTGTCAGTTATACGTGATTCTTCCAGTATGACACCCATAAAGAGAAAGCCAGGTACAGCTACTATGGCATACTTGGTGATTATGGTAACGAATCTGGTGTAGATTATGGAAAATGCCTGGTCGCCGGCCACCAGGAAACCAACGACTAGTGCCAAGCTACCGATGCAAAATGCCAAGGGGAAACCGGTTATCGAAAGCAGGACAATTCCCCCCAGCATGACTACAAGGACTACCTCTGCGCTCAAGTTAATCATACTTTCCCTCTAACTGCGTATAGGTCGCGGATGAACCGAGCTATGCCTTCAAGAAAAAGAACAAGCAATCCCAGGCTTACTAATGTCCTGAGTGGACCGGCAGGCGGATACCAAAAAGTCTCCATCAGTTTTTCATTGTATATCCAGGCTTCCCACGTATAAATGATTGAGGCATATAAGAGGGCGCCAATGAGAGGCAAAAAAAGCACAAAGTAACCAACGCTGTCTATTAATGACTGTGTCTTCGGGGACAGTTTGTTATACAGCAGGTCTACGCGGATATGGGCATTGTGACGATGAACATAGGCAAAACCTAACACGGCCAGGACACCGCCCGACATTTTTATTGACTCGTATGCCCATATAGTCGGCGCGCCTAACACGTACCTCGTAAATACTTCGTAAGAAATGACACCGATTAGCACAAAGGTGAGATACTTTGCTGCCTGGCCCAAAATTTCGGCGGCGATATCAATTACACGGACTGTTCTGCTCACACTTTTCCCCCTTTACCTTTCTAGTTTGGTGGTCACACAGTGCTGCTCACTCCAAACAACTACCGCCTCACGGTGTGACTGGCCTATGCACATCCTGCCTGTATTAGGTTGGCCAGTCACACCGTGCACCTTTCTGCTTAACTACCTATAGAACATCGAGTTCATTTTAGTAGATACCGGACATTTCGCAGATTTCTTTGTATCTACGCTGCGATTCGATAATCTCGGCGTAGAGAGGGTCTTTTGCTGCTTGTTCGTCATAATACTTGGCTGCTTCTTGCCTGTAAACATCGTCTATCTCTTTTGGAAGCGGCAGGATCTGAACACCCGCTGCCTTTATCTTCTCTTGCGCCGTAGTGTCTTCGATTATAGACGCAGAGTAGAATCGGCTGTCTTCGGCTTCAACTGCCTCGCGCACCATCTGTTGCATGTAAGGTGGAAGTTCCGCCCAGCGGTCTGCATTGACAAAGAGAGCGGTGCTATCACACGGTGCCCGGGATGTCGAAAGATAAACATAGTCCGCAACCTCGTGGAAACCGTTACTCCAAGCAGCGTGCGCGGTTGTATATTCGAAAGCGTCAATAACCCCTCGCTTCATGGCTTCATATATCTCTCCGCCACCCATCATCACCGTAGCCACGCCAAGCCTTTGTAGAATTAATCCAGGTTCACCCGAGGCACGGAATTTGAGACCACTGAGGTCATCAATGGTCTGCAATTGTTTGGTGGTATAACACCAGTCTTCGGGATTGTAGACACACGGATATACAACTTCTACGTTCATGTTCGCGAACGCCTTTTTATACATTTCCATGCCCCAGCCGCTCTTAAACCAGTAATGCATCTGGACAGCACTCAGTCCACCTGATACAACATTGAAAAGGCCGGCGGTTGGTACACGGTCCATAACGTAGGCAGAATTAGTCCATGTAGCGTCTATGATTCCTTTATCCGTCTCGTGTATCTCGCTCTGCTTTGGCACTATCTCATCACCATAATATAGTTCAATGATGAGTTGTCCCTGGCTCATTTCCTCGATGCTATCCAGAATACGGTCCACCATAACCATTTTGGGGTCGCTAGCTGGCCTGTGAGTCTGAAGTTTCCAGGTAATTACCTCTGCAGGTTGAGCGGGTGCTGGTGTTGGGGCTGGAGCGGGTGCGGGAGCAGGTGCCGGAGCTGGAGCGGGTGCGGGTGCCGGAGCGGGTGCGGGAGCTGGAGCCGGTGCTGGAGTGGGTGCGGGAGCTGGAGCCGGTGCGGGAGCTGGAGCAGCACAAGCCGCCAGTAAACTGCTAACTAGAATCACCGCCATAACCACAGCAAATAAACACTTTTTCATTTTATCCCCCTAATTAGAAATTTGATCTATCTGTCTAGATATTAAGATTGAAATCAATCACCCCCTTTTTATATTGGCCCAAACTCTCGTATATGTAAGGGAAAATGTGTGGTAATATTAATGACAGTGGGGTGTGGTAACTCCCCAGCAATGATTAGGGCCAATGATCTAATTTTTGCTTCTCGGGAAGGGGCCGCGCCCCACTTGAATATCAATTCTCTCGGTACTTCTTCTTTCTGCTCCTTTACCTGTTTCTTTATTTGGCGATATATTGCCTCAAAGTATCTCTATTTCATTTAGATTCCAAATTTAATTCTCAGTGTTTTCATCTTTAAAATATGATTAATTAGCCGAAGCGGGGTTATTAGATATAGATTCCGACGATACCATCTTCCACCAATACCTTATCTCCTCCATTTCACGTACTGGACACTCTGTATCACGGTAACCGAGCCAATAACTGATTAGACAAGCGCTCATTTTCAGCAACTGGATTATATGGTCAATAAACTCTGCATTTAGGTGAGCTATTAATGTTCCAACACTAATCGCCGCCACTACCTTACCGCTGGAATCTCTGATACCATTGCTGAAACCGGCGACTCCATAGGTTTGCCCTTCATAATCAATGGAAACACCAGTCTTTCTAATTTCTTCCAACCTCGCTTTCAATTCTGTTTTAGAGGTAATTGTATGTGATGTAAACGGCATTAAATTTTCTTCAGGATATATCTCATCAATTTCTGAATCGGAGAGTTCACTCAGAAAAACGTTCCCCATTGCGGATACATGTGCGGGCACGTAAGAACCGACATGCCGTCCCCATCGAAAATCATATTTTGATTCTTCTCTCATCAAATAAGAAATGTATCCATCAAAGAATATGGAAAGGTTAGTCACTTCACCGGTTAATTCATTTACCATTTTCACCACTGGCTCAGCAGCTTTAACGATATCTGTTGTAGTTAAGAATAGATTGCCAAGGACATATAGCCCAGGCCCGATTGTGTAAACACCCGTCCTTCCTTTACGTTCTAATATTTTTTCTTCAGCTAAAGTGGCTAACATGCGATATGCCGTAGTCCTGTGCATACCAAGCATTGCGGCCAACTCATTTCCACTTAATTCGGTTTTCTGCGGAGAAAAGCATTTAAGAACCGATATGGCTCTGCGTAGGGATTTGAACTGGTTTTTTAATGTACTAAGCATAATTATAAATTGATAAAATGAAGTAGCGTATTTATCTACTAAGTATACTGCTTGTATACTATTTTAATAATTTTTCTCTATTTGTCAAGAGGTTCTCAATACTTTTTTTATGCTGCGGAGCTTATTGGCATCGCGCCGCAGTTTGTCTGCCACCAAGAACGCATCTCGGCAATATTGTGCACTGGGTTACCCTCTTCATAGTATCCGAGCTTGTAACTGATGAGACTACCCCCCATTTTTGCCAAAGTAGCCAGATGCTCCCTTTTGGCATTATTTAATCTTATCAATGGTGTGCTAATGGCTATCCCGGCAATGGCCTGACCATGAGCATCCCTGATCAAGACAGCGACAGATTCACTACCTAAAAATGATTGTTCCCTGTTATAAGCAACGCCAGTTTTTCTTATTTGTTTTAACTCGCGTTTCAAATCAGTTTTGGTGGCGACAGTTTTTTCTGTTAATGGTTCAAGTGCTTCGTCAGGATAAAGCCTGTCTAGTTCCGCTTCGGTTAATTCACTTAACAAAGCTTTTCCATTGGCATGTGCGTAAGCAGGAGAGTTATACCCTATAGAAAGACCAAGTCTCAGTGGATGCCTGGATTCTTCTCTGGCTACAATTATTATCTTGCCATCTTTACCAAGAATGGATAAAACCGTAACCTCACCTGTCAGGTTATTAATTTCTTTCAATACTGGCTCTGCAACCTTAACAAGGTCGGTTGTCGCTAAATACAATCTTCCAATCATATAAAGCTCTGGCCCGACCTTATATTTATTTGATTGAGCATCCTTTTCCAGTAATCCGCCTTGAGCGAATGCCACCACAATGCGATATGTAGTGGCCCAAGATATCCCGGTCCTTTCAGATAATTCAGCAATCGTGTGTTCAGGCTCCTGCACAGTGAAGCTCCTCAGTATTCTTACATATTTATAAGCTGAGTTATTTGGCAGAGATTGATTAATTATGTTATTCATATATGAATACTAATATTCATTTTTCGTGATTTTTATTATAAAATGATTATTAAATTGTTGTCAAGACCCCTGTCAGAGTGGTTCTTCTCCAAAGTGGTTGGTACATAGCTAACCCCTAATTCTCATTAATGAGATTTCCTGCCTTCTCCTAATTGGCTTTCGCCTCATTTTTCGGGGACGCCTGATAACCCGCTTCCGTAAAATCACGTAATGCATATCTTCGGGCAATTCGGGTATCTGTATCCTGCTGGTGGCATTGGCCTGACTGATAGTTTCAATTTGCCGTCCCGCTACAATATCCTGCCAGTTACGATAGGGGTATTTTACACCCGCCACCTGTGCGGGCGTTTTACCCCTTAATGATTCGTGCGGACGCAGATAGTTGTAATAGAGTAACCAGCCTTGCGTGAATAGCTTGGCGGTATCAACGTTTTTTAACCCACGCATAATCTTGGTGCGGTCTTTTAAAGTCCCGTGAAATCGCTCTATGAGGTTAGTGTTATTAGCTACGTCAAACGGGCTTCCCTGTTTGTGCTTCGTATCACCGCCAAAGGTTAGCTCTATGCCGTCCAGATATGCCAGTAGTTTATCAGTGTATATGATGCGGGGTATCTTGCCCGTGCGGTCATATGCCTTTTTCATAAGCGTTTGGGCGTCTTTTATCGTTCTAGTGCGTGAGATATGGGTTGCTATCAGGAAGCGGGTTTTAGCGTCAATTATATCCCAAAACCAAATTTTAGTTTTATTGTCCAATTTCAGCACGGTTTCATCGGCGGCCCAAACCGAGCCTACATCTGGCTTATAGTCCTTTAACTCCTTTACTGCCTTTTTTGTAAACCGACTAACCCACCTGTAAATAGTGGAGTCGGACGGGTAACTGCCGTATAACTGCGTGTGCAGTCTGGTAATGCTATTCAGCGATTGCCCCTCATAGAACATACCCACCGCCGCACCGATTTGCTCAACGGGTGTCTGCATTTCGGGCAAGGCGTCATTATCGGCAAACTTCCGCTTACAATCTTTGCACCAGAAGCGTTGCTGGCCATTATATGTGCCATAGCGTATGACGTTATGGCTTCCACAGTGCTTACAGGCTATCGGCACGTATGGCGCTTTTACTGTTACATCGTCTAGGCGTGGGTATGACTTGTACATTCTTATCTATATCCTCTAGGTCTACGTTTGGGCTTACGGCTTAATGGGTAAGCAGTCACACCACCGCAATGCTCACAAAGCCATTTTTGCCTTGATGCACCACCATACCGATAAATGCCAAATTTTCTCATTTTTTTAGAGTAACAGAACGGACATACTGGCATTATGACCTCCTTCTTGAACTACAATATTAATTGCAATAAATTTTTTTAATATCAAACGTATTTTTACTATCATTAAGCTACAATAATTGCTACTTGACAAACGCCCCAAAAGGGGTTAATATTTGTCATCAAGGGGAACTGGGGGGCGTGCAACTTGGCGGGAGCAGCCCCCCGATTCTCACTAATGGGGGTGTGATGGAATTGGCAGACATGGCGGTCTTGGCAACCGCTGGCTAACTGCCGTGGGGGTTCAAATCCCCCCGTCCCCATTGGAGGTGATTTGTATGTAATAGTATTATAACACGCTTGTAAAGTATTTTTTAATCGGAGGATAACAAGATGAAATATAGAACTAAATGTGCCAAAGTACATGATGGAGACACTTTTTTGACACAAAGCGGTAAGTGGATAAGACTGGCAGGTGTTAATTGCGCTGAACTTGGAAAGTATGGCAGCCAAAAAGCTCGTAATGTTCTTTGCCAACTTATTGAGGGTAAGACTGTCACCTACCAACCCGTGAGTAAATCTTACCACCGCATTGTTGCCTACGTGTGGGTGTATGGTAGAAGCGTAAACAATGCAATGCGTAGGTTGGGTTATAATTAGATTACCCAGTGACTTTTTCATCATCTAATTTCAACTCTTCTTCTTCCAGTTTGATTCCGTTTCTGTCCAACCAAGACAGCAATTCTTCCATTTTGCTATCTCCTACATAGTATTTTATCCCATTGTTTATAACTACCTGATTAGCAGGCATAACTAACCTCCTTTAATTACCAACCACGATGGAGTAGTAAGGTCAGAGTAGTAGCCATTAATTTAAATGTAAGACGAAAAATCACAAACCGGTGAAACTAAGCGATAAAAAGCCGACCTTCAGGACAGCTTTTATCTCCTCAGCGGCATGCTGGTTTGCCCCTGCAGCAGCGCCATGGTAGAGCGCAGCGCCAAGTCGCATCGTTATTACTACCACACCTGCAATCGAAACTGCAAACAGGGGAGAGAAGCGTGTAACAGCCGGATATTGCCGAAGAAAAAGATGGAGCGACTGGTTATCGACCAGATTAAGAATAAAATCCTAGACGTAAAATACCTTGAGGAATTGGTGAAACTGGTGAATGTAGAGCTTGATACCGGTCAAGCCCTAATCAGAGAAAGGGGGAGTAAATGCAGGACACTGATAGCGGTGCCTTGCCTCGCCAGATTCTTAGACCGTAAGCAGTTGGCAGAACCCTTTCACGCTTTGCTCTTGCTCTAGAGCCTGCACCCGCGAAACTATCTTTTTCCTCCTCTCCACAGGGTAAACAGCCGAGGTCAAGTCGTCGAACTTACTGAGCAGTTCTTCCCAGGTCAGCGGGTTTTCCGGGTCTCCCTTGGGATAATCAACCCTGATAGAGAACCTGCGTCCGTCTTCAGTCACTAACTCCACGCTGGCTGGCCACTGTTTGGGAAAGACCACTTCCAGTTCGGGGGCTTCTACGCAGGCAACGCGCCCCATCATCTCTTTGATTCTGGCGGATTCTATGTTTTCCTGACTATACTCGTTTAAGGAGGCTTTGCCATAAAGTATGGCCACTGCGGCGCCAAAAGGCATACTGAACTGGGCATCAACCAGCGTCCTGGGATTGTATTTCAGTTCCTTAGGCTCAGCAACTATGGGGAACCCCGCTTTCAATATGCCCAAAGTTACCCGCCTTACGTCTTCTGGTTTCAGATTATTCTCCCTGATAATACTCAGAATACCGTCTATCGGGCCCTGCTTATAACGACAACAGGCGTGGAGCTTGATGCTAGTTTTCATGATTTCAAAAGGCTTCCCCAAGTCCACCAGAACCTTGTCCGGGTCAGCGCCATCGGAATATGAATGCAAGAAACCAAACCTCCCCTCAATTATCGTGGCGGGCCCCTTGAAACCCCTCTGCGCCAGCAGGGCCGCGATTAACCCGTTGTGGGCGGCCCACCCGGCGTGCAGCCGCTTGCTCCAGGCACCGTCGGTCAGGAACTCCATAGAGCCCGCCGCCTGGCTGCCAGCAATGCCCAAGGCATTAATCGTCTGTTCTTGGTCCAGTTCCAGTATTATAGAAGCAGCGGCGGCCGCGCCAAAGGCACCACACGTTCCCGTAGGATGAAATCCCCGCGCATAGTGATTGGCCGGATGCAAAGCCTTGCCCAACCTGGTCATAACCTCATAACCTGCCATTACGGCTTCTATAAACCTTTTCCCACCGCCGTCGCTGAGTTCGCTGGCAGCCAAAGCTGCCGGGAATATAACAACTTCGGGGTGAGCCGACGATTCATTATGCAGGTCGTCCAGCTCCAGTGAGTGCGCTGATGTGCCGTTGGCCAGAGCCGCATACTGGGGAGCGGCCCTCATATCAGTCCCGATAACTACCGCGCCTTCCGGGTCCAGCCCGATATCCCTGACGAGACGATACGCAACTTGGCTCGACTCAACAAGGGAACCCCGGCTGGCGACGCCGAGGAAATCCAGAAAATGGTATTTGACTCTATCGACTGTCGCTGACGAGAGATTTTCATACCTCAAGCCGCCACAGAACTCCACTAGCTCCTTGGTGATACCCATGGTTTATAGCTCACCTGATAGCTATTACGGGCAAGCCCATTTTAATTACTTTTGTTTTATCGCGATTATTATACTTTATTCCTGGTTCTGGCGGGGATGGGCATCATACTCTTTCAGTCTTTTGAGCTGAGCAATTTTCTTAGCTTATCAGCCTCACCCTCAATCATACGATAACAATGCTCCTCAACCGGGAATTTCCCTTCTTTTACTTCTGCCAGATAATCTTTAAAAGCTTTAACTTCCTGTTCCGCAAAATTGTTGTATCTCTTGGCAAACTTGGGCTTCACTGTTTCACAAATACCCAGCATGTCAATTCGGAGGAGCATCTGCCCATCACAGTATGGCCCGGCACCAATGCCCAGCACAGGTATATCCAGTTCCTCCGTGATTATTTTCCCCACTTCCGGAGTGACCGCCTCCAGTACCAGGATGGATATACCTGCTTCCCGTAATGCTTTGGCATCTTTAATTAATTCATAGGCACTATCGGCGGTACGCCCCTGTGCCTTATAGCCACCAACCTGCCCGCTGCTTTGCGGAGTCAGGCCAATATGGCCGGCGACAACCATTCCCGCATCAGCAATTGATTTGATGACATTGATAATGCGGCGCCCTCCCTCCGACTTGACGGCATCCACGCCGGACTCTTTATAAAACCTGATGGCATTTCTAACGGCCTCCTGGGGTGATATCTCATAAGAGCCGAAAGGCATATCTACTATGATAAACGTGTTGGGGGCACCTCGACGTACGGCACCCGCATGCGCCACGCTCTGGTCCATGGTAACAGATATGGTAGCCGTCGGATATCCATAGACCCAGCTTCCCAGGGAATCACCAACCAGAATAGCGTCCATGCCTGCTTTTTCGGCAAACTGAGCGGCAACAAAATCATAGGCGCTTATCGTGGCAATCTTCTCACCTTCTTTTTTCATCTTATTGAAATCTAAGATACTTTTTTTATCCGGCATTGGGCCCTCCCCTTTCCAATAGTGACTTAATTTTTCTGGCTCTTTCCTGTATTAAGCCAGGATTGAAATATAGCTCGCCAAGGCTCCCCCTGGTCAATGGCAAATGTATCCCACCATTATGCTCAGCAACCAGAGTATTATTTGCGGAAATAACACACATAAAGCAAGGCAAACCATTATTAGTATAACAAAATTAGTATAACGAAGGGTATTATTCCTCGTATTATATCACCCGTAGTTAGGCCCAATTCCGGTGGCGCAGTGCCTTTACAAACAAATATGGCCATGGCGAGCGGAAAAGTCAAAAAGGCCAATGGTGACGTGGGCACCAGCGGCCGCCATGAAGATGAGGATGAAGAAGTGGCGCTGATTGGCGTCAAGGCCTACGAGCAAATCGGCTAAGCTCTTAAAACGACGAGAGCAGCGGGGCTATCTGGCAAGACTGAAGGCTGGTTTCAAAGTCCTACCTGTGGCCGTCTTTTACCTGCTTGGTTACAGTAACCACGCCCTTATCGCCGTCAACTAACACATGGTCACCGGTCTCGATAACGTCAGCGGGATTTCTGTCCAGTTTATATACCATGGGAGTATTTGAAATAATGGCTCCAGCCACGGTGGTTGGGTTGGCATCGATATTGACCACGCCCTTTGGTGCTTTACCCGCCTTTTTCAACATATAGAACCCGTAGGGGTCGGCGGTGGAGCCTCTGCCAGTAGGGAAAATCAGTATCTTGCCGGCCACACTCTGCCCTTTGCATTTCGACTGGGGACTGGTGATGATTCCCTCGGTAACGCTGATGTCGCTGAGAAACGATATCGTGTCAGTGGTTACCAGGGCCTCCCCTTCGGCCACTCCCTTAGACGCGCTGCGACCTTTGAGCGTAATACTTTCCACAGCTTCAATCAGCCTCCCATTTTCCCCTGATGGCAGCATTGACGCATTCCGGCATTGTCCCGAACCAGACCTGGACGCCACCGACCTTGAGGTAGTGCGCCGCTTTGGCCGCGTTCGTGGCCACCACGCCCACGTGAAAGCCTTTTGGGACCCCACGGCGGAGAAAGGAACCCGCCGAGCACATGCCGGAGACAACCATACCCCCGGCATCCTGTATCATATCAACCAGCCCCATCTCCTGCGCCAGCAAACGAAGTGGTTCGGCCGTGCCGATGACAAGAAGAACACCGGATTTCACTCTTTTACCCTGCAAAAGTCGGGCGATTTCCTCCATTTCGGGAATGGTGACATGAGGGCAGCCCAGAAACACATAATCAACTCTTGGTTCAGTGGCCGAGCAGAGTTCCTTAAAAGTGCTGTCTATTTCCCTCCTGCCCACGGCGATGGTCATCTCCGGTTTTCTACCTCCGAGGGCAGCTTCCACCGTGGGCGCCTCAGGGGTTATGCCCACCACGTGGAACATGGGTATTCCAGCGGAAACACCGAGAGGCGCACAGAGATACTTGAGCTGCGTTATCGACATGTTTGGCGGTAGCCCCAGAAAAACCGGAATTTTATCAACCACCATTTTACCAACGGCGTAACTCAGGGCATTGTAATCGGCATAGGTGAAAGCGTCGGGGTCAAGGTCATCCTTTAATTCAATGAGCGCCTGGCCGTACCTGTTTTCGGGCAGATGCATTCCATACAGCGGGGTTTTGCCAGTGAGGGCCGTGGCCAAAGCGGTGGGACCGGATTCGCGATTAACCCTCACCCCGAGGACCGAGTTGTTGAAAAGCACCACCAGTGATTCCGCACCACCGGAATGCTCCCCCTGCCGTAGCGGGTAAACGTAAAACGGGCAGCAGGTGTAGGTGGGGATTACCCCCAATCTACTATATGTTTCCCGGCCAGAGTTAAGAGACTGGCGCATTTCTTCAATATAGCTTTCGGGGTAGCCCAACCTCTCGGCGATTTTAGGTTCGAGGAAAATCGGGTTGATGGTAACGGGAACTCTGAAATGGGATGCCCCTTCAACTGACTCGGCGACCAGCTTCCGGGCCCAGCGTGAAAGTTGACCGGTGTTCCAGAACTGCATCTCCGGTGAGAGAATATGCGAGGAGGCTATGGCTATCATTCTTTCCGCATCAAAGGCCCCACCTACGGCTATCAATAGCTCCAGTGCCCTTTGTACGCCGGGACCGAACTCTCCCGCTAGCATCCGTTCTTCTTCTGCGGTCAGTTTCAACTTCCTTCGCCCCTCTGTTCAAGCATAGAATCAAGGCCCAATTCAATAATAAAATTCTGTAAATTTCATATCGCCTTCCAGAGAATACTACCTGAGAAGTTCCGTAATGACACTGACATCCTCTAGCTGCTCCAGCCTGCTTATCAGTGCCACCAGCCTGTCCATCTTATCGGTGCTGAACCCGGCGAACCGGGCACACCGCCGCGCCTTTTCCGCACACTCTGCAAAGGTCATTGGCTTTTCCGGCGACCCCCGGGCATGAAGCATCTTCTGGCTGAAATTTCTGCCATCCCTGGTGGAAACTTCGGCGACGTGCAACGATAATCTGAGGCTCAGTTTGCTGGCCTCTGCCTCAACATCCGGGTCCAGGAGGCACTCGACCTTGTCAGCTTCCTTCAGGCGCCGGGCGTCTTTTATCGCTTCGGCAGAGAAGTCTTCCAGAAAGACATCGCCGCTGTAGATGGCACTGCCAATGGTATAGGGAATACTGAACATGGCATCGCCGACTGTTTCCGGACGGGACTTGCTCTCACGCGGCTGACAGACGTTGTTATAGGCAGCCTGCCCGACGCGGAGCACGATTTTGGCTATTTCCTGGCCTGTCAGGTTATTTTTCCGCACGATGTCCAGCACATTGTCAATGGGGCAGAGGGTATACCCGCAAGAAGGGTATGGCTTTACCGCCAGGTTCATCACTTCGTACCTCTGGCCGAAACCGTCCAGCAGTCGGCTCAGGTCGTGGGGAATTCCCCGGTAATAGACTTCGTAGAAACCGGCCTTGGCATCCAGAAACCGTTTGGAAGTGCCCAGACCGTTTTTGCCCAGTATCGCTGAGAGCATGGCGGCCCTGGCCGACAGTCCCTGCTGCAGCGACAGGGTGGCGCCACCGCCAACGTCACGCACCCCCTGAACATTGCCGGCGGACTGACTGTAGGCCAGCCCCAGGGCATTGAGCATCTGCTCGGAGCTGAACTTCATCAGCTTGCCCGCGGTGATGGCGCCGCCAAAGATACCGCATACGTCTCCCACCCACCCACTCAGACCGGAACAATAGTCAGGCACCAGCCGCATATGGCACATTATCTCCGAGCCGATGATGATGGCGTTGATAAAATCCCGGCCGCTGACTTTACCACCGAGTTCCGCCGTGGCCAGCGCCACCGGCACCATGGTCGGGGGAGGTTGCGTCCCGGTACTGAAATGATATTGATTGAAATCCAGGGCACGGCCCATGGTGGCGTTGATAAAAACAGCCTCGTGGGCGGGGAGGGCGGTATTGTGGAGAAAAACGCTGGCCTCTGGCTTACCCTGCCACTGGCTGACTACCTCGAACAATTTTTTCGCCACCGGCGTGGTGGAGCCGGCAATAGCCACACCGATAAGGTCAACGACGCTCTTCTTGCCGGCCATGACCACTTCAGAGGGCAAATCATCATATTGAATCGAGATTACCTTATCTAAAAGCTCATCCTCAAGGCTCATTTCGTCCTCCTCCTGAGGCATTCCCGACCGCTTGGTTATTGGAGACGCAGATTGAAAATCCGGTTCGGGTTATCGAAGAGCACCTTTTTCACATCTTTCTCACTCAGGCCCAGACGCCGCATCTGTACCGCTATCCTCGGCACCGATAAGGGGTCGGAACGGTGGCGGATTCGGTTATCGCTGCTGACCAGTATGCGGTCCATATCGTTCTCGGTTATAATCTTGGCCGCGTCTTCGGGGGTAAGCCTCCGCATGGGCAGCACGGAAAGGCCGGCAATGCAGCCGGCGTCGGTGATGGTTTTGGTGGTATTCGCATCAGAGTGGACAATAACCGCCTTGCCTCTATCAAAACCGACCTCGTCAATGAGCTTTATATACCGCTCAATCCAGGAAGCTCTTTCCGTGCCCGTAAGATGCATTACCACGGCTTTATTATGCTCCTTGGCAATTGTGAGCTCTGTTCTCAGGATATCTTCTTGCTTGCCCAAATCGGGGCAGGTACCTGACTTCGGTTCTATACCGATTTCACCGACGCCGACCACCCCCTCCCGCTTTAGATATTCGGGCAGTGCGGCCAGTATCTTCTCATAGTCGGCGGGAACGGCATTCATGTTAATGCCAACGAGAACACAGACAGCAATGAAATAATCAGCCGCGCGCTTGGTCTCCCCGACCAGCGTATGCTCAAAGTAGTTAATCGCTGCCTGGGCTGACGTGGCGTAGTCCATGCCACCAGCAGCGTCAGCGATAAGGGCTTTTATACCACATGCCGACATGGCCTCCAGATCCTGAAGACCAAGGGACTCCATCATAATATGAGAATCTATTAACTGCATCTATGACCCCTTTCTGTATGCGACTTTTTATTGAGTTGATATAGATAAGATTAAATTTTTTGATATTTCTGTTCCCGCGGGGGCGATTTTTGCACGTCCACGCCCAGCATCTTGCCGAGCTTGGCATACGCGGGTTTAAGGTCATACTCCTCCTTGTACTCTTCAACCACGGGCAGTCCCCACCCGTGCTCCTGCAGAAATCTGGTGCCGGCTACAAAATCGGGGAGCAATTCCGGTACCAGGGTGAAGAGAATTTCATCATCCTGGGCACCAGCCAGCCGGCGGTCTCCTTTGCAGGGGATGGCAACAGTGCATTCACGCTTCAGTAGCGCCGGCACGGTGGCATAAACGCAGGCGGCATGCCCGGAAAGCTGGCAGTACAGGTCTCTGCCATCAATCCAGTTTTTAATAATCAGGAGCTGGCTGGTCTGTGCCCCGGTAACGTGCATCATCACAATGTCAGGCATAAAGCTGCAGGTATTGATGGGTGCCGAAACGATACCTTTATAAGCGCCGTATTCCAAGTACGGCATGTTCTGGCACCATATGGCGGCATCCTCAAGCTTTCTGACGCTATCCGGATAACGGTGATTTCCTTCCAGAAAATAGGGGATGCGTTCGGCCAGGCCCAAGCCCAGGACAGGTTCAAAACACCACATATCCTCCTTGAACATGGCGATGGTCAACCCGGCGCGTTGCGACTTGGCGAAACTCTGGCACAGGGCGTACTTGTGACCCCAGTCCCTGGTTGGCACGATAGCGTCCTTTGGTGTTTCGGCAGCGCTTTTCAGCATTTTAACCGCGACGGGATGAACCCGCATACGGAGCCAGCTTTCCAGTTCCGTACCATACTCGTGAATTTCTTGCAGAGATAGCATTGTTCCCCCTCCTTACTCAGATAAAATTATTTAATTAGTATCTATCGCTTCCGGAACAGATACCCTGTTTACCCTCATATTCTCTGTGTTATACCGCCATCAATGACCAGCGTCGTTCCCGTGATGTACTTCGCTTCATCTGAGGCCAGGAATAAGGCGGCATAGGCCGTGTCCCAGGCATCACCCTGCTTGCCCGTGGGACATCTGGCATCACGTTTTTGCCACAGCTCTTCCAGGTCCTCAGGGCGGTTGCTCTTGGCCATGGACTCGACTATCGGCGTTTTCATCAGGCCGGGCAGTATGGCGTTCGCCCGAATCCCCTTGGCCGCGTATTGAATCGCTATCTCCCGCGTAAGCGCGACCACCCCGGCCTTCGAGACGGAGTAGGCGATTGTCGGAGCCGGCACCCTTATGGCATGGATGGTAGCGATGTTCACTATGGCACCGCTGCCCTGCTTCTCCATATAGGGAAGGGCATACTTGCAGGTTAAGAACATGCTTTTCAGGTTAATGTTCATCACCCGATCCCATTGTTCCTCGCTGGTCCCGTCAATCCCGGCACGCGACGAAATCCCGACGTTATTATGCAGGATGTCAATCCGGCCAAAGGCCTGGAGGCACTTTTCCACCATGCTTTTGCAATCGTCGGACTTCGACACATCCGCCCTGAAGACGATGCAATCTCCGCCTTCCTTACTGATTAACTGCCGGGTCTCCTCGGCGGCCTCAAGGTTGCAGTCAACGGCCAGCACCCGGGCCCCTTCCCGGGCAAAAAGAATGGCCGTGGCCTTCCCGTTCCCCATACCGGGACCAAGCGAGCCAGCTCCGGTAACAATGGCCGCTTTTCCTTTAAGACGCTCTCCCACCATTCCTCTCCTTATTTCCGTGCTCGGTACCTGTTCTTCTCTTGCCTAACCTGCTCGCCCCGCCCTGACCTCTTTGATGAAATCGGCCACCATTTCATTCAGCAAGTAGCGGGTCTGGTAACCAAAGTCCTGAGAGGCAACGGTATTATCCATCTCATAGCTGACGCCGCTGTTGGCTACCTTCATGACATCGCTTTTATCCCACTCAAAGGTGAGCCGGGCATCGGGGATATGTTTTTTAATCTCTGCGGCCACTTCGGAGAGGCTGGCCATGAAGCCGTGGACATTGTAAACCCGCTGTCTCAACCTGCTTTCATCAGCCTTCTTGAGCTCTATCATGGCTCTAACCGCATCTTTAATGTAGATGTAGGCGCAGGGGGCGTCAGGGTTGGAGTGGACAATGTATGGCTGCCCCTGGGCCGTTCTTTCCATTATTCCCGACCAGTCGCCATAGTAATAGGAAATCTGGCGGGTTGGACCAACCACCATAGCGTACCTTATGGCACGGAAATTAACGCCATACTGTCGATAGTACTGCTCCCCGAGGCGTTCGCAGCACACTTTGGTGGTGGTGTACATGTTTTCCGGGTTCTGGGGGGTATCATTGAACACCTGCTGCGGGGGGTTAGCAACACCATAAGTAGCGCCGGAACTGACGAAAATGACGTCCTTCAGGCCGAGGAGGTGGGCCGCCTCCAGGATATTTAACGTGCCCACCACGTTGACCCTGAACCCTGTGGCGGCACTATACTCACAATCTTTGCTCAATAAAGCCGCGGTGTGGTACACGGTTTCAATATCGTACTTCTTCAGTACCTCAAGCACCTGTACCCAGTTACCAATGTCACCGCTGTGAATTTCCACCTTACCTTCAAGGTCGGCGGCGCTGGGGGGCAACTTACTTCTTCTCTGGAACAGGACTACTTGCTCACCAGCCGCCAGCAGTTCCCGGGCCAGATAGGTTCCAAACAGCCCGAAGCCACCGGTAACTAAATTTCTTGCCATGATATCTCCTTCCTGATTTAATCGGGAACAAAGGCGACGGCACGGACCCAGCCGGCGCCGGCATTCTGCACCTTTATGGGAAAGGCGTAAACCAGAAAACCAGAGTGCGGCAGCTGGTCCAGGTTGGTCAGCCACTCGAGGATACACATGCCTTTCTCACCGGCGGCGCGGTGCCCCTGCATATAACTGCCTGGGCGCAGCCCCTGCTGAAGGTCAGCCATCTGCATTTTGGCCGGGCGGTCCCAGATGGCAGCATCAGTGCCAACAACCCTGATGCCCTGGTTGCCGAGCCACAGGGTGGCCTCGCGCGTCATGCCAGCATTAGCCTCGTCACAGCCGGGCTGGCCGTAATGGGCCGAGGCCCCGGTCTTGATTAAGACAATGTCCATCGGTTTAAGGGTATACCCGATTTGGGCAAAAGCTTTCTGCATGTCACCCTCGGTGATGTCTTCACCGGGCTTTTTCCAGCTCAGGTCAACCCAGACCCCATCACCAAAACACCACTCGAGCGGCACCTTGTCCACAGTCAGCGCCGGTTTCCCCTCGGCTATCTCATCGTAGTGCCAGGGAGCGTCAAAGTGGGTTCCGGCATGGCAGGTCAGGGAGGTGAACTGCTCGATAGCGTTGGCTTTGCCGCCTATAGCCTCCGGGGCAAAGCCAAACTTCTCACTCAGCATCTTACCCCGCGTGCGGTGGTCGAGATAGGTTATTTCCGCTGGCATCCCGAAGCCACCACCAGGCATCAGAGGCAGACTCAAATCCACAATATGATAACCTTTCATTGTTCCTCACTCCCCAGTTTAAATAGAGTGGCCATTTATCTTAAAAACCTTTACCAGTCGGTTCTTTGCTTGTTCCAATGGTTATTTACCTTATCATCTGGTTTGGCAGCCAGATGGCCAGTTCCGGTACCAGGAAAACCAAGACCATGACCACCATCATTATTAAAAAGAAAGGCACGATAGCACGATAAATATCCATCATGGTCACGCCGGGCAAATTCAGCCCCTTGAAATAGAATAGAACCATGCCGAAGGGGGGCGTCATTATGCCCACCAGCAAATCCATGGTAAATAGCAGTCCGAACCACAGCAGGTCAAATCCCAGGGCCATGGCAATCGGGTAAAAGATGGGCAAAAAGATGACCGTAATCGGCGTGGCATCAATGAACATGCCCAGAATGAAGACCAGGAACAGTATGCCAACGATGATGGCCCAGGGTTCTACCGGCAGTGACAGCAGCAATTGACGCAGGTAGTCCTGTACACCCAGAACGCCGATAAGCTGAGAGAAGGCAGCCCCAGCGGCCAAAAGCCACATCAGCATGGCAGTTATCCTGATGGCGGTCGTGGTGGCCTTTTGCAGGTTCTTCCAGGTGAGGTTACGGTAAATGGCGGCGCAGATTAAAGCACCCACCGCCCCAACCCCTCCCGCCTCACTCGGTGTGGCTATGCCGAGATATATCAAGCCCAGAACCAGGAAAATCAAGATGATGGGCAATATGGAAACGCTGAGCGACCTCATTTTTTCCCGGAAGCCAACGCGCTCTTCGGGTGGCAGGGGAGGGCCCATAGCCGGATTTCTCCAGCACCGTATAGCGATATAAGCCATGTAGCCGATAGAGGTTATAAGTCCGGGGATAATCCCGGCGATAAATAGTTTGCCGATGGAAATTTCGCTGACGGCGGCGACTACAATCATGGGCACACTGGGGGGTATCAAAGGCCCGAGGGAGCCACCGGCGGGAATAGCGCCGATAATCATTCTCTTGTCATAACCTCGCCGCTCCATTTCGGGATAGGCCAGTAAACCCAGGGTCAGGGTGGCGGTAGCGGCGGAGCCGGTCATGGCGGCCATAACCGTGGCGATGGCGATGGTACCCATGGCCAGCCCCCCTTTAAGCCCGGCCATCCACTTGTGCATCATGTCATACATAGCGGCGCCCAGGCCGGACATTTCCAGGACGGTGGCCATGAAGATGAAAGTTGGCAGGGCAATGAAGATATCAGTGGTAATGATGTGAAAGAACCCCAGCCCTATCGAACTGGTGGCTGGTAAGCCCCTTAAATACCAGAAACCGATAATCGACAGGCTTAACAGAACGAAGGTCACCGGCAGTCCGGTTAAAAGCATGAGCAGCATGATACTGAGGACGATAATGCTCAATAACCCGACATCTATGTTCATGACCGGGCTACCTCATCGCCCCGTATTGCAATCAGGATGCTACGTATCCAGCCGGCTATTCCCTGCAGCAACGCTGAGGCCACGCCAACCACGATAAGCACTTTAAGCGGATAGACAACCGGAGCCCAGGCGGATGTCCAGTGTTCCTTGATGCGTAATGCGTACTGAGCGCTGATTGATAGTCGCCACATAAGAATAGCGATGCTGCCGACCAAGAATATATACATAATCACATTCAGGATAGCTCTCTTCCTCGTTGACAGTTTCTCTATCAGGATATCAACTGAAACATGCCCGTTATGAAGCAGGGCGTAACCCCCGCCAAGGGTTATAATTGCGGCCTGTATTTGGACGCCTACATCCCAGACCCAGATAGTGGGCATGTTGAGTACATATCTGAGGATGACATCAAAGACAACCAAAAAAGAAAGAGGGACCAGAAGCCAGCCGGCAATCCGTCCCATCCACTCATTTATAAAATCAATAACACGGAGGGCTTTTTGCATATTTATTTATCTCTTGCATTTAGCATGGAGGGCGGTGGCTGCTGCAGACTGCCACCGCCCCCTCCGTACTGGTTTAAAGTTTTCCGTGATCTTTGAGCTGCGTCTTGACGATGTCTACGAGTTCGGCACTCAGTGGGCTCTTGGCCGCGAACTCCGGCCAGATTTCCTCAACACAGCCTTGCCTCAGCATGGCCATATCTGCATCACTCCAAGTCCAGAGTTTGAGTCCGTATTCCTCTACCGCCTTGCCCATTGCGTAGCCCTGCTGTTCCAAGAGCATGAGACCACCAACGGTAAAGCGCTGAGGTTGCTCTCTCTCCATCATCGCCCGTATGTCATCGGGCAGCTCATTCCAGGCATCCATATTGATGATGAGCGAGTTGATGCACCCGTTGGGATTGGTAACAAAGTCGGTCACCACTTCTTTGAGCTTGATGGTGTCAAGCGACTGGGCACCAGTCCAGACACCTTCAATGGTGCCGAGCTTCATGCCCATGTAGCACTCCGTGTAGGGCAGGGAGATGGCGGTGGCACCCATTAATTCACCGTATTGGCCCCACTGGCCCCAGAATCGGATTTTATGTCCCTTGACGGAATCCACGTCTGGCAAGGGGAAATTAGCCATGATATTCATGTATTCCATGCCCAGTGACGGGAAGAACTTGACGTTCATTGCTTCATGAAGCGGGGCGACTTTATCGTAAATCCCGTAGTTATACCATCCGTCATAGAACTCGCCCACGCTCATCCAGCTTCCGGGCATACCCCCGGCGACGTACATCTCTGGTATCTTTTCGGCATACCATCCGGGCTGTGACCAGGCGGCATCAATTACTCGTGTCCCGATAGCCTCCAGTCCTTCTGTACCCGGAAAAGCAGCATCAGGTTCAAGCATCTCGATCTGGAGCCGGCCATCGGTTGCCTCTTCAACCCAGCGTGCCCAGGAGTGAGACCAAACACCGGCGTGATAAGCTTCTGGTATAGTAGCGTATGGACCGAATGATGGTGATGCAGCTACCGCAACCTGCACTTTCCAATTGATAACTTCCGGTGCGGCGGCTGGGGTTGGTGCCGGAGCCGGCGCGGGAGCTGGTGCCGGAGCCGGCGCCGGAGCTGGTGCTGGAGTTGGGGCAGGTGACGGAGCGGGAGCTGGCGCTGGTGCTGGTGCTGGCGCTGGCGCTGGCGCGGGTGCAGCACAACTGGCCACCATCAAGCCCGCAAGCAGCACGAAGGTTATAGCAAACACTGCCAACCTATTTCTACTCATTTCCCCTCCTTATTTTGGAAAATATTCTACATCATTTAGATATTTTTTACCGAAATCTATCACCCCCTTTACTACTCGTTATTTGGATTAAATAGCTTTATGGCTTAAGTCAATTACTTGTATCTGTGGCATCTTGCGCTTATGCCCTGACATCGATTCTGGGCTGAGAAATCTCTTCAGGCTGATTCTGCCGCCACCAGACATATAAATCTTTAATTTGATTTATTGTTTGAGCTCTGTCTTGATAGCCAAGCCGGTAGCTGATCAGGCCGGCACCCATTTTTATTAAAGACGCGAATCTTTCACGCCTGACTTCATTCATCCTGACGACCGGTGCGGAGATGGCCGCCGCCGCAATCACATTACCCCTAGCATTACGGATAACAGAGGCGACCGCTTCAACACCTTCAAACGCCTGTTCGGAATTAGAAGCAAAGCCGTTCTTCCTTGCCTGTTCCAGTTCATGTTTCAACTCCGTCCTGGTAGCTACTGTTTTGCTGGTTAGCCTGGCTAACTTTTCCTCCGGGTAAAGGCGGTCGATTTCCTCGTCGGTCAAGGCACTTAATAAAGCTTTGCCTGAGGCGCGCGTGTAAGCAGGCCCGGTGGAGCCAACATGGACAACGTGACGCAGCGGGTGCTTCGATTCCTCCCGCAGTAACATTACGATATAGCCTTTATCATCAAGGATTGAGACATTGGTTACTTCACCGGTGATGTCATTAATCGCCTGAATGACCGGCTCGGCAGCTTCAAACAAATCCGTGGTGCTTAAATATAAGCTGCCCAGGGTATAAAGCGTCCGACCAATAACATAAGTGCCCTTCCCGGACTTTTTCTCCAGAAGACCGGCTTTAGTCAAACAGGAGAGCATGCGGTATACAGTGGGTTTTGGAATATCAAGTTTATCGGATATGTCAGTAACGGTTAGCTCTGGTTTACTTGGGGAGAAACTATTCAATATGGATATTGCTTTAAATAAGGACCTCATAGACTATAAAGCTCATCAAACATATAGATATTATTACATTATGATAAATATAAATCACAATCTGATAATTAAGTTTGATAGCATTATAATACTTTTTCGCTTAATGTCAACCCCCATGGATGGAATATTCATGTGAAATTTAGAGCAGGCATTGACGTCTGGTGGTGAACCAAGGCCTTGCGCCTTACGTTTTCACCTTCTCCAGGCTAGCAAAAGGCTGGAAGTAGCAAACGTATAGATAGTTTTTAGCGGGCGAGTGTTTGCTCTATGAAACCGGACCGATTTAACTGCCCGGATTAAGGACGCGCCCCATAAAGAGTATGGTGCCGGTTTCAATGTCCCTAATTAGGAAGATGAAAGGTCGCTCCACGGTGACCTCGACCGGCGGGCCGGGCACCGCCGTGAGCGTCATCACCACCGCCGTGGCAGCGGCCGCCTCGGTGCCGGCTTCATCAACGGAGACGAAGGCCTTGTGCAGAACGTCATCAATAAACAGGTCCCGGTTGCCCGTCATGCCGGAGAAATCGGCAGCTGTGGAGAAAGCAATTGGCATGCCCATCGTTGTCAGGGCCTGCTTCAGACTGAACTCAGACTCGAACTCGAACCTGGGCATGGTCAGGCTGACCTGCTGCTTTTCAAAATCGGAAATGATATCTTGAATCATCTGGTAATCCATGGCGCTGGCAAAGGTCTCAAACTGGCCATCTCCGGGGAGCAGGATTACCATCGAGAGTTCCCGGCCGTCGTAGAGTAGTTCCACTGCCTGGTAATCATGTCCTTCAGCATAGCCCAACGATTCCGTTTGCCTCATCATCGGCACACTGACCTCTCCGCCCTCCAGCAGATAAAAGGGACCGTCAGCGGTCGCATCCTCGTTAAACGGAAACTGCCACGCAGCATTAAAGTAAATGGCATTGGTCAGCACCAGGCGCGTCAGGGTATCGATTACACCCTCTGGAATCAGGTCCTCAATCCTGCCCTCGGTTTGTTCGCTTACCCAATCATTAATGGTAATTCGAGATTCCTCGGGAGCATTGACGAAATCAAGGACTCTTAAGCCGGCACCGTAGTTTTCGGCCAAGACGTCAAGAAATTCAGGGAGGAACTGGTAGTCTTGCTGGCCCCAGATAGCATTCACGATATTCAGGCGGAACCCTTCCTCATCCTTCCCTTCGGCACCTTCACCGCGTTTGCTGAGTTCGATATCAAGGCCGTTAAATGCTGGATGCAACCCATCCTGGGACAGGGCGAAGTGGAGGGTGTCGGACATTTGATTTTCGGTCTCGCTGTGGGCGCCGGCATAAGTCATCGCCAGGGCCTGTGAGATGCTGTACGGTGAGTAAAAGAGGTTGCCATTGGCTTCCTGGAGCGTCTGGTACAGGTCGAAGGCGAACTCGCTGTTGCCCTCAACCTGGGCAGCCAGAGCGGCTTCATTCACCTCGGGAGAAGTTACTCGCGGCTTCTCTGACTGAAGTATGCTGACTGGTACGGGTCCAGGAGCCGGAGTCGGTGCTGGGGATGGAGCAGGAACGGGTGCCGGAACAGGGAGCGGCTGGGAGGTGGTGCATCCGGCCACGATAATAATGACCAGGCTCAATAGAACCATTCCGACGGACAATTTCATTTTAACCACGCTGACCTCTTTATCAAGCGCTTTCTTTATTATATAACGAAAAAGGGGTCGGAAGGTTATTAAAATTAATGAGATTAGCACCGGTCACTAACGTTGTTAAAAGAAGAAAGAACGTCCCTTGCTCCGGCGCTTGATTTTCAGGTGGTTTAATGTAGTACAATTAGAACCGATTGGCCTGGAGCACGATACGGGAGGTGCCATGATGTCAAGTCTTGCTCAAGAAGCGCCCGGCGTCCGCGAATTGCTGATGGGTAACGCCGCCATTGCCCGGGGTGCCCTGGAGGCAGGGGTCCAGTTCGCCACCGGCTACCCGGGAACGCCGTCCTCGGAGATAGTGGAGAGCCTGGCCAGGGTTGCCCGCGAAACCGGCGTATACGTTGAATGGTCAACCAACGAGAAGGTGGCCACGGAGGGGGCCGCAGCGGCCTCTTTTGCCGGGCTGCGGGCATTCTCCGCCATGAAAACGGCCGGCATAAACGTGGCCCTGGACTTTCTGGCCCACCTGAACTATTCAGGTCTGGGTAAAAACGGGGGCGGGCTGGTCATGGTGGTCTGCGATGACCCTGAGGGACATTCCAGCGGTGACGAGGCTGATTCACGCTGGTTCGCCAGCTCGGAAAGCATCCCCCTGCTGGAACCGGACAGCCCCGAGGAAGCCAAGGAGATGACCAAGTGGGCCTTCGACCTTTCTGAAGAATTCAACGGGTTCTTCCTGGTAAGAACTACCACCCGTATTTCACTTTCCAGCGGCCCGGTGACGCTGGGCGAGATACCGCGCCGGAAAAAGAAGGCCAGCTTTGATACTTCACAGTGCATTTCACCTTATCTGGCCAGACTCCACCACATCAATGTCCTCGAGAGGCTGGATAAAGTGGCCAAAGTCTTTGAGAAATCCGCCTTCAACTGGTACCAGGGCCCGCCAGACCCGAAGCTGATTATCGTCAGCAGCGGCGTCGGTACCCGCTACGCTCTGGAAGCGATTCAAGCGCTCGCCCTGGGCGAATCAGTCGGCATATTGAAGCTGGGCACTCTCTGGCCATTTCCTAGAGAACTGGTAGAGAAGCATTTAGCCAAAACAAACCAGGTCTTGATTGTGGAAGAGGTCGACCCGTTTCTGGATACTTTCGTCAAGAAGACGGCCTTTGAGTCGGCCAAGCTGTCCCACGACCTGAAAGTCTACGGTAAAGAATCAGGCCACCTGCCCAAGATAGGAGAGTTAAAACCGGACCTAGTGTTAAAAGCGCTGGCTACACTTTTTGATATGGAATATGCCGATAGAGAGGCAGCTTACCGGCAAAAAGCCGGTGATGTCGCCGCCAGGCTGCTTATCGACCGCGGCGTCACATGGTGCGCTGGCTGTCCCCACCGGGCCAGCTTCTGGTCCATGAAAAAAGCGCTGCAGAAAGACGGCCGGGATGGTTTCCTGACCGGCGATATAGGCTGCTATACACTGGACGTTTTTCCGGCCGGAGATAAACTGACCAAAGCCCTGCACGCTATGGGCTCAGGGGTCGGACTCGCCACGGGCTTTGGCCATCTTGGCCAGTTTGGCTCGGAACAGCCGGTTATCGCCGTGTGCGGTGATTCCACTTTCTTCCACGCCTCTATTCCCGCCCTGCTCAACGCCATACATAACAAATCCGACATGGTAATGGTGGTGCTGGACAACCGGGCAACGGCCATGACCGGCTTCCAGTCCCACCCCGGGACAACGTTCGATGCCATGGGAAACACGGCCCCGGCCATAGATGTGGCCAACCTCTGCCAGAGCCTGGGTTGTCAGGTGGTGGTAACCGACCCCTTCGATATAAAAGGCACCACGGAAAAACTGCTGAAGCTCTTGCAGGAAGACGGGGTCAAGGTCTTGATAATGCGCCGTACCTGCGAACTGGTGCGGATGAGAGAGGAGAAAAAACCCCCCTATACCGTGTGGGTTGATGCGGAGAAGTGCCGTGGGGAGGAATGCGGTTTCTGCACCCGGTCATTCAAGTGTCCGGCGCTGCCCTGGAACATTGAGACGCAAAAAGCGCAAATCAACAAAGCCGTCTGCTGTGGGTGCGGTGTTTGTGTTGACATCTGCCCGTATGGAGCAATTGTGAAACAGGAGGCATCATAATGGCTTACCGCGATGACCCTTTGAATCTGGTAATCAGTGGCGTCGGCGGTCAGGGGAATATCCTGCTTTCCCGCCTTATCGGCCGCTCGCTGTTGCGAAAAGGCTATCAGGTCGCTATCGGCGAGACTCTCGGCGTGGCGCAGAGGGGCGGGGCGGTGATGAGCAACGTACGGGTATCAAAAAAGATGCTGGTCGGCCCGCTCATCCCGGAGGGCAAAGCCCATATCATCCTCAGCCTCGAGCCCCTGGAGACGCTGAGAATGCTGGTCAGGTATGGCAACACGAAGGTAACCAGCATAACCAATTTCAATCCCTTTTTCCCGGTATCCGTCCTCTCAAGAAAGGACCAGTACCCGGAATATGAAGCCCTCAGAGAAGCCATCAGGCAACTCTCGGCATCGGCCTGGTTCCTGGACGCCACCGGCATGGGACTGCAACTTGGGGCACCCATAGTGGCCAATGTCATAATCCTAGGGGGACTAATGGGACTCAACCTGTTACCCCTCACCACAGATGATATCGAGGCAGAATTAAAGGCGAGCCTGTCTCCGGACAGAGTCAAACTTAACCTCAAGGCACTCGGCATGGGGATGGACTCAATAAAGGCGGACATGAAGGCGAGCCGCTAGCTGACTGACGACCTATGGATATTTTTGATAATGAGCTATATCTCTTGAGCACCGGCGCCCCGGTCACTTCCCTGAGCCCCCATTCCTCCCCCCGTCAAGAATATGAAGTCGCCTTTGCCGACCGGGAACAGCCCTTCCTAGAATACTACTCCTTTGCCGGAAACCAGATTAAAAAAAGGACCCTGACCAGAGGCGAGTTCTGGACACTAGCCGGTTCCGGGGCGGCTTATCTCGCCGATAATGGTGTGACCAGAGGCGACCGCATATTACATTGCTTTTCCCAGAACAGCCTGTACGATGCCATCTTCAGGCTGGTGTCAGTCCTGCTGGGAAGCGTTCCGGTGACGGTAAACTGGCAGGCCGATGACAGTGAGCGCATCGTTACCAAGGCCAGGATAACCGGTGCCAGATTCATTATCTTCGACGAAGAATTTGCCCGCCGGGCGGAAGAGATAAGCGCCAGAGCCGGTATCAAATCTGTCCTCGAAGCCAGCAAGCTGGAATCATATGAAAGCATCGATAGCCAGACGTACCCCGAGCTGCACCATGACGACGAAAAAATGGTCATTTTCACCTCCGGCACCACCGGGGAACCCAAGGGGGCCAGCCTTTCGTACGGCAACTATCTGGCCAACAAACTAACCTTTGAGCGGTATTTTGGCCTATTGGAAAAGGAGCGACTGGACATCCTGCTGGTCAACCCCCTGCACCACACCAACTCGACCGCTTTCCTGGACTGGGGCATGCGGCGCAGAGGCACCATAATTCACCTCTTACCGCGCTACGCCACGCTTTACTGGCAGGTGCTGGTGGACGTGGCACGGCGCAAACGCGACCTGCTCATTGCCCCCATGGTCTCCCGGCACATTGATTTTCTGGCCGAACTCCAGGCACGCTCGGAACTGCCGGTAGCAGTGTCTGAGATAAAAGAAGCCCTCAGCAAAACTGACATGATGATAGGCTCGGCACCAGTCGGTCCCACCACCGTCCAGCGCATGCTTGAATTCAGCAAGCATCTGCCGGGGGTCCGCTTCGGCTCCACCGAGACCTGTCTTCAGGTAATGGCCACACCGAGGACACTATTCCAGGACGAACTTCTAAAAGCGTTTGAAGCCGGCTGGTCGCACTGTTACCGGGGAGAAAGAACCGTCGGTTACTACATTGGCCGGGACCACCCCCCGGTCACGCGGGTCAAAGCCGTCAGGTCCATCGACCCCGCCAACAAAGACTATTTTCGTACCTGCGAGGTCGGCGAGCCCGGTTACCTGGTCACCCGGGGTGCTAACATAATGAGCCATTACGTGGGTGATGCCGAAGCTACCGAGTCGGTCTTTCGCGAAGGGTGGTACACGGGCCTGCGGGACATCGTCTTTGCCCTGAAAAACGAAACGGACGGGCAGCTCGATTACTACTGGGTGACCAGAGACTCGGCGATGCTCATTCGGGGCGGGGCCAATTATGCCTACGACCAGGTCGCAGCCGAGCTGTCAAAGGTGCTGGTGGCAGATTTCGGCCTGAAAGCGGAGCAGTTCAAGCTGGCGGTAATCGGCCTGCGCGTTGCCAGTGAACACGAAGACAGCTGCTGTGTCACCATTGAACTCGGCCCGGAGGCGGCGGCCAAACAGTCGCAACTGGAGGCTGATTTCATGAAAAAGGCCGGTCAGAGAGTCCCCAAGGGCTTCCGGCCCGATTATGTCCGCTTTGCCAGCATACCCACTAACTTCAAGGGCCTGGTACTTACTGCCGAGCTGAAACAGGACTACCAGAAAGCACTGGCCGCAAAAGGGCTGACAGTATATACCTAAGCTGCCCAGACACCACCAATTTGCTTTCCATACTCGAATTTCACACCATTGCTCGGCTAAGTATATCTGCTTAATGCAACCCCAAAAACAACTAAGCATTATTACCCAGCAATTATAAGCATTACTGCGGAAGCTAAATTGACCCGCAAAATATATGATGATAGTAGAGATTAGGAAGGGAGGTGACGATAATGGAGTGGTACATGATTCTGGCCATAGTAGTGGCGATACCGGTGATCCTGATACCGGTCCTGCTTGTCTGGTACATCAACGCCAGCGGCATCTACACGGTTATCCGGGAGACGATGAAGAGAAGGGCAGCCCGCCACAGGAGGGAGAGGGAAGCCCGGGTGGCATGAGAAGCGGTACTCCACTAAACGGGTCCGCCGTCATGCCTGACCACCATAGGTGTAATGAAACTTACCAGGCCTGTGAAGACTTTATATTTCGGAGGTAGAATTTGGTCAGTAACCCAAAGACTGATTCGCTGGTTGATGAAATAAGCGCTATTCCCGGTGGTGAAGGCATCCGGGATTGTATTCAATGCGGTACCTGCACTGCTTCCTGCCCCAATGCCGATAAAATGGACCACACCCCATCAGAACTGATTGCCATGGCGCACGCCGGCATGAAAAAAGAGGTCCTGTCCAGCAACGCCATGTGGTACTGCCTTTCCTGCTACCTCTGCACCGTACGCTGCCCGCGCGGCATCAAGCAGACCGACCTCATGCATGCGCTGGAGTGCCTGTCAGTACGGGAAGGACTGAGCCACGGTCGTACCCTGACGCCGGCCATGTACCGCAGCTTCAATGATTTTGTCTACAGCCTGGGGAGCCTGCCGGAGATGGGCTTCATGACCTGGTTCTACCTGCTGACCAACCCGCTGCGCGCCATACGCATGCTGCCGGTGGCCATGCGCCTGCTCCGGCACGGGCGCCTCAGCGTGAAAGCGAGAAGGCTATCGCCCAAAGGCACAGAACAACTTCGGGCCATCCTGGATAAAGCTGAGACTCTGGGAGGTGTCCGGTGAAACAGTACGCCTATTTCCCGGGGTGCTCCGCCTCTGAAGGAGGGGCCAAAGCATACGGTCGCTCGGCGCTGGCGGTAAGCAAAGTCCTGGATATTGAGCTTGTTGAGATAGAAGACTGGAACTGCTGCGGCTCGACGCCTTACAGCTCGGTTGAGGAGCTTTCTTCCTTCTGCCTTTCCGCCCGCAACCTAGCACTGGCCGAACAGATGGGACTGGATATTGTCACCCCGTGCAGTTCGTGCTATGTAATTCTGAGCCGCACCAACGCCTACCTGAAGCAGTACCCTCATCTCAAAGCTCAGGTGGACGAAGCCCTGGCTGCCGGCGGGCTGGAATATCACGGGACGATCCGGACACGGCACCTGCTCGACGTACTGGTGAACGACGTTGGCTATGATGCCATTGCCGCCGCGGTCAAAAAGAGCCTGGAAGGCCTGAAGGTAGCGCCCTACTACGGCTGCCAGATTGTCCGACCCAGGTTCGGTTTTGACCATCCGGAGACCCCCCAGACCATGGACCGGTTGATTGCGAGTCTCGGTGGAGAGCCAATCGACTTTCCCCTGAAGGCGCGCTGCTGCGGCGGCTCATTAATCATTTCCGAAGAAGATCTAGCCCTGGGACTGATTGGCAAAATCCTGGACTCGGCGCAGGCCAGCGGCGCGGAGTGCGTTATTACGCCCTGCCCGCTTTGCCAGACGAACCTCGACGCCTACCAGAGCCAGTTAAACAGGAAAATGCATACCAGTTTCAGCCTGCCGGTACTGTTCTTCACCCAGCTTATGGGGGTGGCTTTTGGACTCAATGAGGAGGCACTCGGCCTGAAAAGCTGTATCGTGCCGGTGGCAAAAGCACTGGCCAAGTATCTCTGAGGAGTATGATATGGAGCGAAAGATTGGCGTTTACATCTGTCACTGCGGTACCAATATTGCCGGCACCGTTGATGTGGCACAGGTAGTTGAGTTTGCCCGAAGCCTGCCGGCCGTGGTGGTGGCCCGCGATTACAAGTTCATGTGCTCTGACCCCGGTCAGGAGCTGATTAAAAATGATATCAAGGAGCACGGGCTGAACCGCATCGTGGTCGCTTCCTGTTCCCCGCGGCTGCACGAGCCGACCTTCCGGCGTGTCCTGGCGTCCGTGGACCTTAACCCCTACTTTTTTGAGATGGCCAATATCCGCGAGCAGTGCTCGTGGGTCATTGAGGACAAGGCAGCGGCTACCGAAAAAGCAAAGGCCATGGTGAGCGCCGCGGTGCGGCGTGTGTTCTACCACGATGCCCTGGAGAAGAAAGAGGTGTCCATGAATCCCGCCACGCTGGTGGTTGGTGCCGGCATTGCCGGGATACAGGCAGCGCTGGAGATAGCCGACTCCGGCAACAAGGTCTACCTCGTGGAGCGGGAGCCGTCCATCGGCGGCAATATGGCCCGTCTGGACAAGACCTTCCCCACCCTCGACTGTTCGGCCTGAATACTCACCCCCAAGATGGCCTCGGTGAGGTCACACGAAAACATCGAGCTGATGACTTACAGCGAAGTCGTTGCGATTTCCGGCTACGTGGGCAACTTCAAGGTAAAGATACGGCAAAAGCCGCGTTACGTGGATGCAAGCAAGTGCACCGGCTGCGGCACCTGCCAGGACAAGTGCCCGAGCAAGACCGCCAGCGAATTCGACCTCGGCATCGGGCAGAGGAAAGCCATTTACACGCCGTTCCCGCAGGCCGTACCCAACGTGCCGGTGATTGACACGGAGATTTGCATTCACTTCACCAAGGGGAAGTGCGGCACCTGCGCCAAGCTCTGCGAGGCCAGGGCAATCGACTTCGAACAGAAGGAAAAGTTAGTCGAGGTAGAGGTGGGCTCGGTTATCGTGGCCACCGGCTTTGACTCCCTCGACCCGTCGCCAATGGCCCAGTTCGGCTACGGCAAATACGATAACGTCATCACCGGCATCCAGTTCGAGAGGATGAGCAATGCCTCCGGCCCCACCGGGGGGAACATCGTGCTCAAAGACGGCTCTGCCCCAAAGAGCGTCGCCATACTGCACTGCATCGGCAGCCGGGACGTGAACTACCATGAATATTGCTCCCGTGTTTGCTGCATGTACTCCCTGAAGTTCTCCCACCTCATCCGGGAAAAGATACCTGATGCCGAAATCTACCAGCTATACATTGACCTCCGCTGCTTTGGCAAGGGCTACGAAGAGTTTTATAATCGACTCCAGGAAGAGGGTGTGAACTTCGTGCGGGGCAAAGCCGGAGAAATCACCAATATCGCCGAGAGTCCCGAAGAAAAGGGCAAGCTGGTGGTGATTGTGGAAGATACTCTGGTGCGCCGCAAGCGGCGCCTGCCCGTGGATATGGTCGTTTTGAGCACGGCGCTGGAGCCGAAAGCTGACGCCGAGGAGGTGGCCCGTCTCTTCTCCATCAGCCGCAGCAAGGACGGCTTCTTCCTGGAAAAGCACCCCAAGCTTGACCCCGTGGCCACCACCACCGATGGCATCCTCATTGCCGGCTGCTGCCAGGGGCCAAAGGACATCCCGGATACCGTGGCCCAGGCCTCAGCCACCGCCGCCCGCGTCTTGGCCATGATAAACAAAGGCAGCGTGGAAATTGAGTCGGCCACCTCGGTGATTGATGAAGACCTCTGCTGTGGCTGCAAGACCTGTATTTCACTTTGCCCGTACACCGCCATTTCCTTTGATGAAAAGAAGCAAATATCAGTTATCAATGAAGCGCTGTGCAAGGGATGCGGCACCTGTGCCGCCGCCTGTCCCAGCGGCGCCATCACCAGCCGTCACTTCACCACCGAGCAGATTACAGCACAGATAGAAGGAGCAATGGTATGAGCTTTGAACCGAAAATAGTCGGCTTCCTCTGCAACTGGTGTTCCTATGCCGGGGCTGACCTGGCCGGCACCGCCCGCAAGAAATACGCCCCCAACGTGCGCGCCATCCGGGTGATGTGCAGCGGCCGGGTGGAACCAAGCTTTATCCTCAAGGCCTTTGAGCAGGGCGCCGACGGCGTGCTCGTCTGCGGCTGACATCCCGGCAAGTGTCATTACCTGGAAGGTAATCTGAAAGCGAAGCGCCGCATACCGCTGCTGGAGAAGCTGCTGGACCAGTTCGGTATTGAGGAGGAGAGAGTGAGGCTGGACTGGGTCTCGGCCTCAGAGGGAGACCGCTTTGCCGCCATTGTCAACGAGATGACGGAGCAGATAAGGCAGCTTGGGCCCCTGAACCTCAATGGCCACCACAACTAAAGCGGAATAGCGTTTACCAATTAACCGCGAATACCACTTGCGCATTAACTCACGCTGCTTTGCTTGACAAACGGCCGCTAATCGTTGATGATATGTTGAGTGCTTGCCTGGCAAGCACCACTTTTTGTTGAACGCCAAAACAGGAAGTCCCCATGACGGAAAGCACCAGAGGTATTAACAAAGCAGTCCTGGATAAGGTGGAGAAGAGGGCTTACGAGCTTCTCGGCCAATATCACGGCTGTTCGCAATGCTCGCTGCTGGCAATCCAGGAAGCCTGCGGCCTGAAAGACGATGTCATGGCCAAAGCATCAATCGGCCTTGCCGGCGGTGTTGGTGGCATGCGCTCGGCATGCGGCGCGCTGACAGGTGCGGCGCTGGCCCTCGGCATGAAGTACGGCCGTGATGTCAGCTACCTGAAAGGGTCGGCAGATAAAGCCATTGAAGTGGAGTATGCGGCCCAGGAACCGGTGACCAGACTGGCCAAGTGGTTTGAACGGGAATTCGGCAGCATCGTCTGCCGTGACATTCGCAAGGCGTTCATGGGCACGGAACTGAACCGTGAAATACCATGGCAGAATGAGTGGCTGAAGGAGCTGGGCATCCATAAGTACTGTTGCGAGGTTGTGTCCAAGACGGCGAGAAGAGCCGCTGCCATGCTGGAGAATCCGAATTTAAGTATTCTGGACCAGGTGTAGCCAGGTTTTTACTTCTCTTTGGCCGCTGACAGCTCTGGTTTCGTATACGCCTCATTCACCTGCCGCGCCGGGTGGCTCTGGGCACTGTAGTCTTTAAGTATCGGGGGCTCCCGCATTTTATCCAGCCTGCCCTGCTTGGCAAGTCGCTCGTATATCATCACCCAGGCGCAGTTCCGCTCCGGGCTGGTCTCGCACTTGCCATCTTTATAGCCCCCGCAAGGACCGTTGACCAGGCTCTTGGCACACATGGTCATGGGACAGATGCCGCCGTAGTCGGCAAGCAGGCAGTTGCCGCAGGCGCGGCACTTCTCCAGCCAGAGACCTTCCTCAGCGGTTACCCCGATGAAACGGGTGTTGACTGCCGGCAGCACCGGCATATCGTCCAGTATCTCAGCGATGAACTGCACCCCGGCGCCACAGGCCATGGACAGAACGGCGTCATATTCCCTCATCTTTTCGATTATCGGCTCGATGTACTCGCGGTCGCACTGACGCTGGATGGTGAGCTCGCCGATAGCAACTTCCCTGCCCTCCAGCTTATTGGCCATCCTGAGCTCCGTGGCCAGCAGCTCCACCTCTTTTTCGCCGCCAGCCTGGCAGACGCTGACGCAGGTACCGCAGCCAAGAACCAGCAGCTTCTTGTAGTCCTTGACTTTCTCCTTTATCTCCGCAAACGGCTTCCTATCGGCAACTATCATGGCTTCACCTTCTCCTTTTTCAGAGGACTGGGGCCCAGATTTTTTGCCCGTTCCGTCATTTCGTTGCAGGCAGCGGCAAACAGCGGGGCATCGGAGGCACCCATATGGAACATCTCCACCCGTTCCGGCTCGATGCCCACTTCTTCGAGCAGCTTCTTGGCCTGCTCAACCTTCTTCTTGGCTCTGAGATTTCCTTCCAGGAAATGACAATCGCCTTCCTCTCAGCCAGCCACGAAGACGGCGTCGGCGCCATCTTCAAATGCCTTGAGCAGGTGGAGGGTATCTACCCTGCCGGTGCACATCACTTTGACGATGCGCACGTTGGGGGCATACTCAAGGCGCATGGAGCCGGCGAGGTCAGCCGCCGAATAGGCGCAGTAGTGGCAGCAGAAGCCGACCACTTTTGGCTCATATGCCTCCGCCATGTCAACTCCTTTCCTTTAACTCCCGGCCAAGACCGCCGTCTTGGCCGTCACCTGTACATCTTTATAATGCTGCACCGTAATCGCCTTGCGCGGGCACTGACTGGCGCAGATACCGCAGCCCTGGCAGGCCGCCGCTTCAATATAGGCCACTCCGTCCTCGTTAATTTTCGGCACGCTAAACGGGCAGGAGCGGACACAGGTAAGGCAGGCAACGCACCGGTCAGCGTCCACCACCGAGACCACGCCCCCGACCATCAGGTGGGGCTTGGAGAGTATGGTCAGCGCCCGCGACACCGCCCCCCTCGCCTGCACAATCGATTCCGAGATGAACCTGGGGGAGTGGGCCAGACCGCACAGGTACATCCCCTCGTTGACGAAGTCCAGCGGGCGCAATTTCATATGCGCCTCCATGTAAAACCCGTCCTGGGTGAGGGGCAATTTCAGCCGGCTGGCAAACTCCACCGCGTCGTCCTGCGGACGTATCGCCGCGCTCAAGACCAGCAGGTCAGGTTCAAGCCGGATTTCTGACCCCAGTACCTCATCATAGACGGAAACCGTCAGTTTGCCGTCCTTTTCCGAAACATCGGGTTTGTTCTCCACATCATAACGGATGAAGGTTACCCCCTTTTCCCTGGCCTGACGATAGAGCAGCTCGTTCATGCCGTAGGTGCGTACGTCACGGTAGAGGATATATACTTCCATATCGGGATTGATTTCTTTTAATTTCAGGGCGTTGTTCACCGCCTGGGTACAGCAGACGCGACTGCAGTACATATGCGCCTCTTCCCGTGAGCCGACGCACTGTACCATGACCACCGAGTTCAGCTTCTTTACTTCATCACTGCCATCAGCGATTTTTTCCTCAAGCTCAAGCTGGGTAAGCACCTTATCTGACTGGCCGTAAAGATATTCGGCTGGCTTATATTCCGCACCGCCGGTGGCCAGTATGACCACGCCGTGCTCCACAGCCACACTCTCGCCGCTATCGGTGATTATCTCGGCGTTGTAGTTGCCCAGGTAGCCGGAGATGCTTTTCACCTCCGCGCCTCTATAGAGGGTTATCTTTAGCTCCCCTTCTACCCGCGCCACCAGAGAGGCGAGCAATTGCTGCGGGTCGGCCCCATCCGCCGTGTAACGAATGCGCCGTAAGTTGCCGCCCAGTTCCTTTTCCCGCTCCACCAGGACCACCTCGTAGCCCTGCCCGGCCATCTCCAGGGCCGCGGTCATGCCAGACAGCCCGCCACCGATGACCAGCCCCCGCCGCTTTATCTCAGCGGGATGCTCAAAAAGCGGTTCCAGCGTGGTCGCCCGCGACACTGCCATACGCACCAGGTCCTTGGCCTTATCGGTGGCCTCCGGCATATGGGTGGCATGCACCCAGGAACACTGGTCGCGGATATTGGCCATCTCAAAGAGGAACTTGTTCAGACAGCCCTCGCGGATGGTATCCTGGAAAAGCGGTTCGTGGGTGCGCGGGCTGCACGAGGCGACCACCACCCGATTTAGATTCTTCTCCTTGATGGCGTTGATAATCTTGCTCTGCGTGTCCGTGGAGCAGGTATAGAGGTTCTCCTCGGCATGCACCACGTTCGGCAGCGTGCTGGCGTACTCGGCCACTCCCGGCACATCCACCACCCGGGCAATATTCGACCCGCAGCGGCAGACAAAGACACCGACGCGGGGCTCCTCTTTGGTTATGTCTTTCTCCGGCGGGTACTCTTTTTCCGTGACCAGGGTGCCGCGGGCATCGGCGATTTCTCTGGCAGCGAGGCAAACGGCACTCGAGGCACTCATCACCGACTCTGGGATATCCATCGGGGCGTCAAAGGCCCCGGCCACGTAAATGCCGTCATGCGAGGTGATATTGGGCGCCAGTTCATCGGTGCGGCAGAAACCGAACCTGTCCCGCTCTATGCCCAGCTTCTCCGCCAGTTCTCTGGTGCTTGCCGAAGGCTGTAGCCCGATGGAGAGGACTACCATCTCGAACTCTTCCTGTACCTTTTTGCCGTCCTCACCGGTATATTCGATGAGCAGATTTTTGCTCTGCTGCAATTCTTTTACCCCCGAGGGAATACCCTTCACGTAGCGGATGCCGAACTTGCTCTTGGCCGATTCATAATAGCGCTCAAAGCCCTTGCCAAAGGCCCTGATGTCATTGTAAAAGATGGTGGGCTGTATGGTGCTCTCGTGCTCCCGGGCGATAATGGCCTCTTTAGTGGCGTACATGCAGCAGACGGATGAGCAGTAGTCACGGTCGCAGGTCTGGTCCCGAGAGCCAACGCACTGTATCCAGGCAACTTTGACCGGATGCTGGCCGTCGGAGGGGCGCAATACCTGCCCCTGGAACGGGCCGGAGGCGGAGAGGACGCGCTCAAAGTCAAGGCTGGTCAGCACGTTGGCCATCCGGCCGTAGCCGTATTCGCTTTTTATTTTGGCGTCAAAGGGCTCAAAGCCGGGCGCCAGCACCACCGAACCCACCTGAAGCTCAACCTCTTCCTCCTTCATATCGTGGTCAATGGCCTTTGCCTGGCAGACCGCCACGCACTGCAAACATTCGCTGCACAGGCCGCAGTCCAGACACCGTTCCGCTTCTTTTATCGCTTCTTCCTCGGTAAGCGTACTGACTACTTCATCGAAGCTGGAGAGCCTTTTCTCCAGAGCGATATATTTGGTGTCCAGCCTTTTCTTCTTTTCGTGTTTGCCTTCGGGCAGTGGCGCCGGCTCTTCTTTTTTCTCTTCCCGACCTTCTCTAAGGTCCAGTTTATTGAGGTAGCGGTCGATGGATATGGCTGCCTCATGCCCGTGCTTGATGGCCTCCACCGCCGACTTCGGGCCGGTCACGCCGTCGCCGCCGGCGAAAATACCCTCTTCATCGGTAGCCAGCGTCAGCGGGTCGGCAATTAGCCAGCCGCCGCGGGTGGTCTTAATACTCGTACTTTCCGGCAGCACGGAGAGGTCGGTGGCCTGCCCGATGGCAATAATCACCGTGTCACCGTCAACCGACGTGGTGACACTCTGGTCAAAGGTAGGGCTGAACTTCCCCTCGCCGTCAAATACCGAGGTGCACTTCTGGAAGGCCATGCCAGCCACACTGCCATTCTTGTTTAATATCTCGGTCGGCCCCCAGGAGTTCATTATCTTGACCCCTTCTGCCACCGCCTCCTCTATCTCCCAGGGGTGGGCGGGCATTTCCTCGGCTGATTCGAGACAGATGGCGGTCACGTCTTCAGCACCGAGTCGCCGCGCCGTCCGCGCCACGTCCATGGCCACGTTGCCGCCGCCGATAACGACCACTTTATCGCCGATATCAACTTTCTTTCCTTGGTTGACATCTCTCAGAAAGTTCAGCGCCAGCAGCACCCGTGGCAAATCAACGCCGGGGATGGGCAGGCTGCGACTCTGCTGCGCGCCGATGGCCAGGTAAACCGCCTGGTAGTCCTGCTTTTTCAGCGCTTCAAGGCCACTTTTTCCGTTTACCGGGGTATTGAGCTTAAGGTCTATGCCCAGGTCAACAATATCTTTAATATCGGCGGCCAGCACATCTTTGGGGAGGCGGTACTTGGGGATGGCCGACCACAGCTGCCCGCCGGGCTCTGGGTCCTTCTCGAAAACAGTCACCGGATAGCCGAGCTTCACCAGGTCATGGGCGCAGGTGAGGCCGGAAGGTCCGGCACCGACCACGGCCACTTTTGGTTTTGATTTATCGATTACCGGCTTTTCTTCCGGCGGGATTTCACCGTCTTGCCGTTTCTGCCGAACAATATCAGCAGCAAACCGTTTCAAGGGGGCGATGGCCACCGGCTGGTCGACCTCGTTGCGGTTGCACTCCTGCTCGCAGGGGTGATGGCAGATTCTGCCCAGCACCGCCGGCAGCGGTATCCACTGCTTTATATGATCCAGGGCTTCGAGGTATTTGCCTTTGGAAATGAGGGCAACATACCCCTGCCCGTTGCACCCCGCCGGGCAGGTGAGCTTACAGGGCGGACGCGCCGCCTTGCTGATGGCCACGGCGCTGGGTATCGCCTGCGGGTAGCGCTTGTTTATCGCCTTGCGCGTGTTCAGGCCCTGCTCAAACTCGTTGATTAAGTCAACGGGGCAGGCCTCAAAGCAGTCGCCGCAGGAACTGCACTTCTCAATGTCAACGTAGCGCGGCTTCTTGAGTACCTTAACTTTAAAGTTGCCGGTTTCTCCCTCCACCGACTGCACCTGGGAGTTGGACAGAATCTCAATGTTCAGGTGCTTGTCCACTTCAATCAACTTCGGGGAAAGCATGCACATGGAACAGTCATTGGTGGGGAAGGTCTTATCCAGCTGGGACATCCGGCCGCCGATAGAGGTGGTCTCCTCCACCAGATATACCTTGAAGCCGGAGTTGGCCAGGTCAAGGGCACCCTGCATACCGCAGATGCCACCCCCCACCACCATGACCGCACCTACCTTGTTCCTGTCCGGTTTTCCTTTATTCATTATGTCAACTCTATTAGAGCAAACCTTTCTCTCTCAACAGTGGCCGCGGGTCGACGAAGTGGCGGCCGAACCACTTCTCCGCTCCTGAATCGCCGAAGGCCAGTCCCATGAGCTCGGTGAAGTAAAAAATGGGAATCTGATACTGCTTGCCCGCCTGCGCCGAGACCTCCTCCTGGTGAGTATCCAGATTGGAATGGCATAATGGACACGCCACGGCAATGGCCTCGGCCCCGGCTTCCCCAGCCATATCAAACAGTTTCTGGACAAGTTTCCAAGCCACTTCAGGCATGGTGAGCGCATGGTCGGCGCCACAGCAATCGGTCTTATAGCTCCAGTTCTTCACCTCGACGCCAAGCGTTTTTAGGATATTGTCCATGGACTCGGGGTTGTCCGGGTCGCCGGCATCAGTTACCCGCGGTGGTCGGGTAATCAGGCAGCCATAGTAGCAGACCACCTTCAGGTCTGGCAACGGTTTTTTCACTTTCTCCAGAATTGCTTTCTCGCCCAGTTCTTCCCAGATAAAGTCAACAAGGTGCTTGATATAAAATTCACCACGGTACCCGTCGCTCACACCTTCGACCTTTGCACCCGACCGCAGGGCTTTATCAGCGTGTTTTAATCTTGAATAGCAGGCAGCGCAGGGCACCACCAGGTTAAGCCCCGCCTTGTCCGCCGTTTCCAGATTGCGGGCAGGCAGGGCCAGCGCCAGCATATCATCGGTGGCATGCGCCGAGGCAGCGCCGCAGCAGGTCCAGTTCTTCAATTCTTTCAGGTCAATACCCAGTATGCGGGCCACCGCCTCTACAGACTCGCCGTACTCCCTAGCAACGCCCTCGATGGAACAGCCGGGATAATAAGAGACCTCCATGGCTTACCCTATTTCTTCACCTTATTAAATATATCCTTCACCTGCCGCCTGGCTCTGACTCTGGGCGGCAGGAGCTTTATCTTGCCGCGCTTGAACATGGCCATGCCGGTGCCCGCCTGTCTTCTTAGGCCATTCAATCCGCCACTCCGCAACGTATAGACCACCGCCATCTCCGGCTCGTGCACGCGACCGTGCCGCCGCAGTGAAGACAGAAAAGCGGCATGGAAAATCGGGGCATTCTTCTGCGCTGTCTTTATCCCCTCTTTCCGGGCCAGCTGCCTGAGGGTATCCATGACCCGGGCAATATCAATATCATTGGGACAGCGCGTGGTACACGTCTCGCACGAAGCGCAGACCCATATCGTGTCGCTGCGGATTGCCTCGTCCAGCAGCCCGAGCTGGAGCATGTGCATCAGCCGGTGCGGCACTATATCCATGGCAAAGGTCACCGGGCAGCCGTTGGTGCACTTTTCACATTGAAAGCAGGCAGATATCTTCTGCCCGCTCAAGTCCTCAGCTTTTTTTCGCAATGACGGTCTGGGTGTAATCTTATCTTTAGTTTCGGCTACGGTCACTTTCCTCCCGCTTTCGGTCAGGATATAGCTTTCATTTTGGTATAAGTTAAGGTTCAACTTCTATAGTGTAATATCCTTGAAATTGGCTTCCGGTTGGATTTCCAAGATTTGAATTTTTTATCCAGACAGGTCAAGGCCGGCCCTTTTCAGGTATTTTTCCACCCTTCTCAGCAACTCTTCGGGGTTGACTGGCTTGTCGATGTAGTCCTCGGTTTCCATGGTGAGCCCGCCGCTCAGGGAAATGGAACTTTCGCCACCCCGCTCCGCGTAGCTGGTCAGGACAATGACCGGGATTTTTTTCAGCTCGGCGTCTTTTTTTAACTGCTCCGCGGTGGAAAAGCCGTCTTTCACCGGCATGATGACATCAAGGATTATCAGGTCCGGGCTCTCCGCTTTCGCCTTCCGCAATCCATCATCGCCATCGTAAGCCACGATTACCTCATAAGGTTTGCTTTCCAGCACTGTCCTGGTGGCCTCAACAAAATCAAGGTCATCATCAATGAGAAGGATTCTGGGTATTCTGGTCATGGTTGCGCCCTTTCCACGAAAATTCGATAGTTAATCTTTTTTACCTTTATTTACCAGCCGCTCCACGCGCTCCAGAAGAACCTCTGGATTGATGGGCTTCTCCACGTAGTCATCAACGTTGAACTCGAGCGCAGTTTCTAACTCGTAGCGTCTCCGGCTGGCTTCCTCACGCACCGAACTCAGAATCAGGATAGGGATATGCCGATACTTCGACCACCTTCCGTCCTCCAGCTCTTTCAACACGGCAAAACCATCCATCTTGGGCATGAGAAGGTCAATTATCATCAGGTCCGGTTCTTCCGCCCGCAATGCGGCCAGAAATTCGATGCCATCACAGGCCGTAACCGTTTCATAGCCTTTCGATTCCAAGAGCATGGTGACGACATCGCGAATGTCCGGGTCATCATCAACGAGCAGTACTTTGTACGCCATTTCTGACCTCCCTTAAAATTATATCACGGGTTTTACCCATTGCCAATTTACGATTTCTGGCTCCTGGTACTCGCATGCCGGTTCCGCTTCTCCCCGGCAATGGCCAGGCTCTTCGGCAGAGTGAAGCTAAACTTGCTGCCCCGGCCCTGCTTATCTTCAGGGTTGGGGCTTTCCGCCCATATTTTTCCGCCATGTGCCTCAACCACTCTCCTGACAATAGACAGCCCCAGCCCGGAACCGGCCTTTTCCCGGTCGCTGCCGCGGTAAAAATCATCGAAAATTCTGGGCATGTCTTCGGCAGTGATGCCAACGCCGGTGTCCATGACCTCAGTATAAATACTGCTGTTCTGCTCGGTAATCCTTATCAGCACCTCGCCATTTTCCGGGGTAAACTTGATGGCGTTGGCCAGCAAGTTGGTAATTGCCTGCTTCAGACGGACACCGGAGGCTTTCAGTTTCGGCAGGGACGCGGGTATACTGGTGCTGAGTTTTATCTTTTTCTCCGCGGCCATGGCGCGCACATCTTCCACCGAATCGTTCACCACCTGGGGGAGAGACATCTCCTCCATCTCTTTGACAATCTGTCCCCCCTCAATGCGGGAGATGTCGAGCAGGTCACTGATTAGTTCCAGTTGCTCGGTGATACGCGTGCTGCTTCTCCCCAGCATCTGCCTCTGCTTATCGGTCAGCTCACCGGAAAAGCCGCCGAGCATGAGTTGAATATAGCTCTGGACCGCCGAGAGGGGCGCTTTGAGGTCGTGCGAGGCTATAGCCAGAAAGCGAAGCAGGTGCTGCCTGCCTTCCTCCAGCTTGGATAATTCCCGGCTGGCTTCGGCCAGCTCCTTGGTCTTCTCTGACAGCCCCTTCTGCTGCAGGCCAACCACTTCACGCTGCCTCTTCCGCAGCTCCCCCGAGACGCTGGTAACCATGTAGGCAGAGGCGTACAGGCAGGTGGACAGCGCCACGAGTACACTTATTATATGGGAACCCTGCTGATAGAGGCCGGCAACGGCAAAGCCCTCCAGGTGGACATGGGGAATTACCCGGTAGTACTCCAGCCCGACCAGCAGCAGCACCAGCAGAATGGCCCAGGTAGCGACCAGATAGGCGACGCGGTAATGGAGCAGTATGCCGGCCAGAATCACGTGGAAGACAAAATAGAAAATAAAGGGATTTTCAATGCCGCCGGTATAGTGCAGCAGTATGGTGAACGCCGCCAGGTCCACGATGATATGGACGTTACCCACCGCCCGTGCTTTCTCAATCAGTGGAGAAGTCGCCTTGGGTATGGTCAGCAGACGGCGCAGCGGCACGGTAAGCGTCTCCGGCAATGAGCCGCTGGCTTCAGCGTTCAGGTGCCTGGACTGGTAGAGAAAGAAGAAATTGTAGAGGGTCATCAAGACACAGATGATGTAGATGGGCACCAGAGAAAACTGGACGTGAAATACCTGCGTGGCCAGCAGGCTGGCAATGAGAACGCCGGCAATCGCCAGCCACCTCATCTTGACGAAGACGCCAATTCTTACCACCAGAGCTGATTCCTCCGGGGTAAGCCCGGGAAAGTTCCTTTCTCTGGATGCGGTACGACCACCTGACTCAGTGGTCATAAGACACCTCCCCGCCTATTCTATATTGCTCACCATCGAGTAGCAAGGTTTGCCATTGGTTTATATTCCATAATCAGTATCGCTCTCCGCACTGTTAAAACCAACAAGCAATGTCAGAGACCGGCAGCGTCCAGCACTTCCGGGACTTTTCTCTCCCAGCCAATAGCCATGATGTGTACGCCCTGACACATCGATTTCATCTCTTTGATAAGGCGAGCGGCAATCTCAATGCTCTTTTTCGCCCGGTCCTCTGCCTTGTCCATCTCCTCAATCAGGTCGTCAGGTACATGCACGCCGGCCACGTTTTTATTCATAAACCGCGCCATACCGGCGGATTTTAAAAGCACGATGCCCACCATTACCGGCACTTTGAGATGGGCGGTGGCCTTCATGAACTCGGCAAACTTTTTCGGCTCATAGACCGCCTGTGTCTGTATGAACTGGGCGCCGGCCTTTACCTTCTTCTCCATCTTGATGATTTGCGGCTCCACCGGGTCAGAGGCTGGTGAAACCACCGCGCCGAGGCAGAACCTGGGCGACCCAACCAGCTCTTTCCCCGCCAAATCTCTCCCCTGCTCCAGCTCTTTGGCCGCCTGAAGGAGAGATACCGAATCGAGGTCGAAGACGGGCTTGGCCTGAGGGTGGTCGCCAAGTGATACATGGTCACCAGTCAGGCAGAGCACATTTTCAATGCCCAGCACACAGGCGCTGAGCAGGTCAGACTGCAGGGCAATGCGATTGCGGTCGCGGCAGGTCACCTGGAGGACTGGTTCCAGATTTTTCTGTTTCAGGAGGCAGCAGGTAGCCAGCGAGCCCAGCCTCATGGCCGAACTCTGCTGGTCGGTGGCGTTGATGGCGTCCACTCTGTCGCGCATCATTTCCGCCGTTTCCAGCATCTCCTCAATGTCAATACCTTTGGGCGGGCCAATCTCCGCAGTGACCACAAATTTACCCTGTTTTACCAGCTCAACAATGCTCATTTCCTGGTGAGGCCTCCGTCCAACTATAATTTGCCAGCGTCATCATTTTGCCACCCAGCGTGACAATATTTATGTTAAATATAAGCCACGCTGTATAATCACTGGACCATTATTGCTGATGAAAAAATCACTCCTGCTTCGGGGGCAAACAAAGATGATAACGTCCCAATAACCCGCAGGCAGCAGAAAGCAACTGGCTTAAAAACACTAAGTATTAAGATACAAACAGAATGAATAAATGTCAATAGCGCCGGTATTCGCACCATCTCCAGGCCCGGTAAAACGCTATAATATGAGAATATTAGTTGACCTTGTCTGACATTACAATTAGAATGAATTTTAAAGGGACTGGAACAAGAAGTTATGAGCGCCATTGAAGCCCTGAAACGCTGTGAGATATTTCTCGGTCTGGACAATGACGACCTGCAGAAAATCGTCGACCTGCCGTCCTGCCAGGAAAAGGCATATCAGCTCGATGAGACAATCTTCCACGCCGGCCAGCCCGCCGAGCACCTCTACGTCCTTATTGAAGGCAAGGCCGACCTGGTGGCGGAGGTATCCACACCGTCGTCCAAATTACTGAGGCCGACACTGATAACTATCATCGGCAAGGGCAGTATTTTTGGCTGGCCCGCCCTAGTGCCACCACACTCTTTCAGCCTCACGGCGATTGCCAAGGCACCGGTCCAGGTCCTGGCCATCGGTGGCAGTGACATCCGGGACCTGTTTAAACTCCACCCGCATATCGGCTACGAGGTAACCCAGAGCCTCCTCCAGGTGGTCGCTTCCCGGTTTCGGACTATTGAACAACTGTTGATAACCGGCAAACGGTCAATCCTGTTCCAAGTACCGAAATGGACCGGCCGTTAAATTATGACTTAAAAAGGTGAGCGATGAATCCGTTTCATTACTCCAGTGACGGGCTGCAGGCCCAGATGAAGTTGCGCCAGACGCACCGTGATTGGGTGCGCTATATCGTCCGCTACCCCACCGCCCACCCCACGCGCTACGAAAAGAACAATACCATCCTGGCCGAGTATTTCCAGCCGTTGGACGTTACCGGTGCCCCACTGATAATTTTGTTCCACGGTATCGGCGACCAGCTCCTCATCCCCTGCAAGCTGCTGGCCCGGTCTCTGGTCCAGAAAGGGATGGCCTGCTTTGTGCTTTACTCGGTCTTTCATTCTCGGCGCATGGCGAACGAGGTGAAAGCTCGCTATCCCACTCTCACCCCCGATGAGTGGTTTGAACACTATGCTATCTCCGTAACCGACGTACGCCAGGCAATCGACTGGGCAAAAAGTCGCGCCGAAATAGACGCGGAAAAGGTGGGGGTAATCGGCATCAGCTTCGGGGGCTTCATCTCGGCGATTACCATGGGCGTAGATGACCGCATCAAGGCGGGGGCTTTTCTCATCGCCGGCGGGAACTCACAGAAGATAGGATATTACAGTCGCAAGCGCGCCATGAGAAAGGGCTACAGCGTGACCGAAGAGGAATACAATTACGGCCAGCAGGTCTACCGGCAGTACCTGAGCGAGGTCGCCGATAAGGGCTATGAAAACGTAACGCCCCCCAATAAGGGCTTCCTGATTGACCCGATGACCTATGGCCACCGCCTGCAGGAGCGCCCTGTTCTCATGCTCAATGCCCTCTGGGACGAGTACATTCCAAAACAGGCCACGCTTGACCTCTGGGAAGCGTCCGGCAAACCGGACATAAGCTGGTTCCCGGGAACACACACCACCTTCTGGCTCTGGTACCCGCTCATACGGCGTAAAATCGCCCGTTTCCTGGTAGCCAGCTTTGCTACTGATAGCCATAAATAACTGATAATCATCAGGACAGGGAGATAGCCATGCCACAGGAATACGAAATCAATGAACTGGCCAAAGAAGAGTCCTGGCGCATGTTCCGCATCATCGGTGAGCTGGTGGAGGGTTTTGACCGGCTCTCCGGCGTGGAGCCAGCCGTTTCCATTTACGGCTCAGCCAGAGTGAAGCCAGGTGACCAGCTTTATCAGAAAACGGAGGAAATTGCCCACCGCCTGGGCAAGGCAGGCTTTTCCATCATCACCGGCGGTGGGCCGGGCGTGATGGAAGCCGCCAACAAGGGTGCTTCCCGGGCCGGCGTTAAATCGGTGGGGGTCAACATCGAACTGCCGGAAGAACAGATGCCCAATACCTACTCCAACGTCTCCCTCTCGCTGCGCCACTTCTTTGTCCGCAAGGTGCTGCTGGTGAAATATGCCACCGCCTTCGTCATCATGCCCGGCGGGCTGGGAACGCTTGACGAACTCACCGAAGTGCTCACCCTCATACAGACCCATAAGATAAGGCCATTTCCAGTATTGCTGTACGGCAGCGACTACTGGAACGGTTTCCTGGACTGGCTGCGGAACTGCACCCTAGACAAGGGTTTTATTTCGGAAGAAGACCTGCACCTGCTCCGTGTCTGCGACGACACCGATGAAATCGTTGACGCCGTCAATAAATGGTATCGAAAGCAGGAAATTGCCGGCAAAAGCGCTGTGGCCAAGTAGAGACGGCCCTCAACGGAAGGCGTTTGTGTGACGTAGGTCACAGACAGTGAGCTATAACTACGCTACCATTTTAACGAAACCGGTAATTGAACCAAACCCAAGGGGTAGCTTTCATGTCAAGGTGTCCCGGTCAGGATATGCGAAACCTCAAAGTGTCCCTCCACAGGTGCCCGAATTGCGGCGCTGAGGTGGAGATTTTCTCCGATGAGCTGCGCATCAAATGCCACAAGTGCGGGCAGTACGTGTACCGGGAGAAAACGCCCTCCTGTCTTGACTGGTGCGCCGCCGCCCGGCAGTGCCTTGGCGAGGAGAGGTGGAAAGCGCTTAAGGGCGAGGATTTAAAAGGGCAAGGGCAAAAATAACGATGAGTTCAAAAAAGCTCAGGAAAATCATCAGGATTGATGAAGAGAAGTGCAATGGTTGCGGCCTCTGCGTTCCCTCCTGTGCCGAGGGGGCCCTGCAGATAGTGAACGGGAAGGCAAAACTGGTGAAAGAGCAGTATTGCGACGGTCTCGGCACCTGTCTGGGAGAATGCCCGCAGGGGGCACTTACCATCGAAGAGTGTGAGGCTGAGAAGTTCGACGAGGCGGCAGTGGCGCACCATTTGCATTCTGGAGAGCCGGAACTTCCCTGTGGCTGCCCTTCGGCCAACGTGGCCCGATTTCAAAGGGTAACAGCGGAAATGCCCGAATCAGCCGCGGCCACACCTGTTACGTCCCAGCTTGCCCACTGGCCGGTGCAGCTGACCCTGGTACCGCCTTCAGCACCATTCCTGAAGGGAGCCGATATTCTCCTGGCAGCCGACTGCGTCCCCTTCGCCTACGCTGATTTTCACCGCGAGTTCCTGGAAAACCGAGCTCTACTGGTGGCCTGCCCCAAGCTCAACGATTTCCACGCCCACCTGAATAAGCTCACCGCCATCCTGCGCCAGGCAGAACCCAGGAGCGTCACCGTATTACACATGGAAGTGCCCTGCTGCTCCGGACTGGTGCACATGGCACGAAAAGCCATCGAGGCCAGCGGCTCGAATATACCTCTTTATGACGTGACCATTGGCACGAGAGGGACTATACTATCACACCGAGAATCGGTACCGACCTCAATCTCATAAAAAGATGAACCGTAAAATAATCCTCGGCATCGGCAATCCTCTGGGCGGCGATGATGACATTGGCCCGCATGTTGCTCGCAGGCTGCAGAAAAAAGTTAAAGAAGTCAGGCGGCAGGATATTATCGCCATAGATGCCGGTCCCGCACCGGAGGGCTACACATCAGTCATCCGCCAGCACCGACCGGAACAGCTTATACTGGTTGACGCCGCGGATATGGGGTTGCCCCCGGGGTCAGTCAGATTATTACCACCGGATAAGATAAAGACCGTGTCCTTCTCCACGCATACTATGCCACTATCGGCGCTTATCTCATATGTTCAGGAGTTCTGCGGACAGGTGCACGTCATTGGCATTCAGCCTGAGCGGACGGCCATTGGAGACAAGTTATCCCGTGTCGTGCAAAAAAGCGGTGAGCGCGTGGCGAAACTGATATTTAATGACCGTCTGGGTGAAATCAGCGTCCTTGAGTGAGTGTGCCTCTGGAGATAGCCTACGGCTCTTCAGGTTCTTCCGATGACGCATCCGTCCCGGCAGCCTTGGCCTTCCGCTTCACCGAGCCGGGCAGTTCCCCGCTATCGGTGACAATGAGCTCATCGGCATATTTATCGTAGCTGGAGAGCAGAAACTCCTCCGTCATGGCCAGCGTATGCACCGGGCACACGTCAACGCACTGGGCGCAGAAGCAGCACCGCGAGACAAATATCTTGACCTTGCGCTCTTCGGGCAGAAATTCGATGGCCCGGGTGGGACAGATTTTCACGCACTGCTGACAGCCGGTGCAGTTTTCCCGGTCGTAGGCGATTTTGCCCCGGAACTGCGGAGGCACCGCCACCGGCGGGTTCAGCGCCACTTCCTGCTTGGCTACTTTATCCAGCAGGCCCAGTGTCGACTCCGGCGCATACTTGGCCGGGAAAAGGTTGGTGGCCGGTTTTAGAAAAAGCTGTTTAACTATGGTTATTGCCGCTTCCCACATATCTCATCTTACCTCAAAAAATCATGGCGTCTACCCAGATAAGCAACATGCCGACCAGGGCGATGGCGGTCATGGCCAGAACATACACCGAGCTGGCCTGCGAGATTTTGAACCGCGCCATGCCGGCACGTATCAGCGTGATGCTGAAGAACATGATGACGAATACTTTGACCAGGAAGAACAGGCCATCGATGATGCCCGCCGGCAGCGCCGCCTGCACCCCGATATACGGCGACAGGTTATAGGGGATGAACAGCGCCACCACCACCGCCACCATGGCAAACGCCTTGATGACATCAGACAGATAGAAAAGCATGAGGTTTCTGCCCGAATACTCCACCAGCAGCCCGCCGGCGATTTCCGTCTCCGCCTCGGCAATGTCAAACGGGACCTTGGCGGCCTCGCCAATGGTTACCACCACCAGGGTCAGCAGCATCAAGGCTGCCCCGGCGACCCCCACCGGTCCCAGCAGACTCCATATGGGATAGGCGGTTATCGTGCTCATAAGGAACGGGTTAGCCGTGGTGACCTGGCTGATTTTCCAGGCGATAGCCAGGGCCACTACTGCCAGCGGCAGCTCGTAACTCATCATGATAATCATCTCGCGCTGGGAACCAACGGTGGCATACGGGGAACTGGAGGCGAACCCACCAGCGACGAAGGCGAGCGAGGGCACGATGAGCAGGTACAGCACCAGTATCACGTCGCCGTACCGGCCGAGCAGTGCCGGCTGACCGAAAAGCGGGATATACAGGAGTAGCACGCTGGTGGAAATGATGGCCAAGAAAGGCGCCGCCGTGAACAGCCAGGAGATGGCGCCCCTGGGGATAATGCTTTCTTTCATGAGCAGCTTCTGCACATCGCGGAAGGGCTGCACGATGGGCGGGCCGACCCGACCCTGCATGTGGGCCACCAGCTTGCGGTCAACGCCCCGGTACAGCAGGCCCAAAATAGCGCCGATGGCCACAACGATGGCTGAGCCAACGATGATGACCACGGCATTAATCCATATGCTATTTCCCAGTAAGCTCATCTCATTAACTCTTTCGTCTTTTGTACCGAAAGCCGGTGCATCTCCTCATAGTCAATGATTGATTTCCGTCCTGTGGCTTTATCCGTACTAATCGCCCGGTTGGTGCAGGACATGCACGGGTCAATGGAAGCGAAGGCAATGGGCACATCCGCAATCTGCATGCCCTTGAGTATGCTTGGTATGGCCACCAGGTTGATGTACGTTGGTGCTCTGACTTTCCACGTTGAGAGCGTGCTCACCCCCGACTCCATGCGGACGTAGTGGATGTCTTCGCCGCGCGGCGCTTCAACACGCCCCACGCCCTCACCCTCGGCATCGGTGAGCAACTTCAACAGCCTCGGCATCTTGGTTTCAGTCAGCAGAGGGCCTTCCGGCATCTTCTCCAGACATTCCTCGATAATTTCAACGGACTGTTTCACCTCCAGCAGACGGACGATGATGCGGTCGTACACATCACCGACCACGGTGCCGGTGACCATGTCCGGCGTTATCGCTTTGATATTAAGGTCAGCATAAGCAGAATACGGCTGGTCCTGCCGCACGTCCTTGGGGACACCGCTGGCCCTTACCGTTGGACCGACGGTGAGCAGCTTCAGCGCATCTTCTCTACCCAGTATGCCAACGTTCCGGCACCTCATTTTCACCGTCTCGTCCTCAAGGAAAATCCGCCGCAACTGCTCGAAAATGCTTTTATAATAGTCCAGCCCCTGACGTATCCGGGGCAGCTGCTCTTCAGTAATGTCCCTTCTCACCCCGCCAACCTGCAGTATCGCCTTGGTCACCCGGTTGCCGAAGACATACTCAATCATGTCCATGATTTCCTCACGAACCCTCCAGGTGAGATAGAAGACGGTGTCAAAGCCTATCTCATGGGCGGCCACACCCGCCCACAGGATATGGGAGTGGATTCTCTCCATCTCAGCGGCGATAACCCTGATGTATTCGGCGCGATCCGGCACCTTGATGTCTGCCGCCTGCTCCACCGCCAGGACCAGGCAGAAGGGATGGCAGATGTTGCAGATGCCGCATATCCTCTCCGACAGGTATATCGACTGGACGGGGTTATTGCGGTTCATCCCCAGCCACTCGATGCTGCGGTGCACTTGACCAACCTGCACATCGGTATTAACGACCCGCTCCCCATCAATTTCCAGAAGCAGCTGCACCGGCTCCTTAAGCGCCGGATGAATCGGCCCGATTGGTATGGTGTAGGTCGTTTTTTCCGTATCATTAACTGCCATTTTCGCTGCTGCCCTTCCTTACTCTTTCCCCTTCGGCTTTCTACCCGGCAGGACCCGCAAATATTTCTCCGGCCCGGTCTTATCCTTTCTCCAGGGATACACGCCTTCTGGAATATCGCCGGCAAGAAACAGCCTCCTGCCGTCAGGTATATCGGTCACCTCAACGCCCATCATCTCCTGCGTCTCGCGCTCGGGGAAAATTGCCCCCGGAATAAGGTCGGTTATGGTAGGGATTTTAAGGTCTTTCTTGGAAAGAGTAACTCTTAGCCCCACACTGATTTCTTCCAGATGAAATCCGTAATATATGGTGAAGTGATAGATAAGCTCGACATCATCCCCCAGGTCACTGGAGGAGATGATAACCAGGTGAGGATATTCCTGAATCCGGGACAGGTGCTGGACTGCCTCCCGGAACGACTCCCTCTTAACAAATATCCATATGCGGCGATAGCGGTTCTTCTTGACGGCGACCTCACGCTCGTAGACTTGGCCGTCAACAAAACCACCGCCCAGCGCTTTCTTGAAGCTATCCACAATTTGCTGCGGCGTCAGCTTCTCCACCTATGCCACCTCCTGTTTCGCCAGCGTCTCCAGCTTCGCCCAGGCTTTTACCACCCCTTCGATAATCGCCTCCGGTCGGGGAGGGCAGCCGGGAACGTAAACGTCCACCGGTATTATCTGGTCGATTGGCCCCACCAGGCTATAGGCCTCATGGAAGACATCGCCTTCAATACCGCAGTTGCCCACCGCCATGACCACCTTGGGGTCGGGGGTCTGCTCATAAACGCGTCGCACGGTGTCCTCCATGCTGCGCCCCACCGGCCCGGTAACGAGCAGGACATCGGCATGGCGCGGCGAGCCCACCAGCATGATACCGAAGCGCTCAGCGTCATAGCGCGGCGTCAGCACGGCCAGAATTTCAATATCACAACCATTACAGGAACCCGTGTTCATGTGGTATACCCAGAGTGCCCGGTTAAACGCTTTTAAACTCATCCTTTTTGAAATCCTTTTTCTGTTCTAAACCACCATGACCAGCACCAGAACCGTGAGCACCGTTATGGCTACCAGCCAGAGTATATAGTCATTGATAATCCCGGTATGCGGCCTCATCATGGCGCTGTAAAATCCCTTCAGTGCCTCAAAGAAGCCCCAGTATATGTTGTGCGCCGGAACGTGGCGTTGTTCTGCCGGCGGCACCTGGATGCCGGAGATAAAGACATCGGTCTGCGCCGTCCCTTTCTTGTACCGCTTCTGACCGCGACTTCTCAGGTAGAGCGCGAGCACCGCCAGGACAAGCAACGCCACCAGCCAGACGATTGGGCTCCAGACCGCGTATCCGTACGTTAAAACTGACAACTCCCTGTCTCCTGACCTCTTTTTACCTTTCGCTTACTATCTTAATATTTTCAGGGCACAGCCCCCATAACGCCGTTAATATAAGACGCCTGGTCAATCAGCGCGTCAGTTGCCGGGGCCACGATGGTGTCCACCACCAGTCCCGGGAAGATGCTGAAGAAGATGATGCAGGCCACCATGATGCCCATGCCGATGAGCATTGACCTGGGGACTTCCCTGACCTCTTTGTAGGCGGGCATCTCCGGCCCGGTGAAGGCGGAGTAAAATACCTTGGTGAATGATGCCAGCGTCACCAGCGACACAAACATGGCAATGACGGAAAGTAACGGGTTGAAGCGGAACACCGATTCGTAGATGAGCAGCTTCGAGGCAAAGCCGTTGAATGGCGGAATTCCGGAAATGGCCAGCGCCCCGATGATGAAAAATATTGTCGTCCACTTCATTTTATGCCCCAGACCACCCATCTTGTTCAGGTCTCTGGTCCCGATGCGGAAGAAAATCGCCTCCGCAGTGAGAAAGAGCATACCCTTGTAGAGAGCATTGTTGATGATGTGGAATATGCCCCCATTCATGGCGTCCCGGCCATAGTTGGCCAGCGCCACGGGGTCGGTGAGCACCGCCAGCCCCACACCCACCCCGAGCAGCATATAACCGCTCTGGGAGATGGCGTGGTAGGCCATCAGGCGCTTAATATCCGTCTGGTGAATGGCCATCATGACACCAATGAACATGCTCAGTACGCCCAGAATGATAACTACCCAGCCGATGGCCGTGGTGTCAAAGTGGCCGCCGTACAGGGTGAAGGCGACGCGGTAGAGGGCATACATGGAGGCGGCGCTGGAGGTATAAATCATGGGGGTGATGCCTGCCGGCGCCACGGCATAAGTGTCCGGCGCCCACATGTGTAAAGGCACGCCCGCCAGCTTCATGACAAAGGCGATGGCCAGCATCGCCAGGGCAATCATATCCAGGGTGTTGAACTGCATGGTGTTGGCCAGCGCCGCGATGCTCAGCAGGTTGTACTGCCCGTACAGTATGCCGATGGCAAAAAGCACCAGCAGGGCACTGACTGCAGAAATGACAATGTACTTGAAACCGCCCTCCACAGCGTCCGCCAAATTGGTGCGGTATGAGGCCAGACCAGCGCCGGCGATGGACAGTATCTCCAGGAAGACGAACAGGTTGAACATGTCGCCGGTGAACTCCAGTCCTATCATGCCCACGTAAAGGAGCATCAGGAGGGAGTAGAAGCGGTCCTGTCCGGTCTGGTCTTTCAAAAACTGGAGGGAATAGACCAGCGCCGCCAGCATAACTATCGTTGTGGTCAGCCCCATGAATATGGAGATGCCGTCCACCTGAAACATGATGCGCACCGGCACCATGTAGTTCTCCGGTATGGCCAGCTCCGGCACCGTAGCACCGAGCGTATAAACGCGCGCACCGCCGGTATAGATATCTACAGCCAGAATGGCCACCAGGAAGGTGACAAAGCTGAGAAGGGCAACGTTAACCGTATCGCGGAACTTATTGCTTATCCGGCTGATAAGCGGCGCGATGAACGCCGCCAGCAGCGGCACAGCCACAATCAGTATTGGTGAGTGTACGGTTAAGTACTCCAAACTCTATCCTTTCAGCAATCTCGATTTCTTGGCGTCAATATCGCCCATGTGGCGATAGGTATGCATCACCATGGTCAGCATCAGCGCAATCACGGAAACACCGATGACAATGCTGGTCAGGGTCAGCGCCTGCGGCACCGGCAGCACCATGGTGCCTTCCGGCGTCACCGTATAGATAGGAGCCACGCCCCCCGCCCGGTAGCCCAGGGTCACCAGAAACAGGTTGACGCCGGCTTCCAGAATGGCGATGCCCATTACTATCTTTATCAAATTACGTTTGAACAAGATGATGAAGAGCGCCACGCCCACCAGGAGCGCCACGGCAATAAACGGGATATTATACGGAATATACGGCATCATTCTTCCATCTCCTCCCCGCTGGAAAAGAGCGCCATGGCGAGAACCACCGCGGAAAGCCCGGCGATAACTTTCAGCCCGACACCGAAATTCATCAGCGGAATTACTCCTCCCGTCCAGACGTTACCCGGGTTGGGGCCAGTGGGAGGAATACCGCCGAACACGGGGGTACCCACCAGGAAATTGTAGAAGAAGATGGTGCCCATGCCGGCAAAGGCCATGCCGATGAATATCAAAGCGCCGCCGCTCTCCACCACAGAGAGATGACTCTCGCGAAGCGATTTCTTAATCTCGCTGGAACCAAAGGCCACAATCATCATGACCACGCCGGAAGCAACGACCGCCCCTCCCTGAAAGCCTCCACCCGGGGTGACGTGCCCATGCATGATGATATACAGGCCGTAAATCAATATAAACAGTATCAGCTGGTTCGATATGGTGCGTACAATCTTGGACAGCATCTACGTTTTTTTCTCCTTTTTCTTCAAAGCCCGGAAAAGGAGCAGCACGCCGGTCACTGCCGTAAAGAGCACGGTAGCCTCTCCCAGCGTGTCCAGACCGCGGTAGTCAAACAGGACTGCCGCCACCACGTTGTTGTTCGCCGTTTCCGCCTGAGAATTGGCAATCATGTAATCATCCATGTCGGAAGGCGGGTAACCAAACGGGTGCATGAGCAGCGCCCCCGTTATCAGGAACGCGACCAGTGTTATCAAAACAAACCAAGCCACAACCTGTCTCATAGCTACTCCATACGCTTCGTTGCCCTGATAGCGATGATAAAGATAGCCGTCGTTACCGCCGCGCCAATGCCGGCTTCGGCAATGGCCACATCAGGGGCACGCAGCAAATAAAATTCAAGGGCCAGCAGTAGACTCAGCACCCCCAGTACTATCGCGGCATACAGGAGATCCCTAAATATAGCGACAAATATAGCGCAGATGACTATGACCAGCGGCGTTATGATATGCAATACGGCAGCTTCAATCATTAAGGTCCTTTCCTTCAAGGTCATCGATAACGGCTCTGGCGGGCTTCTCACCGCTGCGGTGCGCCGCCCGGGCAATCGCGTGTGCGCCCGTCGCGTTGGTGATAAGCAGAACCACCAGCGCAATTACGGAATGGATGGAGAGAATCGACTGGGATGATAAGGCCCCCTCCATCGCCCAGATGCTGGCCGACTGTAAAATCACGGCCATGATAATAAATATCGAACCGAACGTGGTACACTTGGTGGCGGCGTGCAGCCTGGTGTACATGTCAGGGAAACGGTGCAGTCCAACGACGCCGACCACGTTAAAGAAGAGACCGATTATTATAAATATGTAGGTTACGGTATTAATCGCACCCATTTAAAACTTCTTCCCCTCGATAAATCTGGCCACGTAAAGTGCCATGATAAACGAGAGCAACGCATAGACAATGGCCACATCCACGAAAATGACCTGGTCGAACATAATAGCCAGCAAGACCATAATGGCAACGACCAGTGTGTTGGTGGTGTCAAAGGCAACGAGACGAGTGGGGGCTCCCGGGCCGATAAATATCCTGGCGACGGCGATGATAACGCAGACTGCCATCACAATCGCTGCCGGAAGCCACATCATCCCGCTATCCTCCTTGCCCAGTCAGGGAAACCGTTGCAAATCGGGTGGTAGTCCCGGGGCATTTTCTGGAGCACTTCCGGCTTCACGTTTATCCAGTGTATGTAAAGGTCGTTGGTGGCTTCATCCACGTCAACGCTCAAGGTGCCAGGAGTCAATGTGATGGAATTAGCCAGGATGGTGAGGGACAAGTCGGTTTTCAAATTGGGGGAAATCTTCACGATGCCCGGATTTATCCGGCCGGTGATAACACGGTAGGCAACGTCAACATTCGCCTGCGCCATGGCAAAGAAGAACGGGAACAGATAGATGAGCCAGATAAACCATCTGACGGGATTGAGCATGCGGAGACTTTTCTTGAGGTACCTGTTTTTGACGAGCGCGGCGACCACCAGGGCGAAAATTGCCCCGATGATTAATTCTGCCTCATTCCAGAGAAATAAAGTACCGGAACCAATGGTTAAAAGAAGATAAACTAAATAGGCAACAACCGCCGTTACTAAAAATCTCATGCTGTCTTAAGCTAGAAAAAATTTAATCTGATAAGCATAAATGACTCAATCTAGGCTTTCGGGACACAATTCTCGAATAGAATACCAGATGATTAAATTCTTGTCAACACCATCCCGCAGTTTATTTTCCACCAAATTACAAAATTTTTTATGATTTTTTAGGTATTTTGCCTGACCAAAATGAGCAGAATTGCGGAAGCGGTTTATATTCGTCAATAAATAAAATATATGGTAGAAGAGTGATGGTGCAGTGCGTATACGGAGATTAGAGCGCCATGGAACTAAGTGCGGGCTTTATTATTTTCCTGGTACTGATAAGCCCTTTTGTCCTGTGGATAATCCTGTTTTTCATCGGGACATGCACCAGTTTCGTCAAATTGCTCCGTAAACGTCATAAAAGCCGCCATGGCGATTTCCCACCGCACCATTAGCCATTAACCAGGCCAATTTCATTGACCTCCTCCTTGAATAAGCCCATAACTAGTGGTATAACAATATTGTCAATTTTTCTTTAAAAAGGCCAATAAAGCCGAGGGGAAGGCATGGATATCAAGAAATACGAAGTTCCACTCAATAAATTGCGCTGGGAATGCGACCCCAATATATTTGAATTCAATCACACCCGGACCCTGGCACCACTGCGTGAGTTCGTCGGCCAGGACCGGGCGATACGCGCCATTGAGTTCGGCCTGTCCATGGACCGGGACGGCTACAATATCTACGTCGCCGGCCTGACCGGAACCGGCAAGACCACCATGGTAAAAACCTACATCCAGCGGCTGGTGGAAAGGAAAAAAGTGGAGGAGAAGCGCCAGCTTGAAGACTGGTGCTACCTGTACAACTTCACCGACCCTGACCGACCGCAGATTGTCAGCCTGTCGCAGGGAAAAGGCAAGCCTTTCCGCGACCAGATAGGCAACCTGCTGCAAAAACTCAAGGAGGAACTGACCAAGGCCTTCTCCAGCGAGCAGTACACCGCAGAGAGAAAAAAATCGGTGGAGGAAAGCCAGACCAGACAGCAGAAACTCCTGGAAGAGACCGCCGAGGAAGCACAGCGGCAGGGCTTCCAGCTACAGATGACTTCGGTGGGGCCGGCCCTGTTTCCGGTGATTGACGGCAAGGCGATTTCCCAGGCCGATTACCTGGCGCTGGACAAGTCGGTGCGCAAAGAAATAGAGAAGAAACGCAACGACCTTCTGAAAAAGGTGCGGGCCAACTTTGAAAAGATGCGTGAAATCGAAAGCCAGACCGTGGAAAAGGTGCAGAACACGGATAAAACGGTGGCTGATTTCACCATCTCCCGCCTCTTCCAGAACCTGCTCAATGCCTACAAGGACTCGGAAAAAATCACGCAGTACCTGAATGACCTCAAGTCGTTTACCCTGAATAACCTTGATGCCTTCAAGGAAAAGGAAGAGCCATCACCACCGATGCTTGGCATCACCCAGAGCCAGATGATGGGCGGCCGGGACCCGTTTTTACCCTTCCAGGTAAATGTATTCGTGGATAACAGCGCCACCGCAGGGCCGCCCGTAATCACCGAGGCAAACCCCAACTATGCCAACCTGTTTGGTAAAATCGAGCGGCGCTTCCTTTTCGGCGGCTACTTAAGCGACCACACCATGCTGAAACCGGGAGCCCTGCAACTGGCCAACGGCGGCTACCTGCTGCTCAGCACCAACGATGTCCTGACCAACCCCGGCGTCTGGCCGGCATTGAAGCGCGCTATCAGGACCAAAGAAGTCCGCATCGAAGACCCCTTCGAGCAGCTTGGCCTGGTGGCCCCGCAGGGGCTCAAGCCACAGCCAATGCCCATCCATGTCAAGATAATCCTTATCGGCGATGGCATGCTCTACCAGCTCCTCTCCGCATACGACGAGGACTTCTGGGAGATATTTAAAGTAAAAGCTGACTTTGATTTCCAGCTCGACCGGACGAAACCCAACCTCAAGGCCTTCGCCGCCTTTATCGCCGGTTTCTGTGAGGACTGCGAGCTGCACCATTTCGACCGCTCCGGTGTGGCCAAGGTGGTGGAGTATGCCGCCCGCGTGGTCGGTGACCAGGAAAAGCTGTCCTCCCGTTTCGCCTGGATAAAAGAGCTGGTGGAGGAGGCGGAGTTCTGGTCGCGCCGCGACGGCGCCTCTCTGGTCAACGCCGGGCACGTGGAAAAGGCCATTGAAGAGCGGCGCTTCCGCCACAACCTGCCCGACGAGCGCATCCGGGAACTCATCGAGCGCGGCACCATCTTTATCGATACCGCCGGCGAGATGGTCGGTCAGGTCAACGGCCTGGCCATCTACGGACTGGGGGATGTCACCTTTGGCAAGCCCTCCCGCATCACCTGCAAGACCTTCCTCGGACGCAGCGGCGTCATCAATATCGAGCGGGAATCACAACTGAGCGGCCGCATCCATGACAAGGGCGTCCTCATCCTGAGCGGCTATCTGGGCTGGAAGTACGCCCAGGAGCATCCCTTATCTCTTTCCGCCAGCCTGTGCTTCGAGCAGTCCTACGAGGGTGTGGAGGGGGACAGCGCCTCCTCCACCGAGCTTTACGCACTGCTCTCCAGCCTGTCGGACGTGCCTATCAAGCAGAATATCGCCGTCACCGGCTCGGTGAACCAGAAGGGGGAAATCCAGCCCATCGGCGGCGTCAACCAGAAAATCGAGGGCTTCTTCCAGGTCTGCCGCGCCAAGGGCATAAACGGCGGCCAGGGAGTCGTCATACCCAAGGCCAACCTGAGAAACCTAATGCTGCGCCCCGAGGTGATAGAGGCAGTGAAGGCAGGCAAGTTCCACATCTACGCCGTCGGCACAGTGGACGAGGGCATTGAGGTTCTCACCGGCGTCCCCGCCGGCAAGCTGCGCAAGGATGGCAAATACCCTCCAGGTACCATCAACCGTAAAGTGGCGGATACATTGAAGGAAATGGCCGACAAGCTCAAGAAATTTTACGGGCCGGCGGGGGAGGAAAAGGCTAAAAATAAGCGGACACGTTAACCGAGGCGCTGCACCAGCCTCTCGCCCAGGGCAAACGCTTCTTTCAGCCGGTCCGGGTGCTCTTTGATTTCGCCCCTCTTGTCCACCCCTCGCACCAGCAGCTCGTCAACGTACTCTGCGCCGAAGGACTGGAAAAAATATTTTATCGTCAGTATTGAGCCATCAAAAAGCTGCTTCCCCTGCGTCGCCCCCACGCCGATAAAAGCGCCCTTCTTTTTAGCCTCGGGGAGAGTTTTCAGCACGTTCCTTCTCACCCACAGCGCCTGGCAGCGGTCAATAAGTGCCTTAAGCTGTGCGGTAACTCCGTAAAAAAACATGGGCGACGCCACGATAATACCGTCCGCCTCCAGCAACCTGGGAATAATAACGTCCATATCGTCGCGCATGACGCAGTTGCCGTCTTTCAGGCAGCCATAGTACTCGCGGCAGGGCGTTATCTTCATCTTATCCACCACTAGCTTCTCCACCGCCGCCTGCCGGCTCTGCGCCCCCTTCAGCGCCTCGTCCAGAAGCAGGTCGGTATTGCCCTTCACCCGCGGGCTGCCCATAATGCCCAGGACTTTCAAAATTCCCCGCCTCCCTAAATATATATTTCTACGGCTTTTCCTTCCGCTTGAGGAGAAGCCAGTTTTTGCCGTCGGTGTGAATAAGCACGTAAGCCCCGGACAGCTTTTCCCCTTCCAGACTGAACTCAATCTCCTCCGCCGATTTTTTGTCCAGTCGGTAAGTGCCCCTGTCCCAGATTTCCACCGTACCCGCGCCGTACTCGCCTTCCGGGATGGTGCCGGCAAAATCGATGTACTCCACCGGGTGGTCTTCCGTCTGCACGGCCAGTCGCCTCACGCCGGACGCCTCCGGCACGCCTTTGGGCACCGCCCAGCTTTTCAGCACGCCCGCCATCTCCAGACGGAAATCATAATGCAGGTGGCTCGCCTGGTGCTTCTGCACCACGAAGCGATTACCTTCGCCAGCGCCTACTTCACCCGCCGGTTCCGGAGTTTTACTGAATTTTCGCCTCCGCCGGTACTCTTTCAGTCCCATATTTCCCTCACACTTGAGCCGCCACTTTAATGGTGAGTGATATTATAGTTCCCGCTCAATTATCCGTCAAGCAGAATGCCTGTTGACATGTCTCCCGCATAGACCTATTATATTCCCGCAATAAATATACCCAGTGTGATTTAAGTCACGGAAAGTCACATTTTAACCGACTATAATGGAAAATATTATCGAAGGAGGAAAGCACTATGGCTCATCAGGCAAAGGACTACAGCTATCTTATTGGCATTGAAGGCTTCAGTGAAACGCTGCTCAAAAACCATTTCACCCTGTACCAGGGGTATGTTAACAACACCAACAAGCTGATGGAACTGCTGAACAGTCAGGCGAAGGATGCCACCAATCCGGAATACGCCGAGCTGAAGCGGCGTTTTGGCTTTGAGTTCAACGGCATGCGGCTGCATGAGTACTATTTTGAAAACCTCGCCCGCCCGACGCCCAGACCGGAAACGGTGACCAATAAGCTGGCAGATGCATTCGGCAGCTACGAGGCCTGGGAACAGGACTTCAAGGCCACCGGCGCCATGCGCGGCATCGGCTGGGCGATTCTTTACCAGGACAACGCCACTGGCCAGCTTTTCAACCAGTGGATTAACGAGCACGAGGTGGGCCACCCGGCTGGATGCAAACCCATCCTGGTCATGGACGTTTTCGAACATGCCTTCATGACCGACTACGGGTTGAAGCGCGCCGACTACATCGCTGCCTTTTTCAAGAACATTAACTGGGATATCGTGGCCAAAAGGCTCGGCTGAAGCCAGCTCAAGCCAGATGAGACAAAAGTCGCTGACCCGCCGCCAGCAAAGGGCATATAATCTGGGTAAATAACCAGAGGAGGTGCCAAGATGGCAGAACAGATTTGCCCGACCTGCGGCTGCACCATTGTCAGCGGAGGCCATGAAAAAGCAGGCGTCCTTTACTGCTGCAAACCATGCGCTGAGGGTGGACAGTGTGAGTGCGGCTGCTGTGAAATCGTAGAGGAAGAGAAGAAATAATATCATCGGGCGGTTGTGGTGAGGCTGGCCAACGTCTATAATATTAATTGACTGTAACCACTACGGAGGCTAGCTGATGGTTGACGAGAAGAGGCCACGCCTCACCGAGACCGTTCACGGTGCCGGTTGAGCCTGTAAAATAGGTCCGGGAGACCTAGCCAAAGCATTATCAAATCTGCCTTTAGTCTCTCATCCCAACCTGATTGCCGGCATGGAGAGAGCTGAGGACGCTGGCGTGTACAAGCTGACCGACGACCTGGCGGTTATCCAGACGCTGGACTTTTTTACGCCCATTGTGGATGACCCGTATTCATTCGGGCAGGTGGCCGCCGCCAACGCGCTGAGCGACGTTTACGCTATGGGCGGCCAACCGCTCACCGCCATGAACATCGTCTGTTTCCCGATAAAGACCATGGACATATCCGTCCTGCAAGAGATACTGGCCGGCGGTCTGGCCAAAGTGCACGAGGCAGACGCCATTATAGTGGGTGGACACACCGTGGAGGATGATGAGTTGAAGTACGGGCTTTCCATCACCGGCGTCATCCACCCAGACAAAGTAGTCCTCAATTCCGGTGCCCGAACTGGCGACAAGCTGATTCTCACCAAGCCGCTGGGCACGGGCATTATCGGTACCGCGGTAAAGGGTGGGGTGGCCAGTGCCGACGCCGAAGCCAAAATTGTGAAGAGCATGACCACGCTCAACCGGAAGGCGGCCGAGCTGATGCAGGAGATAGGCGTTCACGCCGGCACCGATGTCACCGGTTTTGGCCTGCTCGGCCATGCCGGCGAGATGATTAACGGCAGCGACGTCGGTATGACCATTAATGCCACAGCCGTGCCCTTTTTCCCCGAAGCCAGAGAGTACGCTGAGATGGGCATGATTCCCGGCGGACTGCACCGCAACCGCGACTTCCGTTCAAATATGGTCACCATCAAGAAGACCGTTCCGGACTATATGTCCGATATCCTCTTTGACCCGCAAACGTCAGGCGGGCTGCTCATATCAGTCGCTCCCGAAAAAGCCCAGGGTCTGCTGGAAAGAATACACCGGGAAGGTATTGACGAAGCGGCTCTGATTGGCGAAGTCGTTGCCGAACCGAAAGGCAAAATAATCGTTGCTTGATAAAAGCAGTCTTGCCTGCCTGCCAGAAGAGGCCGAGCCCTGACCCCGGAATAGATGTATAATTTAAATCATGGCCGGGATAAAGCTAATTGATAAAAAGGGCTCCACGCTGCACGATTACCCATACCGCACGCCTGCCCGGAAGTGCCCGCACTTCTGGATAATCAACGTTACCCCACCCGGCCCGGCCCACTGCGTCCACCACTGCCTTTACTGCTATGCCCGCGAGGCTATCTACTCGGACTACTCTGCCGAAACACTAATTTACCGCAACCTGCCGGAGCTGGTAGAAAGAGACCTGAAACGGATAAGCCTCTGCCCGCCCATCTCCATCTCCAACGTTTCCGACCCCTGCCAGCCCGTCCCGGAACTCAGGACGGAGGTGAAGAGGTTAATACGGCTGCTCATGGACTACGGCGTCGCCTTTGCCATCACCACCAAAGGTGACCCGGGCTTTCTCCTTGACCTGCCCGGTTTTATCAACTATCAACCTAAATTCATCGCCATCACCATCGAAGGCACCGCGAATATATTGCCACTGCTTTCGCCGGCGGCACCAACGTTAGAACAAAGACTGGCGGCAGTGCGCCAGCTTTCCACCCTGGGCATTGACACTCTAGTCCGCTTTGACCCTGTCTTCATCCACCTTTTCCAGGCGTTATACGGCAATGCCTGGTTCGAGAAGGTCGAGGCACTGATACACACCTTTGCCGGGACCGGGGCAAAGCACATCGTCAGCAGCACCGGCCGCCTGTCCCGAAAATCAACCGGCCCCGATGGTATAAGTCTGTGGCAGCGAGTCTGGCAGGTCATCAACCGCCAGTCTCCGGAAGCTGCCCGGCACTTTGAACAGGAATACCGCTATGAGCGCGGGGGCAGCAGCCAGGGGTATCTGCTGCGGAAAGATATACGCCTGGCGGTGCACAGCTTTATCAGAACACTGGCCGAAGAAAGCGGGATGACCTATGCCACCTGCCAGGAACTCAGCGCCGCCGAGTCTGACTCGCTCGGCCTGCCGCACTGCGAGCGCTTCATCCTGCCTTTCGCCCGCAAGCAGGCAGACGGTCGATTCCGGGCTATCGAAGGGTGTACGGCAAACTGCCACGTCACCTGCCGCAACCTGACCCGCCCGCCCTGCGGCCGACCTGAACTCGCCTCGCCTCAACCGTTTCAGATTGGTTACCTGAAATAGTCAAGACACGGTAGCCAGGCCAAAGTCAAACTGTGCTATAATGAGTCCATATGCGCTGCATCCGGCGACGGGGAGGTTTTGCTAATCAGTAAAAAGGAGAAACGTTATCACCTTGCGGGCTGGCTTCTGTTCCTGGTCTGCGCCATTTTCTTCATCGCGCAGAGCCTTACCGACAATAACATACTGGGTCTCAGCGGCAGCATTATCTTTCTTACCGGCTGCATTGCCTTTCTGATTCCGCTGGTGGGCAACTGGCGCAAATGAGCAAACAATAAAATGGATGTAGTACAATAAAAAAGGTGCCTGTACCGGCGCTATAATTAAGAAGGTTCGCAGCTGACGATAAGCAATAATTGAGGTGATTGAATTATGGATGTGCAAGGCATACTGTTCATTATCTTATTGGTTATACTTTTTATTCTATCGGTCATCTTCCTGCCCTACTGGATGATAATGCGCGCCGTCCCCAAGGTAATCAAAGCGTTCCGGGAGAAGAATGCCGTTGGCGAAAAAAATGCCGTGACCATGGAAGAGCTGAAACTGAAGCCGAAGTCCATATTCCAGAGGATGTTCGCCCGACGTGATTACCGGCAGAATGCCTTGCAGTTCCTCATCAGGGCTGACGTGGTTGATATAACCGAAGAAGGCAAATTTTTCCTCAACGAACAAAAACTGATGTTCTCCAAATGGCGCCATCTCTAGCGGCGGTGAACCAAGCTCTCTACTTAATCCCGGCGAAATCTTATGGCACACTGGACGGAAGAGCTTTTTAAAGAACACCCGGAGCTGTTTGTTGGCCAATTCGAAGAGCGCCTTGAGCAGGCTCCAAGGGAAGCACACGCCCTTCTCAGGTACCTGAAAGAGCAGGGCTTCCAGCCAGAGCGGGTCCTCGATATGAACTGTGGTATCGGCCGTCACTCCGTGGCGCTGGCACAGCACGGAATCCAGGTCCTAGGCACTGATATATCATCTCAATACATTCAAATCGCCGCCGGAAAAGCCCAAGAAGCAAAGGTGGCCGACCGGGCGAAGTTCAGGGTGGCGGACATGCGCCATATGGCTTCAGTCCTCACCAATGAAAAACCGTTTGACGGCATTGTCTGCCTCTGGACATCTTTTGGCTTCTACGACAACAAGACCAACGAGAACATACTGCGCGACTGCCTGAAGCTGGTCAGGCCCGGGGGATTCTTCGCCCTGGACATCGTGAACAAGGACTGGCTGCTCCATAACTACCAAGAAAAGGGATTTTCACGATACAATGACAGGATTGTCCTGGAGGAAAGGAAACTTGACCTCAAGAAATCGCGGAATTACAACATCTGGTTCTTTCTGAAGCAAACCGGGGAACTGACCTTTAAACTGGAAAATTTAATCGAGCTCGACCACCACGTATGGAGCCTGCCCGAGCTTATCACCCTTTTCAACAGTACCGGCTGGCAGTTCAAAGCAGCCTACCCCGGGTTCGCCACCGGATTTACCCGACGGAAGGTCGCACCTCTATCCACCAGGGATGACACCCGGCGACCTCCAATGCTGCTGACCATTTCTTATCGCCCTGATTAAATAAAGAAAAGGCTATTTAACATCATGGCTGGCAAAACCACGGTTTACATTGGCACGTCGGGCTGGTCTTATCCCAGGGGAAAAGGTACCTGGACCGGCTACTTCTATCCCGCCGGCAAGATAAATGAACTTGAGTACTACAGCCAGTTCTTCAACGCCGTGGAGCTAAACAGCTCATTCTACCGCCCACCGAACCCGGGCTACGCTGACAACTGGATACGCCGCACGCCGCCAGACTTCCTCTTCGCGGTGAAGCTATGGCAGAAGTTCACCCACCCCAAAATGTACCAGGCAGCCGCCGGCGAGGTAGCCGCCATATCGCAGCGTGATGTTGACCTTTTCCGCCACAGTATTGAGCCACTCCACAAATCGGGAAAGCTCGGTGCGCTTCTGGCCCAGTTCCCGCCAAGTTTCAAGAACGACCGCTATGGCCAGCAGCTCCTCTCGGCCGTAATCCGGACATTCGGGCAGTACCGCCTTGCCGTTGAGCTGCGCCACCGCAGCTGGAGCGATGACGCACACACCGCCGACCTGCTCCGGGAATGCAACGTTGCCTGGGTACAGATTGATGAGCCCAAGTTCCCGTCCTCCATCGCCGCCGATATTCCGCTGACAGCGGACATGGCTTATTTTCGCTTTCACGGGCGGAACCGGGAGACCTGGTGGACCGGTGATAGCGAGACGCGCTATAAATACCTGTATTCCCCGGAAGAGATAAGCGAACTGGCCGACAAAATGAAACCCTCTCTTGAGCAGGCCAGTCTTACTTTCGCTTTCTTCAACAACCACTGGCGCGGGTATGCGCCGCGTAATGCCACTGATATCAAGAAGCAACTGAAAATCCCGGTTCAGGAGTTCCCCGTTGCCGGGAAGCTGCTTGATGAAGAATAAACAGACGGCCAGTGTCCCCCAAAAAAATATATGGGCTGAGCTATGCCCAACCCATATATATATGCATTTCCGGTAAATCTGGTTACCGTCTCTCTCTTACTTTACGAAAGCAATCGCTGCAGTACACCGGCCTGTCTTCACGCGGCTCGAACGGCACTTCTGTTTCCTTGCCGCACTCGGCACAGATAACAGGAAACATCTGGCGGCGTGGTCTGTAGTCATAGCCACCGCTTCCCTGACGTTCCATCTTCCGTGCCTGCCGGCATTCAGGACACCGCTTGGGCTCGTTCGTGTAGCCTTTTTGCTGGAAAAATTCCTGTTCCTTGGCGGTAAAGGTAAACGTATTCCCGCAATCGGAACATTCGAGTGTCTTGTCCTTGAAGCTCATCAGATGACCTCCTCTCTTCCTTAATTATTTTGGTTAGAAATTTGGTCATCCGACGTGTAAGGTAACCTGTGGTGCATAACCCGGTATATTATGATAACCAATACTAAACCGATTTTCATTATAAACTAAATAATTCCAGTTTGCAACGAAAGAGGACACCTGAGTGTCAAGGATATGGCTTAACGGTCTCTGATTCACTGGATAAGTTCCAAAAATTAGCCAAGTTATGGATAAACCTGGTTCGATAACCCTAATGTCAAGGTTGCACCCCATCCAAGATTTCTATTTAGTTATAATGTTATTTTAAGTATCACTATAAATCAGAAAACAAAATCAGCGTGAGCGGTTAAACTGAATGGCTGGCCAGTTCAGCAGGTCTTGACAGCCCGAGCGTAAAGTCCTACCATAGCCTTGATAATAGATGCATGGGCCCCAGTACAGTACGACCAGACCTTTAACCTTCCTGCTTTTTTATTTACCTGTACATTGTCCCTAGCTCTCTATTCATCAAATCCACAGCCGGAAAATATTTATTGTTTGCCGAATAAGGAGGTAGCACGGCAGTGAAAAAAATGATTAACGACCCATATCAGGTGGTGGAGGAGACGCTGAGTGGCATCCTGAAAGCGTACCCATATCACTTACGCATGGCCAAGGAAAGCCAGCGTGCGCTGATAAGAGCCGAGGCGCCAGTAAAGGGGAAGGTCGGTATCTGCACCGGTGGCGGTTCGGGCCATATTCCCGTCTTTCTGGGATACGTCGGCCCGGGGCTGCTCGATGGCGTGTCCGTGGGTAACGTGTTTTCTTCACCGAGCAGCGATGACATGCTTGCCGCCACGAAAGAGGTAAACGGGGGAGCGGGCGTGCTCTATATTTTCGGCAACTACAGTGGTGACGTGATGAACTTCGAGATGGCCGCCGAAGCGGCGGAAATCGAAGGCATCCCGGTGCAGATGAGTATAGTAAAGGACGATGTCGTCTCGGCACCTCGTGATGAGAAAGACCGTCGTCGCGGCGTGGCCGGCCTTTTCTTTGCCTACAAGCTTGCCGGGGCCAAGGCTGATACTATGGCCAGCCTTGACGAAGTGAAAGCGGTTGCCGACCGGGTAATCGACGAGACATGCAGCATCGGGGTGGCGCTTAGCCCCTGCACCATACCGGCGGCAGGTAAACCGACGTTCACCATCGCCGATGACGAGATGGAGCTCGGCATGGGCATTCACGGCGAGCCCGGCCTGGAGCGGACCAAGCTGATGAAGGCTGACGACATCGCCGCCATTATGACGGAGAAGGTCATCAGCGACCTCCCCTTCAAATCGGGAGACGAGGTCGCCGTGCTCGTCAACGGCCTCGGGGCAACGCCGCCTGAAGAGCTCTTCATCCTCTATAACAAGGCCCATGATGTGCTTGGCGACCACGGTCTGAAGGTATATAAAACGTACGTCGGTGAGTATGCCACCTCCATGGAGATGGCGGGCGCTTCGCTGACCGTTCTCAGGCTTAATGATGAATTCAAGGCTCTTCTCGATGCCCCGGCTTTCTCACCATTCCTGTTGCAGTGGAGGTAGACATGGCAGAGCGCAACCTTACTTCGAGTGACATCGTTGCCGTACTGAATAAACTGGCCGATGACCTGGAGAGCCACACCGAAGAGTTAAGACAGCTCGATGCGGTCATTGGCGACGGCGACCTGGGCATAACCACCGCGCTGTGCAGCAAGGCAATACGAGAGTATTTCGCCTCAGCAAGTGAGAGCAATATCGGCTCGCTCCTCGCCAGGGGCGGACTGAGCATTAACAAAGCGTCCCCATCAACCTTCGGCACACTGCTCGCCTCGGCTTTCCTGGGCGCGGGGAAGATGGTCACCGGCAAGGAGAGCATTGACAGCAATGATTTGGTGCAGATGGCAGAAGGGGCTGTTGATGGCATCAAGAAGCGGGGTAAGGCAGAGCTGGGCGACAAGACCATGCTCGACTGCCTCGCGCCGGCGGTGGACGCATTCAAGAAACAGATTGAAGGGGGCAGCGACCTGAAGAAAGCACTCGAGGCGGCCACAGCGGCGGCTGACCAGGGAGTGAAAGCGACGGTGCAAATGATGTCAAAACACGGGCGGGCGAGCTGGCACCGGGAGAACACCATAGGCGTGCAGGATGCCGGGGCAACGGCTATGTATTACATAATAGAGTCTTTCGCCCGACATTTACCGGAGTAGCCCAGTCTGACAAAATCCAGAGCCTCATGCCGGCAGACTTGACAAAAAATCACATAGAGCTATAATGACACTTAACTGATTTAAAATAGCATTTAACTATCATATTTGGAGAGTGGTCATGGATACTGTTCGCTATACTGCTTTCGTTTTAGGGGCGCTGGGGATTGTGATACTAATGCTCTTCTTAATGAGCCATTATATGGCCACTTAAGGGACATTAAATCACTGAGGGTAAGCAACCGCTTTAACCGAGGCCAATCACTCACCAGCAATTATCTCGGCGTGATTTCCTGACTACAGGGTTCGACTTGTCTGTTACCGCCTTTACTTTCTTCTGGGCAACCTGTACTTTTCACCAAATTCACTGGCTGACATTTTACCATCGAAGAGGGCGGCAATATCTCCGGCAATTCCCAGTGCTTCCTCAACCGACATGCGCTGCCACTCTTCTTCCGGTATCGAGCTTTCCAGGTAGTGGTGGAAAATATGTCCTGCATCCCAGACCGTGTCCTTCATTATGACTCCTTTTTAAAATGCTTGACCGACCGTCAGACTGTGTCATGAGGTAACAAGACAGGCTTTCTGGTAAACAAATTATCGGCTATTCAACAATGTATTTAAAAAGTGGGACCGGCAACGGTGATTAGCAATTCGGTCAAAATCAGAAGGCCGAACGCTTTATAACCTACTTTGCAATGCGGCTCCTCAAAACGCCGATTTTTTCTATCTCCATTTCAATTCTATCGCCAATCTTGACATTGACCTGAGGTGCGTATTCCTCAGTGGCCATGGCGCCGGTAGCAATCAGGTCACCAGGGTACAGAGTAATATCCTGAGAGAGGAACTCGATTATTTCGGCCACCTTGAGCCGCATGTCTGAAGTATCCCCTTTTACCTTCATTTCCCCGTTAACCCGGTACTCCGCTTGCAGGGCCTGAGGGTCGGGAATTTCATCCTTCAGGGTGATGCAGGGGCCTATCGGCTCAAAGGTATCAAATGATTTCGCCAGACAGAGGTAGAAAAATCCGGGCAACCCTTCTCTCCCCCCGCCAAGTCCCCGCTTTATGAGGTCTATGGCGGTTACGTCGTTCACCACCGTGTAGCCGAAAACGCAGTCCAGCGCCCTGTCCCTAGAGACGCGTTTTGTCTTTTTGCCAATTATCACGCCCAGCTCCATTTCGCAGGAGACCTGCCCGGAAGATACCGGCCATATTATCTCTTCATCAGGGCCGATTACCGTCTGCGGCAGCACCCAGAACGTTTCCACCGTCCCTTCGTATGGCTCAACGATTTTCATCATAGCCAGATAGGCATTGTAGTTTGCGCCAACATTCAAAGCCCGGAATACTTCCAGAGGTTTGAGTATCTGAACCTCGCCTCTTTCATAAACTATCCTCTCTCCACCGGGAGACTGTGCCCGTAACAGGCTCCCTTCATCTGACCGGTTAAGAAATTCATACGCCTGTTTAATGCCGGCAATACCATCATCCCCGCGATTGATTAAGTCAAGCATGGAGTCAGGAATTTGCTGGCTCGCATTATCTTTTGCCCTTTCGGCCGGAATACCTTTTTCCTCCGCAAGCGACTTTTCAAACGCAGCTCTCAGGTCAGCGATTTTATCCCCGTGTATAAGGCCAATCCTGCTGCCAGATTTGTCTTTCTTAAAGGTAACGACTCTCATTTTACATCTGCGTCCTTTCCTTCTATTAAATCTTTAACGGTACCAGGTAAGTATCTGTAAGACTATCACTGCCGGCGTCTACATTTTGATATATTTAACACTGGCCAATAATTCCTGTCAAATTGCTCACCACGGAATAGTAAATACCGCCGACCGAGGTTCGGCGCTAAGGCCGGTTTCTATAATTCCTCCTTATTTTTCACTTCTAACATGAAACTTTACCCGTTCTATCCATCTTTGTGATAAAAGTCGCTGATGTTTATCACCAAAAGCCTCACCATTAAATATGAGACCAAATTTAGCTAAATTTGGAAGTGGGGTGATATGTTATGGGAAGCAAACTACTTTATATCATAATACCTTTGGCAGTGGTCTTTTTGTTGGTAGCTGGAATTTCCTTTGCCATGCAAAAGGCGGGGTTTATCAGCAATGTTGAACCTACAGAACTGCAGACGGTTGAGGTTACAGAATACGAAGGGAAAAACCTCTCCTCGGTTAATGATTTCCGTGAGAACTCCATCAAGGGACCGCAGTACGTTGATATCGCCACCTATGAACTTGAAGTCAATGGCCTCGTGGAGAAGCCGTTGAACTTTACCTACGACGAGGTGATTGATAATTACGACCCGTACATGAAGGTGGTAAGGCTGAATTGTGTGGAAGGGTGGAGTGTTGATATTCTCTGGGAAGGCGTGCTGGTGAGCGATATATTGTACGACGCCGGGGTACTGCCGGAGGCCAAGACGGTCATCTTCCATGCTTACGATGATTACACCACCTCCTTCCCAATAGACTACATTATGGATAACGATATCATCATGGCCTACAAGATGAATGAAATCACCATGCCACCGGAGCGGGGCTATCCATTCCAGCTAGTCGCGGAGAGCAAGTGGGGCTACAAATGGATTAAATGGGTCACCAGGATTGAGCTCTCCGATGACGAATCCTATCACGGCTTCTGGGAGAGCCGTGGCTACTCCAATACAGGAGACTTGGATAAGAGCTTCTTTGACCGCATGCCATAACCTATCTTCACCACCCGCAATTCCAGGTAGAGGGAAACATATCACAGGTAACGTGGAAACTATTATTGAGGTAACAGAAGTGGCTGTGGGTGGATTTGAACCGCCGACCAGGGATGCGCGTTAATCCATAATAAATAATATAAATTTTACTTATCCAATTACAGCGGTCGGGTGCTCACTAAACGGGTTCGTTCTGAGCGCTAAAGAAAAAAGGTAGGGATAACTGCGCTTCAGGTGTTGCAGGTAATCCACCCACCGCCTGACCAGGGCGCCGTAAGCTCGCTTAGCATCGTTGGCCAGATGTTCAAGATCTGCTTGCGGTAAGTTCAAGAGGCTATTTCTGGACATAAGCTCGTCTCTTAAATGAACCACGGCCCAGAGAAGCTCGGTAAAAGACTCATGCTCTATAAGGTCCGGATTTTCTATTTGTCTCAGTAACAAATCGCCCTTTGCGGTTAAAAATTCGGCTAACACTGCCAAGTCCATTAATTTGGGCGCAATGGTACACTCATGCCGCTGAAGCTGCTTCTTCAGGTGAACGAAGTCAGTCTCAGAACAGTCCTGGTTTAGCAAACAATCCTTACGTATCTCGTGAATGTGGGGGTCATATTGAGTAAAGATATGAAGCAGTTGGTTGCCGACCTCGGTAAAGAATACCCCGATAATCATGTTCAACCTTCTCGCGCGGAGTCGGTTCTGTCCACTCTGTATCAGCATCTGGGTAACACTGGTGATTATGGTCAGAAAAGTCCCTATGCCAATGATAATCAGGACAATGCCAAATATCTTGCTTGCCAGGTTGGTGGGATATATGTCGCCATAGCCTACAGTGGAAATCGTGACCACCGTAAAGTAAAAGGCGTCGGCAAAAGAAAGACCCTCAAGTACCATGAAGCCGATGGTGCCAACGACCAGCACCGCTACGGGTAATGACACCAGCCAACGAATACGTTTCCAACTAATGCGCATAAGAATTCACCAGGCCCAACTATTAATTAGCATGGTGTATAAAATATAACACAGAACTCAGGGTTGGTTAAAATTTGCCTGACTGCCGATAACAGCCTAAAGATATAGTATCTACATACCAATAACTGCAGCGGGTGGATTTGAACCAGCGACTGTTCCCAATTCCACTTCTGTCTAGGTATTGACTTTTAATTGATTTGAGACTAATTTTGTATTGCCGTATCAGAGAATCTCACCCAGGAGAAAATAGCTATGAAAAGGATAGCAATAATTGCCTTGACTTGTTTGCTAATTGGAGGTGGGCTTGCATATTTAGCTAGTTACCTGATCTATACACCTCAACTTGAAGACTACTTAACAAAGATAAATGACCAATACGATGAGATATCCAAATTAGTACAAAGGAATTGTGATCTTGAACACACAGTTGTTGGTCAGGAATCTTTGCTATCTTCACAGCAAGCTGAAATTGAAACATTGGAAGCTGAGATAGCTACTCAAAAACAAATGATAACTTCACTGGAATTAGAAAAGAGTTCATTACAAGAGCAACTAAGTGATGCCGAGCTAGAATTAACGCAACTCAAGGGCAAATAGCAAGTGGTATGGTCTGGCATTCGTCTAATCAATACCGTCATGTTGCTCCCCCATGTTAGAACCACATTCCACACGCCCACAAGTAAAAAATAAGTGGCAGCGGGTGGATTCTAACCGTAATAGCCACAGTACAGTCAATCAATGATTAAACACAATACCCCACATCCCACCCCAATTCCAAGATAGTCCGCAATTTGCTCAAAATTATCTCATTTCTTCTCTATCTTTGTCTCTTCACCCATTAAGGTTATAAACGATAAAAAAAGGATAGTATATTAGTCCTACATTGGAATTAATAAATGATAGCCATATTGAAGCTAACAGAACCCAAACTGGTTAATAATGGTTGATAAAATAGCAGTACTTTTGTCCTACATTGAAGCTGGTTGAAAAGTAATAATTTCAAAATAGGCCGAAAAATAGAAATATGGAGAGATTGTAGAAGCTGGTGAGAATAAGCTCTTCTCCAAATCGTCCGTATGTTGTTTTGCACCCAGATATGATGTCTCTGGTATTATTAACCCGCGTTATTAAAGTGGTGGCAAGGTCAGCTGATGAGAGTGAACCAGCGCCGTTCCGATGTTGAAATAATCGCCGAGATGTTGAGAATAGGCGCGGATGGCGCGGCCAAGACAAAGATTATGTACAGCGCTAATATGAGCTATATTCAGATGAAGAAGTACCTGGGTTTCCTTACCAGACAAGGCTACCTTGGCATTGTGAGAGCAGGTAATCCATCAGTGACGTATCAGGCAACTGAAAGAGGTTTGAATTTACTCAAGTGTATTGATGCCTTCATTGAAATATTCGGCCTATACGATGATTAAGTCGGAGCAGGCGGCTTACACCTTCAGGCTACCTTCCACCAACACCATTTTACAGTTAACTGGCGACACCACATTCCACACGCCCGGAAGTTAAATAAAACTGTCCGCGGGCGGATTCTAACCAGCGGTATTTCAGAAGGTCAATAGCCTTGCAGCATAAGCCGTACATATTTAATAGACGAAACCCAGACACAATGCTATAATCTCTGCACATTACATCAAGGTTCAGGAGGTGAGCACAGTGGGCTGGTATGTTGACAAGATAGAGAAGCTGAGAAATTTACCAAATCCTTACGCCCTCTTGTATGTCACCGCTAAAGTTCTCGGTGGGGTAGGCATAGGTGTACTATTAGCAAACTGGCTATCTACATGGACATGGTGGATATTTATAGTTATTGCCTGCGTAATAGCGGTGCCCGTTATTTGGAAGCTATTTAGCCGGTAACACGTGGACTGTATAAAAATAAAAAACTGTCGGTAATTAGGTTCGCGCTAGCTTTCTTTAGATAGGAGGGCATAAGGAAAGCATGATTTACCTTCTATCCAGGGTTGATAGAAAAGGGGAAGGAGCCTGACATGGAATTTATTGATTGGGTCTGTCCATTATTTCCAAACTGGATTTTTTTCAGCCTGGTGATACCCGCATTAGTAATATGGGAGATGGTCTGGAAAGGCATAGCCCTGTGGAGGGCAGGCGGGAATCAGCACTTAGCCTGGTTTATATGCCTGTTCATCTTTAATACCCTGGGCATTCTGCCCATAATATACATCTTCGGTTTCAGCAAGAAAAAAGAATAGCCAGGATACCTTGATTTATATCAAGCCAGGTGCTTAACATTATAGAAATCGGCTAAAAATCAAAAACTGACCGCAGGTGTATTTCAACTGTCATGAATAAAACAAGGAAACCGATAGTTGGCGGCATATTAACTATTGTTTCCGGACTGCTTGGTTTACTGGGAATTGCCAGCTATGCTATCGGTTTTGGAGACCCGGGTAGCGGTATTGGCAAAGGAGATATGCCGCCATTTGTGCCAAGTATTATCTTCGGCATGTCCATACCGGCTGCCGTAATTGCCGTACTTGCCGTAGCTGGTGGCATACTCGCCTTACTGAGGAAAAAGTGGCGCTGGTCTCTTGCTGGCTCAATTGCCGCTGCCTTATCTCTAATTATCCTGGGGATACCAGCGGTAGTACTGATTGCTCTGTCAAAAGACGAATTTTCGTAGTGTAAAAACAACGACTGGCTGTGGGAGGTCTAAAATGAAAGTTCTAGGTATAGTATGCAGCCCTCGAAAAGGGGGCAATACTGAAATTCTGACGCAGGAAGCCCTGACCGGGGCACAGCATTGCGGGGCAGAGACTGAGCTAGTAACCACCTGGGATAAGGACATAAAACCCTGTGACGGATGTTTATCCTGCGAAAAGACTGGCCAGTGCCACCTGAAAGATGACGTGCCGGAGATTTATCTCAAGCTTCTGGAGGCCGACGGCATTATCTGGGGCACGCCGGTTTATTTTTTTAATGCGACCGCCCAAGCCAAGATGCTTATTGACCGCTCCTACGCCCTGTACCAAAATGGCAACCGATTAGCTGGCAAGGTCAGCGGGGTAATATCGGTTGGGGCGAGCCTGGGGAATCTGGGCGTGTGGACCCTGTTTAATACCTTCATTTCCGTACACCATATGCTCCCCACCGATTTTGTCTATGGTTATGCCAGAAACAGGGGAGACATTCGCAAGGATAAGCACGCGATGAAAGCGTCAAGGGAACTGGGCCGGCAAATCGTATTGATGGCAGAGCGGAAATTCCAGTACCCGGAAGAGTATGACATTGCTATCTATCGCTTCGTGAAAAGAGAGTACGGCATCGACAATTGCGTTTCCCGAGACAGGTTCACCGATTAAGCATTTGAGCTATCGAAAACAAAAGTGGCAGCGGGTGGATTCGAACCTTAACCCTCACTCCCTCTTTTCCTACCTATTGACATTTCATCGATGATGCGCTATATTCAAATTCAATTCTTCCGAGGAGGTGTATACATGCCTAACATCTTCAAAGCTTTGGCCACTATTGCCGTATGGACACTGTGGATCTGCGCTTGGATTGCATTCCTGTTTCCATTCATCCTCGGCGGTATTGCTAAGGGGTACCTGTGGGATCTTGGGGCTACACCTCCAGATGGGTATTGGATCAGTTACGCTATCGCTATAGGTTCCTCAATTAGTGCTGGGTTCTGGATGCTGGTGAGGCGTAAACTCGAAGGATAAGACTCAAGGCTCGTTATAGGTTAACCAGGGGCTGGCAAACCAAAAATTGCGCCAGGTCGCGGTAAATGTTTTGTTATCTATCCAGCTGATGTTGCGATGCCCGGTGATAGGTGTCTTACTTTTCTACTTGGCATTGAGCGGGCCAGTATAGTTCCTTTGTTAACCCAGAGTTCCACCGCACCAAAAACAAAAACTGGCTGCGGGTGGATTTAAATCGCCGACCAAGGGCTTACAATGACCGATTTCGGTTTTCCATATGAATATCAACCCTGCTTTTGTACCACGAGCTTAATATTATTAGTGGGATTACCCCTCGTAATAACTGCGTAACGACTAGTGTTTATAAACCAGAGTTTCCCGTCAACCTCTATTCTCGCACGTAATGCATAAACATATCGTTCATCTATGTCCGCAGGATTATACTCGATTTCAAAGGGTATAGGAACCTGACCGGGATTTTCAATAACTTGCTGCCCAATTGTAACTGCGGGAGCATCAGCTCTAGATACATCCTCAATCTTGACGGCGACTACCACACCCTCCGCTGGCAGGGCTATTTCCTCCGTATACATTATGGTTCCTGTAACGGTAGGAGTCTTAGAACAACCAAGAAGCATAAGTAGTATAAATATAAGGACTAATGATAAGCCTATCTTTTTCATGTTATACTCCCTCTCCATATTATACAATTGCTTCCGTCAATTTTCAGAAGGCAGTAGAAGGTCAACAGGAATGGGCACATATTTTAGGGGTAAATTTAGAACTCAATACACTATAATAGGTCAGGTTTGTAATATTTTTTATTGGAGGGAACATGGATAATTCAGTAGTGTTATCGGTTGGAGATAGTTTCCATCTAAAACGTGGTAAAGACCGCATTGTTTATGCTGGTATGCCATCCGACAAAGTGTACTCCATTGCTCAAAGAAAACGGGACTTCGCGCCTTATGTAGGCTGGGGCTATGCTTGGAATCTGTTTTTCCCAGTTGGACAGACAACAATTAGAATCGACGATGTGACTATTTTAGTAGATAGTGTTACACCTGAGGAAATAAGATTGAGGATTTAGGTGATGAACGAATTTCATCGTAATTAAATACAACAAGGAGAACAAATGAGAAAAGATAGATTCATTGTTGGAGTCATCTGTGTTGCCTTAGCGGTATGGATGTTCTTGGCTGGTGCAAGTGGTGGTACTATTGCTCCGGCTATCGCAGTTCTTATACTCGGTATAACTATGATAGCGATTTCCAGACGAAGGTAAAATTAGGAGAAGTAAAATGGAAAAGACATGGAAGCCTATAGTGGCAGGTATTCTAGACATAATCTCCGGAGCCGTTGGTCTAATTTCAGTCGTTGGTTTGATTATCGCTATTGGTATCACTGGAGGTTTTTATATCCCTGGAATGGAGTATATACCTAAGTTTGTCCCGTCTCTTCTAACAGGTATAGCTGTTCCTTTAGCCATTTTTTCAATAATGTCTTTAGTAGGCGGTATATATGCAGTCCAAAGAAAGATATGGGGTTTGGCACTTGCTGGTTCAATTACTGCGATATTCGCTTCAATTCCGTTACTGGGTGGGCTACCAGTCGGAATTACAGCAACAATACTAACGGCATTATCTAAGAATGAGTTTGAATAGGCTAAAAAACTAACTGGCAGGTGTAGATTCAAATAGGCAAAAGATGAAATACATCAGTTATAATAGAGGTAAATCGAAACGGGAGTTTGTGTAATGGAAGGATACGCAATTGGTTTAGCCATAGGTCTTGGAGCTGGTATTGCTATTGGCATTTCTATAGGAAGGAAGCAAAAACCCTGGTCTGAATTAACTTCTGGAGAAAGGAAAACAAGAATTATTTCCATCGTTGCAGGCGGTGTCTTATTTGTTGCCGGCGTTGCGGTTTTCTTAATTAGGTTCTTATCTTGATTGAAGCTGATAAAAGCTGGCCGCGTGTGGATTTAAATCGCCGACCAGGGATTTAAGATTCCAGGCAGCCCCTAAGAGCGCCGAAAAAATAATTAAGCCTCGTACAAATCGAGGCTTACTCTTAATATCCCAAACCCAGATTCTTAGGCTAAGCCTAGCCTAAGAACCCGAAAAATTTGGTTAAACCGGTTGCTTGTAAGAACAGCACACTTGCACCACTTATAAGAGAGAGCACAATTACAATTGCGAAAAATCTCTCCAATAGGCTTGCCGTCTGCCATCTCCCTTTACCTATAGATTCCGCCTTAATCTCTATGTTTCGCCTCCTTTCTTAAAAATAAGCATCAGCCGCCATGAGCAAAAGAGTTGGTTAAACGCGTTGATAGGAACGTCAAGAGTGAAAACTTGAAAACTGGGGGTTAAGAACAAAACAAGCAAGTCCAACCCAGCCTCTACAACCGCTCAACTATGCTGAATTATACCACAATGGATTCTTGTATTCAAATTCGAGACGGCCTCGCAAACTTATGCTACCTTGTTGCCTGCGCGGATATAGTGAGCAATGCTATCGAGGGTAAGGGGAGTAATAATAACTGGCCACGGGGTGGATTCGAACCAGTGTTACTTTACCTAAAATATACTGAGTTTACCTGCCAAATATAAGCCGCGTTATTGCCATGGCTAGAAAACCGGCGCCCAAACCAATGAAAAGACCCTGCACAAGGTGCCCTAGCGCCCAACCAATCCCCGTGCCAATAAACAAACCCGCTGGAATAAATAGTCCACTATTTGCCCATCGCTTCTTGGATGCCTCAGTCTCGTTGCTCAACTCTCTTACCTCCTTCCAGTACTATTTAGTGTATCAAATACGTCAACAAGTTCAAAAGCTGCTTGATATGATTAAGGGCATGCCATAAAAAGAATGAGCTTGAGTGTAATCTCCGTTTAACTTTCTACCTTATTGTTCACTGTCGACGGGTTTGACATTGGTATGACATTGGCGTACTCTACATA
>DAOUMS010000009.1:0-1965 GCA_034409565.1 Dehalococcoidales bacterium
AGGTCAGGGCATCGCTGCTGTGGTTGATATTGGTCAGGTGCACCGTTTCCGGCAGGCTGTTGACGGTCACTTCCAGATCGCCGTTAACTTCAAGGCTCTGTTTTTCCAGGTTGGACACCGCGGCGGCGAAATTGCCGCCGGAGGTCTCCGCACCGGTAATCTTCTGCTGTAGCTCAGCTAGGGCGTTGTTATATTTTTGGCCCTGAGCCATTTTTTGCTGCAGCAGTTGACTGGTGGCGTTCAACTGCCCCCGCGTTTCGGTGATGTCAGCGGAGGTGTTCTGTGTCATCAGTGCCAGGAACAGGAGCAGGCTGATGGCAATGACCGCGCTGGGCAGCGCCAAAACTCTGGTCAGGGAAATGGGCTCAGGCTGGTACACCACGGGCAATACATTGAGCGCGCTTACCGAAAGCCCGGAGCCGTTGGTCGGGGCTATTTTCTTGAGGACCAGGCCCATATTGGCCATGTAGCGGTTCGGGTCCAGTCCGTCCGGGCTTTCAAAAGGTGGCGGCAGAGGTAAAACCGGTCGGCTGAGCCCGTCGGAAAGCACCTGGCACTGTTCAGTTTCATTGGCCAGCTCGCCGGAGGTAAATACGGGCAGCAGGGTGGCGAGGGGCGTTTCCGGGTTGTTGGTGTTGTAGAATTCAATCGTCCGGCTGACATCGTCTTTAATCAGCGGAAGCTTCTCCTGCCAGGATAGACCTTCCTTGGGGAAGTGCACGGTACGGACAGGTTGGGGGATACCGCCGGCCATGACGACAATGTCAAATTCACTTGGCTGAACGTCCACGATAATGGCCATCGTGTCCTTTATCATTCTGGCTAAAAGCATCGGTTTCAGGTCCATCAGGTCTGACTTGAGGCCGGCCAGATGCAGCGTATTTAGCAAAGCATCGGCGTTGGTGCGGGGAATCGCCACCAGGAAGACCTGTGTTTTCCCTTCTGGGGCAGGGATGGACTGCCACTGGAGGTACAGCTGTTCTGGAGGCACCGGCAGTACTCTCTTTGCCTCCCGCTGTACCGCCTCCTCCAGCATATCTTTGGGTAGCTGGGGTAAAAGAAGGGGGCGGGTGAGACAGTGCAGTCCACTGACGCCGAGGATAACCTTCTTGGCGTCTATCTTGCGGACCTTGAAAAGCTGCCTGATTTTGGCGGCGACCTCATCCGGTTTCAGTACCATCGCGTTTTTCAGCATGCCCGGCTCAAGAGGTACATCCGCCCATTTTCTGATTCGCCTCCCGCTGGTTATCAGGAGCCGGATGCTGGTGTCGTCAAGGTATAATGTGACCACTTTCTGAGCCATTGCTTAGCTTTCCTCGTACTTATAAATCACCAGCTGGATGCTGGCGGCTGATTTCCCGTTGTCCTCAAGCTGGGATATATCCAGGTTTACTGATTTGACTATACCGCTGGCGAGGTCATTATTCAGCTGGGTAATGAAAGCCACCAGGTTGTTCACCTCTCCCTCGATTTTGGCGGTGAGGGGCAGTGCCAGGCAGGGTACGCCTTCCAGGGCCACGCTGCTGGCGACCAAGGAGCTTATCTCGGTGATATTGACGCTGTTGGCCTCGGCGGTGCTAAACAAAATATCGCTGATGATAATGCTGTTCATCGGCCGGGAGAGCGTTTCCCGGGCAGCTTCAGACTGCGCTATGGTTTTCTCCAGTTGCTGCTCGAGTTCACTCTGCCTGTCCGTCAGCTGCTCGATTTGAATCGAGCTCAGCCTTAACTTGGCCAGATTAAGCTCTTCTTTCAGCTGCTTCTTCACGCTGGTCTGCTGTGAGTAGACCATCCAGAGACTGACAAACACTATGAGGAATAACCCGATGCCGATAAAGAGCCAGCTTCTCTTACCTAATTTCACAATTTACTCCTGTATGGTCACTGCGACCATCAGTTGCTTATCCGCCACGAAGTGATGTAAGTTGACCCACCGCCTATCATGGCCTCGGCCACAATTCTGGC